>CAYOYY010000006.1:0-93218 GCA_964408295.1 uncultured Desulfobacula sp. | reverse complement strand
GGACAAGAATGACAACTGACAAATCAGCCCCGGTAAGTGGAAGCATTATGGTAGTTGGCGGCGGCATCAGCGGCCTCACAACCGCCCTGGAAGCTGCCGAAGTGGGGTATGAGGTTTTCCTTGTGGAAAAGGAAGCATCCCTTGGTGGAAGAGTATCCCAGCTTAAACACTACTTCCCCAAACTGTGTCCGCCAACCTGCGGACTTGAAATTAATTACAGAAGGCTCAAAGATAATAAAAACATCAAGGTTTTCACCCTGTCAGAGGTACAGAAGGTAGAGGGAGATGCCGGGGATTATACTGTAACAATAAAAACTTCCCCAAGGTATGTAAATGAGAACTGTACTGCCTGCGGAGAATGTGAAAAAGTCTGTGAGACAGAAATTTCCAATGAATTCAATTTTGGCATGGACAGAAAAAAAGCTGCATACCTGCCGCATAATATGGCATTTCCAATGAGGTATGTCATGGATCCTGCCATGAGTACAGATGACCGTGACAAGGTCAAGGCAGCCTGTAAATATGATGCTGTGGATTTTGACATGGCTGAAAAGGTTTTTGATCTCAAGGTCGGTGCCATTGTCTGGGCTACAGGATGGTCTCCCTATGATGCCACAAGAATTGACAATCTTGGGTTTGGCCGTTACCAGAATATTATTACAAATATGATGCTTGAAAGAATGGCATCTAACAATGGCCCCACAGAAGGTAAAATTGTACGTCCCTCAGATAACAAGGCTCCTGAAACAATCGCATTTGCACAATGTGCAGGGTCCAGGGATGAAAATCATCTGCCGTATTGCTCCTATATCTGCTGCATGGCTTCTTTAAAGCATGCAACTTATCTGAGAGCACAGTACCCAGATGCAAAGATTTATATTTATTATATTGATCTTAGAACTCCGGGCAGAAAATATGAGAAATTTTATGCGAACCTGAAAAAAGATGAAAATATCTTCTTTGTCAAGGGCAAGGTCGCAGAAGTAAGTGAAGAGGCAGGCACTGGTAATATCAATCTTGTTGCCGAGGACACAATAACCGGCGAAAAAATCAGGCAGACTGTGGATATGCTGGTTCTGGCCACAGGCATGCAGCCCAATGCAGCCATTGACAGACCCAATGCAGATCTGAACTTTAATCCTGACGGATTTATTGTTAATGATTTTAAAAAAGGCGGAATGTTTGCAGCAGGGTGCGCCAATAAACCGGCCGATGTTGTTACATCCAACCAGAATGCCACAGGCATGGCACTCAAAGCCATTCAGACCCTTGTAAGGAGGTAGAGGAGAATCATGGATAAAAAATATGGTGTATATATATGCACAGGTTGCGGAATCGGTGATGCCCTCGATATGGAAGCCCTGGTCGATGTGCCGGATGAAGAGGGGGTTAATTGTACCTGTCATCCATTTCTTTGCAGCAAGGAAGGGGTTCAGCTGATTCAAAAGGATATTGATGACGGAAAAGTAAATGCAATGGTTATTGCAGCCTGCTCAAGGCGTGTTAATTTTGATGTATTCAATTTTGAAGGGTGTATCGTTGAGAGAGTAAACCTGAGAGAAGGCGTTGTATGGCCCCATCCAAGGGAAACATATCCCATGCTGACAGAGGATCAGAAGGATGATGAAGAACATTTTGATCCTGTTCAGATGAAGGCTGAAGATTATATTAAAATGGGTATGATCAGGGTTGAAAAGGTTAAACTGCCCGAGCCTTATAAAACAGAAACATTTTCCAAAAAGATTCTGGTTCTTGGAGGCGGGGTTACAGGCATGGCAGCAGCGCTTGATGCTGCAAAGGCAGGATACGAGGTTACCATTGTTGAAAAAACTGACAAACTTGGTGGATATGCTGCAAACTTAAGAAGCCAGATGCCGGTTTCAGAGCCGTTTGAAAATCTTCAGACTCCTGTGGTCAATGATTTGATTGCAGAAATTGAATCTTTTTCAAACATTGATGTCAGAACCGGAACAGAAGTTGCCCGTATTGCAGGGCAGCCTGGTGAATTTACAGTAACCTTCAAGAAACCGGGTGAAAAGATTCCTTTTGATGTTCCCTTCCCACTGCCAGAGGAAATGCTGGTGGATGAAAACGGCAAGGAACTTGATGCAGAAGCACAGCATGCCAAATATCTTGAATATAATGAAGGAAGGGTTGATATTCTTCAGCTTGACCCGGACGGAGAGCTTTATGGTGCTGTGGTTCTTGCCGCAGGTTGGCGTCCTGCCGAGCTTGAAGGCGAGGAATATGCCCATCTTGGTATTGATCTTCCTGATGTGGTTACAAATGATGAGTTTGAAAAAATTGCAGCAAAAGGCAAGATCGTAAGACCGTCTGACGGCAAGGAAGCCAAGAATATTGTATTTATCCAGTCTCCGGGCAAAGATGAAGATGATGCCGATTTTGAATACACAGGTTCTGTAACAAGCCAGGTTGCTTTGAAACAGGCCCGCTATGTCAGGGAAGACTATGCAGATGGAAAAGCATATATTATTTACCAGCACATGAAAACCCCTGGCCTGCAGGAATATTTTTACAAGAGTATGCAGCAGGATGACGGTGTATTCATGACCAAAGGTGCTGTAACAAAGGTTGAACAGCAGGGTAACGGACTTGCAGTTACCGCAGAAAATACCCTTCTTGGCGAGAACCTTGCCATCAAGGCAGACATGGTTGTCGTGGCAGCAGGAATGGTGCCTGTGACAAAGGATGATCCTGTTATCAATCTTGCATACCGTCAGGGCCCTGGATTCAGGGATAATGATATTTTTGGTCAGTATGCTGACTCCAATTACATCTGCTTTCCCTATGAAACACAGAGAACAGGTATTTATGCAGCAGGTGCAATCAGGCGCTCCATGACAATTGAAGAATCCATTGAAGATGCCGCAGGTGCAGCTCTCAAGGCGATTCAGTGTATTGAAAGTGCCAACAGAGGTATGGCAGTACATCCAAGATCAGGAGACATGACATATCCTGAATTCTTCTTCCAGAGATGTACCCAGTGTAAACGCTGTACTGTTGAGTGTCCTTTTGGCGCACTTGATGATGATGAAAAAGGAACTCCAAAGGCCAATCCCACAAGATGCCGCAGATGCGGAACATGTATGGGTGCATGTCCTGAAAGAATTATTTCCTTTGCTGACTACAGTATTGATTCCATAGGTTCTCAGGTTAAGGCTGTTGGCGTTCCTTCAGAAGATGACTATGATGAGCCTCCATTCAGGTTCCTTGCTCTTATCTGCGAGAATGACGCCTTCCCTGCTCTTGACATGGTTGGCATGAACAGAATGGATTATTCACCAAATGTCAGGTTTATTCCTGTAAGATGCCTTGGTTCTGTCAATACAATCTGGATCAAGGATGCACTTGCCCAGGGTATGGACGGTGTTATTCTGATCGGGTGCAAACATGGTGATGATTATCAATGCCATTTTGTGAAAGGTTCTGAGCTGGCAGAGGTCAGGGTTAAGAAGATCGGAGACGCCCTTTCAAGTCTCGCACTTGAAGAAGAACGTGTGGCCTTTGCAGAGATTGCCATTGATGAATATGACAAACTTCCCGAAATAATCAACGCCTTTGTCGAAGAAGTTGAAGACCTTGGCCCGAATCCTTTTAAGGGATTCTAATCAGAACTATTTTGATAAAAATAGTTTAGGAGGTATGTAAATATGACTGAAAAATATCTTGTTCAACCTGATCTTGACTTTATTGCTCAGGTAAAAGGGTTTGGCGGCGAAACTCTGAAAAAATGCTTCCAGTGCGCCACCTGTTCGGTTGCCTGCCCCATTGCTCCTGAAGACAGCCCTTTCCCCAGAAAGGAAATGATTGCAGCTTCCTGGGGTCTTAAAGATAAACTTGTGAAAAACGGTGATATATGGCTTTGCCATCAGTGCGGAGACTGCTCAGATATGTGTCCAAGAGGGGCGGCTCCCGGAGATGTGCTTTCTGCTGTAAGATCCATTGCGATTTCAGAATATGCAAGGCCAAAGGCATTGGCAAACGCGGTAAATGATCCCAAAAAGCTGCCCCTGCTTCTGGGTATCCCTGCAATCTGGTTTGCCATCCTGTCAATAATTACCGTTTACGGCAAGGAGACCATGACCAAAATATTCAATGTATTCGGGGTATCATGGTCACATGTCCATGAAGGTGCAGAACATGTGATTGCACAGGCTGATTTTTTTTCAACCTGGTTTGTGGATCTGACATTTGTTCCCATTGCAACTGCAGTGGTTGTCATATTTTTCCTCAGCCTTAAGAATTTTCTGAGTGATATTCATGAAAATGCAGTGCTTGAGGGAAAAACCGACAAGAAATCACTTGATTACAAGGCTCTTTTCCAGGCCTTGATCAAGGTTGTACCTGTGGTGCTTCGCCATGACAAATTCAATGAATGTGAATCAAACAAGGACAGAGCAACTCCCCATATGATGGTGCTGTATTCATTTATCGGGCTTTTCATTGTAACAAGCATAGGTTTTATCATGCTTTACATTGCAAAATCACCTGGTCCCTATTCACAGCTTAATCCTGTAAAATGGCTTGCCAATATTTCAGGAGTTGCCCTTGTCATAGGCAGTGCTCTTATGATCAAGAACAGGCTGGATAAAAAAGAAGATCAGATCACTTCTTATAAAGACTGGTTTATTCTTGGTGTGGTCTTTGCTCTTGGTCTTACAGGTATGCTCACGGAAATGGCAAGACTTGCCCATATGGCATATACTGCCAATTTCTTTTATTTTCTGCATCTGATTGCGATTTTCAACCTGTTCGCATTTCTGCCGTTTTCAAAGATGGCTCATCTTGTTTACAGGCTTGCTGCAATGACTTATGCTGAATATGGAAACAGAAAATAAGTAAAACTTTTTAACTCATACCAACAAAAGACGGGGGGCGATTTTTTAATCGCCTCCCTTTTTTTTTCTTGCAATTTTTAAAATGACGTAATAATCCATTATTACGATGATCCTGAGCTTTGAAGTATTGCTCTGCTTGAAAGTGTTTCCAGAGCAAATTTTTCATAGGTATGGTTGGTTAATACTAAATCAAGGAGGAAAAATTTTGGTGGAAGGAACAATCAAATGGTTTAATTCAAAGAAAGGATTTGGATTTATTGAGCAGGAAAACGGTGAAGATGTGTTTGTTCACTTTTCAGCCATTGAAATGCCTGGATTCAAAACACTTTCAGAAGGAGAGCGGGTACAATTTGAAATTGAGGAAAATGAAAAAGGTCTTTCTGCAAAAAGAGTAATAAAAGTCTGAAAATCAAACATGGCCGGGGCAGCAATAATATCTGCCCCGGTTTCTCGTCATTTTTAATTATCAATTTGTATAAAAATCGTCCTTGTCGCTGGTTAACCGGATTTGTTTATGCTGGTTTAATCCAGTATAGTTAAACTTTTTTTATAATAATTAAATTAATTATTGCATATTATGGCAGATATTATAAAATCAATCCGGTTTGAATAAATAATTTACTACAGGAGATCAGAATATTGAAAAAAATCGCAGTGCTGCCCGGCGATGGAATCGGGCCGGAGGTTATGGAGCAGGCAGTGAGGGTGCTTAAAAGGACAGCATCTGTTTATGGCCTTGACATGGAATATGAATGGGCTGATGTGGGAGGAGCTGCCATAGACAGCCAGGGCAGGGCCCTGCCCGACTCAACCCTGAATCTATGCAGACAAAGTGATGCAATTTTATTTGGTTCCGTGGGCGGGCCTGAATGGGAAAATCTTCCGCCTGATGAGCAGCCTGAACGCGGGGCCCTGCTTCCATTGAGAAAATATTTTGAACTTTATTGCAATTTAAGGCCTGCAAAAATATTTCCCAGGCTTGCCAAAGCCTCTCCGCTTAAATCTGCAATAGTGAACAAGGGCTTTGACGTTCTGTGTGTAAGAGAGCTGACAGGAGGAATATATTTTGGAGATCCCAAGGGCAGGGAAGGTTCAGGCCCTGATGAACGAGCCTTTGATACAATGTCATATAAAAGATACGAAATACAGAGAATTGCAAGAATTGCCTTTGAAGCAGCAGGAAAGAGAAATGGAAAAGTGACCTCCGTAGACAAGGCCAATGTGCTTTCGTCCATGGTGTTATGGAGACAGACTGTTACAGAAACTGCAAAGGATTTTCCAGGCATAGAACTCGATCATATCTATATTGATAATGCCACAATGCAGCTCATAAGAAATCCCCATCAGTTTGATGTGCTTTTGTGCGGCAATATGTTTGGAGATATTATTTCCGATGAATGCGCAATGATCACAGGCTCAATGGGGCTTTTAGCTTCTGCAAGCCTGAATGAAAACAAATTCGGCCTGTATGAGCCGGCAGGCGGTTCTGCCCCTGATATTGCAGGAAAAGGGGTTGCCAATCCCATTGCCCAGATTCTGTCTGCTGCAATGATGCTTAATTACAGCTTTGATCTGACAGAGCCTGCATGTGCAATTGAAAATGCAGTCTCTTCTGTGCTTGAAAAAGGCATCCTGACGGCTGATCTTGTGGCAGGCAGCAACGGCTCAGCTCCTGTGGGGACAAAGGCCATGGCAGATGCCATAATAAGGGAAATCGAAAACATGGCATGACATCAGGAAAATTATTTTACTGAACTTTGCTGTATGGTGCACATGGGCTGTAAAACACTAAAAAAGGGAATCTGATTTTTCAGATTCCCTTTTGATTTATTGTGGCGGGAGTGACGAGACTCGAACTCGCGGCCTCTTGCGTGACAGGCAAGCGTTCTAACCAAACTGAACTACACCCCCTTGAGTGTTTTTTCTGGTGGGCGATGCAGGGATCGAACCTGCGACTTCAACCTTGTAAGGGTTGCACTCTCCCAGCTGAGTTAATCGCCCGAAAAACAAGAGGACTTATATCAATATTACCATGGGGTGTCAAGCAAAAATCATAGGTGTCAGCAATTCATGATAAAAAAATATAAAAAGGCTGCATCAGTCTGATCTGACCTGGAATTGACAAAAAAAATCATGTGACCTATTGTACATTGAAAGAAATGCAGATGGTGGGAAAATGAAAATTTTGATTGTGGATGATGAGCAGGACCTGCTTGAGCAGCTCAGGCACAGCTTTGAGACCCGGCGTTATATTGTGGAAACGGCAATTGACGGGGAACAGGCATTAACCAGGCTGTTTGATACAGGCTTTGACCTTGTTATTCTTGACATAATGCTTCCCGAACTGGATGGATTGTCTGTACTCCAGGAGATCAGAAAATCCGGCATATCAACTCCTGTCCTCATGCTCACGGCCAGGATAAAAACAGATGACAAGATACGCGGGCTTGACCTGGGCGCAGATGATTATCTTGCCAAGCCCTTTTCACTCGATGAACTCATGGCGCGGGTGCGTGCACTGCTCAGGCGGTCTGCCGGTATGGCAGAGCCTGCCCTGGAGGTCAAGGACCTGAAACTTGATCCCGGTACCAGGGAGGTAACAAGGGCCGGGCGTTCCATTGAGCTGACAGCCAGGGAATTTTCAATACTGGAATTTCTTTTGTACAATAAAAACAGGGCAGTATCCAGGTTTAATCTTGCCGAACATGTATGGGGAGACAGCTTTGACCCTTTCAGTATGTCCAATTTCATGGATGTGCATATCAAGAACCTGAGACGCAAGATAGGAGATACAGGGCAGAAGGGAGTTATTCATACACTCAGGGGTGTGGGATATATAATAAAGGATGAACCCTGATGAGCGTACGCAGAAAAATAGCCTTGTTGATAACTGTAGCAGGTTTTGTATCAAGCCTTGTGTTTTCAATCGTTATCCTGTGGGAGATGATGGAACAGCCTTTCAGGATCATGGATTCGGATCTTGCAACTGCTGCCCGTACCGCCCTTGATATGATTGGTTCCGCACCGAACACAGGCGGTAACCCTGACGGGCATTCCAGGGTTTCCACTTATGCTGGTGATAATCATTACTGGATTAAAATTTACCGTCAGGATACAGGCGCTCTGGTTTATCAGTCAGTTATGGCCGGCAGGATTCATATTCAGGAACCTGATACTGATGCAGGGGTTACCATGAAAATCACCATGCCTGAAAATAAAGCTGCTCAGATTCAGGCAGGCACAACAGGTACGGACAGGGTAACATTCCGTGTAAAAAAATTTTTTATGGATTCAGGAGGGCAAAACTTCCGCATATGTGCAGGCAGGCCCATGGAAAAGCTTGCAGAGGAACTTTGGGATATATTTGTAGGCCTTGCAGCAGGCCTTGTGTTTTCCGTGCTTGTGCTGATGGGTTTGAGCTATTTTGTGGCGGGGATTATTCTAAGACCGGTGAAGAAAATAAATGAGATGGCAAGGGATATTACGGAAAAACACCTTGACCGCAGAATCCCGGTAAAAGGGGACGTGGATGAATTCACCACCCTTGCCCGCACCCTGAATCAGGTTTTTGAACGTCTTGAACATGCCTTTATCCGTCAGCAGCAGCTTCTGGCAGATGCATCACATGAGCTGAAAACTCCTTTGACCATGATGCGCCTTGCCCTTGATGACATAGGCAATTCAGGAGCTTCTTTGAATTCTTTTAAGGATACCCGAAACATCTGCTGGCTGACAGAGCAGGTGCTGAGAATGGAAAAGCTTGTGAAAAACCTGCTTGACCTTTCATCTCTGGAAATGCAGCGGGCACTTGAAACTGAAAAAGTGGACCTGAGCCTTGTGCTTGATTCGCTGATAAATGATTATGCAGTTTTTGCGGATTCATGGAATATCACCATGGAATCAGCAGTTGAAAAAGGTCTGACTGTCCGCGCAGACCGTGAAAAACTGACAAGGGCATTTTCAAACCTGGTGGACAATGCATTGAAATATAATAAAAAGGGAGGAAAAATTAAGATTTCAGCAGTCATGTCCGGCAGTGTGGCAGAAATAAAGATTGCAAATCAGGGAGAAGGGGTTTCTGCACAATATATTGACAGGGTTTTTCACCAGTTTTTCAGGGTGGAACAGTCAAGGTCTCTGCGCCATGGAGGCGCAGGCCTTGGCCTTGCCATTGTAAAGGAAATTATTGAGCTTCACAATGGCAGGGTCATGTTTGAAAGCGTGCAGGGCGGATGGACCAGTGTAAGGGTTGAGCTTCCCCTTTATTCTGATGACCGTTCTTCCAGCACCTGTTTAAGTGCTGCAAGCGCAGTATTGGTAGCAGGCACTCCCCCATAGATACTTGTCTGAAAAATCACCTCTGCAATCTGTTCCTTTGTGCAGCCCACATTCAGCGCTGCATGGATATGAAGCTTCAGTTCTTCAGGTTTTGAAAGCACGGTGAGGGCGGCAACGGTGATGAGCTGTCTTGTGGTGTGCGGTATTTTTTCTCTTGCATACATCTGGCCCGTAATATAAAGGGACATGTCTTTTGCAAGGTCTTTGTCAAAATATTTCCACAGGTTATAGGGTTTGTCCTCATCTTTTACAGTGGAAAAATAAAGCTGTGCTGTTTTGCCTGTTTTTTTTATCAGTTCATCCCGGTCCATTGTGTCTCCTTTAAAGGGTTCTGAAAATACGGGCTGCATGAATTTTGGCTGTGCAGCCCGTATCTGTTTCATATTTATCTGTTGGCTTTTCTGAAGCCAAGCTGATCCAGGGCAATAATCCATTTGCAGATATTGGCAGAACCTTCAACCATTGTATAGGTGGGAGCGTCTCTGTAGTATCTTGCAACAGGATATTCAGTTGAGTATCCATAGGCACCCAGAATTCTCATGGCGTAATTGGCAGCCTTGCTTGCAGCTTCTCCTGCAAGGTATTTTGCCATTGCAACATCAAGCCCGTTGTTGAGTTTGCCCTGATCCTTTGCCCATGCAGCCTTGTAGGTTACAAGACGGGCGGCTTCAATCTCGGCAGTCATCTGTGCAATCATATCCTGGTTCATCTGGAATTCACCGATTTTTTTGCCGAACTGCTTTCTTTCATTGCAGTATTTTGTTGCCACATCCAGGCATGCCTGGGCAAGCCCCACTCCTCCTGCCGCAGCAGAAAGCCTTGTCTGGTTCAGTGATGAAAATACAATTTTTGCTCCGTCGCCTGGTTTGCCAAGGATATTTTCCTTGGGAACCTTTACATTATCAAGAAATACTTCGCCTGTTGGAGAAGAATGTGACCCAAGCTTGTCCAGGCCTGATGTCTTGATGCCTGCAAAATTTTTCGGTTCAATTACAAAGGCTGAAAGCCCTTTGGAACCTGCTGCCTTGTCTGTGTAAGCATAGCAGATAAGGACATCTGCCACATGGGCATTGGAAATCCAGGTCTTGGAACCGTTTAAAAGCCAGTGATCTCCCTTGTCCTCTGCTGTTGTTGACATGGCCATTACATCTGAACCTGCGTCTGGTTCGGTTATTCCGAATCCGCCAATGTATTCGGCAGTGCACAGTTTTTCAATGTATTTCTTTTTTATCTCTTCATTGCCATACCTGAAAATGGTGTAGGCACAACCTAGAACCTGCATGTTTACCTGAACCCTGAGAGAAGAGGAAACCCTTGCAAGCTCCTCTGTCACTATCATGGCTGCCAGAAATCCCATGTCTTCCCCGCCATATTCTTCAGGGATTACAGTTCCGAAAAAACCGAGCTCCCCAAGGGGCCTCATTACCTCGTCAACTGGCAGATAATGTTTTTCATCCCACTCATCTGCATAGGGTTCGATCTGTTTTTTTGCGAAATTTCTGATTTCTTTCTGGAGCATCTGAAGCTCCTTTGACAATTGAAAATCCATTGTGCCTCCTAAAAGATTAAAAGTTGCCAGCGTCCAATCCCATTGCCTTTGAAAAGGAATCGGCCGCCCTGGTCAGTATGTTGATACACTCTGAAAGATGATCCTTTTGTCTGAATCTGATTTCAGGTATGGCAAGGCTCAGACTTGCAAGGATCTGTCTTCTATAATTAAAAACAGGGGCGCTCACTGATCCGAGGCCTGGTGTTCTTTCTCCTAAACTCAGTGCATAGCCCTGTTTTCTTATCCGCTTCAGTTCAGCAAGGAGCCTGTCCATGCCGGTAATGGTGTTTTCCGTTACGGGTTTTATCTTAACGGTTTTAAAATAGTTGTTCTTGAAATTTTCATCTGAAAAGGCAAGCAGGCATTTGGCTGATGCTCCGGCATAAAGGGGAGACTGATTGCCTATGGGCATTCCTGCCTTGAGAACCTTGGTGGATTCTATGCAGTCAATGCAGATGCGCACGCTTGCTTCGATAATATTGAGATGAACGGTTTCAAGAGTTGCACAGGCTACCTCTTCCATGTGCCTTCGCCCGGTGCGGGCAAGGTTGTTGGAAGAATTCAGGTTTTCCAGGAATCTGTAAAAAATATTGCCGATATAATATTGCCTGGTTCCGGGATCCTGTCTTACAAATTCATATGACTTTAAAATCTGCAGGATCCTCTGCACCGTTGCCGGGCTGAATCCAAGCTCATGGCTTAATTCCCTGATACCCCATGAAGGCTTGACATCCTGGAATTTGAGCATTATATCAAGAGCTTTTTCTATTGAATTGGGATTTTTTTTCGGGGAATTCATGAAAGTTTCCTTTAGTTGATGATCAGCCTGTCAGGATCGGTTTTTTTTCTCAGGATTTCAAGTTCTTCTTTTTCAGGAGGGAAAGTTTCCACGGCAGTTGATATGTCAATGTCAAAGCTTGTGTTCTCCCTTATTGTGTCAGGCTTTATACCTGGATAGAATTCTTTTAGAATCATGCGTTTTGATATGGGGTCAAAACCCATGATTCCCATGTCGGTGATAACGGCAGAAGGACCGTTTGCAGGCAGGCCTGCCTGTTTTCTTGAATCATGGCCATCGAGCCATCCCGGGCTTGTGATATAGGGCAGGGATGGCACAAATTTGCGTTTTTCAAGTTTCATGAATATCAATGTGGTATCCACAAACGAGGCCACATCACACGCGCCTCCGCTGCCTGGAAACCTTGCTTCAGGGCTTGTCAGCTCTCCTGTCATGGTCGAATTGAGATTGCCAAATGGATCAATCTGGGCGGCTCCCATGATTCCAACAATATTTGCCCCTGTCTTGCGGTTCTGCATGAAGGAAAAGGATTCAATAAGAGAACAGAAAGCCTGTGCCCTGTACATGACCCTTGAATCGGAAACAGCTAAAGGCAGGCTTTCAAGCTTTGAGTCAATTGCTCCTGTTTCAAAAAATATTATGCTTTCAGGGGCATGGATATGTTTGGCAGCAACTGCTGCCACCATGGATATGCCTGTGCCGCAGAATACAATATCATGATTTTTTATTCTGCGGGCTGCTGCAATTACCATGATTTCCTTTAAAGAATATTTCATTGTGTTCTTTTCATCCTGATGGAATATCCTGTTTCAGGATCAGCCTTTATTGTGTCAAGGCGGCTGCCACAGGCCTTTTCAAGATATTGCCTGTGATTTTTATCTTTAATATATGTGTTCACATATTCTGCAAATTTTTCATCATTTCCCGCCATTTCACGATACTGATTTAAAAATTGCGCATCATAGTCATAAAACCCGAAACATGCTGTTGGATAAGCTCCAAACGGCACATGAACAACTGCGTCCACGCAGAATGAAGGAAGCTGGTTGCACTGGGGCTGCATGTTCAGTGTGCCCGGCTCAACAAGCTCGTCACAGGTTACAATCACATGGCGGGCTGCTTTTGCCTGATCCACATCTGCAAATGTAAGCCCGCTTATCCTGCATGTTCCTGTGATATCTGCCTGCTGAACATGGATAAGGGTTACATCGGGCTGTATTGCAGGAACCAGTACAAGTTTTTCAGGATTTTCATCCCTTGAAAATGGGTTTTCCATGACAACAAGTTTTTTTGGGCTGATTTTTTTATTCTTCTGCCTCATTTTCATGTCAAAACCCCATCTGGCAATGATATCTGTCCCAAGGGATGACATGGTGGGAAGAAAAGGAACTCCCATGGCCCCTGCCAGAAAGCGCAGAGCCATCTGAAAATTTGTATAATCTTCCACTGCAATTTTATTTTCAAGCACATGACGCCTGAAACAGATACAGGTTGGAGCAAACCTGCCGTTTCCTGCATATGCAATTTCCAGGTTTGAAACACAGCCTGCTCCGATAAGCTCATCCAGCCCCTGTCCGTTGGAATGGGCATATACATGAAGACCATTTATTTTCTGGCGGATTATTTCGTGTACTGCCGCCATTGGATTGCGGTTCAGTGTGAATCCTCCGATGGAAACATGGTCATTGGGTCTGACAAATTTTTTCACAGCCTCTTTAAGGCTCATTTCTTTGGTCTGAATACTCATTTGCCCCATCGTTGTTCTGTATTTCAAAACATTGTTTCATATCATGATTGCAATATAATCTCAAATTTGATAAACTTGTCAAGAAAAAAGTTAAAATATAGCTGAAAAATAGCTTGACAAATTCAGGGAATTATTTCATTTTAGGAGCGTTAGAACACTGTTTTATTGTGTGAAACACAAGGGATAATCTGGTTTTAAACAATGGCGGGAATTGCCGGACAGAATACAGTTTAGACAGCACCTGTCCGGCTGAAAGGTCAAAGTGAAAAAAATAAGAGCTTATTCAATAACCACAAGCAATTGTTTGGCAGCAACCTTGTCATCTTTTTTTACTTTGATTTCCTTTACCTTGCCGCCTGCGGCTGCAACAATGGGATTTTCCATTTTCATGGCTTCAAGAACGAGGATTTCCTGGCCTTCAATAACATCATCACCTTCTGCAACATTGATCTGGAAGATTGTCCCGGGCATGGGCGCTAGAATTTCTGTGGTCATTTTTGTCTCCTTTGTTCAAAAAATCTCTGGTTGTTTTTTTGCCGGAATCAGGCCTTTTTTAAAACAGAACAATTCTGGTCTATACTTAAACAGACCAATAAAGTCAAGCAGGTTTCAGGACAGCGGGCAGGATCAGTCCGCATCGTTTCATGACAGGTGGCAGGCTTCTCCTTGCAGGGAAGTATTAATATAAGGATGAAAACTTAAATTGTACCGGGAGTGACGTATGAGACAATATTTTGAAAAAATGGCAGAATTTGGCAAGGAGCTTAATAAGGGACAATTGTTAAGCTCAAAGAAGAATGTGGAACAGATCAAGGAAGTGGAAGCAGGAATAGATGCTGAAATAGAAAAAGTTAAGAATGCCGGACTGCCGACCGAAAAAATTAATTCACGTGGAGCAATGACAGTATGGCAGAGGCTTGAATATCTGGTTGATCCCGGTACCTGGACCCCTCTGCACACAATTTTCAATCCTGAGGACAATGCTGAAAACACTACAAATGTGATAGACGGCCTTGCCAAGATTTCCGGCAAATGGTGTGTGGTTGCAGGTTTTGACAATAAGGTCATGGCAGGTGCCTGGCTTCCGGGACAGCCTGAAAATATATTCAGGGCAACAAACCTGTCCAAACGGCTTAATATTCCACTTGTATGGCTTGTGAACTGCAGTGGTGTAAAACTGACTGAACAGGAGAAATTTTATGCCAACAGAAGGGGAAGCGGCACAACATTTTACCGTCATGCAGAGCTTGAGCAGATGGGTATCCCTGTTCTGGCAGGTATCTATGGCACCAACCCTGCCGGCGGCGGGTATCAGGGCATAAGCCCTACCATTTTGTTCGCACACAAAGACTGCAATATTGCAGTTGGCGGTGGCGGAATTCTAAGCGGAATGTCTCCAAAGGGGTATTTTGACCTGGAAGGTGCGGAACAGCTCATTGCCGCAGCCAAGCAATACAAGGCCAAACCCCCTGGATCAGTGGACATACATTATAATGAAACAGGATTTTTCAGGTATGTGTATGAAGAGGAAAAAGGCGTTCTTGACGGTCTCAAGGAATACATGAAGGACATGCCTGCATATAATCCAAAGTTTTTCAGGGTTGCCAAGCCAAAGGCCCCAAGGTTTCCTGCTGAGGATCTTTATCACCTGATTCCCTTCAACCAGAAACAGATATATGATTTTAAAGAAGTGCTGGCCCGTCTTGTGGACGGCAGCGAACACATGGAATTCAGGCCTGATTATGGCCGTGAAATTTATACAGGCCTTGTGAAGATAGACGGATTCCTTGTGGGTATGATCGGAAACAATCAGGGATGGCTTGGTGAAGATTATCCTGAATATGCAGATTACGGCGGAATCGGAGGCAAATTATACCGTCAGGGTCTGATCAAGATGAATGAGTTTGTAACTCTGTGCGGTCGCGACAGGATACCTTTGATCTGGTTCCAGGATACTTCAGGCATAGATGTGGGTGATATAGCTGAAAAAGCAGAGCTTTTAGGGCTTGGACAGTCTCTTATATATTCCATTCAGCAGACTGATATTCCCATGATTCTTGTTACCTTGAGAAAGGGTACTGCTGCTGCACATTATGTAATGGGCGGGCCAACAGCCAACCGTCACAATGCATTCACCCTTGGCATAGGCACAACTGAAATTTATGTGATGCACGGTGAAACAGCTGCTGCTGCAAGTTTTTCAAGAAGGCTTGTAAAGGAAAAGGATGCTGGCAGGCCGCTGGAACCCATTATCGAAAAAATGAACAAGCTTGCAAAGGAATATTATGATAATTCCCGTCCTGCCTATTGCGCAAAAATGGGTATGGTGGATGAAATTGTCAAAATGACAGCTCTGCGTGATTATCTCAAGGCATTTGCAGGCGCATGTTACCAGAACCCGAAATCCATCTGTCCCCAGCACCACCTGATCACACCGCGGGTTATCAGAGGATAAAACAATTAACCGGACTATTTATTTGGGAGGCTGATATGGCAGAACCTCAATGTATTCAAATTGAAAAGGATGATCAGGTCGCAAGAATTATTCTTGACAGGCCCAAACACAATGTTCTGGACATTCCCATGATGAATGAGCTTAACCGGGAACTTGAAAAAATTGCCGCTGATGACAGCCTTAAATGTGCAGTCATCACAGGTGAAGGCAGAAGTTTCTGTGCAGGCGTGGAAGTGGGAGATCATAAACCAGACAATGTTGATCAGATGGTGGCGACCTTTAACCGTATTTTTGAGCTGATCAACATGATTGATATCCCGGTCATAGCTGCAGTCAATGGTGCATGCCTTGGCGGAGGCATGGAGCTTGCCATTGCCTGTGATATTGTGATTGCGTCTGAAAAGGCGATTTTTGGTCAGCCTGAAATCAAACTGGGTTTTTTCCCGCCATATGCAGCCTTAAGGCTTCCTGAACTTGTCGGCCCTGCCAAGGCCATTGAAATCCTTACAACAGGCCGGAACTATTCTGCTGCTGAATCCATGGCCCTTGGTTTTGTATCAAAGGTTGCAAGTGTTGAAGATTTTGAAAAGACTGTGGAAGAAACCATTAAACAGATTACAATGTCAAGTCCCCTGATCATCAGGATTAACAAGAGAGCTGTCAAACGCCATATTGGCACAAGCTTTTTTCAGGGCGTTGATCTTGTCAGCAATTATTTTCTTAAAACCCTGATGAAAACAGAAGATACTCTGGAAGGCATTGCATCTTTTGAGGAGAAAAGAAAACCTGTCTGGAAAAACAGATAGATCTTGATTATGGTATGCAGTAAATAATTGATTGCATCCGGTGAATAGCTTACTTATTACGGCCTGTGTTCAAAAATGATTATATTGTTCTGTCTTAGGCTCAGCCGGGCTGCTCTGGCTAAAAATTCAGGAACAAGATTTACAGGAATCATTGAACGTTTCAGATTTATTTTTCTGTAATAAACAAGTTTTCCTTTTTTGAACCGGGTTCTTATTTCCCATGACAGAGGCCCTGATTTTCCGCTGGTATCAGCAGGAAAAAATACAGGTTTCAGGTTTTCAGCAAGATTCATGGTGATTGAAAGCTCTGTGGATTCTTCCCTGGATATTGCAATGGGATAATGTCTTTCTGGCAGAAAACGGTTCAGGGGAGAAAGAATGCCTGGTGAAGGCAAAGGGAAAAAATACCTGTCAGATGAGCGTGCAAAGGCAGTATCAATGGAAAAATCAAATGCAAGCCTTATTTTCTGCACAGGTTCTGATATGCCTGACGGCTTAAGCCATTGATTCAGCCTTGCAACAGGGTCAATGGAGTGAACCAGGCTTGAGATTTCAATCTCAAGTTCTTTCCCACTTATATGGCGTAATTTTTTTCTTATGCCCACGGTTGGAAGGCCGGTGATGATTTTTGTGCAGCGGCCTGAAAGACAGCCCTGTTCAGATATGTTCAGGAGCAGGCTGGTATTTTTGATATCAGTGATGAAATCATTTATTGCAACAAGCTTTTCCCTGTCAAGGTCAAGGCCCATGCTTTTTTCGGCAAGGCTTGTTCCGGGTGGAAGATCCCTGTCTGAGAAATTATAGAATCTGCCTTCTGACCTGACAAGAACCTGGTCAAACAATACAGGTGAAAATGTTTTTTCAAGCGGTTTTATAAAATTTCCCTCAGTGTTTGCAAGGACAAGAGCAGAGCTGATGCCTCGGGCTTGCAGAAGCCATCTGAACAGGACAGCAAGATCAATGCTGCTGCCATAGCCTTTTTTCAGTGTGAGTGAGGGAGGCTGGAAAGAAAGACTAGTTTCAAAAACAGAGACAGGATACACGGCAAGATGTTTCAGCATTGCCTGATACAGGGAATCACCAGTTTTTGCTCTGGCCCATTCTGGAATTGTTGTTTTTGTGTATCTTTTGTTCAGGTTTGATTTTTTTTTGAAGAACCTGGCTGTTTCTGCCCATGAATCAAGGCTGGACATGATAAGGCAATAGTTCTGGTTCAGCAGCCCCGGTGCCATTGGTTCGGTATATGCAGCTGAAAGGTTTCTGCCTGTCCATGAATAGACAATACTTTTTTTCTGAACGGTTTTACTGAATCTTATTTCAGGATCATCAAGTTTTGCTGTCAGGATTGCAGCAGGTTTTCCATTGTTTATGGGAATTTTGACAATTACCTGTTTTTTTAAAGTCGGATCACTCAGCCTGAATGATTCCACAGTCCAGAATCCAAGGCGGTTTTTGATTGTAAGATCAAGCTCAAGTTTTGATCCCACTTTAACTGCCGGAAAATTAATTACCCTGATCCGCGACCTTGAATAAAATGAGCTGTCCGATGTGGAGGGGTCAAGAATATCCTGAATCTCTCTTTTACCTGCTTTCAATATTTTTCCGGAGGGCTGGACAGTTCTTGCATTCTTGACAATGACACTTTCAAATGCGCTGTTGTAGGGATATCTGAAATCAGCACGGTCTTTTTTGCCTTTATAGGTTTTTATGGTGGTCTGTATGGAAAGGTTTAGAATATAGCTTCCATCAGGCTCAAGTATGTATTCTTTTATAATATAATTATTGACTGCATCAGGGTGGGCTGGAAAGACAGGCCCGGGCTCTGCCCCTGAACATATGCATGTGAAAATAAGTATTGCAATGACATTAACCAGTATATTGTGTTTTTGTTTCAGCATTTTTTATTTTTCTTTTGAAATGATTACAGGTAAAAAGGCTCCATATTTTAAGTCGTGCTGCAGCCTTGTAAGCAGACTGTATTCACCGGCCGGTATCTCGGTTTTTTTCAGGGCAGAATACCGGTTTATTTTCAGGCCTTTTTTCATGACTTCAAAGCTTGTCTGAGCTGTGAACACCTGGTTGTCAGCATTGGGAAGCAAAGGCAGGCTGATCTTTGTCCAGGGATCTTCAAATTTTATTTGCTCAATCCATCTGGTGGCAAATACATATCCGGTTTTAAGAGGATATCTGCGTTTTGTCAGTGTTGCCCTGCCCAGGATCCAATGTTCAAGAAGCCCTGGCCATGGAGTTGAGCTTAAGGGCAGGAATGCTTTTTCTTTCCGGGAGTTCCACTGCATCCAGGGGTTTTTTATGGAAAATGTACACGAAAAATTAAAAGGAATATTGCGTGCAAGGGGATCTGACCAGACAAGATTTTTCAGGACCATGTTTTTTCTTTTTCTTAAAAGAAAGCGGCTTAAAAATCTTTTTTGTTCCTCACGGGTCTGGTTCAGCATTATTGATCTGAACATGGTGTCTGTAAAACCTGAACTTACAGCATGAATCTGTCCTGTAAGTCCTTCTTTAATACTTAAATTATCCTTTACCCTGATAATAAACAGATTTTTTTCAGGGGCCAGCATGGGTGTAAGCCCAAGGGTTGCAGGCCCTTTGCCAGCCACAAGAAAGGAGCAGTCCCTGTCATAATCAGGCAGAAACTGTCTACTTGTTTCAGAAGTGGGATCAAGAAAAAGCCTTGGCATTGAGCCATCGGGTGTCAGTACAGCCACAATGGCATGGTTGAAATAGGGGATTGCAATTTCAGTGTCAAGCTTGCGCCCTGCACTCAGAAGCACGGGGGCTGCCCTGAATCCCGCAGTTCTCAGCATGGATACAAGCAGGGCAGCCTTGTCACGGCATACCCCGTACCGTCTGCTGAAGGTAAGGTTTACATCATGGGGCTCAAATCCAGGTCTGTTGGATTCTGCCATAATGCCCATGTATCGGATTTTCTGGGCTGTGAAATAAAACAATGCCCCAATTTTATCCATATCACTGGTTTTTGATTCAACAAGCCGGGCCACTTTTTTTCTGATGGCAGGTCCTGGTCTGAGTTTTGGTTCTGACAGATCAAAATACCATTTTGATATCTGCTGCCATGAATCAAGGCTTGAAAACAGAAGGCGCATGGCCACATTGACAAATGAAACCATGCCCGGTTCAGGCACAAGCCTTGGAATATTTTTAAAATCCCAGGATAATATTTTTGATTTGCCGTGTGTTTTTGTGCTGAAGTGCACGGTTCCTGCAATTTCATTTTTTATCAGGTGGTTGAGCTTTCTGTCCTTTGGCAGAACAAGCTCAAAATGATATGAACGCACGGTAAAATCCTGCTGCACTGGAATAAGGCCGTAAAACTGTCCTGGAATAACCGGCTTGAATGTTCTGCGCACACAAAGATAATGAATGGTGTCGCCTGGCTCAAGATCAGGGATGAATACCTTTAATACTTTCTGGGAAGGGTCATAGATATTCATCTCGCTGCTGGAATCAGGTGCCTGTTCTTTGCTGTTTTTTTCAATATCAACCGGAACCGTCCTGTACGTAAAAGGATGGCCTGGCTTCCTGGAGGGTTTTATCACTTCGATATATTTTATTTTAAAATCAGAATATTTTTTATCCAGATAAAAAGACTGTACTCCTTCCTGTGCTTTGCCTTCCTGGTCAAGAACAGTTAAAAACACCTCGTCTTCGTCAATGCGCCTGCCGTCTTCAGCACAGGTGATGCGTTCTGTTTCCCTTGCCAGAACCAGGTGGTCTTCAGGGTATGCGCTCCTGTTGATCTGCGATAAAAAGGAATAATCTTCTGCGCCTGCTTTTGGGCACAATATGCCGGATAAAACCAGGGCCGCAGCAGATAAGATAAAAGCCAGTGATTTCAAATGTTTTTCATGCATCAGTAATTTATCCATTTTTTTGTACCGCTTTCAGATATTTCTTGCACCAAGGCGGTTTGTCACCATGTTATACCCCATCATAGCAGCAAGCACAATACCTGCTGCCAGACGTACTTCATAGGGAATCATTTCCCCTGCCTGTCCCATGGTCATGGTGGCCTGGATACCTGACATGCTGTAGACAAGATTAAGTACAAAACCCATTAAGATCGAGCATACAGCAATCATGGAAAGATAGATCACAAGAGCCCTTGTATTGAATAAGGTTTTCACGATCATCATGGTGGCAGCATTGGTTGCAGGCCCTGACAGCAGAAAAACAAGGGCTGCACCCGGGTTCAGACCCTTTAGTATCAATGCGGCAGCAATGGGTGTGGATGATGTTGCGCACACATACATTGGTGCTCCTGCACCAAGCATGGCAAGCATGGATAAAAACGGATGAGTGTTTGACCATACACTTAAGTCATCGGGAAAGAAAAAGGTTATGAGCCCTGCCAGAAACAGCCCTATGATAAAGGGTTTTTCAATGTCTGATAATAACTGCCCATATGAATATCTGAATACTTTTATGATTTTTTTCCTGATATTATTATGCCTGTCTTTCTGCGCACCTGCGCAACCGTCTGAGGAGCAGCCTCAGCCACCTGTTTCCTGTATGGGGGGCTTTATCTTTTCTTTATTTTCAGTGCCGAAAAAATTCTGGACTATTCCGGTTGAAATGGCTGTAATAAACCCTGCAACAGGCCGGATAACTGTCATGACAGGATCCAGGATTGCCCATGAAACAGCAATGGAATCAACTCCTGATTCAGGGGTTGCAATCATAAAGGCAAGCGCAGCTCCATTGTTGGCTCCCTGCCTTTTTAACCCTGCTGCAACAGGAACAACTCCGCAGGAACATAATGGAATGGGAATTCCAAAAAGAGCAGACAGGAAAACAGGTTTTATTTTTCCTGTACCAAGGTATTTTCTGATTTTATCTGCCTTGAAAAAGACATAGAGGATTCCTGCAATCAGAAATCCGAAAAGCATATAAACTGCAACGTCCAGATAAATATCCCAGGATGCTTTTAACACCCTGTATCCTATATCCATTTTTTTATCCTTTAATGTCTTACATGTTTCAGACTCATGGTGATCAGGGCGCTCACATGGCTGTCATCAATGGTGTAGAATACACTTTTGCCCTCACGCCGGTTCTTTACAATTTTCAAAGTCCGTAAAAGCCTCAACTGATGGGAAACAGCAGAATCTGTCTGCCCGCATACTGCTGCAATATCGCATACGCAAAGTTCGCATTGCAGCAGGGCAAGAACAATTTTGAGTCTGGACGGATCGCTTAAAGCCTTGAAAATATCTGCCATACCGGCAATCGTGTCCTTTTCAGGCATTGAGTCAAGGGTGTTTTTCACCTTTATTCTGTCAACGCATTTTACTTCACACATATCATCCATATAACACCTCTTCATTTGAGCATTTGTTCATATGTTATAATTTTTTAATATGTTGTGTCAACCAGTAATTTATGTTTTTTTATTCAGGGATAATAAATTGTGAATTCTGTTTCCAGGAGGCAGATCCATGAGCAATGACATTTTAATTGAAAACGGGCTTCTGATACCCATGACACAGGGCAGGCCTGTTATTGAAAACAGCAGCGTGCTGATCAGTAACGGAATTATACAGGATGCAGGCAGGGCAGAAATTTTCAGCAGATATGATGTTAAAACGTGCATTGACGCAAAAGGAAAAATCATAATGCCGGGGCTTGTGAACTGCCATACCCATCTTCCCATGTCCATGTTCAGGGGATTTGCCGATGATCTTCCCCTTGATGTCTGGCTTAATGAACATATCTTCCCTGCTGAGGCCAAACAGGTAAATCCTGAAACCGTGGAAAAATGGGCTTATCATTCCTGCACTGAGATGCTTTTGTCCGGCACCACCACCTGCTGTGACGGGTATTTTTATGAAGAAAACGTGGTAAAGGCTGTGGCAGCATCCGGCATCAGGGCAGTGGCAGGTCAGGGGATAATTGATTTTCCTGCTCCGGGAGTGCCTGATCCGTTGCAGAATATAAATATTGCCGTTGATTTTGTAAAAAGAACAAAGGACAGATATGCAAATATTTATCCTTCCATATTCTGTCATTCTGCATATACATGCTCAGCCAGGACATTGATTAAGGCAAAGTCCGCAGCATCAGACCTTGGTGTGATGTTTCAGATTCATGCAGCAGAAACTGAAAATGAAAAAAATATGGTAAAGGAAGCTGGTAAATCTTCCATCATTGAATATCTTGAGCTGACAGGAGTGCTTGATGAAAATACATTGCTGGTTCATGGTGTCTGGATAGATGATGATGATATTGAGCTTATAAAAAAGGCTGGTGCAAAAGTCGCACATTGTCCTGAATCAAACATGAAGCTTGCCTCTGGAATCGCTCCTGTAACTTCTCTCATTGAAAGAAAAGTGGCAGTCGGCCTGGGAACAGACGGGTGTGCCTCCAATAATGATCATGATCTTTTTGGAGAAATGGATACAGCAGCCAAACTTCATAAAATTGCACTGATGGACCCGTGCGCAATGGATGCAGGCACTGTTCTTGAGATGGCCACCATAAAAGGAGCAGAAGCCATAGGGCTTGGCAGTGTTACAGGATCCATTGAAAAGGGCAAGAAAGCAGATATTATACTGGTGGATACGGATAAACCACATATGAACCCAATGTATAATCCCTTTTCAGCCCTTGTTTATTCGGCAAAGGCTTCGGATGTGAGCCTTGTCATGGTGGGCGGCAGGATACTGGTGCAGAATGGCAAGCTTCTTTAAGCTTGTCACAGCAGAAATTTAAATGTATATCTTAAGCTTGTCACAGCAGAAGTTTAAATGTAAAATTAATGATCTATTTATTTTGAAATTTATTAAAGGAGCAATTTATGTTGGAACCGCTGTTCATCAAAGCTACAAGCCTTTCAGATGCATGGTTTCAGACACTTTACAGGTGCGTTGAGAAGGGCCGTTCCTTTACCATTAACAGAGGTTCGTTTGAAGGCCAGAAAAGACTTGAATTTGATTTCATTACCATTCACATAACCCATCCATGGGCAGTGCCTCTTCTTCCCAAAGTCAATCCGGCTCTGGGTTTTCCCGACCCTGTGGAGGAAAGTTACCTGGATGATTATCTGCCGTATCTTATGACAGGAGAGGAAAAACAGGGCGAATCCTATACATATGGGCAGAGAATATGCAAATGCGACCTTGCCTGGTTGCCTGATGACTATAAGGAGTTGAAGGAGATTCTGATCCAGGAAAAGGAAATCTGGGAAGACAGACAGATCCTGATTGAAGAGGATGGAAAATATTTTCTGAACCAGATGGAACTGATGATCTGGACATATAAGAACAAGGGCCACAGAAATAACCAGATGATTCTCCAGGTTGGCCAGCCTTCTGATATGGTTCTGATTGATCCTCCATGCCTGAGACATATTGATACCAGGATTCAGGACGGCAGACTGCATTTTTTCCCCTATTTCAGATCCTGGGATCTTTTTGGGGGGTTTCCTGCAAATCTTGCTGCAATTGAAATGATGAAACAATATTGTGCCCAGCAGCTTGGAGTTGAAAATGGAGAAATCATTGCTTCTTCCAAGGGCCTGCATATTTATGATTATGTGTTTGAAATTGCTGAAGCAATAAGGGGAAGGTCAATGGATGAATTCAGGCAGATGTCCTGATATTGCCCTGATATAATCCGGGCCATGTCCTTTGCACAGGGGCAGGCCCGGTTTTCTATATCCTGTCACGGGGGGAGTCAGGTCTTGTTTATGATGTTATCAACATCATTTCCAGACAGAATTTCTTTTTCTTCCAGTTCAGATGCAAGTGCATCAAGAATTTTCCTGTTCTTGTTAAGAAGCTGTATAACCCTGTCATAGCTGGTTTCAATTATTGTTTTTACTTCTGTATCTATCTGTCTTGCTGTTTCTTCGCTGTAGTTCCTGTGTTCGTCATATTCTGTATTAAGAAACAATGATGTCTGCTTTTTGCCGAAGGTAACGGGCCCCAGATTTTCATTCATCCCGTAGGAACATACCATGTTGCGCGCCAGTTCTGATGCCCGTTCAAGATCATTCTGTGCTCCGGTTGAAACATCTTTGAAAATGATTTCTTCTGCTGCTCTTCCACCCAGAAGTATGACTATCTGGTCAAGAAGCTCATTTCTGGTTGCCAGAAATTTTTCCTTTTCAGGCAATTGCAATGTATAGCCGAGTGCGCCTGATCCTCTGGGGATAATGGATACCTTATGCACAGGTTCAGCATTGGGAACAAGTTTGGCTGCAAGGGTGTGTCCTGATTCATGGTAGGCTACCCTGTGTTTTTCATCCTTGCTTAATACACTGGTTTTCTTTTCAGGACCTGCAATGACCCTGTCAATGGCTGCCTCAAAATCAGATGTTGTGATGGCATCACGATTTTTGCGTGCTGCAAGTATGGCTGCTTCATTGGCAACATTGGCAAGATCTGCGCCAACAAAGCCCGGTGTTCTTCTTGCTATGATTTCAAGATCCACGTCAGGGGCAAGTTTAAGATTACGTGTATGAATCTTCAGAATTTCCTTTCTGCCTTTAAGGTCAGGCTTGTCAACAATTATCTGTCTGTCAAAGCGGCCCGGACGCAGCAAAGCCTTATCAAGCACATCAGGACGATTGGTGGCGGAAATCACTACAATGCCTTTGCTTGTGTCAAAACCGTCCATTTCCACCAGAAGCTGGTTTAATGTCTGCTCTCTTTCGTCATGGCCGCCCATTGCAACAGGGCCGCCTCTCTGTCGTCCTATGGCATCTATTTCATCAATGAAGATAATACATGGGGCTTTTGCTCTTGCCTGTTCGAAAAGGTCTCTTACACGTGCTGCACCAACACCTACAAACATTTCAATGAAGTCTGAGCCGCTGATATTGAAAAAAGGAACTCCAGCTTCCCCGGATACTGCTCTTGCCAGAAGTGTTTTTCCGGTGCCTGGAGGCCCTGCAAGCAGAACCCCTCTGGGCATGCGTCCCCCAAGGCGCTGAAAATGGTCAGGGTTTCTGAGAAATTCCACCACTTCTTCAAGTTCCTGTTTGGCATCATCAACTCCGGCAGCATCTTTGAAAGTCACCTTCTGACCTGTGTCAGCATGGATATGAGCCTTGTTTCTGCCAATATTCATGAAATTCATTCCAGACATGCTCATTTTCCGGCCAAGGTAGTGCCAGATAAAAAAAATAAGACCAAAGGGAAGAATCCAGTTAAAAAGAAGATTGTTGAAAAAATGGTCTTCCACTTCCACGCTGTAGTTGACTTTATGTCTGTCAAGTTCTTTTGCAAGATCTGAATTGTAAAGAGGAACAGTGATGAATCTTACGGGTTTGCCTGTTTTCTTGTCTGTGATCTTAAGGGTTCCCACAATAGTTTTGCCTTTTATAATACATTGGGCAATCTTGTCATTGGCAAGATATGTCTGGAACTGGCTGTAGGGTATCTGCTGTATATTTATCTGTACAATGGTCTGGAAAAGATACAGGATGAATATCATCATGATCAGGGACCAGATATTAAATCCGTTCTGTTTCTGCCAGAATCTGCGTTCAGGCGGTTTGTTCACATGCAGCTCAGGTTCCTGTCTGTTAAGCTGAAAATTTGTTTTTTTCATGATTTTTTCTGATGCTCCTTTTTTCAAGCCTGTTGTTACACATTACCGGTCTGAATTTACGCTGACAGGCCTAAAAATTTAGACCTGATCCGTTTAAGATGTTTTAAAAGGTGGTCTTTTCTGGCTTTTCCAACCTGCTGGGGTGTTCCTGATTTCAACAGGGTGGAAAGGGAAATCAGATCTTCTTTTATGGACACGGCTTCCATATCAAGATCCTGATCAGACATTTTCAGCAGATTGAAATACCACAGCCGGAAAGTCAGGGCATAGAGGCGCTCGGACATTTCGGTCAGAAATGGATTGCCTGCCGCTTCATGGAACAGGTGTTTTATGTTCATATCCAGCTCTGCCAGGTGTCTGGGATTTTTATGATCAGGCTGGCTGGTGGTTTCGGCAATTAATTCATCCAGACGAATGAAACGGGTCTCGTTAAAATGTTCGGCTGCCATGGAGCCTATGACAGCTTCAAGCTCAAGCCTTGCCTGAAACACGTTTGTAATTGTATTGAGCTCAAGTTCCATTACAAGGGTTCCGGTACGTGGCAGGATCTTAACCAGATGTTCCCATTCAAGACGCAGAAGAACAGCGCGCAAGGGTGTTCTGCTGACATTGAACTCCTTTGCCAGATCCTGTTCTTTCAGCATGTATCCGGGTTTGTATTTCAGGTATATAATTCTGTTTCTGAGTGTGTTGTAGATATCTGTTTTCATTTGCAGCTGTGTATAATATTTTTCTGGTATACCTTAATAATACAAGTCTATAAGCTGGAATCTTTATTGTCAAATTATTTTACACCAGGGAAAATTTTTAAGGAGATAAAATAGTTGACAATAAATATTTTTTTAGTATACCATAAAAATATCAAAAGAGTTTTAATGAAACATTAGGAGGCCTGATGAAAACTGAAAATATTACCCACGGGCTCTGGGCAGCCACACTTGCGTCCAGGCCGCGCCTGACTTCTTTTACCGGAAATAAGACAATTGATGTTGCCATTGTGGGCGGCGGTTATACAGGACTTTCATCTGCACTTCATCTGGCAGAGGCAGGCAGGGAATGTGTTCTGCTTGAAGCAGCAGAAATAGGATATGGCGGAGCCGGCCGGAATGTCGGTCTTGTCAATGCAGGACTCTGGCTGATGCCCGAAGAACTGGTTCGTATTGCAGGGCCTGTATATGGAGAAAAACTGCTTGATGTACTGGGAGATTCTCCTGACCTTGTTTTTGACCTGATTGAAAAACACGGCATTGAATGTGAAGCGCTTCGCAACGGCACTCTGCATTGTGCTGATTCAAAAAAAGGATATAAGGCCCTTCAGCAGCGGGAGGAACAATGGCTTAAAAGAGGTGCCCCAGTCAAACTGCTTGGCAGGGATGAAGCTGCGGCAAAAACAGGCAGTCAAAGTTTTCATGGGGCATTGCTTGATAGACGTGCCGGAACCATTCAGCCCCTTGCCTATGCATGCGGGCTTGCAGCAGCAGCAATTAAGGCAGGAGCGCAATTGTATGAACATTCCCCTGTAACAGGCATTGAAAAGACCCAAGACGGGTGGATTTTGAAAACACCGGAAGGAAACCTTGCAGCCAGGTCAGTTATTATTGCCGTTCATGCATATCCTTCACACGGATTTAAGTCCAATCAGAAATCAATGATCAGGATGAATTTTTTCCAGTTTGCAACTGCCCCGCTTCCCCATGATATATTAAAAACAATCCTGCCGGAAAGGCAGGGTGCATGGGATACCAATCTCATACTGTCTTCATACAGGCTTGATGCAGCAGGCCGCCTTATTGTCGGAAGCGTGGGAACTGTTGAAGGATTTGCATACAATCTTCATGAGAGCTGGGTGAAAAGAACTATTAAAAAAACATTTCCACAGGCAGGTGGAATCGAACTTGAATATGGATGGCATGGCAGATTTGCCATGAACACCGACCATATCCCGCGGCTTCATCTGACAGACAGAACCATGGCAATGATCACAAGCTATAACGGACGGGGCATAGGGCCGGGAACTGTGTTTGGAAAACTTCTGGCTGAATATATAACCACAGGCTGTGCTGATAACATGCCATTGCCTGTTACAAAGCCTTCAAGCATAATTACCCGTAATTTCTGGAAATTGTTTTATGAAACAGGGGCAAGACTGTATCATTTCATCCAGCGGAGAATTTAAGAGGCCATTGTTTTTCTCTGCGGTCTTGGGCACAGACTGAAAAGTCCGGATATGCCCAAAATAATTGTATGCTCAGAACGTGAAAACGGGCCCTGTGTTTCCTGTCTGATCAAAACCATGGCTCTGCCAATCTCTGTTTTAATGCGGGTCTGTGACCCATTCCATATGCCGGGCTCTTAACCTGGCTGTATCATGAAGGTGGTATATTATATTTTTGATTCAGGGCAGTTTTCACCCTGTTGAATAAAACACAAAACATCGTTTAAGACTCGGAATAAATCTGGTATGATCCCTGGTGTAACTTTATATTTTCAGGAATCGGATTTCAGCAATAATGTTAAACTGGTCAATAATATACGGAATATTTTCTTTTCTTTCCGCTGCAATATCCATATCAATGGCAGTGATCCTGTCTCCGCACTGGAAAAATATCAGTGCAAGGCTCCTCTGGCTGCTTGTCATGGCAATCGCTTTCTGGTCTTTCGGCTATGGCATGGAATATGTAAGCCCCAGTCTGAGCTGGAAATTGTGGTGGGTAAAATTTGAATATTGCGGGGCAGTATGGGTTGGCATGCTGGTTTTCTGTTTCATCGCAAGTGTTGTGTTTAAAAAACATCATATTACATGGACAGGATATTTTTTTCTTTGTATCATACCTGCCTGTGTTCTTATTCTTGCTCTGACAAATCCCCATCATCACCTTGTGTGGAAACTTGCATGGGTGGAAACAGACGGATTTGCCCCTTTTATCGCCTATAAAAGAGGGCCTGCATTCTGGTATTTTGTTGTTTTTTCATATGGTATGCTGTCAATTGCAACACTTCTTTTAATCAATGCATTGAAGAATTCTGAGAAAATTCTGCGAAGGCAGCTGATTTCAGTGCTTGTGGGGATATCTTTTCCATGGTTTGCCAATGCCCTGTATCTTTTTGGTATGGAAAAACTAACCCATTTTGATTTGACTCCTGCTGCATTTACCATAAGCTGTATTGCCTTTTTGTTCGGACTGGTACGTTACCAGATGCTTGGCCTTATTCCTCTGGCCCATGCTGCGGTGACGCAGAGCATGGAAGATCCTGTTATTGTGCTTGATATGAATGACAGAATTCTGGATATGAACAATGCTGCATATTCTGTGGCAGATCAGCCTGACAAAATTAATTTTCCGGTTCGACTTGATGAAGTTTTTCCGGCCCTTTATGAAAGGATCTGCTCAGAACAAAGGGATTTTCCCGTCACAACTGAAATCTGCTTCGGTGATGAGATCTGTATGCGGCATTGGGAGCTAAGGCTTTCTGCTATTTTGAACAAAACGGGAAAACAGACCGGCATGCTGATTATTTTAAGGGATATTACTGAATGGAAAAAGATACAGGAAGCATTAAAGCACAGTGAAAGGATTCACAGGCTTATGCTGGAAGCTTCTCCTAATCCCATTGTATTTTATGACGACAAGGGACGGGTAACCTATCTGAATCCGGCCTTCACCCGTGTGTTTGGCTGGAGTTTTGACGAGCTTGAAGGACGCAGGATCGATTTTGTGCCTCCGGAAAATATGGAAGAAACAAAACAGGCCCTGAAAAGAACGATTGAAAGGCCTGAGGTAAATTATAATTTTATTACACAAAGATATACAAAAACAGGTAAAGTGCTTGATGTAAGCATTAATTCTGCTGTCCACAGGCTTGAAAACAGCAGAGTTGCCAGTATGGTGGTTAATTTTACCGATATTACCCAGTTAAAAAAGGCAGAACGCGAATTGAAAGCCACGCGTGATTTTATAAGAAATATTATAAATTCCATGCCGTCCATGCTCATTGGCCTTGATACTGATACCATTGTTACACAATGGAATACCGAAGCTGAAAAAATTACGGGTATATGTGCACAAAAGGCCCAGGGAAGAAGGCTGAGTGATATTTTTCCGCAGCTTTCAGCTCATCTTGCCTGTGTTATGCAGGTTATTGAAGAAAAAAAGATGAAAAAGCTTGCAAAGGTAAGGCTGAATTCAGGGAAAAAGCCTGTGCTTGCGGATATCACCATCTATCCCATTGTATCTGATCAGGAAAAAGGAGCTGTTGTCCGTGTGGATGATATCACAGAAAGGGTACGCATGGAAGAAATGATGATTCAATCGGAAAAAATGCTGTCAGTCGGAGGACTTGCAGCTGGAATGGCTCATGAAATCAACAATCCTCTTGCAGGCATTCTTCAGAATGTTCAGGTTATCTGGAATCGCCTGACCAAGGATCTTCCACCAAATGTTGAAGCTGCCAGGGAATGCGGAATTGAACTTGAGGCCTTAAAGGCATACATGGAAAAAAGAAATATATTTTATATGATGGAACTTGTGAAATCATCAGGCCGCAGGGCAGCAGGGATCGTTGACAATATGCTGTCCTTTGCCAGGAAAAGCGAGCATCGCAAATCAGATCACGATATCTGTGAAATCATGGAGTCAACACTTGAGCTGGTTAAAAGTGATTACAGCATGAAAAAAAATTATGACTTCCGTTCCATTAAAATAGAAAAAGATTATAAGAAAGATATTCCATTGATTTCGTGCGAAAAAAGTGAAATTCAGCAGGTGTTTTTAAATATTTTAAAAAACGGTGCCCAGGCAATGGCAGATGCCGGGGTCTCATCCCCTGCATTTGTGATCAGGTGTTATTACATGAAAGGCAAGGCTGTTGTGGAAATACAGGACAATGGCCCTGGTATTGAACCTGAAACCCGGAAAAGAATTTTTGAACCATTTTTTACAACCAAGGAAGTGGGCGCGGGAACAGGGCTTGGACTGTCAGTGGCATATTTTATCATCACTGAAAATCATCAGGGAACGCTTAATGCGGAATCCGCGCCTGGCAAGGGAACCAGATTTGTCATAGGACTTCCTGCCATATCCGGAACCTTGTGAAAAATTTCATGCTTACTGGCCTGCTGCAGTTATATTATGCTTTTTAATCCGGTACCTTAAGGTATTTCTGCTTATTCCAAGATGGCGGGCAGCCTTTGAAATATTCCATGCGCATTCATCAAGGGCATCATGTATCAGTTGTTTTTCATGGTATAAAAGATCCCTGCCTGTTCTTTTTGAGGTGGGGGCAGGACTTGATGAACCATGGGTTCCGGAATGATACTGGATCATATCCTTGGTAATATACCCATTTTCTGAAACTATCATTAGACGCTCCATCATATTTTTAAGCTCCCTTACATTGCCGGGCCATGAGTATGCTGCAAGCTCGGCAAGTATTTCCGGGCTAAGGGATGGAGCAGGCTTTTTGAATTCCCGGCTGAAAAAATCAAGGAAATGTCTGCAAAGTTCAGGGATATCTTCGGTTCTGTCTTTCAGCATTGGCATTGTTATCTGATATGTGTTCAGGCGATAATAGAGATCAGCCCTGAATTTTTTTTCTGCTATCAGATTTTCAATATCCTGGTTTGTGGCACAAATTATTTTTACTTCTGATTTGATACATGATGACGATCCCACAGGTGTGATTTTTTTGTCTTCAACAGCATGTAAAAGTTTGGCCTGAAGCCTGTATGGCATATCTCCTATTTCATCCAGAAACAAGGTGCCTGTGTCAGCACGCAGGAAAGCCCCTTTTCTGTCCCTGGCAGCTCCTGTGAAAGCTCCTTTGACATGTCCGAACAGCTCTGATTCCATCAAGTCTCCTGGAATGGCAGCGCAGTTGATACGTACAAAAGGTGCAGTCTTCCAGGGAGACAGAAGGTGAATGGTTCTGGCGGCAAGTTCCTTGCCTGTGCCTGATGCGCCTGTAATCAAAACCGAAGTTCTGGTTCCGGCAACAAGCTCAAGCTCTTTTCTGATACGGGCCATGATTTCAGAAGATCCTGTCAGATCAGGCAGTTCAGGATTTCCGGAATCATGGGTACCTGAAAATTTTTTGGCCAGTGCTTCTTTTGCCTTTTCAATAATAATATTATTGTCCACAGGTTTGGTTATGTAATCAAATGCACCCTGTTTCATTGCTTCAACGGCAGCAGAAATTGTCCCAAAGGCAGTCAGGATAATTACGGGAGTTTCAGGATGGTTGAGATTGCGGTATTTTAATACAGCCATACCGTCTGCCTTTGGCATTTTGATATCTGTAAAAACAAGGGAAGGCCGGAACTGTGTCCATTTTATGATACCCTGTTCCCCGTCCGCAGCAGTCTCCACCATATATCCCTCAGCTTCAAGTATAAGCTGAAGTATTCTGCGCATGCGATCTTCATCCTCAATTATCAGGATTCTTTCCGACAAGGCATGTCTCCTTTTCCTTCTGTTCCGGTTCCTGTGGCACGTCCCGGGTCAGGCAATGGGTTGCATGGAAGATGAATATTTACGCATAAACCGCCTGCACTGCGGTTTTTTATGGAAATTGTGCCATTGTGGGCAGAAATAATCTGCCTGCATACTGGAAGGCCTATACCCATACCTTTTTCCTTGGTTGTAAAAAATTTTTTAAATGCATTTTCAATATCCTGTTCTGCAATGCCGGGGCCGGTATCCATTATACGGATACTGACCATGCTGTCATGCGTGTTTTCAATAATTATTGTAATATTGCCTCCATCAGGCATAACTTCTTCGGCATTTGTAATGCAGTTCAGAAAAACCTGCTGTAACTGCCTGAAGTCAGCTTTTATTTCAGGCAGAGAATCCGGATATTCCAGATTGATATTCACTTTTTTATTATGATTGCCGGAATTTGTCCAGCGTTCCAGTAATAAGGCAAGTTCCCGGCACAGGTGGATACTGGACAGTTCAGGACTTTTGAACCTGGCAAGTTTCAGCATATTGCTGATTACAGATTCCAGATTGTCCACTTCAGCTATAATATATTCAAGAAGCTCAATGCGGGTTTCATGATCCTGGTCATGGGAGCTCAGATATTGTGCAGAGCTGCGGATAATGCCTAAAGGGTTCTTCAGTTCATGTGCCAGCGATGTTGCCATTTCACCAAGTGCTGCCAGCTTTTCAGCCTGAGCAACTTTTTTGAACATTCTTTCTATTTGTTTTTTACTTTTCACAAGGGATTCATAGTGAAGGGCATTTTCAAGTGCCAGGCCTGCCTGGTTGAAGATCGTGATGAAAATTTCGATATCCCTTCTTGTGTATGGCTTTTCATCCTGCCTTTTTCCGAGAAATATGATTCCGGCCAGGCCTGAACTGCACCTGAGAGCAAAAATAAGCTCAATTCCATTGTTCTGGAGAATGTTCAACTGATCCATGAGCTCAGGAGGATAATGGGGAGAACCGCAGAATATGTAGTCTCTGTCAGAGGACAGATGAAGTTTGAGGAGCCCTGTATTTAAATGCAGTTTGTCAAAACAGGATGATTCAGGATAAAAATTTATATCAGTATCATTGAAAACCATAAGGATAATATGCTGAATATGAAAATTTTCAGGAATGGTATGTGTCAGCATATGACCAAGATCTTTCATGACAACACAGGTTCCTATCTGTCTTGTCATGGCAGGCAGCATGGTGTAGTTATAGACAGCTTCCGGCATGAATATCCGGTCAAGACAACCCGATACAATCCTGTTTGCAGGGCCAAAAAGAATAGTGGCCGCAATTATATAGATCATGAAAAATTCTTCTGAATACATTGATCTGCCGATGAAACTGCGTTTTAAAAGAATCATAAGATATGAATATGAAAAAAACAGCAGACAGATGAGAAAAATATATGCAATGGTTCTGGAAATCATTTTGTCAGTATCAAGAAGCCTGTACCGCACAAGAGCGATAAAATATGCACCAGGCAGGATTGCGCTTGACAGAACCACAAGTCTGAATGGCATAAATGGCGTGTTGAATGCTATATTGGGAATTGCATAAAATATCAGATAAGGCCCGAATGAGAGCCAGTAGGAGCTTATGATAAGTTTGATCTGGTTTTTTTCAAGTGAGCCTGAAATTGATCTGAAATCAATGCAATGTTTTGCAAATGCCACAAGCACGATCACTGGAAGCCCTATGTTTCTGAGACGCTGAAGCCATGGCCAGAACTGTGTCATATTGTCTGCAGGCAAAAAAGCACCTGCGATGCTGACTGCAGGCGCGAAAAGATAAAATACAGGAATAAGGGCTTTTCTTTTTTTTATGATATTGCGTCTTACAGGAAAACTGAACACAAAATGCAGGCACGCCCCGAATGCAATCCAGTTGCTGACAGCCAGGGTAAAAAAACTTAAAGAAATGATGCGCGGGGCAAGAATACCGAAATGAGAAGGAATGGTTGCAGAAAATGTAGTGGCAAAAAAAACAGTTGAGATCAAAAACAGCAAAGCAGGCTGTTCTGCTGATGCCCTGAGATATGACAGCATACCCAGTGCAATCAGCATGATGATCAGAATCAGATGGGGCCAGGCAAACCTTAAAAATTGTGAAGGACTTACATTAATAAGTTCCGGAGTGAACTGAATTTTTTTGCCCTGTCTTAATATGGTGATGATTGTATTTTTACCACTGCCAGGACTGTCATGAAAAAAACATGAAAGTATGCGCGGATATGGCATGCCGTTTATGCTTATGATGATATCACCCGGCATGACAGGATTTATTTTCTGTTTTATTTTTTCGATTTTAAGTCCGTTCTGGGTTTTATCCACTCTGAATCCGGGAGTGCCTGAATAAAGGACAGAAAAAAAGAAAACCATGAACATGCAAACAGGTATGATAATGACGGCAAGGGCGATATTTTTTCTGGCTGCCGGTATATCGGAAAATTCAGTTGGTCTGTTTTCCGGCTCTGTTTGGTTCAAAATCTGGAATCCTTAACTATAATATTATTAAAAAATAATTTATTTATATCAGAAAAGAAAAGATTTAAAAAATTATAAAATCCATTGCAGATATAGATATGGTTAAATTTAAACCTTAAAATAGTTGATTTATCAACTAACGGCAACGATTAAAAATTCCCATAAAACCTATAACTACCGTTTCTTATTATTCAATCTGCCTGATATTTTTAACAGCAATAAAATTTTTTGCTTGACAATGCAATTACGCTGTCGCTATGTAATAGCTATGAAATAGATACTGTTTTTCGGGGTATTTTTCATGCAAAGGGTTATCTTATTTTTCTAAAGAGGAGAGGGTTGAATGTCATCAAACAGATATTTTAAGCATGAAGGGCCGTGGTCAGATGCAAATGATCCACTGATGTGTTCTGACACCGGGGACTGGCGAACCAAGCGACCGGTGGTGGACAAGGATAAATGCATCTTCTGCGGTTTCTGTGCAATCTATTGCCCGATTCAGGTGATGGAGATGGTTGAGAATTCGTATTTTTCTCCTGATCTCAACTTCTGTAAAGGTTGTGGGATCTGTGCCAGAGAATGTCCTAAAAATGCAATTTCCATGGTGCCGGAGGGGGAATTTGAAAAATGAATACAAAACTGAAGGAAAAATCACAGATTAAGGTTATCACCGGGAACGGTGCTGCATCAATTGCTGCAAAACTTGTGCGTCCTGATGTTGTGGCAGCTTATCCCATCACCCCTCAGACAGAGATAATAGAACAGATTTCCAAATTTCATGCAAACGGGGAAATGGATTGTGAACTGATAACAGTGGAAGGTGAAAATTCAGCCATGAATGCTGTCATGGCAGCATCTCTTGCAGGAGGCAGGGTCTTTACCGCCACATCCTCATGGGGGCTTGCCTTCATGTACGATGCTGTGCTTGCAACAGCAGGGGCAAGGGCTCCGGTTGTCATGGTGAATGTCAACCGGGAGACACCAGGTATAATTGCTGTATCGTCAGGCCAGCAGGACATGATTTCAACCCGCGATGCAGGGTGGATTTTTCTTATTGCAGAAGACTGCCAGGAAGTTATGGACCTTGTTATTCAGGCATATCGCCTTGCAGAGGACTATGATATTCAGGTGCCTGTAATGGTTCATTATGACGGATTTTATCTGTCATATCTTTCAGAAGGTGTCAATGTTCCTTTTCAGAAAGATGTGGACAGGTTTCTGTCAGTGCTTGAAATTCAGCCTTCAAGGGTGAAACTTGTTCCCGGCGAAAAGCTTGGCTGCGGTTCTCATGGTATTCTGGGTGGTTATCTTGAGCTTCGGTACAAACATCTTGCCGCAATGGAACGTGCAAAGGCCAAGTTTGATGAAATTGATGATGAATTCAATGCAGTTTTTGGCCGTTCATATGGCGGACAGGTTGAGGAATACAGGATGGATGATGCTGATGTGGTACTGGTGGGGTCAGGTTCCATGTGCGGCACCATAAAAACGGTTATTGATGAGAAACGTTCTGCCGGCACAAAGGTTGGTCTGCTGAAAATAAGAATGTACAGACCTTTTCCGGCAGAGGCCATGATAAATGCTCTGAAGGGGAAAAAAGCCATCGGAGTGGTTGACAGAAGCATCTGTTTCGGATTTGAGGGCGGCCCCATCTACAGGGAGCTTAAATCCTTTGAAACCAGCCTTGGCGGAGCAGAAATGATCAGTTTTATTGATGGAATCGCCAATACAGATATTACAAAGATCAATGTCGAAAAAATGATTGATGCAACCTGTGACCTTGCAGACGGAAAAGATGTCCGGGAGGTTACATGGGTTTCCTATCCTGAAGCCCAGGAAGATGGAGGGCAATAACATGGCTGAAAAAAAGAAAGCAAGACTTACAAAAGTACTGGATTATCTCAAATATGAGGATCCTTTCTCAAAAGGCGTGGCATTCTGCCCCGGCTGCAGTCTTGAGCTGCTTGTACGTTTTATTCCCCAGGTATTGGGCAATGATATCGTAATAACAGGTACCCCATCCTGTTCAGCTCCTGTACTCCTTGGACAGAACAATCAATCCTGGCATAAACTTTCGTATTTTGGAACTTTGATGACTGGAGCTGCGGCAAATGCCACCGGCCTTGCAAGATATTACAGGAAAAAGAAAATTAAAAATACAGTGGTCTGCTTCAATGGTGATGGCACAGCCACGGATATCGGGTTCGGCAACCTGTCAGGTGCTGCTGAAAGAAACGAGCCTTTTATTTATATCTGCTATGACAATGAAGGCTATATGAATACCGGTATCCAGAAAAGTGCCAGCACTCCATTCGGAGCTACCACCACCACCACTCCATATGGAACCGTTTCCAAGGGGAAGAATTTAAGAAGAATGAACCTGGCCCTGAAAATGGCCATGCATAAGATTCCCTATACTGCTACTGCTACCATGAGCGACCTTGAAGACCTTGCCAAAAAGCTCCTCAAGGCAAAGGAAGCCAAGGAAAGAGGTTTTGCATTCATTCATGTTTTTGCTCCATGTCCCACTGGCTGGGGTGTGGCGCCTGAAAATACAATTGAAGTATGCAGGCGGGCTGTGAAAACCAATTATTTTCCATTATGGGAGGCGGAAAACGGTAAAATAAGAATGACCAAGACCGTGAAAAAGCCCAAACCCATATCAACCTACACCGAGCTTATAAAGAAGTTTGCCCATCTGACTGAAGAGGATCTTAAGATACTTCAGGACGATGTGGATTATGAGTATTGTGTGCTTGGCGCCCTGAGTGTGCTGGAAGCAGAATGCCAGCTTCCGGTATCTGCGGATGATTAGAGGAGGAAATACAAAATGAGTGAAGTCAGGTTTCATGGCAGAGGGGGACAGGGAGTTGTGACCACATCCAAAATCCTTGCCAATGCATTTGTCAGAACAGGTCAGTTCGGTGCAAGTTTTCCCATGTTCGGTTTTGAGAGAAGAGGCGCTCCTGTTACGGCATTTGGAAGGTTTTCAGATAAGCCTGTGCGGGAGAAAACCCAGATATACAATCCTGATATTCTGGTGGTCATGGATCCCAGCCAGAGGAATTCTGAGGCTGTTTTCAAGGGCCTGCTGCCGGGCGGAATGATGCTTTTGAATGATTCTGATATGACGCCTGTTACCCATGAGAATCTTAAGAGAGTGGCAATTATTGATGCCAATAAAATTGCCCTTGAGGAAATCGGCCTTGCCATACCCAATACTGTTATTGTCGGTGCTTTTGCAAAAATGTCGGGACTGCTGGATGTTGAGCCATGCTGTGAGGCACTGGAAGATTATTTTTCAGGCAAAAAACTTGCAGCAAATGTGGTATGCGCAAAAAGAGGATTTGAAGAAGTGAAATTGTTTGATCTTTAATTTAAAGGATCAATAAGGGGATAACTTTAATCGTAATAAAGGAGTTGTTATGCCTAGATGGGGAATGGTAATCGACGTAAAAAGGTGTATTGCCTGCTGGGGATGCACCATAGCATGTAAAGAGGAACATTTTCTTCCTCCCGGGGTATTCTTTAACAGGGTGCTTATCGGAGAAACCGGGAAATTTCCGTCATCCAGCAAACTGATCTATCCTGTTTTGTGCAATCATTGTACTGATGCAGCATGTGTGGAAGCATGCCCGACAGGTGCGACTTATATAAGGGAAGACGGAATAGTTGCTGTTGATGATGACAAGTGTGTGGGGTGCAGAGCATGTCTTGTCAGCTGTCCGTATCAGCAGAGAACCTATTATGATGAGGAAGTGAAAAACAGGGAATATTTTCCGGGACAGGGCAAGACTGAAATGGAACTGATCGGAGAAAAATTATATCCCTTCAAGGTGGGAACTGTTATCAAGTGTAACTTCTGTGCTGAAAGAATTGATGACGGCATGAAAAAGGGCCTTGTCCCCGGCAAGGATGAAGATGCAACTCCGGCCTGCGTCAATATATGTCCTGTGGGTGCAAGAATTTTTGGAGACCTTGATGATCCTGACAGTGAAATAAACCGTCTGATCATGGAGAAAAAGGGCAAACAGCTTCGCAGAGAATTTGGCACTGAACCGGCAGTCTATTATATAGATTAATAAAACAGGGGGAAATATGACCTATAAAACAGATGAAATTTGGGAAGATAAATGGGTAAATACCACCTGTGGCGTATGTTATTGCGGCTGTGCCGCAAGGGTCAGGGTGGTCAATGGTGTCCCGGTGAAAATTGAGGGAATCAAGGAAAGCACCATGGGAGGCGTTGGATCCGGCCTTTGCGGAAAAGGGGCAGCAGGCCTTATGTATTACCATGATCCCAACAGGATCAAGAAGCCTTTGCGCAGGACAAATCCTGAAAAGGGAATAGGGGTTGATCCCAAATGGAAGGAAATTGAATGGGAAGAGGCTCTTGATGAAATTGCAACCCGCATGAAAAAAATCATGGAAGATGATCCCAACAAGATCCTTTTCACAAACCAGACCATGAGGGCAAGTGACGGGCCCCATAACCATCCATATTTCTATGCCCAGGCATTTGGCGTGAAAAACAATGGTAACTTCATAATAGGCGGTGGCAGTCTGCATTGTGGCAATGCAGCCCATATGCTTGGCGGGCTTATACATGGTGCATGGTCAATTGCACCGGACTGGCGTTACACCAATTATGTGCTTAAGTGGGGATCAAGCAAGGGAACAGGATCAGGCCATTCAGCCATGACCAACGCAAGACTGAGAGCTGATGCCATAAGAAGAGGCTGCCGTGAAGTTGTTTTTGATCCAATGGGTAATTTTGCAGGAGGAAAGGCGACTGAATGGGTTGCTATTCTGCCGGGAACTGATACTGCCGTGGGCCTTGCCATTGCCAATTATATCTTAAATACCCGCGGCGAAATTGATGAGTTGTACCTGAAGGCCAAAACAAATTTTGTATATCTCATCAGGGAAGACGGAACCTTTATCCGCGATGAAAAAAGCGACAAACCTCTTGTATTTGACAGCAAGGAAGGCAAGATCAAGGAATTTGACGACAAATCCATTGCATATGAGGATTTTGCCCTTTATGGGGAATACGAATACAAAGGAGAGAAAGTAAGACCGTGTTTTGAAGCCTTGAGGGAACACCTTAAACAATTTACTCCTGAATGGGCTTCTGAGATTTCAACTGTTCCTGTGGGAACCATCCTCAAGGTTGCCAATGACTGGGTAGACAATGCACAGATAGGCTCCACAATAACAATTGAGGGCAAGACTTTCCCGTACAGGCCTGTATCTTCAGTCACATTCCGCGGGGCTCAGGGACATTCCAACGGAATCCATCAGGTTGCTGCAATTGATCTTATAAGTCAGCTTGTTGGTGCGGAAGATGTTCCAGGCGGAACCATGGGATGGCCTTCCAAGAGAAGAAAATATCCGGGCGGTCAATATGAACGCATGCCAAGAATAGGCAAGGACGGTGTTTTAATTCCTGCGGTATTTTATTCACATGATCCATGGCCTGTGCACACCCCAAAGATTCCATGCACCAATAACGGTTGTGTTGATTTCTGGACCCATTCCACGCTTTCCCATATTCCTTATGTAAAGGAACGTGATTATATCCATGAAAAGTTCGGAATGAAGGCCAAACCTGAAATGATTTTTGGAATTTCAGCCAATTTTATTATCAGTAATTCAGACTGGGATGCAGCCATTGAGAATTTCAAGGATTGTTTTGTTGTTCAGAATGACCTGTGGATAAATGAAACTGACCAGGCCATCGGCGATATAATTCTGCCTGATGTATCCTATCTTGAAAAAGACTGCTGGTCTTCTGAAATTGATGCATTTTTCTTTTCAGGCTCTCCCTCATATGAGGACTGGTATGTGCACATGCAGCAGCCTGTTGCCAAACCCATTGGTGAATCCAGGTTCTTCATGGATGTTTATATTGATATAGCCAACAGGGTTGGGGTCCTTGACAAGTTCAACGAAAGCCTTAACCAATACTACGGCATCACTGATGAAGAACTCAAGATCAAGCCGGGTGAAGTTCTGACCTGGAAGGAAATCGGTGAAAGATTCATGAAATGGGTTTATGGCGATGACAAGGAAAAAGTTGAGGAAAAAGGATATGCAACCTGGCATAAACCCATTGAAGATGTTTACTGGAGATGGAACACAGAATCAAGATGTCCTGTTTACATGGAATTTCTTATCCATGACAGAAGAGCGGTTGAAAAGATCATAGAGGAAACAGGCTTTGAGCTGGAGCTTGATCTTGACCAGTACTGCCCGCTGCCAAGCTGGTTTGTGCCCACATCCTACAAGGAACTGGATGATGAATATGATCTTCTGGCCTTCTCCTACAGGGATATTCTTCACACCAACAATACCACTTTCCAGAACCCTTATGTTGATGAAGTCTCCAAAATGTGTCCCTATACATTCACCATTACCCTGAATACAGATCTTGCAAAGGAAAGGGGAATGAAGGACGGGGATATAATCTGGCTTGAAAACAAATACGGGGTTAAGGAAAATGGTATTGTGAAAACCATGGAAGCCCAGAGCCCCAGAGTTGTGGGTATAGCAGGTCAGGGTGGATTATGGGCGGACGGACGTCCCATTGCCAAGGGCAAGGGTTCCAATTTCTGCAAGCTTCTTCCTGCATATCTGAGGCACTTTGATCCGATTACAGGTAATATTGAAACCTCGGTTGCAGTTAAGATATATAAAGATAAAGAAGAGTAAAGGAGGGATGTAAAATGAGCAATAAAACACATGAACTGATTCAAACCATGTTTCCTCCTGACGGCAGTGGAATTATGCCATATGAATGGATGATAAATCCGACCCGGCAGAGGCAGTGGATAGACAACCAGGGCATATTTCTCTGGCTTGCCTTCTTTTTTTCCGAAATAGGAGCAGGGCTTTATTTTGTTTCGCTTTTTTATGAATATAAGGCCGGCCTTATTCTGGGATGGCTGCTTACTCTGGTGCTTGGCGGCATTATTCATGTTTTTTATCTTGGAAACCCCTTAAGGGCATGGAGAATGCTGATGAAACCCAATACCTCGGAATTGTCCAGGGGTATATGGGTGATCATGATTTTTGCCGTGCTCGGGTTTTTGCAGATCATAACTGCCGGAGGCTTTAATATAGTATTTAATTGCATCATGGGAATCCTGTGCCTTTTGATTATATCCCACGGGTTTGCAACCATGAACGTTATAAGGGCTCTGCCTGCATGGAGCTCCAATATGGTACTTCCCCTGTCAATAATTTCAGGCATATGGATGGGACAGCAGATTCTGCAGTTTATTTTTGCAGCATTTGGCCCTGCCGGAGCTGCTGCCGGAATGGAAGCCTGGGCTGAAGCTTTTTTCTTTGCCTATGCCCTTTGTATTTTTTTATATGTATGGGGAACATGGCACAGTGATGAAATGGGCAGGCAGTCCATTCTAATGATGACAGGCGACCAATTGTCAAAAATTTCATATATAGGGGTTGCAGGCATTGCAATTGCCCTTCCGCTGATTCTTACTCTGATCATGTGGGGAGGCAGCACAAATGCTTTTCTGATTTTTGTGAGACTTGCCTGTGTTGTGGCAGGTGACCTTGCTGTACGATATGTTATAATGAAGAGTGCTGTTTACAGGCCTCTTATTTAAGAATTCTGATTTTCTGATATAAAGCAGGCCGGGAGAAAAATCCCGGCCTGCTTTTTTTTGGGGATTGAAAATTTGAATAAAAAGATATAATTTAGCTGGATAATGGCAGAAAAAAGCCGGTATGTTTTAAAAAAAATTGATAATAACAGGATATTATATGGCAGATAAATCAAAACAGAAAAACACTGCGGAAAAATTACCCTTGCAGCGTGCTAAGGTAAAGTTCGAAGTTTATGGCGAGGAGATGATTGAAAAAGAAGTAAAATCCAGCGGAAACAGCGGCAGAATCTATCTGCCGCCGAACTGGGTGGGGCATACAGTCAAAATCATTAAGGTTGAATAAAAATGTAATGGAGGGTCGTGTGGAAGATACTATAATTGTAAGGGAGATGGCGCCTGAAGACACCGGGGCGATTCAGCAGATAAGAAAAGCCATTTCAGAAGATGATGCAAAAGTTGATCTGGAAAAGATTATTGACCGCCATGTTTCCGGCAGTTTCGGACAGTCCTGTCTTGTTGCAGAGGTTAATTCAAATGTGGTAGGCTATATGATCAGTACAAGCCTTTATGCTGGATTTGGTATCAGAAAAAGTGCCTGGATCATGGCAATAGGAGTACATCCGGATTTCATGGGCCAGGGCATAGGTCTTAAACTTGCCAGAAAAATATGTGAGATTTATAAGCACAAGGGAATAGACAATATCTATTCATCTGTGCGCTGGGATTCAACAGATGTCCTTTCTTTTTTCAAGAAACTTGGATTTGAAAGAAGTGAATTTATCAATCTGAAAAAAAAATTATAGTCCAGTCTGTATGACCTGCTGCTCAAGATCCAGCAGGTATTTTTTTATTTCAAGCCCGCCGCCGAAGCCGGTAAGGCTTCCGTCTTTACCTATTACCCTGTGGCATGGAACAATTATTGCCACAGGGTTTTTTCCGGCAGCCATGCCAACAGCTCTTGCAGCTTTAGGGTTTCCAATTTTTGCTGCAATTTCGCCATAGGAAACAGTGTTGCCATAGGGAATTTTCAGAAGTTCCTGCCAGACTTTTTTTTGAAATATAGTACCTTTAAGCTCAAGCTCAATGTCAAAAGTTTTTCTTTTTCCCTTAAAGTATTGATCCAGCTGTAAAAGTGTTTTTGAAAATCTTTCAGGGGCATATATCCATGTTTTGTCAGGTTCGGGCTTTGTATTACCGGCGGGGAAATTAATGGTTTCAAGTTTATTGTGCCCTGTCAGCAATAACCTGCCTGCACCTGTGTCAATGTGGCAGTAGTACATTTTTAATTCCCTTCCGCCGGTAATTATATTTCAATATGAGGATAACTCAGAATTTTACATGCCAAGGTACGCCTTTTTCACATCCTCATTTGCAAGCAGGTTCTGGCCTGAATCTGTCATGGTAATGGTGCCGTTTTCCATGACATAGCCGCGGTGGGCTGCTTTAAGGGCAAGGTTGGCATTCTGTTCCACTATGAATATGGTTGTTTTCTGTTCCTGGTTGATTTTTTTGATTATATCAAAAATCTGTTTTACTATGATGGGTGCAAGTCCAAGGGAAGGTTCATCCAGCAGCAGAACCCTGGGTTTTGCCATCAAAGCCCTTGAAATAGCCAGCATCTGCTGTTCTCCTCCGCTTAAGGTACCTCCTGCCTGATTTTTTCTGTCAGCCAGAATTGGAAACAGGGAATAGACATATTCAAGATCCTGTTTGATACCTGCCTTGTCGTTTCTCAGAAAGGCTCCCATATCAAGATTTTCATGCACTGTAAGGTATGGAAAAATTCTCCTGCCTTCAGGAACCTGACATATGCCAAGCTTGACAATTTCATCAGAAGGAAGGCTTGTGATTTCCCTGTCCTCGAAAATTATCCTGCCCCGTTTGGCAGGCACAACACCACAGGTTGTCATAAGTGTGGTTGATTTTCCAGCACCATTGGCTCCAATCAGGGAAATAACCTCTCCCTCCTGTACTTCAAGGTTGATGCCCTTAAGTGCGTGAATATTGCCGTAATATGTGTGTATATCTTCTAATTTAAGCATCTTCAGACTCGTCTCCAAGATAGGCTTTGATTACATCCGGATTGGATTTTACCTCTTCCGGGGTGCCTTCGGCGATCTTTTTTCCATAATCCACAACATGGATATTGTCAGAAAGACTCATGACCAGTTTCATATCATGTTCGATAAGCAGGATTGACAGGTCTTCATTATCCCTGAGCCAGATGATCAGCTGATTCAGTTCCTTTGTTTCCTGAGGGTTCATTCCGGCAGCCGGCTCATCCAGAAGAAGCAGAAACGGGTCCGTTGCAAGAGCCCTGGCAATTTCAAGCCTTCTCTGGGCACCATAGGGCAGGTTAACTGCCATCTCATTTACATATTGCTCAAGCCCGATTTTTTCAAGAATTTTATAGCTGTCCTCAACTGCTTTTCTTTCTTCATTTTTCTGACCTGAAGGCCTGAGCATGGCGCCTATGATCCCTGAGTGCAGCCTGCAATGCCGGCCTACCATGACATTTTCAAGTACTGTCATCCCTTTGAAGAGCCTGATGTTCTGGAAGGTTCTGGCAAGCCCTTTTTCCGTTACCTGATTTGTTTTAAGTCCATTCAGTTTCTGGGTGGGCTGGCCCGGCGGGGTTATTTCCACAACACCTTCACTTGGTTCGTAAATGCCGGTGATACAATTGAAAAAGGTGGTCTTCCCTGCACCATTAGGACCGATGAGGGCAGCAATCTCCCCTTTTCTCACTGCAATGTTCACATCATCCAGGGCTTTGAGACCTCCAAAATTCATTGTAAGGTTTTTTACATTGAGTATAGGTTCCATAAATTTATTCTTCTGCTCTTTCAAATTTGTAAGTTTTACGCACGCTCTTAACAAGCCCGTCTGGTTTGAATACCATGACTATGACCTGCAGCGCTCCAAATACCAGCATCCTGTATTCTGCAACAGCTCTTAAATATTCAGGCACAAGGATCAGTACAAGGGCTCCTGCTATAACGCCTATGGCAGATCCCATACCTCCTACAACAACGACACTCAGGATGGTGATGGATTCCCAGATGGTAAATGACATGGGATTTATATAGGATGTTTTTGCAGCAAAAATAACACCGCCAAGAGCAGCCCAGGTGGCTCCAAGGGCAAATGCATTCAGTTTGGTTTTAACCTTGTCAATACCCATGGCCTGACAGGCTATCTCATCATCTCTCAGGGCGATCCAGGCTCTTCCTATTCTTGAGTTTTCAAGCCTGTTGACAAAGAATATTGTCATGATCACCAGGGCTATTACGATGAAATACACGTATCTTGCAGAGTTGAGCTGATCAAAGTGGTGACCGAAAAAGCTGGGAGCAGGAATATTGGCAATTCCCCTGGGTCCGTTGGAAAAACTGTCCCAATTTTCAAGGATTATTCTTATTATCTCACCAAAGCCCAGGGTTACAATTGCAAGATAGTCTCCTTTGAGTCTTAAAACAGGATAGCCCAGGGCAGTGCCGAACATTGCGCCCAGAATGGCGCTCAGAGGCAGCACAACCCAGAAGCTGATTCCGAAATGCTGGTTTAAAAGTGCATACGCATATGCTCCCACAGCATAGAAAGCCACATACCCCAGATCCAGAAGCCCTGCAAGGCCTACAACTATATTGAGACCCAGACCCAGCATTACATATACAAGGGCAGTTATCATTATATTGGTATGATAAAGAGGAAAAACAAAGGGATAGGCAAGAAAGAATACAATTACACAGGCAAGGAACGGCCTTCTGAACCTGTCATTCTGTAATAGTTTATATACAAGTGGAATATCATCATTGAGCTCTGATTTCTTTTTTTCCTCTTTGATCCTCAGGAAATAATTCCATACAAGCGAGGCAAAAAATCCTGCAATTCCAATCCATAAAATATTATTCCATCTGAAAAGCACAGTATGCTTTATGGTGTTGACTTTTATCACCATGATGGGAAAGGTCAGTACAATAAACCATAAAGCGATGAAAAACGACTGCTTGATTTCTTTTTTTGTAACCATGATTTACTTTCTAATAATGAGGTTAAACTTTGGAAGTATCAGCTCTGCCCAAGATTCCTGATGGTCTGAATATCAATATGATGACCAGAATGGCAAAAGCAAATACATCTTCATACTCACTCCAGAAATAGCCGGTGAACATGCTTTCTGATATGCCGAGGACAAGACTGCCCAGTACTGCTCCGGGAATACTTCCGATACCTCCCAGAACTGCTGCAATAAAAGCTTTCAGACCGGCAAGAAATCCTATGTAGAAGTTTATCTGCCCGACATGACATGCAATCAGAACTCCGCCTATGGCGGCAGTGGCAGAACCCACAATAAATGTTACGGAAATAACGCGGTTTACATTTATGCCCACAAGTGAAGCCATTATCTGATCCTGGGCTGTGGCTCTCATGGCCTTACCTATCCTGGTGAATTTGATCAATATTCCCAGAAGAATCATGACAATTACAGTTGTGACTATGATTGTCATCTCAACAGCGGAAATAGTATCGGCAAACGGTTCCCAGAATTTGAAATCAGGAATCAGACTTTTGAAGGGAAGAAATCCAGGTGTCTGTGCCAGCATCACATAGTTCTGTAAAAACATGCTCATGCCGATGGCTGAAATAAGCGGAGACAGTCTTGCTGCTTTTCTCAAGGGCTTGTAAGCAATCTTTTCAACGGTGTAACCATATGCGCAGGAGTAAAAGATGGCAAATACAAAGGACAGAATTACAATGGCTACAGAATTCCACCCCAGATATTCCAGAACAGTTGATATGATAAGCGCGGTCATGGCACCGATCATATAAATCTCACCGTGGGCGAAGTTGATCAGTTCTATGATCCCGTAAACCATGGTATATCCGAGAGCTATCAGGGCGTAGATGCTTCCTCTTGTCAGGCCTCCTAAGAACAGCTCGAAAAAATAGAGGGGGTCTGCAAGGATCGCTTTCAGGCCGTAAAATGCCAGTATTCCGGCGACTGCGATACCTATTAATATTTTAAACATACGCATGTTAATTAATTTGAATCTCCTAAACTTTGTTTAATTTAAGTAAAATTAAAGGATATAAAAACAGGAGCGCCAACCGCTTTTTAGTTTGTCCGCTCCTGTTTTCATTGTCCGTCAGATATTAATTAACCTGCACATATTTTCCGTTCTGGATCTGGTAGACAGAGAATCCAGCACCTACAACGTCACCTTTTTTATCAAATCCAATGGGGCCGATTGGAGAATCAACCTTGATGGTGAACATGGCAGCTCTCATTTTGTCAAAGTCAAGGGAGCCTGCCTTTTCTGCTGCTGCTGCAAGGGCCTGTACACATGCATAGGCATTGAAGAAGAATGTACCGGGGTCTTCATTGTATTTTTTCTGATGTTTTTTGGTCAGAGCGATGTGAAGGGGATTGCTTGAAGTTTCATTTGGGCCTGTTGCATATACGCCTTCACCGTATTTGCCTGCAAGGGAGACAAATTCACTGCCATAGATTCCGTCACCGCCAAAGAACTGGGTTTTTACCCTTTTCTTTTTAAGAAGGGCAACAATTTTTGAAGCATCTGAATGATATCCGCCCCACATTGTTACATCAGCCTTGGATCTTTTGATTTTCTGAACAATGGCTGAAAAATCAACTGCTCCTGTTGTAATACCTTCAAAAAGGACAATCTTTACCCCACCCATTTTTTGAAAATATTTTCTGGCAAGCTCCATCTGGCCTTTACCATAATCACCCTTATCATGGATCAGGGCAACTTTTTTGGCTTTCAGGTTGTTTTTCACAAAGGATGTCATAAGATCAGCCTGGGCGCCATCATAGGAAATTGTCCTGAAAAAATTCGGATTGTCGCCTTTAAGCGTCAGATCATCATTGGTGGAAGCAGGGGAGATTACAAGAAGCCCTGCATCCTTGTAGATTTTGTTTGCAGCAAGAGTACAGCCTGAACATACATGGCCTACAATCATCTGGGCGCCGTCAGATACAAGCTTGGTTGCAACATTAACAGCAACTTCAGGCTTGCATACATCATCGCCTATTAATATCTCAACTTTTTTGCCAAGGATACCGCCTTTGGCATTCAGGTCATCAATGGCAATCTCGACACCTCTTACAGAAGAAATACCATAAGGTGCAAGGTCGCCTGAAATAACACCGCCACATCCTATTTTAATTGTGTCTGCAGCAAAACTTGGTGCACTCAAGCCTACAAGGACTAATAAAGCCAATGCTAAGGTTTTGAAAAATGATTTCATTCTTTTTACTCCCCTTTTAGATTAAAATTTAATAGTGATTTGGTACAGCATACCTGCAATTACGTTTGTAATTCCCTGCAACTATAAAATTCAGGATTTCCATAGTCAAGCAAAAAACACTGGTGTCAAAGTTTTTCAAAATGGCAGGTAAAATGCCTTAAAAACTTTGTCTGGTATGTGATTTTATATCCTGGAATCCTGTCCCTATCCTTCCAGACCTCCTTTATGACCTCAATGAGATAATCAAAATGGCTCTGTGTATATACTCTCCTCGGGAATGCCAGCCTTACAAGCTCCAGAGGAGAGGCAATCTCATTTCCGCTGCTGTCAAATCGTCCGAACATGACACTGCCCAGTTCAACTCCCCGTACACCGCCTTCAAGATAAAGTGCATTGACAACACCTATCCCCGGATATTGAAGATCTGGAATATGGGGCAGCATTTTTCGTGCATCCAGAAACACGGCATGGCCTCCTGCCGGCCTTACAATGGGGATACCTTCCTTTTCAAGTCTTGAGCTTATATATGTGATTGTTGCATGGCGGTATACCTGGTAGTCATACTCAAGAGCTTCCATAAGCCCGGTTGCAATGGCTTCAAGATCGCGGCCCGCAAGTCCCCCATAGGTTGGGAAACCTTCTCTTATGATAAGAAGATTCCTGAATTGTTCTGCCCATTTATCATCATTGCATATAAGGAATCCGCCTATGTTGGCAAGTCCGTCCTTTTTGCAGCTCATTGTTGCTGCATCTGCGTATGAAAACATTTCCTGTGCAATTTCAAGCAGGGATTTGTCCTTATATCCTTTTTCCCTTTCATGTATGAAAAAGGCATTTTCAGCAAACCTGCATGCGTCAATGACAAGGGGTATATCATATCTGTTCAGTATTTTTTTGACCTGTCTTATGTTTTCCATTGAAACAGGCTGGCCCCCGCCTGTGTTGTTGGTGACGGTGATCATTGCAAAGGGGATGTTTTCCTTTTTATGTTCCCCGATAAAGCGCTCAAGCTTTTCAAGATCTATATTGCCCTTGAAATCAGATGTATTGCTTGTGTCTGCTCCTTCGGGGCATAAAATGTTTTCTGCAATTCCTCCCACATATTCAATATTTGCCCTTGTTGTATCAAAATGGGAATTATTTGGTATGAAATTGCCTTTTTTTATCAGAGTCTGTGCCAGGATGGCTTCTGCTGCCCGTCCCTGATGGGTTGGAAAAACATGCCTGATCCCGGTAATTTTTTTAACAGTGCTTTCAAAGTTTTTCCAGGATCTGCTTCCTGCATAGGATTCATCTCCAAGCATCATGGCTGCCCATTGTTTTGTTGACATGGCACCTGTGCCGCTGTCAGTTAAAAGGTCGATGCAGCAGTCTTCCGCATCCAGAAGGAATACATTCTGATGGGCTTTTTCAAGTGCAGCCTTTCTCTGTTCTTTTGAGATAATTTTAATGGGTTCTGTGGTTTTTATTCTGAAAGGTTCTATAATTGTTTTCATTGTTGATCCTTTGATGGTGAGTTCAGTCTGACATAGGTTTCAAACATTTCCATGAGAGCGTCCAGCTTTTTTCTGTAATTTTTTTCATCAACAGCAGGAATAATCTGGTGAGATCCTATATAAAAACAATACCGTATCAGGGAAATCATCTCCACCTGTTCCGGGTCATCGGTCATCAGTGAAAACATGGATTTTAAGAATCCCAGTCTCTGCTGATCTATTCTTTCCTGAAAACTTCTTGCAACAGGGTCTCTCAATGCCCAGGCTCGTATGGCAACTTCGATTTCAGGGTCCATGTTTTCCTTTGAAAGTTTCAGAAGGGTTTCATTGATTCCTTTGAATGTTTTTTCCTGTTTGCTGATTTCAAATATGTCAAAGGTCTGTTTTTTTTCCCAGAATTCCAGAAGCTTTTCAGAATAGTCCTGCCGGCTTTTGAAATGGTGATAAAAAGACCCTTTGGTGATATTGAGTTTTTTGGTAAGATTTTCAATGGTAAGCTCGGCTGCACCTCCGGCTTTCAAAAGGTTGAAGCCTTGTTCAAACCATGCTGTTTTGTTGAGCCGAGTCATATATTTTTACCATTTAAGGGTTCAGACCATACGGTATGGTATGATGCCATATCAGATTTTTATGGCCTGATCAAGAGAAAAAAAGAAAAAACAAAATGGTTTTTTTATGACAATATCTCATAACTGGTGTATTCTGGCTCTGAGTTCTAAAATACACTTCAGAAATTATCATCACAGGAATTAAAATGGATATACAGGAAAAAATTTTCAGGATAAGAAAAAAAATGGAGAAGTATGGAATCGCAGCCATTGTAATACCTGGCAGTGATCCCCATAAAAGCGAATATGTTGCTGAGCACTGGCAGACAAGAAAATGGCTGACAGGTTTTTCAGGCTCTGCCGGTATCGCAGCTCTCACACTTGACAGCGCGGTTTTATGGACAGATTTCAGATATTATATTCAGGCGGAAAAACAGATTGCAGGCTCCCCCTTTGTTCTGTTTAAAACAGGGCAGGAAAATGTGCCTGATGTATGGGAATGGCTGACACAGACTCTCAGGCCAGGGGACAGGGTGGGTATTGACGGTTCCCTGTTTTCAGCAGCTGAGGTCCGCAGAATCAGGTCCCGGCTTGAAACCTGTAAAATAGTGCTGGATACAGATATCGATGTGGTGGATGATATCTGGAAAGACAGGCCGGGCATGCCTGTTTCCAGGGCGTTTTCCCTGGCAGAGAATTTTGCAGGCCAGACCAGAAAAGACAAGATAAGGCAGATAAAAAACAAGATGGCTGACCTGGGAGCGTGTTTTCATCTCATGGCATCTCTTGATGACATTGCCTGGACATTGAATCTGAGAGGCTCTGACATACACACCAATCCTGTCAATATTGCCTTTGTTCTGATGGGCCCTGAAAAAGTTCTTCTGTTCATGGACAGGGCAAAAATTGATGACAGTCTTTCCAGGGAGCTTGGTTCAGACGGGGTTGAGACAGCCGGATATGAGTCAGTATACTCTGAAGTTGCAAAGATTCCCGATGACAGTTCCGTTCTTGTTGATCCTGAAAATGTGAATTACAGACTGTTCAATTCAATCAGCAGAGAAACAAAGATAATTGAGGCTGGCAATCCTGCCGCCATGATGAAGGCAGTAAAAAATGAGATTCAGATTACCCATATGAAGGATACAGCAGTAAAAGACGGTGCAGCAGTCGTGAATTTTCTGTACATGCTTGAGCATCTTTCTGATGATGAGAAAATAACGGAGCTTGGCGCTGTGGAAAAATTATATGATTTCCGCAGGCAGCAGCAGCTTTTCATTGACAACAGCTTTGATCCCATTGTGGCTTTTCAGGATCATTCTGCAATGTGTCATTATTCTCCTTCAAAGGAAACTGACGTGGTCATAGGCAGAAAAGGAATGCTGCTCATAGATTCAGGTGGCAATTATCTGACAGGCACAACAGATATTACCAGGACAATTGCACTGGGCAGGCCTTCGCAACGTGAAATTGCTGATTATACTCTTGTGCTCAAGGGGCATATCAGTGTTGCATCTGCTGTTTTTCCGGCAGGAACAAGGGGCTATCAAATAGATACACTGGCAAGACAGTTCCTATGGGCTGAAGGGCTTGATTTCGGGCATGGCACAGGCCATGGAGTGGGATTTTTCCTGTGCGTGCATGAAGGGCCTGCCGCGATAAGCCCCCGGCCTGTTGATGTAAAGCTGAAAAAGGGCATGGTTCTCACGGATGAGCCTGGAATCTACAGGGACAATTATTATGGCATAAGGCTTGAAAATATGATACTTGTTGATGAGGCCTTTCATAATGAATTCGGGACTTTTTTAAAATTTGAACATCTGACTTACTGCCATTTTGAAGCAGATCTCATTGACACTGCCATGCTGTCTGAAAATGAGAAAAAATGGATAAATGAATATCATATGCTTGTGTATGAAAAATTATCCCCTGTGCTGAGTTGTGAAGTTGCATCCTGGCTGGCTGAAAAAACCCGTCCTATATAGTTTATATAAAATCATGGCATGGTTATTGAATTAACTGAGCATATATAACCTCCTGCTTAAGGTTTGCAGGACATGTCTGAAACCGGGATTTTAAAAAAAGGAGAATAATTATGATAAGCTGGATGTGCAGTAAATGCGGATATACCCTTGAGGCGGACACTCCGCCTGAAAAATGCCCCTCATGTCAGGGTGATTGCACCTTTGTTGATAATTCATGCTATACGCCTGACTGCGCCGGAAAACCCAATGATCCTCAGGTCAGAAAGGAATAGCCCTGAGACAGAGCCGTATTGCCCTGAGACAGGCAGAACATGAGACCTGATTTTTTTGTTGAAAGGAATCTGAATAATGGCCGACCCAAAAGACATGTATCAGTGCCAGAGCGTGAACTGCGGATATATTTACAATCCTGACAAAGGTGACAGAAAAGGTAAGATTGCTAAAAATACCAGATTTGAAGATCTTCCTGATGACTGGAAATGCCCGATCTGCGGTGCAGGTAAAAAGGCATTCAAGCCCCTTGGGTAAATGAAGAATATAGCCGCGGGGCCACTCTGGCTTTTTTATTTTCCAGATATATGTTCCGGGACTGGGTGCAGGCAAGGTTCGGGTCAAATCTTGCTGCGGTTAACAAAGGAGTCCGCAGGGAAGGCGGGTTTTATTTTTTTGCTCTGAGACTTGCGCCTGTTTTTCTCTTTTTCGTGATAAATCTTTTGATGGGACTTACACCCATGAAAGCCGGTCTGTTTTATATTGTATCCCAGGCAGGGATGCTGCCCGCCACCATGGTATATGTCACAGGCCTCAGCTTGCCTCTGTCCCGTCTTCCAGCGGAATTTTATCCTTTAATATTGTATTGTCCTTTGCTGCGCTGGAAATTTCCCCTTTCATGGCAAAATGGATTGTGGTGGACTGTATTAATGGAAAAGCCAGAATAGTTTCCCCGTTTGAGATAAGGGTCAGCACAAGGACTCTGGCCACAAAAATATAATTGTCGCAACGGGTGCCAGGCCTGTCGGGTGTGAGCTTGCCCAGGCTTTTTCTGAATCATTATGCAGAACAGGCCGGCGCTGAAGGGGCAAGAAAAATTCTTGTCTGCGACCATGAGGGTGAAAAACTCAGGCTTGAATCTGACGAAATTCTGATAGCTCCGGGGCGGACGCCTGATATCAGGGGACTTGGCCTTGAAGAGCTGGGAATTGACCCGGGACAAGATCATCATATACAGATCCTGAAATCGCAAGGGTTGGTCTTAATGAAATTCAGGCAAATATTGAGTATGAAACTGTCATATGCGATATTAAAGAACCTGACCGGACTGTTACCGATTCCATGGCCCTTGGTTTTGTTAAAATTTTAACTGTTCCGGCAGGGATAGAATCCCTGGCGTGACAATTGCAGGTAATCATGCAGCAGAGTTGCAGAAAAAAAGCAACATGCACCTGAAAAACTGCTTGCATGGGTTGAAAAATATTATGCCTGGATGCGCAAAGTTTAAAAATACGCGCACAGGTCAATTCAAACAAAAGGAGGAAAATCCAGAATGAAAGCTACAATTACAAAGCAATGTATGGGAGACAGGAACTGCAATGAACTTTGTCCGGAAGTTTTTGAGTATGATGAAGACCAGCTCAAGTCCACGGTAAAGATGGATGAAATTCCTGAACATCTGAAGGATATCGTGCGCAGGGCTGCTGACGAATGCGGTGCTGACGCAATAATTATTGAAGAATAAAAAAAGAAGGCTGCCATGGTAAAGTTCAGAGAAAGTCAGACAGCAATCAACCTTCATACCTCTTTTGCCGCTGAAACCCAGGCAAGAACCAGGTATGATTTTTTTGCCAATAAAGCACGTGAAGATGGTTTTATTCAGATTGCCAAGATATTTAATGAAACCGCTGATCAGGAGTTTGAGCATGCCCTGCGGTTCTTTAAGTTTTTTAATGGAGGCGAGCTTGAAATAAAATGGGTCTTCCCCACAGGGGTTATCAGTGATACCCGTTTAAACCTGCTTTCTGCGGCTGCCCTTGAAAAATATGTCAGCCATGACATGTATGCAAGGTTTGCAAAGGAAGCTGCCAAAGAAGGGTTTGCGAGGGCTGAAGATACTTTCAACAAAATCATTGTCGCAGAGGAACATCATGAAAAACTCTACCTTGAGCTTGCACAGAATATTGCAGACAAAAGGGTTTTTCAGAAGGAAGAGGAGCAGGTCTGGCGCTGTCTTAGCTGTGGCTACCTTCATAAGGGAAAATCAGCACCAGATAAATGTCCTGCCTGTGTGAAACCGACAGGATATTTTGAGCTGCTTTATGAGAACTGGTAAAATATGTGTCTATAAAGGGTGAGACAATAATGTCTTGCTCTTTATGTCTCATTATCCGCATATGAGTGATGCATTCTTCCCTTAAGTTTTTGAAAACTCTCAGACTCCATGTGTCTTTTCTTCTGCTTTATCCCCATGATGCATGCGGCATGAAAATTGCTCTGGTTATGTTGTTATCATGAATACCAAGATTCTGGCTTAAAATGTAATTATGGAGGTAAAATATGGATATCAGGGAATTGAAAAATAATTATGACATTATAAATTCAGTGGACTGGGAAATGACACCTGAAGAGGCCATTGCACTTCACCTTGAATGGGGGCCCCTGCGTTCGCAGGCCTATTATAATTCAAGGGACAGTGATAATGAAACTGTTTATTTTGTGATCAATACGTGGAAGAAACCGCCTGTTCTTACTCTTGTTAGAAGAAAAGGTTTTGACTCTGAGGATCTTGGTGTTTTCAGGCTTCCTGAGGAACTGGAACGAAAATTTATGGAAGGTATAGGCAGATATAAAGGTGTATATGCAGTTGAAGGAGAAGTAAGGGACTGGCTCAGAAAAGAGCTTGATGTATAAAATGTTTATGCCTGTGCCCGGCATGGTTTTACTGCCGGGCACAGGTTGCCGGATCAGTCTTATTTTCTGCTGTTTTTCATAAAATCCTTTACCATCATGTCGCCAAGTTCTTTGGATCTTTTTGTGGCAGATTCGACTGCATTTATCATGGTTGTACGAAGCCCTCCCTGTTCCAGGGTATGGATACCTGCAATTGCTGTCCCGCCGGGAGATGCCACCCTGTCCTTGAGCTGTCCCGGGTGCTCTCCGGATTCAAGCAAAAGCCTTGCTGCTCCAAGAACTGTCTGGGTTGACAGGAAAAGTGAATCTTTTCTGGACAGGCCCATTTTAACCCCTGCATCTGCCATGGCATCGACTATTGTGAATATATAGGCAGGCCCGCTGCCGCTTAAGCCTGTAAAAGCGTCCATGAGAACGTTTTCCTGGATAACCACTGTTCTTCCCACGGAATCAAAGATAGCCCTGGCAAGCTTTAAATCTTCTTTTGAAGCAAATTCTCCTGCTGCGATTGCAGTGGCGCTTTCTTTCACAAATGCGCATATGTTGGGCATGACCCTTATCAGCCGCAGTTCCTTGTTCAGCCCTGCTGCAATGGCAGCCAGCGGAACACCTGCTGCAATGGAAATAATCAGCTTTGATTTATCAAGACCGGCTGCGGTTTCCTTTAAAACCTGTCCAAGTATCTGGGGCTTTGTGGCATATACAATTATCTCAGACTGCTGTGCAACCTTGATATTGTCTGTTGTTGTTTCAACCTTGTATTTGGATTGTATCTCTTCAAGCTGATCTTCTGCTATGTCCGAACATATGATATTTTCAGGCCTGGCAGCTTTTGACAGAACCAGCCCGCTTATCAGGGCTTCCCCCATGTTTCCGCTTCCAATGAACCCGATTTTTTTTTCCTGCAGCATAATGCGCTGTCTCCTTAAGATACTTATGGTAAATAAAAATAAAAATTCATATTAATCCCGCAAAAATGGGATAGTCAAGATAAATTATATGATAATTGCTGATATGAGCTGGCCCTGATCTTGCTTGTTCTTATGTTTTAAGATTGCATGTGCTGTTTTGTTATGTGTGGATAGTAAAGGAATCCTGATTTGAAAAAAATTTTAGATCATATTTATAATTTATATAATCAAAAGAAATATGTATACCCTGATCCTCTTGCCTTTTTATATGAGTATAATGAAAAAAGAGACAGGGAGATTGCAGGCCTTGTATGTGCCTGCCTTGCCTATGGCCGGGTTGAAATGATCATGAAAACCCTTGGTGGGGTTTTTGAAAAAATGAATTCTGCTCCCTTTGAATATATCACCTGTTCCACCCGGGGTGAAATGGAGCGTGATTTTAAAGGATTTCGATACAGGTTTGCAGATGAAACAAATATTGTCAGCCTCTTGTGGGGTATCAGAAAAACCCTGGACAGGTTTTCATCGCTTGAAAACTGTTTTTATGAGGGTCTTTATCAGAACAGCGACACAATTATGCCGGGCCTTGTATTTTTTTCTTCCAGTATTTCGGAAAAGGGACGGGCAGGTCATCTTGTGGCAGACCCTGAAAAGGGAAGCCCATGTAAAAGAAGCATGCTGTTCCTGCGCTGGATGGTAAGGGAGGATGAGGTTGATCCGGGAGGGTGGAATAAAATTTCGCCTGGCCTGCTCATTGTCCCGCTTGATACCCATATGCACAGAATAGGAAAAATGCTTGGATTTACAGGCCGCAGGAATGCAGATATGAAAACAGCAATGGAAATTACCAGTGGATTTAAAAAAATTTCTGAACAGGATCCAGTAAAATATGATTTTTGTCTCACCCGTTTCGGGATACGCAGGGAAATGCACATGGATGATCTGAAATCAATGGTCAGCAGGGAATCGGCAAATGAACAGGTCAGATAAAAATTTTGGCGGATACCGGATGCCTCCCCTGATCTGCGGAAGGCTTGTCAGACGCTACAAGCGTTTTCTTGCAGATGTGGTGCTGGATACCGGAGAAAAGGTGACTGCACATTGTCCCAATTCAGGTTCCATGAAAGGATGTGCCGTGCCCGGATCAAGGGTATGGCTGTCGTGCAGTGACAATCCTGCAAGAAAATACAGGCATACCTGGGAGCTTGTTGAAATCAACGGCAAACTTGCCGGAATCAATACTCTGGTTCCCAACAGGCTTGTTAAAACTGCCGTTGAAAACGGGAGGATAGAACAATTGTCAGGATATGAAAGTGTGCGTTCAGAAGTCAGAACCAGTGCCCATACAAGGCTTGATCTCGTGCTTGAGAAAAAATCCGGTGAAAAATGCTATGTGGAAATAAAGAACTGCACTCTTATGGAAGACTCAACTGCAATGTTCCCGGATGCAGTGACTGTCAGGGGCAGCAAGCATCTTGATGAACTGTGCCGCCTTGTTGAGTGCGGACATATGGGAGTGATTTTTTTCCTGATTCAGCGCATGGGTGCGGAAAGATTCATGCCTGCCCGGCATATTGACGATGTGTATGCCGGAAAATTGAGGCATGCTGAAAAGGCAGGGGTCAGAATACTTGCAATGGATACATTGATCACCCCTGAACAGATTGTTATAAGAGACAGTATTCCGGTCTGTCTTTGATGAAAAACTTTCATGTATATTGACTTTCTACCACTTTGTAGTATGTTTATGTCAAGACATGATTTAAGATTATGAGGAGATAATATATGTGGGATTATACTGATAAGGTTAAGGATCATTTTCTGAACCCCAGAAATGTCGGGGAACTTGAAGGAGCAAATGCCGTGGGTGAAGCAGGGTCGCTCAGCTGCGGAGATGCATTGAAATTATACCTTAAGGTCAATGAAAACGAAAGAATTGTTGATGCTTCCTTTATGACCTTTGGATGTGCAAGCGCTGTTGCATCTTCATCTGCGCTTACGGAAATCATCAAGGGGATGACGCTTGATGATGCATCCAGGATAACCAATGAGGATATTTCAGATTATCTTGGCGGACTTCCAAAGGCCAAGATGCATTGTTCTGTCATGGGACAGGCTGCCCTTAAAAAGGCAATTGCAGATTACAGAGGCGTTCAGATAATGGAAAAGCCGGGTGAGATCGTGTGTGAATGCTTTGATGTGACAGATCGTGAGATCATTGATGCTGTAAAGGCCAACAACCTTGAGACAACCGAAGAGGTGACAAATTATCTCAAGGCCGGAGGCGGGTGTGGAAAATGCCTGGAGAAAATCGAGGCACTTATTGAATCTGTGAAAATCAAGGGACAGGTATAGGTGATATGCAGATAATATATACGGACAATAATGCAACCACAAGGGTTGCAGATGAAGTGATTGAGGAAATGGTTCCATATCTTGGGCAGTTTTATGCAAATCCTTCATCCATGCACAGTTTTGGAGGCAGGGTAGGTAAAAAAATTCAGGAGGCAAGGCAGAAGGTGGCAGACCTTGTAAATGCTGATCCTGACGAGATCATATTCACAAGCTGTGGCACTGAAAGCGATAATTCAGCAATAAATGCCGCCATAGCCGCCTTTCCTGAAAAAAAACGCATTATTACCTCTGCTGTGGAGCATCCTGCTGTTAAGAATTTTTATGAGTATCTAAGGGACAGGCATGGATATGATGTCATATTCGTGCCTGTGGATGAAAAGGGTCTGCTTGATATTGATTTTCTCTACAGAAGCATGGATGAAAATACCGCTGTTGTTTCCCTGATGTGGGCAAATAACGAAACAGGCGTCATCTTTCCCATTGAACAGGCTGCACAGAAAGCAGGGGAAATGGGGATAGTATTTCACACTGATGCAGTACAGGCAGCAGGCAAGGTTCCCATTGATGTTAAAAAAACAGGGGTGGACATGCTTTCACTTTCCGGCCACAAGATTCATGCTCCAAAGGGCATAGGCGTGCTTTACGTGAAACATGGATTCAGGTTCTCACCCTTTCTTAAGGGTGGTCATCAGGAAAATGGAAGACGGGGAGGTACGGAAAATACAGCTTCCATCATAGGGCTTGGAAAAGCGTGTGAGCTTGCAGCGCAGAACCTTTCTTTCATGGATACAAAAGTAAGGCAGCTAAGAGATTATCTTCAGAACAACCTTCTTGAAAAGATTCCCGGCTCTTCTGTCAATGGTGATCTGGAACACAGGCTTCCCAATACCCTGTCAATAGGGTTTGATGCAGTGGAGGGAGAATCAATCCTGCTCATGCTTGACCGTGACGGTATCTGTGCATCTTCAGGCTCTGCCTGCACCTCTGGCTCTCTTGAACCTTCCCATGTGCTCATGGCAATGAAGGTGCCCTTTAAATCAGCTCACGGATCAATCAGGTTTTCCCTGTCCCATTATAATACAAAAGATGAAATGGACAGGATTGTTGAAGTCCTTGTCCCTGTTATTCAGAAACTGCGGGATATGTCCCCGTTCTGGAAAGACGGTAAAGTAGTATGATACATCTGAACAGGGCCAGCCCTGGGTTTGCCAGGGAGCTGAGGCAGGATTTCGGGATCAATTTTGATGTATGTCTGCACTGCAGGTCATGTGCCAGTGGATGCCCGTTTCTGGACGGGATGGATTATGCCCCCAATGCTGTTATCCGCCTTATTCAGCTCGATCAGGAGTATACAGCCTTGAGATGTTCTGCCATATGGGTGTGCGTGGGGTGCAATACATGCAGCAGCTGCTGTCCCATGGCTATTGACATACCTGCTGTGATGGATGCTCTGCGTCACAGGGCCCTGGAAAAGAAAGTGGAGATTGCAGAGCCTGATATTTTAAATTTTCACAATGAAGTGTTGAATTCAGTGAAAAAGTACGGCAGAACCCATAAACTTGAAATCATGCTGCGCTACAAGCTTAAGAAAATGGATCTTTTTTCTGATATGGGAGTGGGCCTTAAAATGCTTGCAAAGCGCAAGCTTGATCTTACCCCTTCAAAGGTACGGGATAAAAGTGCAATTGAAAAAATCTTTAAAAAACAATAAATTGAAATTTTCCTTTTTTCCAGGATGCTCACTCAAGGCCTCGGGTCATGAAAATACCCTGTCTCTGATGAAGTTCTGTGAAAAGGTGAATATTGAGCTTGCAGAGCTTGAAGACTGGAACTGCTGCGGATCATCTTCTGCCCACAGCATTGATCATGATGTGGCTGAAAATCTTGTGATGAGAAATATTTCCCTTGTGCCGGAGGGTATTCCGCTTCTGATTGTCTGCCCAAGCTGTCTTATTCGCATAAAGAGCATGTATATGAAAATAAAACAGGATGCAGCCCTTCAGCAGAAATATGAAACCATGTGGCTAAGGCCCTTTGACAGAAATCTTGAGATCATTCATTTTTTTGAGATTTTCAGCAGAATTGATCTTGGAAATGAGGAATACGGGGTTGCAGGTAAGCTGAAACATCTTAAAACAGCCCCATATTACGGGTGTATGCTGTCCATGCCGCCTGACCTGAGGTTTGAAAAATCCTGTTCAGGCATCATGGAGACCACGCTTGAGATGCTTGGGGCTGATGTTGTGGATTTTGGTAACAGATCCAAATGCTGCGGAACCTATCTTTCAGTTGCAAAACCTGTGACAGCAGAAAAGGTTGTAAATGAAATTATTTCAGATGCCATTGAAGCAGGAGCAGAATGTCTTGTCACTGCCTGTGCAATGTGTCATCTGAACCTTGAAATAAGGTGCAGCCTTGAAAAACCCATTCCCATACTGCATTTTTCCGAGCTTCTTTCCATGGCCCTTGGAACAGGAGGGCAGAAAAAATGGTTTCCAAGGCATATTGTGGACCCTGTTCCTCTTTTAAAAAAAAGGGCTCTGCTTTAATTTGCTTGACATGACGGTCATGGCGTGTCAAGAGGAGATCCATGCCTGAATACAGAAAAGACAGGATGTATGTCTATCTTGCTGTCCTGACCATATGTTCCACTGCCGGACTTCAATGCTGGCGGACCCTGTTTGATAATTTCAGTGTCAATGTTGTGGGCCTTGAAGGCAGTCACATAGGAATACTGCAGTCTGTTCGTGAGATACCCGGATTTCTGGCTCTTTGTGTCACCTTTGTGATCATGTTCATCAGGGAACATAAATTGTCTTCTGTTTCCATAATCATAATGGGGGCAGGAGTATTTGCCACCGGGTTTTTTCCAAGTTTTTCAGGTCTTGTCTTTACCACTATTGTCATGAGTTTTGGGTTCCATTATTATGAAACAACAAATCAGTCTCTGACTCTTCAGTATTTTGACAAACAGACAAGCCCCCATGTATTCAGTGAACAGAGAAGCTTTGCAGCGGCAGCCAATATAGCTGCAGGAGTGCTTATTTTTCTTGTGGCTCCGTTTTTAAGCTATAAACTGATTTATGCCCTGTTCGGGGGCAGTATCATGGTCGTGGGGGTGTGGGCCCTGACCAGAACTCCTGCCCGCAAAAAAATGCTTCCCCAGAGAAAACAGCTGGTTTTCAAATCAAAATACTGGCTTTTTTATTTTCTCACCTTTATGGCAGGGGCAAGACGTCAGATATTCATGGCTTTTGCAGTTTTTCTGCTGGTTAAGAAATTCGGATTTTCAGTGCAGCACATAGCTGTTCTGTTTTTAATAAACAATGTTATCAATTTTTTTCTCAATCCCTTTATCGGTAAATTCATTGTACGGTTCGGGGAACGAAAGCTTTTATCAATTGAATATTTTTCACTGATTTTTATTTTTCTTGCCTATGCCTTTGTTGACTCAAGGATTGTGGTGGGTGTTTTATATGTTTTTGATCATATATTCTTTAATTTTGCCACAGGCATAAAAACATATTTTCAGAAAATTGCACATCCTAAGGACATTGCATCCAGTGCAGCAGTGGGATTTACCATAAATCATGTTGCCGCAGTTGTCCTGCCTGCGCTTGGAGGAATTTTATGGATGATAGATTACAGGATTCCTTTTTTTGCAGGTGCTTTTTTCAGCCTGATTTCCCTTTGCCTTGTCCAGTTTATCAGAACTGAATAAATACCTGTCAGGCAAGCTCAAACAGGATGCTGACCCTGAATTTTACAGGAGGCGTGAATATATCAGCAGGAGGGCGGGGAAAGGGCGATGCCCTGGTCACGGCTTCAAGAGCTGCCTGGTCAAGTTCCCTGTGCCTTGAGCTTTTAACAATTCTGACTTTGGACAATGATCCGTCCCTGTTCACCGTGAATTCAACCTTGACCCTGCCCTGAATGTATCTTGATCTGGCATATTCAGGATATTGTTTGAACCTGTCAATGCGCAGGTTCAGCATTTCAAAATAATCCCGCGCACTGGTAAATTCAATGCGGGGTTCATGGATGTCTGCTTTAAGGGCTCCTGTGCCCGGGATTTCAAGGGCCGGGATATCAAATTCTGCCATGTTCAGGTGTTCTGGTAATTTAGGGATGTTTATTTTTTCACAGGAAGGATCTGCTGTAATGGTTTGTGCCATGTTTATTCTGATTTTCGGAACAGGACGGGTGCATGGCCTGGATGTTCTGGCTCTGGAAATCCTGGAAGGGCGTGTCCGCATTCTGGGTTTTGGAATCTGTCTTGGATCAGGTTTTGAAAAAGTCTGCATGGAAGGTTCAATGCAGGAAACAGATCTTGTATCATATAGTTTTGCAATGCGGGCAAAAACAAGAAAATGAATGCCAATGGATATGAGGACAAACCCGTACAGCAGCAGATTGGGGTCTGTTCTTTTCTGAATCATAGCTGGAGCTAAAGTCCTTTTTCGGTTGCCAGGCACAGCCGGGACGCTCCTGCCGCCTTTGCAATATCCATTACCCTGACAACCTTGTTAAGCATCACAGTTTTATCTGCTTTTATGATAACCAGCCTGTCTGTGTCAGTATTTATCATTTCTTTTATCCTGGCATAAAGCTTGTCAAGCCCTATTTTATTGTTCCCGATATAGACTTCTGCATTCTTGTCAACAATAACCGTGATCTCCTGCTTTATCTGAGGAGAAGATGCGCTGGCATTGGGGAGTTTGATTTTGATCCCTTCATTGACTATGAAATTTGTGGTAAGCATGAAATAGATCAGCAGCATGAAAACAATGTCTATGAGGGAAGTAAGCGGTGCCTGTATCTGGTAACGGGTTCTGGCTTTTTTTCTGCCGAACATGTCAGCCTCCATTGGAAATGGCTTTGATAAAGGCAACAGCCCCGTTCTGGAGCCCGGCTTCGTATTTATCCACCCTTGCCACAAGATAGCTGTGTGCCACCATTGTGGGAAGGGCCACTGCAAGCCCGATGGCTGTGGTCAGCATGGCTTCCCATATGCCCCCTGCAAGCACGGCTGCATTCACTTTGCCTCCCATCTGCTGGATTACCATGAAGGCCTTGATCATACCCATTACTGTTCCAAGAAGGCCAAGCAACGGTGCAATATTTCCTATCGTGGCAAGGGTCTGGATATAGGAAGAAAGCGCCTGCACTTCCCTGTCAATGGCGTTGACAAGAATCGTTTCAAGGGTTTGCCTTTCAGCGTGTTTTACCTCAATGGCCCGGGCCAGTACACGGCCCATGGGAGAATCACTGTCCATGGCAGCCTGTTTTGCTTCTTCATCTTTTCTGGCCAAGATAAGCTCAGCCACTTTGCGGTCAATGCCCCGTCCCCGGCTGCGCATTCTTGCAAAAACTATGATCCGCTCAAGAAATATTGCCAAGGCAAATACAGAACATAACAGGATCGGAATTACAAGCACACCACCCTTTGATAAAAATTCCACCATTGTTTTCTCCGGTTGTTCAGCTCTTTTTTTCTGTTTTTTCAATCTGGTCAGTAAAATCAGGCACTCCATCAAAATCAAGGTCTTTTTCCCGTTTGATCAATGCCTGGGTATTGTCATATTTTTCCCACAGATCAGGCCTGCCGTCGTGGTTGGTATCTTCCTGCACTCCTGTAAGCATTCCTCTGTCATACATATACCAGGTATCCACAAGTCCGTCCGCGTTTTTGTCTTCCTCGCCCCGGATCAGATGCTCTTTTGTGTCATAAAACCAGGTGATTGCCACTTTGCCGGCTTTTATTTCTTTAATTTTCTGCAGGATACCTGTTTTTCCGTAGATTTCCACACCATCGGTTTTCCCGTCTGAATTGTCATCAATCTCCCTGCGCCTGAGCACTCTGGCTTTGTAAAAAGACCTGATATCAATGATTTTATCTGCATTTTTATCCTGATACACAATCATTGTCCATTCAGGGTCATTGTAAATCTGTGTTGTCTCAAAATAACCGTCAAAATCAGAATCGCACACAAGCTTTTTCTTTTTTTGTTCTTTGTCGAAAAAAATAATAAGATCAGGTTTTTTGTCCCTGTTTTTGTCAATCATGGTTTTGACGATCCTGTGATTTTTGACAAGCGATACTGATTCAAAAAATCCATCATGGTCAGTATCCCGTTCGGTGCGATACGGCTCTCCATTTCTGAAATATCTGATGCAGTCTGTTCTGCCTCTTTTTTCTGTGTCCTCGCGAATGATAAGAACCTGACCTTTGTTATCAAATGAAATAAAACAATCCATTTTACCGTCAAAGTCTGTGTCTTTTTTCCGGGATGCAGGCAGGCCATTGTTAAACTCTGTGATGATATCAGGTCTTCCGTCTTCATTCATATCCATGTGCCTGGCCTTGATCCTGCCCTCTTCAAAATAATCAATGGTTTTGTATTTACCGCCTGTAAGTGGATGCTTCATGATTTTTTCTGGCCGGCCATCAGAATCAAAAACCAGGATCCTGTCCATGATACCATCTTCATTTCTGTCCTGTTTCTGCAGTACTGGGACCTGATTTTTAAAATCTGTCCAGATGTCGGTTCTTCCGTTTCCATCAGTATCTTTTTCGCATGATACAAGAGTTCCCTTGTTAAAATAATACCTGGTGTCAAATTGCCCGTTGCCTGTGGTATCTTTTTGAATCAACCTTATTGTGCCCCTGTCCTTGAAAAGCGAAACCTGAACCAGATTGCCCCCAGGTCCAAATCTTTCCTGACGTATCCTTGTTCTGTTTTCAAAATAGTCAATGCAGTCTGTTTTTCCGTTGGAGTCAGTATCCTGCTCAAGCCTGACAAGCCTGCCCTCCCTGTATATCTGTACCCGTTCTGCATGCCCGTCATGGTCAGCATCTGTTTCAACTCTCTGGATAATGCCCGCATCATTGTATATCAGCTGCTGGTCATTGAGACCGTCATGATCAAGGTCCTTTTTTATTATTCTGTCTGCCCATGCTGCGTGTTCCGGAATCAGGCACATGCCTGCGATGACAATCCCCGCCAGCACTGATATGGATATTCTGAAAAATTTCATGGAATTAAATATCCTGAGTAAATTTTAACACATGGTCTAATTATAACAAAAATTCTAATATGATTTCGGGTTTGTTTTGTCAAGTCAGAAATAATTATTTACCATAAATTACTATAATTAACTTAAAGCGCCAATCTTTGTGTTTTGATAAAACCTGAGTATATAACACAGGATGACTGGTTTCAGATCAGGCAATAGTGATCCCTTTGCCTGATACATGGCTCAAGGTTTATATTATTATTTATATGCGTTAGCCCTGCAGGTTCTTCATTTAATTGTTTACAATTTGTGAAATTTCAGTATAATATACATTTTCGGATGATCTTGATAATTAAGGTAAAGGGCAGATACAATGAAAGATGAAGATTTACAATTCTTTAAAGATCTTTTGACTGACAGGCTCCAGGAGCTCCTTTCACACGCTGACAGCACTGTAACAGGCATGACTCAGCCAAAAGAGAATTTTGCCGATCCAACTGACAGGGCATCCCATGAAGCAGAAAGAAGCTTTGAACTCAGGATCCGTGACAGGGAACATAAACTGATTAAAAAGATCAAAAAAGCACTTGAACGGATTGAAAATAAAACGTTCGGAATCTGTGAAGTGTGTGAAGAACCCATTTCTCTTGAACGTCTCAAGGCCCGTCCTGTCACTACCCAGTGTATTGACTGCAAGAAACGTGAGGAAGATATGGAAAAGGCGCTTGGTATCTGATCTGCCTGTTCCTGAAATAAATTGATAGACCTTCATATACATTCAACTGCCTCTGACGGATCATTCACTCCTCAGGAAATCATGGCCCTGGCCCGTGAATCGGGATTGCAGGCTATTTCCATTACTGACCATGATACCCTGGAAGGGGTGAAGCAGATTCTTACCACCCCCCTGCCGGAATCTCCTGAATTCATTGCCGGAGTTGAAATAAGCTGCAGCCTGCCGCCCGGGTTCAGCAGCAAAGGAAGTATCCATCTTCTTGGATATGGTTTTAACGTACATGATAAAAATCTTAATGCAATTCTTGAAAAAGCCCGGATATCAAGGGAAAAAAGAAATCCTGCAATTATTGAAAAACTGAACAGGCTCGGCATTCCAATAACCATGACTCAGGTTCAGGAAAGATTTGGAGCAGACCAGACAGGGCGCCCTCACATTGCGGAGCTGATGAGGGAAAAGGGCTATGTTAAAAGCTTTGGCCAGGCTTTTGACAAATATCTGTCCAAAAACAGGCCTGCCTATGTGGACAAGTTCAGGATTTCGTGTGAAAAGGCGATCCATGCAATCTTAAATGCAGGAGGTGTCCCTGTTCTTGCCCATCCGGGACTTATTGAATTTGAGGATGACTCGTGCGATATCGGACAATTTGTTGACTGCCTTGCAGGATACGGGCTTTGCGGCATTGAAATCTATTACACTGATCATGGTGAAGATGAAATAAGGTATTTCACAAAACTTGCTGAACACCACAATCTGATTGCTACCGGAGGATCGGACTTTCACGGTAAATTCAATGCCGGTGTCAGCATGGGAACAGGTAAAAATAATCTTAATATCAGTTATTCCGTGTTTGAGGATCTGAAACTGCGTCTTGAGCATGTACGCAATATTTATACTGACCTGTCAATCCTTGAGAAAAACCTTGGATATAACTTTAAAGACAGAGGCTTACTTGAAACTGCATTGTGCCACAGTTCATATTTAAATGAGAACAGGGAAAATTGTTCTGAAAATAACGAAAGACTTGAGTTTCTGGGTGATGCTGTGCTGGGCCTGTGTGTAGGTCATCTTCTCATGAAAAAAAGCCCTCTTAAGAATGAAGGAGATCTGTCAAAATTAAGATCAGGTCTTGTCAGTGAACCAGGGCTTGCTGAGGTGGCGCGCATGATTGACCTTGGCAGGTTCATCAGACTGGGAAAAGGCGAGAAACTTTCCAGAGGTTTTGACAAGAATTCAATTTTATCTGATGCTTTTGAAGCTGTTGTCGCGGCTGTATATCTGGACGGAGGCTTTGAAAGGGTTTCTGACCTGATTTCTGATCTTTTCAATGAAAGAATTGACAGAATCCTTGCTGCAGGCAATACAATTGACTACAAAAGCGCTTTGCAGGAATTGGCCCAGGAACACGGTGCAGGAACCCCTGTTTATGAGCTTTTGCATGCAACAGGACCTGATCATGACAAAACTTTTGAAATCAGACTTGACCTGCTTGGCACGGAATCCAGAGGAATTGGCAAGACCAAGAAGGCAGCTGAACAGAATGCTGCTGAAAATGCTCTGAAAACACTTGGGAAAAATAAGTTCTGAGGGACTGCACATGGTCATGGCAGACAAGCCTCTTGTAATTCCGGTATTCATTCCTCATTCAGGATGCCCCCATCAATGCGCATTCTGCAATCAGTCAATAATTACAAATACAGAACATAAACTTCCCTCAGAGGAAGCAGTACAGAAGACAATTGCCTCTTATCTGAAATACAGGGGCAGGCGCAGGTATGTGGAACTGGCCTTTTTTGGCGGTAATTTTCTGGGGTTGCCCCTTGAGAACATGCTTGGGCTGCTTGATATGGTGCAGTCATATATGGAAAAAGGCCTGATTGACGGAATCAGGTTTTCGACCCGGCCTGATACAATTTCCAGCTCAATGCTTGAGCTTGTAAAGGCACGCGGGGTTACAACAATTGAGCTGGGAGTCCAGTCCATGAACAACAGGGTGCTTGCAGCATCAAAAAGAGGCCATACTGCTGAAGATACACTGCGTGCCATGGAACTGCTGAAAAAATACAGGTTCACTTCAGGGGTGCAGGTCATGACCGGGCTGCCGGAGGATAATGAAGATTGCCTGTTTGAAACCACGGAAAAGCTTGCAGAGCTGAAGCCTGATTTTGCAAGAATATATCCTCTTATGGTACTGAAGGGCAGCCTTGTGGAACGCTGGTACAGGCAGGGGAGATACGTTCCTCTGGAACTTGATCAGGCAGTTGACATGGTGGCCCGGATGTTCCTCATATTCAAAAAAGCCAATGTCAAAGTGATCCGCATGGGGCTTCAGGCCTCAGAAATCATGGAAGACAGGTCAATGATGATCACGGGCCCCTGGCATCCTGCCTTTGGGCATCTTGTGTTTTCCAGAATAATGTTTGACAGGGCCTGCCGTGACCTTGATTCCATGCACCTGTCCGGACCTGACACAAAAACTGCCCTTGTCCTGAGGGTTAATCCTGTTTCAGAGTCCAGGCTCAGAGGCAATAAAAATATTAATCTGAAAAAACTTGTACGCCGCTATCCTGGAGTACAATTTACAATCTGTCCTGATAAGGGGCTTGAACCTGATGAAATAAGTATAGGTGAGATATGAAATTTTTTGATCTGCATTGCGATACCATAATGAGAATAATTGAAGAAGGCCTGGATTTTGAATCGGATTCTGATCTGCATGTCAATCTTCCCGGTCTTGCAGCTTCCAATACTGTGGCACAGGTGTTTGCCTGTTTTGTTCATGATGCCAATTATCCTGGCAGGTGCTTTGAAGCATGTGATAAATATATTGATTCCATTGAAAATCTTGTTGAATCCCATGAAGACAGGCTAGTTCCGGTCAGGAACGCTCAGGACTTTGCCAGAGCTGAAGCCCGGGAAAATACAACAGGTGTGATTATTGCCATTGAAGGAGCAGCCCCTTTGATGGGGAAACCTGAAAATCTTGAACATTTTTACAGGCGGGGTGTAAGGCTTCTTACAATTGCATGGGATGACAATGAATTCTGCGGAACGGTGTTCGGCAGCAAAACAGGACTGACAGAATCAGGAGAAGAGCTTGTCCATCTGTGCTTTAACCTTGGAATTGTTGTGGATGTGTCCCATGCCTCTGATACTGCTTTTTATGATATTGCAGCCATCACAGATCAGCCGTTTGTGGCAAGTCATTCCAATGCAAGGGCTGTGTGCCCCAATGACAGAAACCTCAGTGATGACATGATAAAAATAATTGCACGCAGGGGCGGGATCATCGGGCTTACATACGGTTCAGGGTTTATCAGCCCTGAATATCATGCACATGAAAAAACAGTCAGGAACAGGATTCTTGCAGGGATGAAACACGGTGAAATCAATTTTCAGCAGGCAGGCAGGATAAGCAGGGAAGCTTTGTCAGGTCTTGCTCCTGCCAGTATTTCACAGCTTGTTGATCACGCCTGTCATATAATAAACAAAGGCGGTGAAGACTGCCTGGCCCTTGGCAGTGATTTTGACGGTGTGGACAGCCTGCCATGCGGGATAACAGGAACAGGCTCGCTTGACATGCTTGTGGATGAGATGCAGCGCAGAAAAATTGCCTCACGTGTGATTGATAAAATATGTCATGCCAATGCATTCCGGTTTTTCAAGGAGGCAATGGCATGACCGGAATGCGTTTATATGCCTTCCTTGAAAAGTTCCTCAGAATCTGAAGATATTCCTGGTTTAGGGCTGTGTTCTGTGGGTACAGTGCCTTCCTTGAAGCATTCAAAAATGGTTTTTTCTGATTCTTCTATGGGAAGCAGGCCTGTTTTTGCATCTATTTTGGCAAAGACAATACCCTCTGGAACGTTAAAAGTCCTGATGGTTTTTCCCTTGAGGGCATTGCTCATATAATCAAGCCATATGGGGCTTGCGGCTCTTGAGCCTGTTTCTCCCTTGCCAAGGGGTGCTTCCTTGTCAAGGCCCACCCATACACCTGTTGTATATCTTGGGGTATATCCTAAGAACCATGCATCAAAAAGGTTGTTGGTCGTGCCTGTTTTTCCCGCCACAGGACGTTTGAGAGCCCTTATTCTCCAGCCGGTTCCTGATTTTACAACACTTTCCATTATATTTGTCATTATATAGGCGGTGCTCATGTCAATCACCTTTTTTCTGACAAGTTTTGATTTTTCCAGAAGATTGCCGTCACGGTCATATATTTTTGTTATGAATACAGGATCTATCAGATAACCAAGATTTGAAAATACAGAATATGCCTTGACAAGTTCCAGCAGTGAAAGTCCTGATGACCCAAGCGCGATGGACAGATCCTGGTGAATATCAGATGTGATTCCAAGCTTTCTTGCATAATTTATGACATAATCTATGCCGATATCCTTTAAAATCTTGATGGTTACAATATTTCTTGATTTTACAAGGGCTTCCCTGAAAAGGGTGGGCCCGTAAAATTTTTCCTTGTAGTTTCTTGGTTTCCAGACAAAATCCCTTTGTGTGTCCTCATATACTACAGGGGAATCCATTATGACACTTGCCGCAGTATATCCCTTGTCAAGGGCAGCAGCATAGATAATCGGCTTGAAGGCACTGCCCGGCTGGCGGCGTGACTGGTACGCGCGGTTGAACTGGCTGTCACGGTAATCACGGCCTCCTATCATGACCTTTACATGGCCTGTTTCCGCTTCAATGCTAAGAAGGGCAGCCTGGGCAACCGGCTCCTGGTACAGGGTAAATTCAAGTGTATTGTCTTCAACCATGTCACTGGCAGCCTTGACCAGGATCACGTCGCCCGGTTTCAGCACTTCAGAGGGTTTTTTAACCTTTGTTTCATAATATGCCACTTCTGGATCTGGTTTTCTTGCCCATGTCATTGTGGCAAGTTTTATTATTCCCCTAAAATTCCCCACTCTGACCTTTGTGATTTTGTTTTCATCATCAACAGCCAGAACAACTGCTTTGTATATATTGCCTTTTACAGGCAGCCTGGGTCCCATCTGTTTTGCGGTTTCAGCGCAGAAATCTTCAATCTGAAGAGATGATATGTTTTTGATCGGCCCTCTGTAGCCTGTTCTTCTGTCAAGTTCGATCAGGCCTTTTCTGACGGCTTTTCTTGCTATTTTCTGCAGCTCTATATTGACGGCTGTATGTATCTGAAGGCCCTGTCTGTAAAGGGCGTCTTTCCCATAATGCTCTTCAACGTAGCGCCTGACATACTCTGTATAGCAGGGGACTCTTTCTATGAACCAGTTTTTTCTCGGCTTTATGTCAAGCTTCACGTCAATGGCTTCTGTGGCCTCAAGATTGGTTATGAATCCTTCTTCCTTCATTCTGTTGAGCACGTAAATCTGGCGCTGCTTTGCCCTTTCAGGGAACCTGAATGGCGAATACCGGCTGGGAGCCTGGGGCAGGCCTGCCAGCATTGAGCATTCTGCAAGATTAAGATCCTTTGCATGTTTCCCAAAATAATTTTCAGATGCAGCTTCCACTCCATAGGCGCCATGGCCTAAATATATCTGGTTAAGATATAGGAAAAGGATTTCATTTTTTGTGAATTTCTTTTCAATTCTATAGGCCAGAATAGCTTCCTTGAGCTTGCGTTTATAGGTTCGTTCCGGGGTGAGCAGAAAGGATTTTGTTACCTGCTGCGTGATGGTGGATCCTCCCTGTACAATTGTTCCTGCCCTGAAATTTTTAATGGAAGCCCTGATAATGGAAATAATATCAATTCCCGGATGCTCCCTGAATCTTGAATCTTCTGCTGCAATAAAGGCATTTATAAGGTTTGCAGGCATCTCAGACAGGGGTATGACAATTCTTCTCTGCTCATAGAATTCTCCTATTTTTCTGCCGTCATCTGAAAATACGCTTGTGACCGTGGCAGGGCGGTAATCCTTGAGTGTGTTGATTTTGGGCAGGTCACGGCTCAGGTAATAATAAAGTCCTGCAAGGCCTGCACAGCCTAGAAGAATGAAAACTGCAAATAATGTGAAAAACCATTTGAACAATGAAAGAACAAGGCTTTTTTGTTTTTTTTTGCCTCTTTGTTTCAGTACATCAGCTTTGGTTTTGCGTTTTGTCATAATATCCTGCAAGATGATTATAATTATTAAATTTTTAAGTGGGTTATTATCAGATTCCATATGTCATGGCAATACCTGGGCATGCAGCAGGGGGTATTTTTTTTGCATGCCTGATTTATGGTTTGACTTTTTATTCAGATTTGGATATCTAATTAAGTTTTAATTATAATATTTCAGGAGTATACACAGGCTGTGATAAAACTTGATTTTGAGAAAATGAACGGATTGATTCCTGCCATTGCACAGGATGCTGAAACCGGCGAAGTTCTCATGATGGCTTATATGAATGAAGAAGCATTTGAAGAAACCCTGAGAACATGCAAAGCCACGTATTACAGCAGATCAAGGCAGGCATTGTGGAAAAAGGGAGAAACTTCAGGCCATGTGCAGAATGTGGTGGAGATAAGAATCGACTGTGATCATGACACCATACTTTTAAAGGTGGAACAGATCGGGGGTGCTGCCTGTCACAAGGGGTACAGAACCTGTTTTTTTTCAAAGGTGGCCGGGAACAGGCTTGAAACAGTTGAACCAAGAATTTTTGATCCCAAAAAGGTATATAAATAATGGAAAAAATATTGAAACTTGGAATCCCGAAAGGTAGCCTGCAGAATGCTACTATAAACCTTTTCAAACGGTCGGGATGGAAAATTAACATTGAAGGCAGAAGCTATTTTCCTGATATTAATGATGATTCCATTGAATGCGCGCTCTGCCGCGCTCAGGAAATGTCCATAAATGTTGAAAGCGGAGTGATTGACGCAGGTCTTACAGGGCTTGACTGGATAGCAGAACATGAATCTGATGTCCATGTTGTGACTGATCTTGTATATTCCAAGGTCAGTGCCCGCCCTGCACGATGGGTGGTGGCCGTTGCAAGCGATTCTTCAATCAGGACGCTTGAGGATCTTGAGGGCAAAACAATTTCAACCGAGCTTGTAAAATTTACCAGACGGTTTTTTAAAGAACGCGATATCAATGTAAATGTGAAATTTTCCTGGGGTGCAACAGAAGCAAAAATTGTATCAGGACTTGCAGACGCCATTGTGGAAATCACTGAGACGGAAAGCACGATAAAGGCGCATAACCTGCGGGTGATACATGAAGTCATGCAGACCAATACGCAGTTGATAGCCAATAAAACTGCATGGCAGAACCCTGCAAAAAGGGAAAAGATAGAGCAGATTGCCATGCTTCTGCAGGGTGCGCTTGTGGCGGAAAAACTTGTGGGAATCAAGATGAATGTTCCTGAAAACAGAATCGCAAAGGTGGTCTCCCTTCTGCCAAGTCTTAATGCGCCGACAATCGCGTCTCTTTACCAGTCTGACTGGTACTCCGTTGAAACCATAGTGGACAACGGAATTGTAAGGGATCTGATTCCCATGCTGCTCAAGGCAGGGGCTGAAGGTATAATTGAATATCCATTGAACAAGGTGCTGTGATGAAACCTGCTTTAAGATGTGAAAAAATAACTCCTTTCATTGTGATGGAGATCCTTGAAAAGATCCAGAAAATGGAAAAAAAGGGCATTGATGTCATCCATATGGAAATCGGAGAACCTGATTTCAATGTGCCGGAATGTGTCAGCGCAGCTGTGGCAGAGGCCTTTGAAAACAATGAAACCCATTACACCCACAGCCTCGGGGATATACGGTTAAGGCAGGCCATAAGCCAGTATCATAAAAAACAATACAGCACAAAGATTGATACGGACAGAATACTTGTTACTTCAGGCACTTCACCTGCAATGCTTCTGCTGTTTTCTGCATTTTTGGATCCTGGAGATGAAATCATTATCACAGATCCGTGTTATGCATGTTATGCCAATTTCATCAATTATGTGGGAGCAGTTCCTGTAAGTGTCCCTGTTTTTGAACAGGAGGGCTTTGTTTATACTCCTGAGGCAATAAAGGAAAAGATTACATCAAAAACAAAGGCAATTTTCATTAATTCACCTGCAAACCCCACGGGTAATCTCATCCCGGAAAAAAGAATGCGCCAGATCGTTGAAATTGCCGATGCCAACGGCCTTTATATTATTTCTGATGAAATTTATCATGGCCTTGTGTATGAGGGAAAGGAACATTCCATATATGAATTCACAGACAGGGCCTTTGTTCTGAACGGATTTTCAAAATTGTTTGCCATGACAGGTCTGCGTCTCGGCTATGTGATAGCTCCAAGGGAATTTATCCGTCCTCTTCAGGTACTTCAGCAGAATTTTTTCATATGCGCAAGTTCCATAGCACAGCTTGCAGGCGCAGCAGCTCTCAGTAAAGCTGAGGATGAAACTTCAAGGATGCGTATAACCTATGACAGACGGCGCAGGTATGTCATTGACCGTCTGAGAAAAATGGGATTTGGAATAAATGTTGCTCCCACAGGCGCCTTTTATGTATTTGTCAATGCAAAGCATATCTCGCAGGATTCATATTCCCTTGCCTTTGACATTCTGGAAAAAGCCCATGTGGGTGTTACTCCGGGCATTGATTTCGGTCCCAATGGAGAGGGGTATCTGAGGTTTTCATATGCCAATTCCATGGAAAATCTGAAAACAGGCCTTGACAGGCTGGAAGGTTATCTTAAAACTGTATAATGATAATTAAAAATGTCAGATTCGTTAAAAGCGCTGTGAAACCTTCCCAGTATCCTGAATATGATCTGCCTGAAATAGCCTTTGCAGGCAGATCCAATGTGGGAAAATCATCTTTGATCAATACTTTGATTCAAAGGCGTGATATGGTTAAAACAAGCTCAAAGCCAGGATGTACACAGCTTATCAATTTTTTTATAATAAATGAGGCCCTTTCCTTTGTGGATCTTCCAGGTTATGGATTTGCAAAGGTTTCCAAAAAGATAAGATCTCAGTGGCAGCCCATGGTGAACCGCTATCTTTCCAGCCGTGCAAATCTTTTTGGCCTTATTTTACTGATTGATATAAGAAGAGATCCTGGAAAGGAAGAATTTGACATGCTGGAATGGCTGGAGTCAAGGCAGATTCCATACCTTATTGTCCTGACCAAGGCTGACAAATTGTCCAGAACAAAACAGGTAAAGCATCAGGTTTCCATCTGTCGTCAGCTGAGGCTTGATAAAGATGATGTGATTTTGTTTTCCGCAAGGACGAAAAAAGGGCGTAATACAGTATTGGATGAGATTGAGGCATTAACCTCAGCACAGGAAGAGGATGAACAAAATGACCATTAATAATGAACAGGACGGTTTCAGGTCAGGATTTGTCGGTATCATAGGAGCGCCGAATGCCGGTAAATCCACTTTGCTCAACCAGGTGCTGGGTCAGAAAATTTCCATTACATCCAAGAAACCCCAGACAACCAGGGACAGAATCACAGGCATTGTAAACAGACCCTTGTCCCAGATTGTTTTTGTTGATACTCCGGGTATACACAAGGGATCAAACCTTTTGAACAAAAGGATTGTGGATCAGGCGCTCATGGCCATGGAAGATGTTGATCTAATATTGTTCATGGTTGATCTTTCAGCCAGAAATTATTCTTCTGAAAAACTCATATTATCCCGCCTGAAAAAAAAAACCAGAAAAGTCATTCTTGTTCTCAACAAGATTGATCTTGTGAAAAAAGCACAGGTTTATGCCCTGGTTGATGAATTCAGGCCGATGTACGATTTTGAGGCCATCGTACCTGTGTCAGCCTGGAAGAATATTCAGGTAACAAGGCTGCTGGAAGAAATAGAGAATTGTCTTTCCCCGGGCCCAATGCTGTTCCCGGAAGAAACATTTACCGATGTGTCTGAAAAATTCATGGTAAAGGAAATCATAAGGGAAAAGGTGTTTCGTCTGACCGGAATGGAGATACCGTATTCCAGTGCTGTTACGGTGGATTCTTTTAAAATGGAAAAAAAGCTTCTTGTGATTCATGCAAGCATCCATCTTGTAAGAAAATCCCAGAAAGGCATTATAATCGGCAAAAAAGGAGCCATGCTGACAAAGATAGGTTCCAGGGCAAGAAAAGATATCGAGCAGATGACAGGCCATAAGGTATTGCTGAAACTGTTTGTCAAGGTTACCCAGGGGTGGGTGGACAGGCCCGGCACACTCAATGAGTTTGGATATTGATATTATGAACGGGTCGGACTTTTTTTCATTTTCAGATGAAAGGTTCATAAAAAAGCAGAAAGACAGGGCCAGGAAACTCAGAAACAGCCAGTGGTGGAAACGCAGACGCGCTTCCGGAATCTGCCATTATTGCAAAAGAAAATTTCTGCCCCGTGATCTTACCATGGATCATGTAATTCCCCTTGCAAGGGGGGGCAGGTCGGAAAAATTTAATCTTGTACCATGCTGCAAGGAATGCAATAACAAAAAAAAACATCTCCTGCCTGTGGAATGGGAAGAATATATGGCTTCCTTTGAAAAAAAAATAGATCAGGCAGAAAAATAATATATTCTTCTGCCTGACTTTTTTTCTAAGATTAACTGATTATAATAATACAGTCTGAAATAATTATTTTTTGTTGCACAGCCTGTGAATGGTCTGGGCATGCCATTCCCCGCGGCCTGAAAATGTTGGCTGGCCAAGTTCGATCAGGTGGTTGGCAACCTGCTCAAATGTGGCTCCTTCTGCTCTCATATTGTGTATTATATCCATTACCTCGTCTCTGCTCAGAAGGCCTGCACCTTTGTGGTCGGGTTTTTCCTGGGCTCTTATTTTTTTTCTTCTGCGTTTACGGATAACCGGCTGTTCCGGGGCAGGTTCAATAATTTCAGCAGCAGGCTCTTCAAATGCCTGTTCAGCAGCAGGCTGGATATCTGCACAAGGTTCAGCAATGTCTTCCTGTCCGTTTCCTATGTTAAGGTGATCCAGGATACGTTCAATGGCAATTGCCTGACGCTCCATCATGTCTGCAGCACGTTCCTGGGCACTGACCAGATATTCCTGATTTTTTACCAGAGTTTCAATATGGGCACTGAGATTTTCAATGGCATCTGCCAGCATTGTTGTTGCTGCTGTGCCTTCGTCAACCGCGTACTGGTTGCCGGGCTGCTGCGGGACTGGGGATCTTTTCATCTGCTGGTTTCTGGTGTTGGGATAACCGCCATAGGAATTGTATCTGGGCGGACTGGTGTAATGATAGGAATTGTCATAGTTCTTTCGTGTTTTGGGCGTACGCTGCTTTTCCGCCTGCCCGTTGCGAAGGCTTTGTAAAAAGTCGTTCATTTAGTTTATATCCTCCTTGGATCTATTTAACGGCCAACAATGGCGATGCCAGAATCAGCCGGATATTTCTGGATCAATTGAATTTAAAGAAAGTATCGTAACAGTCTTAATTTGTTAGAATAACATTCTTTAATTTATCAGCAAATTATTTTTTAGTCTGGTATTTATCCTTTTTTTGGATGAATTTGTCAAGCATTTTTTACGATTTTCCCATACGATTCAACCGGTGGTTTTCGCAGGTTTATTTGTTTGAAACTATTGAGCATTTATGATAAAAAGGCCTGTTCAATGAATTTTATGAAAATATTATAAAGGACAGATTCTGATGATTGAAAATAAAACATATGAGATTCCATATAAAATTGAAGACCCTGGTATTGTTAAAACAGATATCCTGCAGCCTGTTGAATATGCCTATAAAACAAGGCGCAGCATTGATATAACAATCAGGCAGCCTGAGTACACCTCTGTGTGTCCCATGACAGGGCTGCCTGATAACGGGTGCATCACAATAAAGTACAGGCCGGATGAAACCATTATTGAACTCAAGTCATTGAAATATTATCTTCTTCAGTACAGGAATGTGGGCATGTTTTATGAACATGTGGTCAACAAAATTCTTGATGATCTTGTCATGGTGCTAAATCCCCTTAAGATGGAAGTCACAGGGGAGTTTACACCCAGAGGCGGCATAAGTTCCATCGCAACAGCAGTGTTTGAAAGGCAGTAGCAATGCGATCATGCGATGCGGGCTTTGAACTCTTGTATAAGATCAAGCGCATGCTGTTTTGATTTCAGGCCGGACAGGTTTTTTCTCAGGCCTGAACATCCCGGCATTCCCTTGACAAACCATGACAGCCTGCCTCTTAACATCCTGCATGCAGGCTGTTCTCCAAAATGAGCAACATAGCCGTTGGTCAGGGTTTCCATTGCCATGAAAATATCATGATATGAGGGTGTCCTGCATGAGCCTGTTTCAAGAAAATCCTCAATCTGTGACAGAATAAAAGGATTGGCCATGGCTGCCCTGCCAACCATTACACCGTCACATCCGGTCTGCTGGATCATCTGTGCTGCATCTTCCGGCCTGATTATATCTCCATTGCCTATGACAGGGACAGGAACCCGGCGTTTTACAGCTTTGATGATATTCCAGTCAGCTTTTCCCCTGAATCCCTGGACAGCAGTCCTGGGATGGACAATCAGGGCATCAACACCTGAATCCACTGCAATCTGCGCTGTTCTGACAGCCTGCGCTCCTGAAGCATCCCATCCTGACCTTATTTTAATTGTAAGGGGCAGGTCTGTTGCTTTTTTTACTGCATCCAGAATTTTACGGCTCAGGTCGGGAGTTCTCATGAGGGCAGCTCCTGCTCCCTGTTTTATGACTTTTTTGACACTGCATCCGAAATTGATATCAATGATGTCTGCAACTTTCATTTCATTTACAAATGCAGCAGCCTCGGCCATGGAATCTGGTTCAGCTCCGAAAAGCTGAACTGACAGCGGCCTTTCTTCTGGATCTGAATCAAGAAGTTTCAATGTTTTTGCAGATCTGTAGCAGATTGCCTTTGCACTGATCATTTCAGAGCAGACCACAGCACATCCAGATGATTTTACAAGCAGGCGGAAGGGCAGGTTTGTTATGCCGGCCAGGGGTGCCAGAAAGGTTTTTCCATGAATTTCAAGGTTTTTTATTTTCATTGCTCAAGATTCTTTTTTTAATATTTCTGTCCATGGCAGGGCTGGCATAGCAGAAAAGGCAGTTATGAAAGCATGGATGATCCCTGTAGGATCCTATGTCAATGGATTTTGTGCAGCAGCATCCTGATTTTGAGCGCTGCCCTTTATCTTTTGCAGTATCAGGGGCACCTCCGAACAGGTCTTTAAGCAGATGACCGTCAATGCATGCGTTAGCCTGAATTCTTGTGTCAGGGCCAAGCTCTTCCAATAAATGTTTTTCACAGCACAGATAAAGGCTCATGCCTTTTTTATCAAGGCAGTCCTGCATGCGTAAAAGGATTTGTTTTTTTTTCTCTATTGAAGGATCTGTGAATTCAATATCAAACAATCCTTTTCTTTTCATAAAATCAAGCCGTTTTCTGATTTTTGCATAATTGTCAAAAAAGCTTGTTACACATTTTGTGATGCCTGAGTCTGATGCAGTATGCGCAATAAGCTCAAAATCGGAAAGGTTGGTGGAAATATCCGTGTCAGAGCCGGCCCTGAAAAAACAGACAGGGTCAAACCGCCAGGCTATTTTTTCAGGGCCGAAGACCTTTGCCAGTTTTTTTATCTGATCAAGCCTTTTGTCAAGCATGGGAATGCCCGGCTCAAGCAGTTTGTTCTGCGAGTTGACAGTGAAATTGAAATACAGGTTGAATCCTGATTTTTCAAGCAGTTCTCCTGCTCTGGATTCAATGAACCTGTCATAGTTTTTTGACCAGAATACAATTGAATGGACAAGTTCAGGGCAGACATCCACCTTTGCTGATCTGCCGTTATATGGATTTGTAACAATGAAATATCCGTCATTTATGCATTTCATGAACCAGTCCATGTAAAATGCAGGTATATCAGTGCGCCTTGAGGCTGACAGGACTTTACTGCTGGTTCTGCCCATGGTTCTTTTTCAAATCTGCAAATGAGATTATTTTTGCATCATTGTCTTTTTCTGCGGTGTCAGTATCGGGTGCAGGTTCTGGCTCATCAGGAGGTTCCACCTTTTCAAGCCTCATTTTTTTCCCGTTCATGTTAAAGCTGCTTCCATTGATGTATTCGTCCTTTAAGATCCATGTGACTGTCTGTACCGGGATCTGCAGCATCAGAAGTTTTATGTGATACCAGTCCTTTTTTGCATCAGGCACTATGCTTTCGATTCTTGCAAAACAGACCGGAGCATCTTCAAGATATATCAGGACAATGTCATTTGTCTGTGCCATCATCTCTCCTGTTTGTGTTCGATTTTTCTTGTCAATGTCCTTCATATACCATACTCTTCTGCCAACAGAAAGAATGGAGTAATATTATGGCAGAACCTGAACAAAAAAAATGGAAAATATTCATGCTTGTGGCGGTTTCCATTTTCATGTCCACCCTTGATTCCAGTATTGTGAATATTGCGCTTCCATATATGATGCAGGATCTTAAGACAGATATTGATACCATACAATGGGTTGTGCTGGTGTATCTTGTAACAGTGTCCTGCCTTCTTCTGACCTTTGGCAGGCTTTCCGATATAAAGGGCCGTCAGCCTGTTTATGTCATAGGTTTTTTTCTGTTTGCAGCAGGGTCTTTTTTATGTGCACAGGCAGGATCTGCCAGGTTTCTGATAATTGCAAGGGCTTTTCAGGGATGCGGTGCTTCCATGCTGATGGCCTGTTCTCCTGCCCTTGTTGTGGATGTATTTGCACCAGGTGAACGTGGCAAAGCCCTTGGAATACTGGGTGCAGTGGTGGCAGCCGGCCTTACAATGGGCCCTGTTGCAGGCGGGATAATCCTTGAATATTTTTCCTGGCGGTTTATTTTTTATATTAATATTCCGATCGGAATCGCAGCATCCCTTGCAGCTTTGATTGTATTAAAGACAGTTACTACGGCCAGGGGAAATCGTGAGCCCATGGATATGGCAGGCAGTATCCTGCTTGTTGTCATGCTTTCCGGGCTTATTATCTTTGTGACAGGGCTTACCCGCTGGGGGGCAATATCTTTTAAAAGTCTTGTGAGTGCAGGAATCTTTATTGTGGCTCTGTCTGCATTTGTTGTAAATGAAGCATGTTCTGATTTTCCTTTATTTGACATGAAACTTTTGAAAATAAGGCTGTTTGTGTTGCCTGTGATTGCATCTTCCATCCTTTTTGCCGCTCTTTTTGTCATCGTGTTCATGATGCCTTTTTATCTTACATATCCATGCGGTTTTTCAGCCTCCATGACAGGCAGCATCATGATAGTTCCTTTTTTGTTCCTTCTTGTGATAAGCCCTGTATCAGGAATGATGTATGACAGGCTGGGATCAAGGCTTTTATGCGTTGCCGGCATGGGTCTTTTGACTCTGTCACTTGTATGTCTTGCAGGCCTTGAGCCGTCCATGGGTGTGGCAGGTATTCTGTGGAGAATGGCCCTTGCCGGGATCGGAACTGCTCTTTTTGTTTCACCCAACAACACAGCTGTGATGAGCTGTGTACCCCTGCCAAGGCGGGGGATTGCATCAGGAGCCGTGGCAACTGCCAGAAATCTTGGCATGGTCATGGGAGTTGCTTTTGCAGGACTTGTTTTTTCTGCTTCATTTGCCGGTCTGACCCACGGAGCCACTCTTGAGGCCTATCAGCCAGGTATGCAGGAATTTTTCATGGCAGGTTTCAGAAAAACCATGGAAATGGGTGCTGTTCTGGCATTTATCGGGCTTGTTGTCAGTTCTGCCAGGGGAAAAGAAGCTCAGGGCAGGACATGAAAAAATTTTCAACATTTGCACAATAGGCTGACAGGGAAGTTGATTTTAAAATTTTTTTAAGCGGTTTTCTGCTGTTGCCAAACATGGGGCCAAGGTATCTCCATATTCCTTTCATACGGCCTGTCAGATGTGCAGGGCCTGAAAAAGTTTTGCTGTAATGCTCAAAAAGATCATCATGAAACTGCTTTATGCGTTCTGTTTTATTGTGTTCTTTAAAATTGCCTTTGATGATCTGGGCTAAAAACGGGTTTGCAATCAGGCCGCGTCCTATCATGAAGCTTCTGACATGGGGGAATCGTCTGTGAATCTTACGGAAAAAGACAGGGTCGGTTATGTCGCCGTTGTATGTGAATTGATGGCGGCTTTGTGATTCTGCTTTTTCAAATGCATCAATATCGCATGTGCCCTGGTACATCTGAATACCTGTTCTGGGATGCAGGATTATCTCATCTATGGGATATTGATCAAGAATCGGCAGCAGATTGAAAATTTCATCTTTTGAATATCTTCCAAGCCGCATTTTAATGGAAAGTGCGCAGGGAATCTGTTTTAACACAGTATCAAGAAATGCATTTATTCTTTCAGGATGATTTAAAAGTCCTGATCCCTTGTTTTTTCTGGCAATTTTGGAATGGGGGCAGCCAAGGTTCCAGTTTATTTTTTCATGGCCCATGTCATGAAGATATTTTGCAAGAAATATAAAATCTTCTGCATTGTTTCCAAGTATCTGTGGAATCACGGGCAGCCTTTTGTTGTTTTCATGGCTTACGTCCCTGATTCTTGAAGGCTTTATGCGCATCTGCCCCATGGTGGATATAAAGGGGGCAATGGCTTCGTCCACTCCTGAAAAATGCCGGGCAAAGACATTTCTGAAAACAGCATCGGTAAAGCCCTGAAGCGGGGCAAGAACTATTTTTATCTGACAGTTTTCCATATATTGTTAATCTGCCTGATCAAGGCAGGTTTATGGCAGGGGCCGGAAAAAAACTTTGACAAACCCTGTGATGATAACTTATACAACCTTTGTATCCTGGTCAGATCTTATAACGGACATTAAAGCAGATTGCAAGGAGTTGTTTTACGGTATGAAAGAGTTTTTCAAAGAGGTTATAGACATCAGTATGATGGAAGATACCCCGGAAAAGGAAGCCTGTGCCGGAAAAATGTTCACCCGCCTGAATGAAACCGGGCTGCCTGAATATTTTAATTGGGCAGAACAGGTGTTTGAGGAACTTCATGTCAAAGAACATCCCGATAAAACAGCTCTGATCTGGACAGATATTGATACGCTTGAGGTTGAAACATATTCCTATGCAGAGCTTTGCCGCCTTTCCAACCAGCTGATAAATTTTTTGCGCAGAACAGGAATTGAAAAGGGCAATAACCTGTATATGATGAGTCCGGTCCGTCCGGAAAACTGGATTACAGGCCTTGCCTGCCTCAAGGCCGGGCTTGTGAATGTGCCTACTGCAACCACAATGACCCAGAGGGAACTTGAATTCAGGTTTGAAACCTATGGGCCTGATATTGTTCTTGCAGATGAGAAATCAGCAGAACTGATAGATCAGGCTCTTGAAGCCATAGGGAGTGAACCTGTTCTCAAGCTTGTCCTTGGCACAAGAGACGGATGGACTTCATTTGATGTGATTGAAAATGAGCAGGAAAAGGCAGAACCTGCACGGACAAAACCCGATGATATCATGTTCTGTTTTTTTACATCCGGAACAACAGGGCTTCCCAAACGGGTGGGGCATACTGCAGCATCGTATCCGATAGGCCATCTTTCCACAACTGTCATGACAGGTATAAAGCCGGATGATATTCATCACAACCTGAGTGCGCCTGGATGGGCCAAATGGGCATGGTCAAGTTTTTTTGCCCCCTTCAATGTGGGAGCCACAACCACGGGATTCAAGTTTTCAGTGCTTGACGGGGAGCAGTACCTGGACGCTGTGGCACGTCACAGGGTAACAACATTCTGTGCACCTCCCACTGCATGGAGAATGTTTGTCAACATGAACCTTGACTGTTTTGACCTTTCCTGTTTAAGGCAGTCCATAAGTGCAGGAGAACCTTTAAATCCCGATGTGATTGAAAAATGGGAACGCTCTACCGGAACCCAGATAAGGGATTTTTACGGACAGACAGAATCCACTGCCATGATAGGAAACCCTCCGTGGATGAAGAATAAAATGCGTTCCGGCTCGTTTGGCTGTCCTTCACCCATGTATGATGTGGCTCTGGCAGACAATGAAGGCAATATGATCACAGAACCGGGCCAGGTCGGTCATATTGTGGTCAGGCTTGACAGATGGAGACCGGCAGGGCTTTTCAGGGAATACATAGGCAGCCCTGAAAAAATGAGTTCTGTTTTTGTGGATAATTATTATTACACAGGCGACAGGGCTTCCTTTGACGAGGATGGATACTGGTGGTTTGTGGGAAGAGCTGATGATGTCATAAAATCTTCTGACTACAGGATAGGCCCCTTTGAGGTGGAAAGCGCTCTTGTCGAGCATCCTGCCGTGGCAGAGGCTGCTGTTGTAGGCGCTCCTGATCCCAACCGCTATCAGCTTGTCAAGGCATATGTGATATTGACTTTTGGATATCAGCCTTCAAAGGAACTTGCGCTTGAGCTGTTCCGTCATACGATTACAATCCTGCCCAAATTCAAGATTCCAAGGATCATAGAATTTGTTCCTGAGGTGCCCAAAACCATCAGCGGCAAGATAAGGAGGGTGGAGTTAAGACAGGCTGAGCTGGCAAAACAGGAGGACGGCAGCGAAGAGGATGAAGGTATAAGAGAATATTTTTACTGGGATTTTCCTGAGCTTTCCTCAAAAAAGAAATCAGCCGGCAGTGGTGACCTGTGATTTTTCAGGCGGTTCAAATGGCATTTCAACATCCACTTCCCCGCTTCCGCTGCGCAGAAATTTTGCCCATGGATATTTTTTCTGAAAAACACGCAGCATTTTCCGGTTTTCCGCAAGCACAGTGGCAATGAATTGTTTGTAATTGTTTTCCTTTGCAATTGCTTCAAGGATTTCAAGCAGGGTTGAGCCTATGCCCATGCCGTGCAGGCTTTCCTTGACAAGAAATGCAACTTCTGCTGAATCCCTGTCAGCTTCGGCATATGAGCCTATGGCAACTATCTGTTTGCGTTTGCCAAGCTGCATCAGGCCTATTATTGTCATGTTTCTTTTATAATCCACCTGTGCCCACTGGTTCTGAAGCATTTCCCTTGAAAATACCTTGCGTTTGTTAAAAAACCTGTAATAGATTGAATCTTCCTGAAGTGAATAATAAAAATGCCTGGACTCAAATTCGTCAGATGGCAGAAGAGGCCTGAAGTCAATGTTTTTGCCGTTTGCAAGCTTGAAGGAATAATGATACCTGTCCAGAAACAGAAGATCCTGGGTGGTGGGCGGAAGCTGATCCGGAAAAATATAATGTCTTTTCTTGGCTTCTTCTATGAGCTCTTTTCTGAATTTTGGATGCGCTATTCTTGCAAGTTCCATTACACGCTGGTATATGCTTTTTCTGCGCATTTCAGCAATCCCGTATTCAGTTACAATTATGTCGATATCACCTCTGGTGGTTGCAACGCCTGCGCCTTCACTAAGGTGGGGAACAATCCTGGAAACTTTTCCGTTCTGTGCAGTGGAAGGTATGATGATGATGGAAAATCCCCCCTTTGACATGGCAGAGCCCCTGATAAAATCAACCTGGTCACCAATTCCGCTGTAGAAAAGATATCCCTTTGAATCCGTGCATACCTGGCCTGTCAGATCCACCTCAAGTGCAGAACTTATGGAGATAAGGTTGTCATTTTTGGCAATTACATTGGGATCATTTACAAATTCAGAGGATTTGAAATAAAAAATTGGGTTGTTGTCAACAAAATCATACAATTCCTTTGAACCCATGCATAAGGAAGCCACAACCCTGTCAGGCAGGTATGATTTTTTTTTGTTTGTTATGACCTTTTTTTTGAACAGGGGCAAAAGCCCGTCTGTTATGACCTGGGTATGAATTCCAAGATCTTTCTTGTCGCTTAGATAGGGGACCACGGCATCGGGCAGGTGGCCGAATCCTATCTGAAGAGTTGCTCCGTCATCCACCAGCATATTGACATAATGCCCTATTCTTTCAATCACCTTCTGGTTTTTCATTTCAGGAAGCGATTCAAGAATTGGTTCGTGGTATTCCACAAGATAATCTATCTCGTCAATGTGGACATTGCTGTCTCCCCATGTTCTGGGCATGGCAGGATTGACCTGGGCTATGACAATGTCTGCATTTTTCATTCCTGAAAGCGTTATGTCAACTGATATGCCAAGACTGCAATATCCGTGGTTGTCAGGTGGGCTGACCTGAATCAGGGCAACATCAAGGCCTATTTCGTGGCTGTCAAAGATTCCTGGTATCTGGGACAGATAGACAGGAATATAGTCAATTTTGCCTTCAAAGGCAGACTGGCGCATGAGAATGGAGATGAAAAACAGTTTAATGGAAAATCTGGAAAGAAAATTCTCGTCATTGACATAATTGGAAAGTGTGGCGGAAAGCATCTGGTATATGACAATATCCTGAATGGAAGGATTTTCCACCATTGCCCTGATAAGTTTCTGTGGTTCGCCGCATCCTGTTCCTATGAAAACCCTGGACCCGTTTTTAATTTTTTTTACACTTTGTTCCGGTGTCAGCAGTTTTTCCGGACACAGATCCTTGAGATCCATTCAAATTCTCCTGCCATGGCTGAAAGGTTTCGCAATATGTGCAATTATTAAATACTTTTGTATGAAAGTACAGTAAAATAAGATATTTTTTGAGTGCGTGCCCATATCCTGTGCAGAACCTGTCAGGTTTTGACTGGATCTCATAATTCATATTGTATTGGCATCTATCCAGTCCAGATATTTTTGAGATCCGTCTGTCACGGGAATCTGTATGATCTGCGGTACTTCATAGGAATGATGCTCAAGAATGAATTTTTCGACAGATCTGTAAAGGTCTGTTTTTGTTTTTATGGCAAGTTTTATTTCCGTTTCCCTGCATGCTGAACCATCCCAATAATAGCAGCTTGTTACGGGGCTGGTCTGTACGCATGCTGCAAGCCTGCGGTTTACAAGTTCGCAGGCAAGCATGTCTGCTTCCCTGCGGTCAGGGCATGTTGTCAATATGATGCAATATCCCATGCTGTCCAACCTGTGTTATGATTGCGGGTTTAATATTTTCGGTTCAAAATTCAGGGTTGCAAAATAGTCATCAGCGGTTTCAGGTCTGCGTATCAGCTCCACGCATGAATCTTGCCTGAGCAGCAGTTCCTGGGGCCTTAACTGTCCATTGTAGTTGAATCCCATGGCGTGTCCGTGTGCGCCTGTGTCATGTATAACAAGTATATCTCCATATCCGGTTACAGGCAGATCCCTTTGAACAGCAAACTTGTCGATATTTTCGCATAATGGGCCCACAACATCAACTTTTTCCGTGCCCTGAGAGCCGTCTTTTCCGTGTATGTGAATATGGTGGTAGGCATCGTACATGCCCGGGCGCATGAGAGCTGACATTGAAGCGTCCACCCCCACATATTTTCTGTATATGTTTTTGTGATTGATTACAGAAGTGACAAGCACTCCATGGGGGCCTGTGATATATCTGCCGCTTTCCATGAAAAGTCTGGGAATCCATCCGTTACGGACGTTAAAATCATTGAAAAGCTCGATGATTCCTGCTGCCATCGCATCTATGTCAAATGGATGTGCATCAGGAGTATATGGAATACCTATGCCTCCTCCTATATTGATGAAATCAAATGTAATATTGAGAGCTTCATATACTTTCTGCGCAATATCAAGCAGCATACGGGTGGTTTCAACCATGTATTCGTAATTGAGTTCATTTGATGCCAGCATTGTATGGATACCGAATCTCTTAATTCCCAGATCAATGGATTTTTTGTATGCATCAATTATCTGATCGTGGCTCAGACCGTATTTTGATTCAACGGGATTACCTATGATTTTATTGCCTTTGCGCCTTGGCCCGGGATTGTACCTGAAACATATGAGGTCAGGAACAGCCGGCAGTTTGGGAATAAGGGAAATATCATCCAGGTTCAGTATGCATCCTCCCTGGTCCATTGCTGTTCTGAACTGGGAAACACTGGTGTTGTTTGATGTGAACATTATATCACTGCCTGTGCTTCCTATTCTGCGGGCCAGATATATCTCCGGCACGGAACTGCAGTCAAATCCAAATCCGGCCTGTTGCATTATTTTCATTACAGCCGGGTTGGGCAGGGCCTTGACAGCAAAGAATTCTTTAAAACCTTTCAGGGGTTCAAAAGCTTTGTTCAGTTTTGAACATGTGTCTTTGATTCCTTTTTCATCGTAAATATGGAAAGGGGTTCCAAATGTTTCAACTATTTCTGGCAGAACAGCGGATAGTCTTCTGTGAAAAGAATCTGACATGGGCATTGTTTTTGTCTCCTTATCTGTCAATGGATTCCGGCAGTCTGATCTTGGCACTTTCCTTGAAACTTGACAGGGCTATAAATGTTCTGGTTTCCTTTATCCCTGTGATTTGCGCAATTTTTGTGCGCAGGATGTTTTCAAGTTCCCTGTTGCCGGATATTCTCAGTTTTATCATGATGCAGTCCCTGCCAGCCAGATAGTGAACTTCCTGTATCTGGTCCATGTCTGCAAGGGCTTTGCCTGTTTCTTCAATTTTGTCGATGCTGTCAACCTTGATCTGGATAAAAGCAATCATTGAGCACTGGAACATTTCAGGGTTCAATCGCACTTCATAACCCTGGATTATTCCCCGCATCTCCAGTTTTTTGATTCTTTCCAGCACGGCGGATGGAGCCATGCCTATGGCACGCGCAACTTCTACATTTGGTATCCTGGCTTTTTTCTGCAGGATTTTCAGGATTTTCAGATCAATGTTGTCCATTGTTTTGATAGCTCAGTTAAATGTTTAAATATAAGTATATTATTCTTTAAAATTTAATATGTCAAGAATACTATATTTTATAACACGTAATATTAAGAATAATTGTCTATTTGTGTATTAATATTGAATCTGGATGGTAATTATTGTTATGTCTGGTTTTTTGTTGATAAAAACAATTGTTTAATATACATTTACCCGATAAACTGACTATAGTGAGGACAAGGCTTGGCAATGATGTTAAAGGACCCTGTGAAAATTCTGGTGGTGGATGATGAAGAAGGTATCCTTGATGTTACAGAAGGGTATTTTCAGGGAAAAGGCTATGAGGTGTATACTGCTTCAGACGGGGTCGAGGCCCTTGAGATCCTGACGCGTATCAAAATAGGGTGCGTATTTACAGATATCAATATGCCCAGAATGGATGGCCTTGAACTTGCAGAAAAAATAAGAAAAATTGAAAGCACCCTGCCTGTAGTTGTCATGACAGGGTTTCCTTCCCTTGAAAACTCGATCCAGACATTGAAAAACGGAGTGGTGGACTATCTTATAAAACCTGTCAATCTTGAACAGATGGAACTGACCTTAAGGAGGATATTGCGGGAGAGGGAACTTTTTGTCGAAAACCTTATTTTAAAAGAAGAGGTAGAGCGAAAGGAGCGCCTGGAAAAACTCAATTCCGAACTTCTTGAGAAAATCGAGGAAGTCAATACTCTTAACAGGGTAATGGAAGATTTTTCATCAACCGATTCAAGTTACGGGATTTTCAACAAAGTAGTTGATCTGGGAGTGGAAGAGTTAAATGCCGACAAGGTGTTTTTTCATCTGTATTCAGATCAGGACAAGTCTCTGGTGCTTGTCGCAGGGTCTGACATAGGACTTGGAAACCAAAAAGTGAATTCTTTGTTCGGTTCTGATGTTTCAGATTCGGCAAGAGAGTTTATTCTTGGTGTGGCAGGAGAAGAGAATCCCAATCCCTGTCTTGTTGCAAATCCTGCAAAAAACGGCAGGCTTGATGATGTTATCCGCTCTCTTATGGTTGTTCCTCTTAAAATACGGGATAAAATTTTCGGAATTGCCAGTGCTTTTTCATTTTCAGAAAATAAAGTCTTCAATGAAAAAGATATTTACTACATGAATTTCATTACCCAGAAAGCTGCCTCTGCAATTGAAAACATAGCCTTGTATGAAAACATTTATGAGAACCTTTTTTCAACCCTTTATGCCTTTGTCGCAGCTCTTGAGGCAAGAGATCTCTATACCAGAAAACATTCCACAAGGGTTGCAAAATATGCCCATAAAATAGCCAAAGAAATGGGGTGTACAGAAGAAGAACTTGATATTATCAATTTTGCAGGCTGCCTCCATGATATAGGGAAGATAGGTATAAGGGATGATATCCTGCTCAAACCCGGTGCACTTACTGCCGAGGAGTTTGAGAAAATCAAGGAGCATCCTGTCATAGGAGCTGATATTGTCAGCAAGCTTGGTTTGTGGGATCGGGAAATGGAAATCATAAGGCATCATCACGAACGTTTTGACGGCAAGGGATATCCTGACGGCCTCAAGGGCAAACAGATTCCAAAGCTGGCAAGAATTCTGTCCGTGGCAGATTCTTTTGATGCCATGGCTTCAGACAGGGCTTATCGTAAAAGAATGGAACGCTCGAAAATTATTATGATCATAAAGGAAAATTCAGGTTCCCAATTTGATCCTGAGGCTGTGGATGCATTTTTGCGCATTGAAAACAAAGGGCTGATAGATGATGAATTTTAATAGGTTGAGCCTCTTTCATAAATATGATATTTTATCTGTAAAGAGAACAGCCTATATAACAAACAGCATGGAGTGTAAACCATGACCGTTCCCGGGCAGGATGATAAGCGCAGGCATTTCAGAGTGGGCTTTACAACACCTATCAGGATTCAGCTTGAAGCCGAAGGCAAACAGATTGATATCAGGGGCAGCTCCAGGGATTTAAGCCTCAAGGGGATATTTATCAAAACCCCTGATAAATTTGCACCCGGCACAAAATGTGCTGTAAGGGTATACCTTACCGGCACCAGGGATGAAATTGCCCTTGTGATGAATGCGACAATTATCAGGCAGAATGATGAAGGTATGGGGATAGTGTTTGATTCCATGGATGTGGACACATATTCCCATCTTAAGAAAATTGTTTCTTATAACAGAGATGATGATAATTGATTTTCAAAGGGATGTAATGTAAGGATCTTTTATGGATGTCAAATTGATCAACCCGTTTATCAATGCAACCATTAATGTGTTGGAAACGATGGCGTTCATGACTGTGACGGCGGGAAAACCTTATCTGAAACGGGATAATGTGGCTGTCGGCGATGTCTCCGGAGTGCTCGGGCTTACGGGTGTTGCCAATGGTACCATTGCAGTTACTTTTGAAGAAAAGTGTATCCTGGCTGTGGTATCCAATATGTTCGGGGAAACCATGACTGAGCTGAATAATGACATTGCAGATGCAGTAGGTGAACTGACAAACATGATTTCAGGGCAGGCAAGACGGGAACTCGAAGGAATGGGAAAAATATTCAAAGCTGCAATACCATCGGTGATAACCGGTAGAAATCACAGCATTATCCACTATACAGACGGGCCTAAAATTGCTATTCCCTTCAGTACAGGCAGTGGTGATTTTACAATAGAGGTTTGTTTTGAAAGATAGAAAGGCCGTTTTAATCTAATAAGGAGGAAAGCGTTGTAATGGATACATCCATCAAGATTTTAATTGTTGACGATTTCGCTACCATGCGCCGTATTCTTAAGAATATTCTCAAGCAGCTCGGGTTTAAGAATCTTGTGGAGGCAGATGACGGAACAACCGCCTGGGAAGTTTTGGAAAGCCAGAAAATTGATCTTATCATCTCTGACTGGAATATGCCGAAAATGACAGGGCTCGATCTTTTAAAGAAAGTAAGGGCAAGCGATGATTATAAAAGACTCCCTTTTTTGATGGTAACGGCCGAAGCTCAGAAGCAGAATGTTATAGAAGCGGTGCAGGCCGGAGTGTCAAATTATGTTGTCAAGCCGTTCACGGCTGAGGCTATTTCCGATAAACTTCAGAAGATTTTAAAATAATGCCTGTTTCATCATCAAGTGCAGCAATCAAACCTGAACAGGGCTCCATGTCTGTGTCCCGGAAGATAGTGGAGGATAAATTCGACCGCGGGGGAATAGCAGGTGTCAGCAGGGGATTGATGAAGGTCCTTGAGACCGTAAAAAAAGTGTCAAAATATGATTCATCAGTGCTGATAACAGGAGAAAGCGGTACAGGCAAGGAATTGATTGCCAGGGCTATTCACAGGAACAGTGCGAGAAAAAACAGCCCCATGGTGGTAATCAATTGCGGAGCAATTCCAGGCGAACTGCTTGAAAGTGAATTGTTTGGCCATGAAAAAGGAGCTTTTACCGGTGCGCACAGATCCCGCACAGGCAGATTTGAAGCTGCTGACCACGGGACTATTTTTTTAGACGAGATCGGCGATATGAGTCCTGAGCTTCAGGTTAA
>CAYOYY010000005.1:0-98963 GCA_964408295.1 uncultured Desulfobacula sp. | reverse complement strand
ATACCTATTAGGGAATATTTATTTTGGTTATGGTTTTTAATTGACAAGATTGCGTCCTATTATCTGGCACATTCATTGCTTGAAAAATATCCTGTCAGACCTTTAAATTTAAAATATGCCGGGCAGGTTATGTGGCCTGCCGGCCAGACAGAGGAGAAAAGAATGGAAAACCAGGCAATGGATCCCCTCCTGGACTTCAGCGGCAGGGTTGCTGTAATTTCAGGCGGGGCTTCGGGAATAGGGTATGGAACAGCACAGCTTTTTGCAATGAGAAACGCTGTGTCTGTGATTGTAGATATTGATGAGGACAAAGGAAAAAAGGCAGCAGCACGCATAACGGACATGGGCGGCAAGGCAGAATTTGTCAGATGTGATGTAACATCGGAAAAAGACTGCTGTTCATGCATTGAATCAATTGTAAAATGGCATGGCAGAATTGATATCCTGTTCAACAATGCAGGCATTATAAGAAGAAAAACAATTGCAGAGCTTGACGAAACTGACTGGAACATTGTGATTGATGTCACGCTGAAAGGGGCTTTTCTGCTGTCAAAATATGCGATTCCGGTCATGGCGGAAAACGGCGGAGGCAGCATCATAAATACAGGATCGGGCTGGGGCCTGAAAGGAGGCAACAAAGCTGCTGCATATTGTGCTGCCAAAGGGGGCATTGTCAATATGACAAGGGCCATGGCCATTGATCATGGACCTCAGGGAATCCGCGTAAACTCCATAAGCCCGGGCGATATTGATACTCCATTGCTCCATGATGAAGCAAGGCAGCTTGGATGCGATGACAATGATTTCATGGCTGAGGCTGCTGACAGACCACTTGCAAGGGTGGGAACTCCCATGGACATTGCAAAGGCCGCACTTTTTCTTGCAGGCCCCATGTCGGAATGGATAACAGGAGCCAATCTCACTGTGGATGGAGGAGGTCTTGCCTGACAGATTGTTTAAGTGCTGAGCTTTTCAAGTTTTCTGTAAAGGGTTCGCAGGCTTATGCCAAGTTCGCCGGCTGCGCGGATTTTGCCTTTTACATCATGGCCGTGCCGGTCAAGGCATGACAGAATGATATCCATTTCAGCGGCAAGTGCCCCGGCTCTGATATCGCGGGGCACCTTTTTCACCCGGACCCGCGCAGAAAAATACTCAGGCAGGCTGGATTCTGTTATCGTGTCTGTTTCCTCAACATTGACACTGTACTCAATAACGTTCTGAAGTTCGCGTATATTGCCTGGCCAGTCATGGGCCCTGAAAGCTGCCATGACAGATTCTGAAATCCTTTCAATACTGCGGCCTGATCTCATGCAGGCATCCTTTAAAAAGAAATGCGCAAGAATTTCCAGATCTCCCTGTCTTTCCCTTAAAGGCGGCAGAGACATGGGAATGACATTCAACCTGTAAAAAAGGTCAGGCCTGAATTTTTTTTCCATAATCATTGCTTCAGGATCCTGGTTTGTTGCTGCAATAACCCTTGCATCGGCAGATATCATGTCAACTCCCCCGACCCTCTGAAAGCTGTGATCCTGAAGTACGCTCAAAAGTTTCACCTGCATGTGCAGAGGCATTTCCCCTATTTCATCCAAGAAAATTGTGCCGCCGCGAGCCAGGTCGAATCTGCCTTTTTTCCCGCCTTTTTTTGCTCCTGTAAAAGCCCCTTCCTCATATCCGAAAAGTTCACTTTCAAACAATGTTTCAGGTATGCTTGCACAGTTTACAGCAATAAAGGGTTTGCCTGCCCTGGGGCTTTTTTCATGTATCAGCCTTGCCACAAGGCCTTTTCCCGTACCTGTCTCGCCTGTTATCAAAACGGTTGAACTGCTTTTGGAAAATCTTGTTATGTTTTTCTTAAGCTTCATTATCTCAGGGCATTTTCCAAGCAGATCATGCGTCATGACAGCAGATCTGCCAGTTTTTGCTTCAGGTCGTGATTTTTTCCCTGCCCTGCCCTGATCTTCCCTGATAAAAAAAACAACTGATTTAAGCTCATCATTCACAAAAACAGGCTTTGCAGATACAAAAGCCCTGATATTACCTGTTTCCACTCTGACATCCCTGAGGCGTTCAGGTTTGAGTGCAGTATCCACAACATGGGCAGGAAGTATATGATAAGCGTTTCCTGTATGAAGGCCGCAGAATGAAAACAATCTGCCTGCTCCTGCATTGCACCGGAGAACTGACCCGTCAGGATCTGTAACCATGATGCCCTCTTCTGATGATTCCATAATATTTTTAAGCATGGTGCGGGTTTCATCCATTGTGGAAGCTTCCTGTTTTCTGATCACAAGTTTTGCAACCCAGTCTGAAAAAATATCCAGAGCCTGAACAAATGCCTTGAGCCTGCCTGTCATCCTTTCATGGGCTTCATCGGTAAAACAGGTAAATGTCATGACACCAAAATCCTGAGACCTATAACGTATGGCTTTAAGGATTTCTATCTTTGCCGGACAATTGCCTATGAACCTGCATCCTGCGCAGGAATTCATGTGACCGGGTTTGTTGACAACGACATTTCCATTGGCAATTACCTCTTCAATGGACGGCGCATGAACGGTATTTCCCTTCTGGTGCAGATATTCGTCAGTGCATGCGACAATGCGGCTTTGTGTATCAAAAACTGCTGCATCAATTTCAAGCGTACACCTGACAAGCCGGATAAGATCATCAATATCTTTTTTATATTTTCCAATATCAGTCATCATGACAGTTTCCATGTTTCTTTGTCAATAATGGCAACAAATCTGACAAAATAATGTCATATATGACAAAAATCCAATAAGAAAGCAATATGGTTTTCCTTAAAGCTCATGGACAAATGCATGAGCACAACAAAACATATGTAAAGGCACGGAATCTGCTTCAACCTTCACAGACATAAAAACAAACCAATAATTCAAAGGAGAGTTTCATGGTGTTAAAAGGATACCAGAGTCATCCATACATACCCAATTCAAACCCAGGCACAAAAAAGGAAATGCTGGAATACCTGGGGCTTTCAGGCGTTGAAGAACTGCATGCTGAAATCCCTGACTTCCTTAAATTAAAGGAAAAACTGGACCTGCCGGATGCCATTCATTCGGAATACGAACTTGAACGCCATGTAAAATCCATTCTTGACAGAAACACGCACTGCGAAGAATTTCTCAATTTCACGGGAGCCGGCTGCTGGCAGCATTATGTCCCTGCAATATGTGATGAGATTAACAGCCGCGGAGAATTTCTGACTGCATATGGCGGGGAAATGTACAATGATTTTGGAAGGTTCCAGGCCCTGTTCGAGTACCAGAGCCTTGTTGCAGAGCTTGTTGACATGGATGTGGTCAATGTGCCCACAATGGACTGGGCCCAGGCTGCTGCAACATCAATCCGCATGGCAGCAAGGATCACGGGCAGAACCCGGGCAATTGTGCCTGACCTTATTGATCCTGACAAGCTCATGATAATAAAAAACTATTGCAGCCCTGATATTTCAATTGTCAGTGCCGGCCATGACCCTGAAACAGGAGAGCTTGACCTTGAAGGCCTTGAATCCATGCTGTCGGAAAACACGGCAGCCGTTTATTTTGAGAACCCTTCCTTTTTCGGGTTCATTGAATCAAGGGGACAGTCAGTTTCAGACATGGCCCACAGGGCAGGAGCCCTGTGCATTGTCGGAGTTGATCCTGTCAGCCTTGGAGTTCTTGTTCCTCCTGCGCAATACAAAGCTGACATTGTGTGCGGAGACCTTCAGCCCCTTGGCATACACATGAACTACGGCGGCGGCCAGTCAGGTTTCATTGCCACAAGAGACGAAGAAAAATATGTCATGGAATTCCCCTCCCGCCTGTTCGGGCTTGTTCCGACAGTTCAGGAAGGAGAATACGGATTTGACGATGTGGCATATGACAGAACCTCGTTCGGCCATCACAGGGAACAGGGAAAGGAATATGTGGGAACGCAGACAGCTTTATGGGGCATCACAGCCGGAGTGTATCTTGCACTCATGGGGCCGCACGGCATGAAGGAAATCGGACACACCATCATGGCAAAATCAGGATATGCCATGAAAAAGCTCAATGAAATCCCAGGGATCAGCGCTCCGGTATTTTCAGCGCCCTCATTCAAGGAATTTATTGTGGATTTCAATAATACAGGAATGACTACCGACCAGATAAACAAAAAACTTCTTGAGCGCAGAATATTCGGAGGCTGGGATCTTTCACATGATTTCCCTGAACTTGGCCAGTGTGCACTTTGCTGCGTCACGGAAATCCACACGGCAGACGATATTGACACCCTGTGCAGAGCCATTGCCGAGATTACAGCGTCAAGATAATACAGAAACAATCCTGAAAGGAAATACATATGAAACCTATAAACAGAACTTCAAAGGTCAGAACAGGATTTCACCAGGCAAAATGGGATGAGCCAATTATTTTTGAACTGAGCTGCAAAGGAGAGCGTGGAATTCTTGTGCCCCGGCCGGAAAAAAAGATCATTGACAAGAACCGCAGCCCTGTTGATTCTCTGCCGGAACACATGATACGCAGGCGTCCCCCTGCCCTGCCTGAAATATCACAGCCCCGTGTGCTGCGCCATTATATGCGCCTGTCCCAGCAGACCCTTGGTGCAGATGTCAATATTGAAATCGGCCAGGGAACCTGTACGGTCAAATACAGTCCCAAGGTAAACGACCGGCTTGCAGGCTGTCCTGCCATGCGCGAGCTTCACCCGCGTCAGCCTGAAGAAAGCGTGCAGGGCATACTGGAAATCATTTTCAGAACCGACTGCTTTTTAAGGCAGATCTCAGGCCTTGACAGGTTCAGTTTTCAGCCTGGAGGAGGCAGCCAGGCAATACTTGCCATGGCATCTGTCATGCACCAATATTTTACGACACAAAAACAGAATAACAGACGCGATGAAATCATCACCACCATATATTCACACCCCTCCGATGCTGCCGCGCCTGCTGTAAAAGGATATAAAATTATTTACATAGGCCCGGACAAAGACGGGTATCCTGATTTCAACGCATTCAGGGAAGCTGTCAGCGAAAGAACAGCAGGTTTTTTTGTTGCAAATCCTGAAGACACAGGGGTTTATAATCCCGGAATCAGGCAGTTCACAGACCTTGTGCATGAATATGGCGGCCTTTGTGCATATGACCAGGCAAATGCCAACGGGCTTTTGGGCATTACAAGGGCAAAAGAAGCCGGATTTGACATGTGCTTTTTCAATCTTCACAAGACCTTTTCCACACCCCACGGATGCGGAGGGCCTGCCTGCGGAGCCATCGGGGTAAAAAAAGAGCTTGAACGCTTCCTTCCGGGGCCTCTTGTCACCCGGAAAGGTGAAAAATTTGTTCTTGAAAATCCAGGGGCAGATTCCATAGGAAAGGTAAGATCATTTACAGGCGCTGCCCAGGTTGTTCTCAAGGCCTATGCCTGGATAATGGCCATGGGGCCTGAAGGTCTTTATGAAACCGCTAAAACCGCAGTGCTCAACAATAATTATCTTTTTAAAAAACTCATGGAAAACAGATGGGTTGATGCCCCGTATATAAAGGGCAGACAGAGAATTGAACAGGCAAGATACACCCTTGAAAAACTGGCACAAGAAACAGGAATCACAACAGGCGATATCCAGCGCAGAATGATGGATTTCGGTCTTCATTACTGGACGAGCCACCACCCATATTATGTTCCTGAACCCATGACACTTGAACCCACAGAAACCCCGTCAAAACAGGATATTGACGAATATATCGCAACCCTTGAGCATGTTTTCAAGGAAGCTGAAGAAAATCCTGAAATAATCCGTACAGCTCCGCATCAGAGCGTATGCCACAGGGTGGATTCTTCGCCTTCTGATGATCCTTCCCAATGGGCCATCACCTGGAGAAGCTATCTTAAAAAACACAGGCTTAAAAAACAGGATGCTGACAATTGAAACTCCTGGGATTCATAATAAATCCCGTTGCAGGCATGGGGGGCAGGGTCGGGCTCAAGGGAACAGACGGCATGGCTGAAAAGGCAGCATCACTTGGTGCTGTTCCCACAGCCCATCAAAAGGCTGCAAGGGCCCTTGGGAAAATTCCGGATTCATACAAGATTCTGGCTGCCCCCGGCCCCATGGGCGAAACATGTGCGCGCAGCCTTGGAATGAACCCCCTTGTCACAGACAATGAATGCCCTCTGGAAACAAAGCCTGATCATACCATTGCAGCAGCAGAAAAAATGCTGGCTGCAAAGGCAGATCTCATTCTCTTTGCAGGAGGAGACGGCACTGCAAAGGACATATACAGGGCAGTGCAGGATAAAATACCTGTTGCAGCACTTCCTGCCGGGGTAAAGATGCATTCTCCTGTATTTGCAAGAACCCCTGAAAAGGCAGGCGAGCTTGCCCTGCATTTTCTTTCAGGAAAAATCAGGCAGACATGCACAAGGGAAGTTCTGGATATTGATGAGAACACCTGCCGCAAAGGCAGGATAGCAACCCGGCTTTACGGATATCTTGAAGTTCCCTGTGAAACCACCTGCCTTCAGAACAGAAAGGCAGGTTCACCTCTGAGCGACAGAGCAGCCCAGAACCTGATAGCGCTTTATATCACGGATAATATGCAAAAAGACACGATCTATATTCTGGGGCCGGGCACAACCACCAGGGCTGTGTGTGAAAGACTCGGCCTTGACAGCACCCTGATGGGAGTGGACATCATTTTGAACAAGAAAATACTGTGCATGGATGCCAGTGAAAATGAAATTCTAAAGGCAGTGCATAACAGGCCATTTAAAATACTTATCACACCCACAGGCGGACAGGGCTGCATTTTCGGACGGGGCAACCTTCAGATAAGCCCAGAAATTATTCAAAGGGCAGGCAAAAAAAATATAATCGCCATTGCCACGCCTGAAAAGCTTGGCAGCCTGCACGGGCATCCGATGATCATTGACACAGGAGACAGAAAAACCGATCTCATGATTTCAGGATACATGAGAATAATTACAGGGTACAATGAAACAAGAATATATCCTGTCCAATAATAAAGGGAGCAAAAAAATACTGTTTTTTTAATATTCCATCTGGTGTATACATTCCTCAGGAGAAATCAACCCAATGGCTCTAAAACTTATAGCAGACAACCTGAGGATTACAAAACCCGCTGTCCGGAAAGCTCTGGAACTGCGCGACCCGTCTTTTATAACAGAGCTTGTTCAAAAATGTGAACACCAGGGAGCCTGGGCCATTGATGTCAATACAGGCCCTCTTGGAAAACAGGCGGAACAGGGCATGCGGTTTTTCATGGATGCTGTTCAGAAAGCCACAGACCTGGTCCTTTTAATTGATACGGCAAATCCGGACGCAATGAGGGCCGGGCTTGAAGCTGCCACAAAAAACAGGGTGATAATCAACGGGTTTTCACTTGAACCTGTGAAAATCAGCAGAATGCTGCCGCTTGCCAGGGAATTTAATACCGATATTGTGGGTTTTCTTCTGTTTCCCGACTCAAGGGTTCCTAAAAATTTTTCACAGCGCTGCGAGATTGCGCTTGAGCTTCTTGAAAAAGCAGAATCAAACGGAGTTGCAAAGGAAAAAATCATTATAGACCCTGTAACGCCTCCACTTGCCTGGGAAGACGGTATTGTGCAGGCAAGAGAGGTTCTTGGTTTCATCAGGGCGCTTCCTGAGCTTGCAGGTTTTCCAGTGCGCACAATTGCAGGAATATCCAACCTTGCAACCCGTGCAGAAAACAAAGAAGCACGAAGGCTTGTCACCAGAGCCTATCTTGCAATGCTGGCAGAGGCAGGGCTTACCCATGCACTCATGGACATTTTTGATGATGATCTTGTAAAAATGGCAAAAGCTGCCGGTATTCTGGCGCAGGAAAGCCTGTTTTCCTGGACAATGCTGGACTAAAAATCTTCATGAATTCAAAAAACAGCGCATATCTGTCTGTTCTGGCAGGAGCCGTGATCATCAGTTTTTCCAGTGTTCTCGTCAAGATTTCCAATGTCAGTCCCACGGTTTCCGCATTTTACAGGGTATTTTTCGGCGCAATCTTCCTTGCCATAATCTGTGTTATCCGAAAAGAGTTCAAAATATGGAGCCTTAAAAAAAACATTCTTGCGGTTTTGTGCGGGGTGCTGTTCTCCCTTGATCTGTGGGCGTGGCATCTGTCCATCCTGTATGTAGGCCCCGGCCTTGCAACCATACTGGGCAATTTTCAGGTTTTTGTCCTGGCCATCACAGGATTTTTGTTTTTCAAAGAAAAGATAACCATTAAATTTCTGGCAGCCGTGCCCATGGCATTTGCCGGGCTTTTTCTCATCATGGGAAAAGACATAAGACATCAGGGACCGCATTATGTTGAAGGCATATGGCTCGGACTTGCAACAGCAGTGTTTTATAGCCTTTTCCTGCTGGTTCTGCGCCACATACAATCAGATAAAAAAGAAGAATCAAAATTTTATGATTTAATGATCCTGTCGTTCAGCAGCGCCCTGTTTCTCGGTCTCAAAGCTTTTGTTCACATGGATTCATTCCTGATACCGGATATGACAACCCTGCTGGCGCTGGCAGGTCTCGGGCTTTTCATCCAGTGCATTGCATGGATTGTCATATCCAATGCCCTGCCCCATATCAAGGCATCCCATGCAGGGCTGATCCTGCTGCTACAGCCGTCCCTGTCCTTTATATGGGATGTTGTTTTTTTCAAAAGACCTACAGGGCCAGGTGTCTGGGCAGGTGTTTTCCTTGTCCTTGGCGCCATTTATGCAGGCATGTCACCAGAACGGCACAAATGAACTGCCTGAATTTTAAAATTTTCCTTGTTTCTGCACTCAATTAATTTTATAAGATATTGCGGTTTTGTGATTTAAAACATCAGATGGTCACAAATGAGGTGGGATCATCATAATATAGCAACATGAATAAAAAAACTTAGGAGGTTTTATGTCAACTTTAGTATTTGGTCACAAAAATCCAGATACAGATTCAGTCTGTGCAGCCATTGCACTGGCTGATCTCAAGAAAAAACTGGGCGAAGACACAGCTCCGGCTGTTCAGGGCAAACTGAATCCTGAATCAAATTTCGTACTTGAAAAATTCGGTGTTTCAGCTCCGGAAATTGTTACATCATATGCCGGCAAGGACGTATATCTTGTGGACCACTCCGATATTGCCCAGAGCCCTGATGATATCAACGAAGCCAATATACTGGGGATCGTGGATCATCACAAATTAGGCGACATCACCACAGGACAGCCCCTGGAATGCTGGATCTGGCCTGTTGGATGCTCATGCACCGTCATTGCATCCATGTATGACTACTTCAATATTGAGATTCCAAAAGACATTGCAGGCATCATGCTTTGTGCAATCCTTTCAGATACTGTTATCTTCAAATCAGCCACATGCACAGATACTGATAAAAAAGTCTGCGCCAAACTGTCAGAAATCTGCGGTGAAAGCGATCTTGAAGCCCTTGGTATTGAGATGTTCAAGGTTAAATCAGCAGTTGAAGGCACTCCCATCCGTGAACTTGTTTTCCGTGACTACAAGGATTTCAACATGAGCGGCAAAGGCGTGGGCGTGGGCCAGCTTGAGCTTGTGGATCTTTCCATTGTTGACGGAATCAAGGCTGATCTTGCAAAGGATATTCAGGCTCTCAAGGAAGAAAAAGGCCATCACAGTGTATTTCTCATGCTGACAGACATCATGAAAGAAGGTACAGAACTTCTGATTGCTTCTGATGACGAATCTGTTGTTGAAAAAGCTTTTGGTGTGACTCCGGCAGACGGAAAAGCATGGCTGCCCGGTATCATGAGCCGTAAAAAACAGATTGTTCCTGATCTTGAAAAAGTATTTGGATAATCACAGAACTTTAAAGAGCCCTGGTTGTTTTTCACAGGGCTCTTTTTTACACTTTTTCAAGAGAACCAAACACAGATTTCAGCTTCTCGGACAGGGTGGCAACATCAAAAGGCTTGCGGATATAGTCATTGCAGCCTTGCCCCAGCATTTTTCTTATATCTTCCTCACGGCTGTATCCTGAGGATACAAGCACTTTCATTTCAGGATCAATCTGCCTTATCTGCTCAAAAATCTCCCTGCCCGCCATCTTGGGCATGACCATATCAAGAATAACCAGATCAATCTTGTCTTTTTCAGAAGCAACAATGCCAAGCGCCTCTTTTCCGCTCAAAGCTGTCTTGACCTCATAGCCGAGGGTTTTAAGCATCTCGGAACAGACTTCTATGACACCTTTTTCATCATCAACAAGCAGAACCGTTCCCCTGCCGTTGAAAATCTTTTTCTTTTCTTCAGGCTCCCTGCCCGTTTCCGACCCTGATGGAACAGCAGGAAGGAAAAACATGAAAGAGCTGCCATGGCCCTGTTTGCTTTTTACCTTAAAAAATCCCTTGTGGCTTTTTATGATCCCGTAGGCAGTGGCAAGGCCAAGCCCTGTTCCCTGACCCCTTGTCTTTGTGGTGAAAAACGGATCAAAAACACGGTTTATTATATCCTTGCTGATTCCGACACCTGTGTCAGACACGGTTATTTTCACATAGGCACCAGCCTTTTCCGGGCCGAATTCATCCAGAATAACATTTTCAGAGCCTATTGTTATCTTGCCGCCGTCCGGCATGGCCTGCCATGCATTGACAAAAAGATTAAGCAGAACCTGCTTGATCTGCCCCTCATCCACCCTTGTTGTCCACAGATCCTTTTCAAGGTATTGCTCTATTGAAATATCCTTTTTGGTTCTGCCAAACATCTTGGCCGACATCTTGAGAAGATAGTTCAGATTCAGCAAAGCTGTTTCCTGACAGGTCTTCTGCACAAATCCAAGGAGCTGCTTGGCCATTTCCGCACCGCTGAACACATATTCATCAATACTGGCCAGGCGTTTGTATTCAGGGCTGTCCTTTTTAAAACCTGCCTTGACAAGGGATGCATATCCCTGGATACCCATGAGGATATTGTTAAAATCATGGGCTATACCGCCTGCAAGGGTGCCTATGGCCTCCATTTTCTGGGCCTGACGCAATTGTTCCTCAAGGTTGATGCGCTCTGTAACATCCCTTGCCACTGCATATACCCCGTTAAATTCATCTTTGTTGTCACCTGCCGGCAGGTGCATTGGAGCGGCCTTGAGCTCCATAAAGGCAAAGGAACCATAGGGATCTCCGGCAGAAGTTTTTTTACATGCCTTTTTAAATCTGAGATGCATGTCCTGACCATCATTGATTCTGCGTAAGCTTCTGTCAAATGCCATCAGACCGGCAGCCTGATTCAGATCATCTTCATGCACAATTTTATCAAACCTGGTTCCGATCAGCTCCTTTTCGGAAAAGCCCAGCACCTTTTTAAACTGATGATTCACAAAGACAAACCTTCCCTGTTCGTCAAGCGTGAAAATCAGATCAGGAGAATTGTTCACCATATACTCAAACCGGCGCTCAGAGGCTTCAAGCCTTGCACATACAGCCTGGTTTTCAGAAATAAGCTTTTTCTGGGCAAGTGCATTTTTTACAGTTTTAATGAGATCTGCATATTCAAAGGGTTTTTTAAGATAATCCCAGGCTCCCAGCTTCAAAGCCCGTATTGCAGATTCAACTGATGCATAACCTGTGATGATGATGATACCAATATACTTGTCAATGGCAAAAAAATGTTCCATGGCATCATAACCGCTGATGCCGGGCATATTGACATCCATCAGCACAAGATCAAATCTCTGACGCCTGAAAAGCTCAATTGCAGATTCAGCGTCATAGGCTCCTGAAGTTGAAAACCCTTCCCTTTCAAGGCACAGCCGGATGTTTTCCACTATCCGCTTTTCATCATCAACAACGAGTAAATGTTCAGGTCTCATATGGTGTCCTGAGCGCTTTTATGATTTTTTTCATAGCAGAGCAGACCGCATTGCAGACAGCGGCCAGCTTCGTCCTCTGCCTGTTCAATAGTGAAGCCGCTTGAAAAATCATCTCCTGGCTTTTTCACAGGATGCGGTGATTTCATTATGTTTCTTGCACTTGAAGAAACATCATCAATTGCAAAGACATCCTGTATCAGAGAATTATCCGTGATCAGTTTTGAAGACTCCGGAAACTCAATATCATACATTATATAATGTATTGCAGCAGCAGCTTTTCTGCCACCATTGATTGCAGACACAACAGAAGGATACTCGCTTGTCGGATCCTGGTCAGAGAGCAGGCCAAGCTCCCTGTTTGAATCAGGCTTTTTCTGAAGCTCGCGTCCTTCCCATATCACAGGGCCTGCGGAATGAGGTTCCTGATTTTCATTGTCATCATCACCTGCATGAACAGGCACAAATACAAGTTCAGGGAACCTGCCTGACCCGATAAAAAGGGTATCAGCTTCAATAATATGTTTATCTCCTGTATCAAGGCTGGTATATTCAAGATTGACAAGTTTTTCATTCTCTCCCGCAACTCTTGTGATTCCAGCCCTGTAAATGATTTTTGCTCCATTTTGCATGATCTTTTCAATCGTATTATTGTCAGGGAAAGATTCAGCAGAAGATCTGCGTAATATAATGGTGATGTTTTCAGCCCCTTTATCCTTTAATATATCAACTGCATTGGCCAGCATCTTACCTGAGCCTGCAATCACAGCATTCTTTCCGACCGGAATCCTGATGCTTGCATTGGTGATGCTTCTTAAAAGGTCAATCAGAAGGAAAGCTCCTGGAAAAACATTGTCTGCCGTATCAACATCACCCCTTGCAAGCCTTGAATCCCATCCGCCTGTTGCAGTGAACACAGCGTCAAAGCCCTGTGCCAGCAGACTGTCAATGGTAAAATCCCTTCCTGCCCTTGCTTGGGTGTGAATCTCAACCCCCATCTGCCTTACACCCTCAATATCCCAGTCCAGGATCTCCATGGGAAGCCTTCTGCGGTCAATGGCCCTGCGAAGCACTCCTCCCAAAGACTGTGTGGCCTCAAACACGCTTGCTTCATGACCGAGCCTTGCTGAAAAGAAAGCTGCTGACAGCCCTTCGACCCCGCCTCCTATAACGGCCACCTTTTTACCGGTCAAAGGAGCCTTGTATGGAAGGCTGCGGTCGTCTCTGTTCATCTCGTAATCACATACAAAACGTTTCAGGTGATTTATGGCAACGGATTCATCAGTTAAAAGTCTTCTGCACCTGGTTTCACACGGAGCAGGGCAGATGCGTGAGATAACCGTTGGGAAAGGGTTTCTCTCCTTGATGACCTGAACAGAGCCCCTGTAATCTCCCTGTTTTATCAAAAGTATATATTTCTTGATATCAATACCTGTGGGACAGGCCCTCTGACAGGGAGTAACGCAGTCCTCAACAGTATATTCCCTTATAATCCTGCGCGTTACAGATGTAAGTCTTATAATATGTTTGGGGCATGCTCTTTCACAGGCACCACAGCCTGTACATTTTTCCTGATCAACCTCAGGAAGACCGCTGCTGCCGATGGACAATGCACCGAACATACATGCCTTGACACATGTTCCAAGGCCAAGACAGCCTATGCGGCAGGTCTTCATTCCTCCAAAGAGCATGACAGCTGCACGACAGTCTGTAATACCCATGTACTCATAATCAAGATCAGCATCAGCATTGCCGTAACCGCATCCAGGGCCTGCAAACTCAGGTTCAGTATCCAAAACAGACACCCCCATGATGCCTGCAATGGCAGAAGCCACTTCTTCACCTGCTGCAACACAGGAATTGACACCTGACTCACCTTTTACAATTGCCTCTGCATTGGCATTGCATCCGGGATATCCACATCCGCCGCAGTTAGCTCCGGGCAGAACCTCGCCTATGGCAACCACCTTTGGATCCTCATACACATAAAATGCCTTTGAAGCAATTGCAAGTACCGCACCCATGGCAATACCAAGCCCACCCATTATGAGAATAGATTGAAGCATGAACCCTGTCCTTATGAGTCTTATTATTATTTTGTTTCAGGTCAGCAACAAAGACCCATTACTGTATAAACACCTGGAAAATGAAAAGTCAATGATATCAATAAAATTTATTTTTTCTGCACATTGACAATATTATGGTGACAGTGTACTAAAATATTCATTGTCAGGACAAATCAGTGAAATACTTATGGAATCAAACCGGGGAAACCGCCATGGAATCTACTAATATCATAACCATCAACGGAAATGAACTCAATTTTGAGTCCGGAGAAACCATTCTTGAAGCAGCATGCCGCCATGAAATAGATATTCCCACCCTGTGCCACCTCAAGGGCACTGCCCCGACAGGATCATGCATGATATGTCTGGTTGAAATCAAAGGCAGGCCTGAACTTGCTGAATCATGCAGCACAAAAGCGGAACCCGGCATGGTTGTTTTTACAGAATCTTCAAGGGTTATCAAGGCCCGCCGTGAAAATATAGCCAAACTGCTTGCATCCGGCAATCACAACTGCGCCATCAGAGATTTTGATCCCATGGAATGGGCGGATTTTCAGCTCAATGTCCTGAAAAATGACGGCAAGGAAGATCTTTGCCCTGCCTGGGGAAATTGCGAGCTCCAGGATCTTGCCTACAGGTATCAGGTCACAACCCGCGGCATACCGCTAAATGAGTGCCCACATGAAACTGAACGTGCCAATCCCTTCATAATCAGGGATTTTTCACGCTGCATCCTGTGCGGGCGCTGTGTAAAAGCCTGCCGTGAAATCCAGGTGAACAATGCCATTGAATTCGGATACAGCAAAGATAACAAACCCAAGATCACGGCAAAAAACGATCTGCCCCTGAAAGATTCAGACTGTGTTTTCTGCGGTGAATGCCTGCAGGCATGCCCTGTGGGAGCGCTCATACCTGACAAACCCTTCAGGGATGAAAGATTCAAAGACACGAAAAAAGTAAGAACAACCTGTTCCTTCTGCGGGGTTGGGTGTCAGATCAATATTTTTGTCCAGGACAATAAAATAGTCAAAATCGAAGGGGCTGATACTGATCTTCCCCCCAATCTTGCGCGCCTGTGTGTAAAGGGCAGGTTTGGATATGAATTTGTTGCCTCTGATGAACGCCTGACAAAACCGCTTATAAAAAAAGACGGCAGACAGGTTGAAGCTTCCTGGGATGAGGCCCTTGAGCTTGTGGCAGAAAAATTTGGCGCAATAAAAAACGAATACGGCCCTGACAGCATGGCTGTGCTTACATCTGCCAGAATTACCAATGAGGACAATTATATTGCCCAGAAATTCACCAGAGCAGTTTTAAAGACAAACAACATTGACCATTGTGCCCGGCTGTGACACAGCTCAACCGTAGCCGGTCTGGCTGCAGCATTTGGAAGCGGTGCAATGACAAACTCAATTGAAGACATTGAGGATTCCGACCTGATTCTTGTGACCGGGTCAAATACAACTGAAAACCATCCCGTAATATCAACCTTTGTCAAGCGTGCAGCCCTGAACGGCAAAAAGCTTTACGTTGTTGACCCGCGCAGGATCAGGCTTGCCAGCCATGCAGACAAATGGCTGCGGCCTGCACCGGGAACCGATATCGCCTGGATCAACGGTCTTATGCATGTCATTATCAAAGAAGGCCTGCATGATATAAATTTTATTGAACAGCGCACGGAAAACTTCAAAGAGCTTGAAAAAACCGTTGAAAAATACACACCAGATTATGTTCAGGCCATAACAGGCATCAGTTCAGAAGATCTTGTCAGCCTGGCACGTGAATTTGCAAAGGCAAAGGTTGCCTCCATTCTGTACTGCATGGGCATAACCCAGCACACATGCGGGACTGACAATGTAAAATCCCTTGCCAACCTGTCCATGCTCTGCGGCCATCTTGGAAAACCAGGAGGCGGGGTCAACCCCCTGCGTGGCCAGAACAATGTTCAGGGAGCCTGTGACATGGGCGGACTGCCAAATGTATTTACAGCATATCAGGCTGTTTCCAGTGATGAGGCAAGGCAGAAATATGAAAAGGCATGGAACACCAGTGCCATACCTGCAAAACCCGGGCTTGCTGTCACGGAAATGATACAGAAGGCATATGAAGGCCAGCTGAAATCATTGTTTGTTATCGGAGAAAATCCCCTTGTGTCTGACCCTGACCTGAACCATGCCAGAAAAGGTTTCAAAAACCTGGATTTTCTGGTTGTCCAGGATATTTTCCATACAGAAACCACAAAACTTGCAGATGTTGTGCTGCCTGCTGTCTGCTTTGCAGAAAAGGACGGGACATTCACCAATACAGAGCGACGGGTTCAGAGGGTCAGAAAAGCTGTTGAACCGCCTGGAGAAGCAAGACAGGACTGGCAGATAATCTGTGAGATAGCAGAACGCATGGGATATGAAATGAATTATGAAAACAGCGAAGCAATATTCAAAGAGATTGCCGCTGTTACCCCCTCCTATGCCGGTATTACATGGGAACGAATTGAAAACATGGGGATCTGCTGGCCCTGCCCTTCACAGGACCACCCTGGCACACCCATTTTACACACCAAGCAGTTTACAAGGGGAAAAGGGCTTTTCCATGCAATTGACCACAGGCCTCCTGCTGAACTGCCTGATGAGGAATATCCATATATTCTTACAACAGGAAGGGTATTATACCACTATCACACAGGCACCATGACAATGAAGACAAAGGGACTTAACACCCTGTCTCCTGAATGTTTTGTTGAAATTTCAGCGGCAGATGCAGGAAATTTAGGCCTTGACACAGGATCAAAGGTTGTTGTGGCATCAAGACGCGGCAGAATCAATGCAAAGCTGAAGGTTTCCTCAAAAGCCGTTGCAGGAACAATTTTCATTCCATTCCATTTTGCCTCTGCTGCTGCCAACGAACTTACAAACGCCAAACTGGATCCCACTGCCAAAATACCTGAGTACAAGGTATGTGCAATAAAAATAGAACCGGTTCTGTCATGAACCAAAGAGTTTCAGCTTTGCCTGTACCTGTGTGAAATCTTCCGGAGGTTCTGCTTTAAAGAGCATTTTACGCCCTGAATATGGATGGCGGAAACCAAGCTGCCATGAATGAAGCATCTGCCGCGGGGCCACGCTCCGGTTTCTGCGGTTTTTTCTGTACTGATAGACAGAATCCCCTATCAGGGGATGATCTATTGCATAAAAATGCACCCTGATCTGATGGGTCCTGCCTGTTTTAAGAAGGATCTCAACAAGGCTTGCATTTTCAAGATACTTCTTAACCTTCCATAATGTCCTTGCATACCTGCCTGTTTTATGGTTCACAGCCATTATCTTTCTTTTGACAGGATGCCTGCCGATGGGCATTTCAATTTCACCTTCGCAGGAGGAAAGCCTGCCTGATACAATGGCAAGATACTTTTTTTTTACCCGCCTGTATTTAAATTCCCTTTGCAGAAATTCAAGTGCCTGTGAAGTTTTTGCAGCAACGATAAGACCGCTTGTGTCCTTGTCCAGCCTGTGAACAATTCCTGAACGGAAAGAATCATTACACGTGGCAGCAATTGAGGGACAACGGGATAAAAGTGCATTGACAAGTGTGTCGGAAGTATTTCCCGGGCCCGGATGCACAACCATGCCTGCCCTTTTATTGATAACTATTATATATTCATCCTCAAAAACAATATCCAGATCAATTTTCTGGGCAGAAACACAGGCGCATGATTTTTCTTCCGGTATATTTCCTGTGACAAGGTCTCCTGACTTTACCCTGTAACCTGGTTTCCTGTACCGGTTATTCACAGAAAGGCAGCGGGTCTGGATAAATCCTGCTGCCCGGCTCCGGGACAGGGCCGGGACAAATTTGCATATAACCAGGTCAAATCTTTCGCCTTTAAGGGCATCAGAAATTTTAATATTTATCTGCATAATAAAAAACCGGCGAAATGATTCAGGCCAAAAGGCCCGGCCCGCCGGCTTTAGAAATGGTTAGTCTGGTATGATAAGACAAATCAGTTAAAAAGGCTTTCTATTTCCTTCATCATGGATTTTTCATCTATATCCTTTGCAGTGGACAGCTCCTGAACCAATAAATTCTGAGCTGTATCAAGCAGCTTGCGTTCACCAAAAGAAAGATCTTTTTCAAGCTTTAACTGAAAAAGATCTCTGAAAACTTCTGCAACATCATATATTGACCCGGTTTTTATTTTATCCATATATTCCCGGTATCTTCGGTTCCAGGTCTGATTATCAGCACCCTGTGCCTTTTCCTGCATGACCTTGTAAACTTCAGGCACCTCGGTTTCAGGAATGACTTCCCTTAATCCCACAGATTCCACATTGGAAGTAGGAATCATGATCACCATACCGTTTTCCACGATTTTCATCATGTAAAAATTCATGGTATCCCCATTGATTTCCTTGCTTTCAATGGATTCAATGCATCCGACACCATGTGCAGGATAAACCGCCAGATCTCCCTTGGAAAACTCTTTTTTGCCGGATCTTACCTTCTGCTGTGTTTTCTTTTTTTTGGAATTTCCACCCATCAGATTGCCCACCTTTATTTTATCAAACAATTAGCCCATTCTCAGGCAGGAAACCATAGTTTAACAACATTGTCAATAAAATTATCTGCCATTGTAAAAATTCATGGCAGATGAGACCCCTTTTTCAAGGATCATGATACAGGCATCTGCGGCTGTTTCAATGCATTGGTCCACAATTACAGCCTCTTCTGAAGAAAAATTTCCAAGAACATGTTTTGTAACATTTCCGGCACTGCCCCGCGGATGGCCGACTCCCATCCTGATCCTGGTAAAATCCCTGCTGCCCAGCATATCTATTATTGAACGCACTCCATTATGCCCGCCATGGCCCCGGTTCCTGGCAATTCTAATTCTGCCGGTTTCAAGATCCATATCATCATGGACAACAATTATATCAGGCACAGCAATCTTATAATATGAAATAAACTGAGATACGGCATTTCCGCTTCTGTTCATATATGTCATGGGCTTTAAAAGAAAAACATTATTTCCTTTTATTTTTGCTTTTGCATATCTTGAACTGAACCGGGAACGGTCAATGGAGAGATTAAAGGATGATGCAACTTCATCAACAACGGAAAAACCAATATTATGGCGGGTGCGGGCATAATCCTTTCCCGGATTGCCCAGACCCGCTATAAGCTTGAATCCTGAACCGCTCATGTGATCAGGATATTATTCTTCTGAAGGAACAGCTGCTTCAGCAACTTCTTCTTCCAGTTCTTCCTCTTCTTCTTCTGCTGTCTCATCAACAGTGGTCGGAGCAATTACAGTTACAACGGTGAAATTGACTTCATGGGGAATTACAACATCTTCCCCCAGGTCAATATCCTCAACATGAACAGCATCGCCCACACCAAGATCAGTAATGTCAATGGTTATTGCAGAAGGTTTGTCAGTCGGCTTGCACTGGACATCAAGATCATGACGGATGATCTGCAGAAGTCCGCCTTCCTTGACACCCTTGCTTTCGCCCGTGGTTTCAACAGGCACTGTCACTGTAACCTTTTCATCCATATCAATTTCATGCAGGTCAACATGCAGGTATTTAAGGCCGAATGTATCCATCTGCACATCCTTGAGCATGACAATTTTTTCCTTTTGCCCGTCTTTGTCATCAATTGTAAGATTGAAAAACAGCCCCATTGTACCATGCTTGCGGATCACACGATCAAATTCAGCAGTATCAAGGGCAATCATGCAGGGTTCAGCTTTTGCACCATAGGTAATGGCAGGAATAAAATTGTTTTGTCTCAGTCTTCTGGCAGCACCTTTGCCGCTTTTTTCTCTTGATTTTGCCGATAATTTAATTAATTCCAAAATTCTTTCCTCCGTATCTGCATGTATTTCATGCAGAAGACTAATTTATCAATAGTTATACAAACAAAGAGTTGACAGAATCCCCCCGGTAGCTTCGCATGATTGCTTCCCCCACCAGCCTTGATATGGAAAGGGTTTCAATTTTATCACATTGCAATGCTTTTTCAGACAAAGGAATGGTATCCGTTGCAACAAGGGAGCTTAGGGAAGATTCATTGATCCGGTCAATTGCAGGGCCTGACAATACAGGATGAGTGCAGTAGGCGTGAACAGCACTGGCTCCTTTTTCCATTATAACACCTGCCGCTTCTGTCAAAGTTCCGGCAGTATCTACCATATCATCTATGACAATGGCTGTCTTGTTCTTCACATCTCCGATAATGGCCATGGCCTTTGCCTGGTTCGGAGCGCTCCTGCGCTTGTCAACTATGGCAAGGTCTGCATTGAGTCTTTTGGCATAGGCTCTTGCCCTTTCAACACCTCCGGCATCAGGTGAAACCACAACCAGGTGTTCAGGATGCCTTGATTTTATGTCATCAATTATAACAGGAGCAGCATACAGGTTATCCACAGGACAATTGAAAAAGCCCTGAATCTGGCCTGCATGCAGATCCATAGTAATCACCCTGCCAACCCCTGTCTGCTCCAGAAGGTCTGCAACAAGCTTGGCACTGATGGGAACCCTGGGAGATACTTTCTTGTCCTGGCGAGCATATCCGAAATACGGAATCACAGCGGTTATTCTGCTGGCAGAAGAGCGTTTGAAAGCATCAATCAAAAGCAATAATTCAACAAGATGGTCATTAACAGGGTTGCATGTTGACTGAATTACAAAAATTTCCTGTTTACGGACATTTTCATGGATCTCAACCTGGATTTCCCCATCACTGAAGCGGTTAACCTTCAGCCTGCCCAATGGTTTTGCAAGATATTCCGAAATTCTGTCTGCAAGCACAGGATTGGAATTTCCTGCAAAAATCGATAAGCCGTTCATATCAGATCTCTTTTTTAAATATTATACACATAAAATTATAAATTAATGGCTGGGGCGAGAGGATTCGAACCTCTGAATGCAGGGATCAAAACCCTGTGTCTTACCGCTTGACGACGCCCCACTACCTCACTTTTCCTCATTCACTCCTGTTCAAATGAGGAAAGAAACACATTTTTCCCTGTACCTTCCCATTTTTCTGCAAGTTTTTCAAATCCCCTTACAGCATTGGAACGGTCAGCAAAAAGAGCAAACAGAGAGGCTCCGCTTCCGGTCATAAATACTTTACGGCCAAGCGCTCTTTCCATTTGTTCCTTTGTCTGTCCTATCTCAGGATACAGGCTGCACGCAGATTCTTCAAGATCATTGTGCGCAAGGTTTTTCACGTCTGTTTCCTGCTCCCGCAGCAGCACATTTAAACCAGTATTCTTATAATATTTAGGGGTTAATGTCAATCTATAATCCATATTTTTATATACATCAGCAGTGCAGGCAGATATGCCGGGATCACACAGAACAAGGAAATATGGTTTGAGACAGGGTATTTTTTCAAGTTTTTCCCCCACTCCGGTTGCAATGGCAGGAGAGCCAAAAAGAAAAAACGGGACATCAGCTCCCAGTTTCAGGCCAAGTCTCATCAGGTCCTGATCTGAAAAAGGATAATTGAACTTCCGGTTAAGACATGCAAGCACACAGGCTGCATTGCTGCTGCCTCCGCCAAGCCCGCCACCGGGCGGGATTCTTTTTACAATGGTGACTGCAATGCCGTTTCCCCTGTCCGGATTTATATCTGGTTCAGGCAGTGAAGTGTAAAACAGGTCAGCAGCCTTATATGCAAGGTTTGATTCGTCTTCAGGCACATCAGGATGGTCGCAGGAAATTGATATGCCATTTCTGCCGTGTTCGACAATAATATCATCACACAGGCTGATCCGGGTCATGAGTGAGTAAAGGTTGTGAAACCCGTCCTCACGTTTTGAGGTAACATACAGGAAAACATTGATTTTTGCGTGGGACAGGATCTTTTCTTTCAACCTTTTGCCTCTACAAATGCAAGCCTGATCTCAGTAAGCAGGGCTGTAAGAAGATTTTTCTCTTCATCGGTCAGATTACCGCGCGTTTTTTCTTCCAGCATGGCAATCATGTCAATGGTATGTTTTGCAAGGACAAGATCCACATTTTTCTGTCCGGTTGACGGATCCTCAACTTTTCCCAGCTGAACAAGACCCGATGAATACAAAGACATGATAAAACCTGAAAAATCAATCCTGGGCAGGGCATCTTTTGCACCGGAGGCGACACCGGAATCATCTTTCATTACAAAACCGTTTCCTTCAGCCATATGCTTTCTCCTTTATCAGAATCCATTGCACATCAAACATGTTTTTTGTTATGGATGCAATGTAATTCTCAAACCTGAAATTTTCAACCTGATATTTTTCATTCCTGTATAAAACTGTTAAATTGTTTTCATCTGCCACCTGCATTATTCTGGCATGGGAAAGCCCTTTGAGGCCATGTCCTGTTTTTTTCAATACAGCTTCCTTGGCAGTGAATACCCTGAAAAAAATATCCATTTCACTACACCCGGAAAACAAAGACAATTCATCATGATCCACTATTTTCCCGAACAGAGCCGGACAGACCGGTTTTACCAGTTCTATGTCAATCCCGACTGATACAGGCGCAGCAATGCCTGCAACAAAACCGGGCTTATGGCTTACAGACCAGAAAACACTTCCGTACGGCACAGGCATGCCTGAAGTATTTTTTTCAAACCGTTCAATCACAAGCTGTGATTTTTCTGCTGAAATCCCGGCACTTTTTCTGGCAAGCATGCTCAGGCTCATGGTTCTCTTCCTGCCTGCCAGACTCCTGATCTTGTCCGGTACCTTCAACACCACAGGATACAGGATAATTGTCAGCCCTCCTCTTTTTCCAGCCGTATGATAACGTCTGCAACCGTAGCCCCCATGCCTTCCTCGTGAACAATAAGGGGATTTATATCCAGCTCCATTATCATGGGATAGTCATCTGCAAGCGCCTTCAGAGAAACAATATGCTTTTCTATGGCTTCAATATCAGAAGGTTTTTCTCCGCGCAGTCCTTTTAAAATCGGATATCCCTTAATGGATTTGATCATTCTCCTTGCAACATTCCTTCCCATTGGAGACAGCCTGAAAACAACATCCTTGTAGACTTCAACAAAAATTCCGCCCAGTCCGAACATTACGGCATGACCGAAAACAGGATCCTTTGAAAGCCCAAGTATTACTTCTCTTCCCTTAGGAGCCAGTTTCTGGACAAGCACACCTTCAATCTCTGCATCAGGGTTATGGGTACGGGCATTTTCCATAATTGTTTCAAATGCAGATTTCACGCCTTCATCATCATTGACACCTACGATCACACCCCCTGCATCGCTTTTATGCAATATATCATCAGACACAATCTTCATCACAACAGGATAACCTATTTGTGCTGCTATCCTGCATGCCGTGTCACTATCCTTTGCAAGATCCATGGGAAGAACATTGAATCCATAGCATTCAAGAAGTCTGCTGCCTTCAAGCTCGCCTAAAATCGTCTTTCCTGAATCCAGATGTTTTTCAATGATCCTGCCTGCCTTTTTGCTGTCATGATCCAGGTCAAACTGAGGCAGAATTCTTCTGAACAGCCATTTTACCCCGTTTCTCAGTGCGCCCAGAGACCTTGCAGCACTTTCGGGGAACTGGTAGACCGGGATTTTATGTTCCTGGAGCAGCTTGACTCCGTCCGACACATCAACAATTCCCATGAAAGCGCATACAATGGGTTTTATGGAATTTTCAGCAATATTCACAATGGCCCTTGCCGTGCCGATTGCATCGGTCATGGACTGGGGGGTCAAAATGATCAGTACCGCATCAACACCGTGATCACTCAATACAGTTGCCAGGGTTTTTTCATACCTGTCCCTTGCTGCATCTCCTATCACATCCACGGGGTTGTGGAAATTTGCCGTTGCAGGAAGATATTTTTTAAGTTCTCTTACGGTTTCATCTGAAAATTGTGCAAGCTTAAGCCCTGACTGTTCTGTCATGTCAGTTGCAATGATACCCGGGCCGCCTGCATTTGTGATAATTGCTATCCTGTCTCCTGTGGGATACTTGTTTGCGGCAAATGCCTGGGCATAATCAAAAAGCTGATTGACCGTGGCACATCTTAAAATGCCGGACATGGAAAAAATTGCATCATAGAGGGCATCAGAACCTGCAAGGGCTCCTGTATGGGAAGCTGCCGCCTTTGCACCTGCATCGGACGAGCCTGATTTTATGGCAATGACATGGGTGGGGTTTGTTCCGGATGTCATCTGCCTTACTTCGGAAATAAATTGTTCTGCGCTTCTTGACAGTTCTTCCATATAGATCATGACAACATCTGTATCAGGATCATTATGATAATAGCGCAGCAGATCAAGCTCATCCACATCGGCCTTGTTGCCTATTGAAATGAATTTTGAGAACCCGAAGCCCTTGTCTGCGGCATAATCAAGAACAGCAGTGCACAATGCCCCGCTCTGGGAAATAAAGGAAACATTGCCGGGTTTGGGCATCCTTGCTGAAAAACTCGCATTCAGCGACACCTTTGGCGAAGGATTGATAACTCCAAGGCAGTTAGGGCCCACAAGCCTTACGCTGGCTGCTGAACACAGGGACTGAATCTGTTTTTCAATTTCTGCTCCTTCGCCGCCTACCTCCTTGAAGCCTGCGGACACGATCACAATACCCTTGACCCCCTTTGCAATACAGTCCTTCACAGCCTGAAGCGCAGCCTTTGGAGGAAGAATTATCATTGCAAGATCAATTGGATCTGGTATTGTTGAAATACTGGTATAGCATTTTACGCTTAAAATGGATTTGGCCTTTGGATTCACAGGATAAAGTGTGCCTGTAAATCCGCCCGACAAGATATTGGCAAAAATATCATGACCCACTTTTCCTTTTCTGGTTGATGCTCCTATGACCGCTATGGTTTCAGGGGCAAATATCGCGTCAAGTCTGTCCATAATTTACGCCTCCTTTGATTTGCACGTGATTTTACCCTGTTTGAGCCGATAAAACAATTCAATTTAATCAGATACAGTCAAATTTGATTTGACAGATAAAAACCGGTTCGATATAGGTGTTCTGGGTAAGGAAGCGAAATACCATCAATTTAATCACAGAGGAGACCATAAAAATGTCAATGCTGGATAAATCATGTAAAGATTTCAACGAAGTCCTGGCCTCGAAAAAACCGGTTCCCGGCGGCGGCGGAGCTGCTGCAATGGGAGGGGCCATTGGAATGGCACTTTCCAATATGGTGGGGAATCTTACTGTCGGGAAAAAAAAATATGCAGACGTTGAAGAAGAAGTAAAGGAACTTATTGAAAAAGGCGCACAAATTATTGCAGAACTTGAAACTCTTGTGGACAGGGATGCTGAAGTTTTTGAGCCGCTTTCAAAGGCCTATGGCCTGCCGCGCAGCACACCCGAAGAAATTGCATACAAGGAAAAAACAATGGAGGAATGCTGCAAGACTGCGTGCTCCGTACCCATGGAAATCATGCGCAAAGCCTATGCCGGCATAAAAATCCATGAAAGAATGGGACAGATAGGTACCATGATTGCCATTTCAGATGTAGGATGTGGTGTGGCATTCATGAAGGCTGCTCTCGTTTCAGGAAGCCTTAATGTAATCATAAACCTGAATGCGATAAAGGATCAGGATTTTGTAGCCAGAACCAGAAAGGAAATGAACGAACTCCTTGACGAGGGTACAAAAATCGCCGATAAAACCTTTGAGCTTGTGGTTTCCAAGCTGACAAAATAAGGGAGAATAAAAAATGGCTGAAATTCTAAAAGGCAAACCTGTTGCAGATGCCATCAAAGAAGAGCTTGTAAAAAAGGTGGAAGCTTTAAAGGCAAAGGGGATCACACCCAAACTTGGGATTATCAGGGTGGGAGCAAGGCCGGATGACCTGTTTTACGAAGGCGGCGCAAAAAAAACCTGCCAGGCAGTGGGAATGGAGTCAGAAGTATTTGAATATCCTGAAGACATTGATCAGGCAGCATTTGAAAAAGCTGTCATTGAGATTGGAGCTAAAAAGGATGTAAATGGAATCTTAATGTTCTCCCCTCTCCCCAAAACCCTTGACGAAAGAAAAATCAGGGCGCTGATCCCGGTGGAAAAGGATGTGGACTGTCTTACAATCGGGGGCGCTGCAAAGGTTTTCACTGACGATCCAACAGGATTTCCACCATGTACACCAACAGCATGCATGGAAATGCTTCACCATTATGATATTCCCATCAAGGGCAAAAAATGTGTGGTTGTGGGGCGCTCCCTTGTTGTGGGCAAACCCATGGCCATGCTGCTCTTAAGGGAGCACGGCACGGTCACCATCTGCCATTCAAGAACGGAAAACCTGCCTGAAGTATGTCAGGACGCCCAGATCCTTGTGGCAGCAGTGGGAAGAGCAAAAATGATAAAGGCAGATTTTGTCAAACCCGGCCAGATCGTTATTGATGTGGGTATAAATGCCGATCCTGACAATCCGGGAAAATACTGTGGTGATGTTGATTTTGCACAGGCAGAACCCATTGTTGAAAAAATTTCCCCGGTACCTGCCGGAGTGGGATCTGTCACAACATCAGTGCTGTGCAAACACACCATCATGGCATGTGAAATGCAAAATTCCTGATCATTGCTCAGGCATGTAAACCCGTAAAAAACAATACGGCTTTATACAAAGAAAAACAGCGTCTGCCCTCTGAACCCGGGCAGACGCTGTTTTGATTTTATTTAAAAATCAGGCAGAATAATCAGAATACACCTTTTACCTTGCCTGTTTCAACATCAACATCAACCCTCTTGAATGCAGGGTTTGAACCTGTACCCGGCATCAGTGAGATTGTTCCTGCAACAGGAACGATAAAGCCTGCACCGCCATAGGTCAGAACTTCCCTTACACTCAGGCGCCAGCCTGTGGGAACGCCCTTGAGGTTTGGATTGTCAGACAGGGACAGATGGGTTTTAACCATGCACAGGCCAAGTTTTGAAAGTTCAGGATCAGCCTGGATTCTTTCAAGGGATTTAATGGCCTCTGCTGAATAGTCAACCCCGTCAGCACCGTAAACTTCCTTTGCAACAAGTTCAATCCTGTCTTTAACCGGCATGTCAAGTTCATACAGGAATTTGAAGTCATTCTGCTCTTCACACGCTTCCACAACAGCTTGTGCAAACTCGATTGCGCCTTCGCCACCATGCTCCCAGTGACGGGAAAGAGCGACACGTGCGCCTTCAGCTTCACACAGTTCACGAACCTTGGCGATCTCAGCATCAGTGTCTGTATAGAATGCATTGATACATACAACAGGAGCAATACCTGCCTTGCGGACATTTCTGATATGATGGATCAGGTTTGCACAGCCCTTGGCAACCCATTCAACATTTTCTGAACCATATTCTTCAGGCATTGGTTTGCCAGGCACAGGCACAGGAGCACCACCATGGCATTTAAGAGCACGGATTGTGGCGACAACAACTGCACAATTTGGTTTAAGGCCTGAATAGCGGCATTTAAGGTTCCAGAACTTTTCAAATCCTATATCTGCGCCAAAGCCTGATTCAGTTACATGATAATCAGCAAGTTTAAGGCCCACACGGTCTGCTATGATGGAACTCTGACCAATTGCTATATTGGCGAAAGGCCCTGCATGAACAAATACAGGCTGGCCTTCAAGGGTCTGAATAAGGGATGGATTCAATGCATCCACCATCCATGCCGTCATTGCGCCTGCAACCTGAAGGTCTTCAGTTGTAACGGGTTTGCCCTTTTTTGTATAGGCAACAACAATCTTGCCCATTCTTTCACGCATGTCCTTAAGATCAGTGGCAACGGCCAGAATGGCCATGACTTCAGAGGATACGGCAATGCCGAATTTTGATCTCATCATGTAACCGTCAGCTTTTCCGTTCACACCGTCTATACCTATGATGATATTTCGCAGTGCCTGGCAGCAGAAATCCATGACCCAGCCCATTTCAACATTGGTTGGATCAATATCAATTCTTTTCATGCCTGACAGTCTTTCAAGCTGTTCGTCAGTATAGTTTCTTTCATGCTGCATACGGGAAGTCAGGGCAACCATGGCAAGGTTATGGGCATTCATGATCGCATTTATATCGCCTGTAAATCCAAGAGAAAAGGGAGTCAAGGGGATACACTGTGCAAGACCGCCGCCTGCGGCAGAACCTTTGATATTCATGGTGGGCCCGCCTGACGGCTGCCTGATTGCTGCGCATACTTTTTTGCCAAGTTTGCCAAGGCCCTGAACAAGACCCATGGCTGAGGTTGATTTGCCTTCTCCAAGTGGAGTCGGGGTTATGGCCGTAACATTGATATATTTGCCGTCAGGCTTGTCTTTCAGCCTTTCCAATACCTTTCTGAAATCCACTTTGGCGATATAATGTCCCTGGGGGAGAAGCTCTTCCTTTGTCAATCCCAGTTTTTCACCGATTTCATAGATTTTCAGCATTGTTTTTTCTGCATCCTGTGCAATTTCCCAATCTGCATGTTTGGTTGGATCTAGTGCCATGGTTACTCCTTTATTGCTGTGGACTCAAACCGAGCCATTGTAAAAGTAATGATTAAACCAATACAATCCATTCTGGCTGTAACATTTTTTAAGCGCATAATCTTTGTATGCATATCTTTCCTATTAAATTAAATATAAAAAATCAACTTTTTTCGCTCATACGATTTGAATTTATTAATTAAATTTCATTCAATGCAATACCACATTGTGGGTTTGCCCTCAGATACCTTATTATATAAGGCTCTGGAGCGTTTCACTCCTGTGCCATTAAATTCACTCATCTATTGACAAAAAACCATACAAATTATAAGTCTTATCCTGTTATCTTGTGAATCATAATATGATAAGGGCATTTATATGAAAGGGTATGTCAATTTAGTGGTAACTGATGTTGATTGCACTGTTTCATTGCATATATGCCCGTTTCAGATAACACCCTGTCAGTTTAATCTTAACCCCCCCCAACTCATAACTATCTTTAATCTTAGGAGGTAAAAGTGGGATTTGAAATAACCAAAGAAACCTATGCCGGCAGTATAAAGGGCATCACCATCGGAAAAGGTGACAATGCCATTACAGTCGGCGGCCAGACCAGTTATCCGTTTTATCAGTTTGAAGGGGACATGCCCAACAGACCTGTAATTGCAATGGAAATCTGGGACATGGAACCACCGGAATGGCCGGCTGCTGCCATGGCCCCTTTCAAGGATGTCATGTCAGATCCGGCAGCCTGGGCAAAAAAATGTGTTGAAGAATACGGTGCACAGGCCATTGTCCTTCAGCTGAAAAGCATTGATCCCAATGACAAGGATGCCAGCCCTGATGAAGCAGCCGCCACAGTACAGAAGGTTCTTGACGCCATCAATGTACCTCTGATTGTATGGGGCTGCGCCGTTCCTGCCAAGGATGAGGAAGTTCTCAAGAAGGTCGCTGAGGTGTGTCAGGGACAAAATCTTATCATAGGCCCTGTTGAGGAAAAGAACTACAAGGGGATAGGCGCTGCTGCAATGGGATATGGACATACTGTCATTTCTTCTTCACCCATTGATGTCAACCTTGCAAAACAGGTCAATATTCTCCTTGAAAACCTTGGTGTCAATCTCGGTAATGTAATTGTTGATCCAACCACAGGTGGCCTTGGCTACGGACTTGAATATTCCTATTCAGTCATGGAGCGTCTTGTCCAGGCAGCAATGACCCAGGGAGATGACAAACTGCAAAATCCCATGATCAACAACCTGGGAAATGAAGTATGGAAATGCAAAGAAGCCAAACAGAGCGTAGAAGAAGCCCCTGAACTCGGAGACCCTGAAAGGCGTGCCATATTAATGGAAGCTGTGGGAGCTGTTGCCTATCTTCTGGCAGGTTCAAGCATTCTCATCATGCGTCACCCTGAATCCATCAGGCTTGCCAAATCTTTCATAGGCCTTCTGACAGACGGTGGCTCAGCAATGGATATTGCACCGATTACAAAACAGCTTGATGATGTTGAAATCGATTTTGCTGCAATGTCTCCTGACCCGGATCTTACAATGGAAGAGGAAGATAAAAAAGCTGGTCCAAAGAAGGCTGCTGCTCCAAAGAAAGAGGCTGCACCCAAACCTGCCGCACCCACGAAAGAAGCTGCACCCAAGAAGGAAGCAGTTAAACAAGAAGCTGCTCCAGAGCCTGAAAAACCTGCTCCTGCTCCTGCCCCTGATCCTGAAGCAGAAGCAAAAGCAAAAGCCGAGGCTGAAGCCAAGGCAAAGGCAGAAGCTGAGGCCAAAGCCAAGGCTGAAGCAGAAGCCAAGGCAAGAGCTGAAGCAGAAGCAAAAGCCAAGGCAGAAGCTGAGGCCAAAGCCAAGGCTGAAGCTGAAGAACAGGCAAGAAAAGATGCAGCAGCAAAACGCGAAGCCGAAGAACAGGCTCTCCGGGACAAAAGAGCTGCTGAGCTTGAAAAACATGCTGTGGCAGGCCCGCGTAAGAGAACTGCTGTTCCCATGACACCGGCAAAGGTTCAGAAAAGCCAGCTTGACAAACTTATTGAAAATCTGGACAGAATTCACAGAAGAACAGCCTGATATACACCGGGTTGCTCCGGCTCAAACAAAAAATGCCGGGCAGCCATTATCTATATAATCAAGAGGAGGAACCTCTAATGGCAGAAAAAAAGAACGCAAAAGCACCAAAAATTGCTGATCCTGTAGCAGCATCTTATGAGATATCAACCCGGGAAATGATTGAACACGCTCACAAACTGGGCGTTGAAACCATTTTTGACAGGGCGGTCAATATGAAACCCTGCGCCATCGGCATGCAGGGTATATGCTGCAAGAACTGCTCAATGGGGCCCTGCAGGCTCCCGCTTCCAAAAGATGGAATTCAGGGCGAAGACACAAGAAAAGGACTGTGCGGAGCCACAGCCAATACCATTGCCGCAAGGAATTTCGCCAGAATGGTTGCAGCAGGAGCTGCTGCCCATTCAGACCACGGAAGATCAGTTGCTGAAGTTTTCCTGGCAGCAGCAAGAAAAGAAAGTGATGACTACAAGATCAAGGATACCCAGAAACTTCTGGCTGTTGCACCGCACCTTGGTGTTGCCACAACAGTGGAAGTTGACGGAGAAACAAAGGACAGAGATATAGATGAAATTGCCCTTGAAGTTGCAGAGATAGCCATAGATGAATGGGGTAAATCTTCAGGCGAGCTGCTTTATGCCAAACGTGCACCAGCTCCTCTTTATGAAAAATGGAAGAAAAACGGGGTTATTCCAAGAAACATTGACAGGGAAATAGTTGAAATCATGCACAGAACCCACATGGGGGTTGACCAGGATTATAAAAACCTGATCAAGCAGTGCACAAGATGCGCCATCGGAGACGGATGGGGCGGATCAATGCTGGCAACCGACCTCCAGGATATCCTGTTCGGGACCCCTTCTCCCCTCCAGGGTGAGGCAAACCTGGGCGTGATGAAGGAAGATCATGTCAATCTGGTTATCCATGGTCATGAACCTGTTCTTTCAGAAGTCATTGTAGCAGTTGCCCAGTCCCAGGAAATGCTTGATTATGCAAAGGAAAAAGGAGCCAAGGGAATTCAGCTTTCAGGTATCTGCTGTACAGCCAATGAAATGCTTCAGCGCCACGGCATTCCCACAGCAGGTAACTTTTTGCAGCAGGAACTTGCAATAATCACAGGAGCCTGTGATGCAATGGTTGTTGATATACAGTGCATTATGCAGAATCTTGCAAATGTTGCAAAATGCTTCCATACAAAACTTATCACAACCCATCCCATTGCAAGAATGGAACAGGACAATGTAATTCACATTGAATTCAATGAACACTATGCACTTGAAGATGCAAAACGCATTGTCAAGATGGCAATAGACAATTTTGAAAACCGTGAAGCAGAAGTCATGATCCCAAGCTACAAGGCAACCCAGATTGCAGGTTTCGGTGTGGAATCAATCGAATATCACCTTGGCGGGACATTCAGAGGCTCATACTATACACTCAATGACAATATCATAAATGGCCGTGTACGCGGAATTGCAGGCGTGGTTGGATGCAACAATGCAAGATCCCGCCACAATGAAATCCATATCAAGGTCATCAAGGAACTTATCAAGAACGATGTTCTTGTTCTGACAACGGGCTGCGATGCAATCACTGCCGCAATTCATGGACTTTTAACTCCTGAAGCGGCTCAGGTACATGCAGGCCCGGGTCTTGCCGAGGTATGCGAGACAGTGGGTATTCCACCTGTTCTGCATCTTGGTTCCTGTGTTGACAACTCCAGAATCCTTCTGGCTGCCACAGAGGTTGTCAAGGCGGGCGGCCTTGGAAATGATATAAGTGATCTTCCTGCAGCAGGAAGTGCGCCTGAGTGGATGAGTGAAAAAGCCATCTCCATTGGGCACTATTTTGTAACCTCAGGTGTTTATACTGTATTCGGCGGAACCCTGCCCACTTCCGGAGCTCCTGTTTTCCATGACTATATTTCAAAGGAACTGGAAAACATTTACGGCGGCAAATGGGATGTGGAGCCAGATCCCATTAAACACGCCTGGCTTATGATTGACCATATCGACAAAAAGAGAAAAGCCCTTGGAATTGACAAGGCAAGGGAAAGAGTTCTCATGGATATGGCTGACAGGCAGAAACTTGAAGGATAATGACAGGATTTTCAAAATTAATAAATTAAATCCTCAACGAAGGAGGAACAGAATATGTCAAAATTGATCGCATTTGCTGCCATTCAGGGTGGATACAAAGTTGTTGCTGAAGCTGAAGGAAGGCTTAACAAGGCACTTCAGACCTATGATGCAAGTACAAAAATCGGGTTCCCGAATACAGCATATTATCTGCCGGTCATCTATTCTCTGACCGGTCTTAAAGTTGAGACCATAGAAGACCTGAAAAAACCAATGGAGTTTGCCAGAGGGCTTCTGCCTCCCCATATCAAGCTTAAAAACTGGCTTCCGTACCTTGGGCCTCTCCTTGATGCAGGTATGGCAGGTATCTTCTCCTATGAAATCATGGAAGCATTGAGATACCTGGAAGATCCTGATTTTTATATTCCCCAGGAAGATCCTGATGTTGAAAACGGAAAACTATGGGTAGGCCCTGCAGATGATACTATTCTTAGAAAAAGAGGGGTTGAGTTTGTTGACGGTTCAGCTCCCGGTTTTGCTGCAATGGTTGGAGCTGCTCCCAATGCTGAAATTGCCAAGATGATTGTGGAAGATTATCAGAAAAAATCTTTGTATATTTTCTGCGCTGCCAACCACAATGGCAAAACCCTTGTTGAACAATGCCTTGAAGCAGGAATGCAGATAGGCTGGAATACACGTATCGTTCCGTTCGGGCCAGATATCTCCTCTGCTGTATTTGCTCTTGGTTTTGCCAACAGAGCAGCAATGGCATTTGGCGGTGTTCAGCCGGGTGACTACAAAAAAATCCTCAAATACAACAAAGACAGGATCTTTGCCTTTGTAAATGCACTTGGTGATGTTGGAACAGAATGGGGCGTTGCAGCAGCAGGCTGTGTAAACTGGGGTTTCCCGACACTTGCTGATACTGAAATTCCTGAAATTCTGCCCACAGGTATATGTACATATGAGCATGTTGTGGCTCCTGTTGCATATGAAGACATGTGCCAGAGATCAGTTGAAGTAAGGGGTCTTAAGGTCAATGTAACTGAGATTGATATTCCATGTGCATTTGGCCCGGCATTCGAGGGTGAACGTGTCAGGGGAGCTGACCTGCATGCACAGTGCGGCGGCGGAAAAACCCAGTGCACCGAGCTTGTGAAAATGGCCAACATGAATGAGATCGAAGACCACAAGGTGGAAATAATCGGTCCTGATATTGACGGAATCAAGGAAGGAGAAACTTTCCCGCTTGGTATCTTTGTTCAGATTGCAGGACGTGAATTCCAGGAAGATTTCGAACCCATCATGGAAAGACAGATCCATCATCTGATCAATTATATCCAGGGCATCATGCACATAGGCCAGAGGGATATTTCATGGGTACGTATCTCCAAGGCTGCAATTGAAAAAGGCTTTACCTTAAAGGATATAGGCGAGGTTCTGTATGCAAAATTCCATCAGGATTTCACCAAGATCGTTGACAAGGTACAGGTAACCCTCTACACCAACCCTGAAGATGTTGACAAGATGACCGCAATAGCAAGGGAAAATTACCTTGCACGTGACGCAAGGGTTGACAAGATGACTGATGATGATGTTGAAACATATTATTCATGCACATTGTGCCAGTCATTTGCACCAAGCCATGTATGTACTGTAAGCCCGGAAAGAACAGGACTCTGCGGAGCATACAACTGGATGGACTGCAAGGCAGCCTATGAAATCAACCCGACCGGCCCCAACCAGCCCATTGAAAAAGGCGAATGCCTTGATCCCAAGCTTGGTCAGTGGAAAGGTGTTAATGAATTTGTAAACAAGGCTTCCAGAGGAGCCATTACAAAATACAACCTGTATTCTCTGGTTCAGGACCCCATGACCACCTGCGGATGCTGTGAATGTATTGCAGCCCTTCTTCCTGCATGCAACGGTGTCATGACAGTTGGCCGTGATTACACCGGAGAAACTCCCTGCGGAATGAAGTTCACCACACTGGCCGGTGTCATGGGCGGTGGAGCTTCATCACCCGGATTTGTGGGTCATTCAAAACACAATATCACCCAGGGTAAATTCATACTGGGAGACGGCGGCCTCTTAAGAATGGTATGGATGCCCAAGATGCTCAAGGAAGAGATCAAGGACAGGCTTGTTGCCCGTGCCGAGCAGATGGGTGTTCCTGGATTCTATGACATGATTGCAGATGAAACCGTTGGAATCACAGAAGAAGAAATTCTTCCCTTCCTCCAGGAAAAAGGCCATCCTGCATTGACCATGGACCCGATTGTAGGATAATAAACCAGAACAAAAGATCCGGCTTGATTTCACACCAGAATTTTCACGGCCGGATCTTTACCATAAAGTTTTGTAAACTCGAAGGAGAAAAAAATGGCATTAACCGGTATACAGATATTCAAACTCCTACCAAAAACAAATTGTAAGGAGTGTGGAGTCCCGACCTGCCTTGCCTTTGCAATGAACCTTGCATCAGGAAAGGCAGAACTTGACAGCTGCCCATATGTCTCAGATGAAGCAAGAGAACAGCTTGCAGAGGCTTCTGCACCCCCGATCCGTCCTGTCAAGCTGGGCAAAGGCGTGCGCAAGGCTACAACAGGGGGAGAAACAGTTCTTTACAGGCATGAAAAAACATTTTTCAACCCCACCCTTCTTGCAGCCACCATAATGTCTGATATTGATGCTGCAGAACTTGACAAAAAACTTAAAATCTACAATGCCTTTCAATATGAAAGGGTTGGGCTCAACTTAAGGCCTGAGCTTCTTGTGGTCAAGGACGCAGGAAACGGACCAGATGCATTTGCTGCAACTGCTGAAAAAATTGCAAAGGAATCTGAATTCAACCTGGTGCTGATGACACAGGATCCAGAAGTCATGAAAGCAGGAGTTGAAGCAGCAGGTTTCAAGCGCCCGCTTCTTTACGGAGCCAATGCAGACAATATTGATGCAATGGGAGCAATTGCAAAGGACAATGATCTTCCAATAGGTGTCAAAGCAGAATCTGTTGATGCTCTTCAGCCTCTTACAGAAAAACTTACCGGCATGGGTATCAAGGATATTGTCATTGATTCAGGCTCAAGGGAAATCAAGCAGGCATTTGAGGATCAGATTGCAATACGCCGTGCAGCACTCAAGGCGTCCAACAAAGCTCTTGGCTTCCCCACCATTACTTTCCCGTGTGAAATGGCATCCAATCTTGATATGGAAACCCTGATCGCAGGCATGTTTATTGCTAAATACGGCGGAATTGTGGTGCTGTCTGATTTTGCAACAGAATCCCTGTTCCCTCTGCTGCTTGAACGCCTCAATATATTTACAGACCCCCAGAGGCCCATGACAGTTACAGAAGGCATATTTGAAATAGGTCATCCGGATGAGAACTCTCCTGTGCTTGTAACAACCAACTTTGCCTTGACATATTTCATTGTTTCAGGTGAAATTGAAGCAAGCAAGGTGCCTGCATGGCTGCTTGTCAAGGATTCTGAGGGCCTGTCAGTTCTTACTGCATGGGCAGCAGGAAAATTTGGCGGCGATGATGTAGGCCTGTTTGTAAAGAAAAGCGGTATAATGGATAAGGTAAAACATACTGAAATTATCATTCCGGGATATGCAGCTGCAATTGCAGGGGATGTAGAAGAAGAGCTTCCAGGCTGGACCATTACGGTAGGCCCAAGGGAGGCAGCTCACCTTGCAGCCTTCCTTAAAGCAAGGTAGGAAAATGAAAAGCCGGGAACCTTCCTTAACAGGAATTTTCCCGGCCGGATCAATCAACCGTTTAACAGATAAAAGGAAAAGAACATGCTATTATTTGGAGAAAGTCTGAATGTCATTTCCAGAGTAATTGGAAAGGAATTCAAGGAACCTGATCCAGCAAAACGAAATCCAGAACCCATTCAGGAGGAAGTTGTACGCCAGAAGGAACTGGGCATGGATTATATTGATATCAACCTGGGTCCGGCAAAAAAATTCGGTACAGAACTGATGCCGTGGGTTGTCAATGTGGTTCAGGAAGCTGTGCCTGGAATGCCGCTTCTGCTTGATTCCTCCAATATTGATGCAATTGAGGCAGGGCTCAAGGTCTGCAAGCCTGCTGACAAACCCCATATAATCAATTCCATCATGGCACGGCCTGAAAGATATGAAAAAATGGTGCCCCTGGCAGCAGAATATGATGCAGACTTTGTTGCATTGATGTGGGGTCCGGAAGGCCTTCCCCGTGATGAAAATGAAAGAGCTGCCCTTGCTGTTGAGCTCATTTATTTTGCCAATGAAGCAGGAATACCCAATGAAAAAATCTGGGTGGACGGTATTGTCACACCTGTCAATATTCAGCAGCAGCAATGCATGAGCCTTCTCAATTTTCAGATGATGCTCGAAGATATAGCTCCAGGCGCCCAGTCAACATGCGGGCTTTCCAATATCTCAAACGGGCCTCCAGAACATCTGCGCGGTATTTTAAACCGTACATATATGGTAATGCTGCAGAAATACGGTATGAAATCTGTAATTGCAGACCCGCTTGACACTGAACTTACTGCCATTGCAAAGGGCAAACGCCAGGATATTGTTGATCTTATCTATGGTATGATGGACGGCAATGAGCCTGACATGAGTTCTCTGGACAAGGAACTGGTTGATTACGCAAAAACATATAAAGTCATTATGGGTGAAACCCTGTATTCAGACTCATGGCTTGAAATCTGATTCTTCAGGCCCTGACCCGGTAAAAAAGCCTCTGACCATGCAATGATTGCCAGGTCAGGGGCTTTTTTCATTCAGGTGCATGCAGCAGTGAAAATACAGGAACAGGCTCCCTGATTCCTTTCAGTTTTACAGGCCCCAGTGGATATACCGGCCACATCCCGTCTATCATTTTTTTTGTTTCAGGGCCTATGAGGATATCACCTGTACGGGCATGGTCAGACAGCCTTGCTGCTATATTGGTCACAGTTCCTGTGGCAGTATAGGTCATACGCGTATCAAGGGAACCCTTGAACCGGGTCATTCCCACAAGGGCTGAACCTGAATTAATGCCTATATTCACATCAATGGGATCCATGTCAAATTCTATGGACTGATTCAGCGTCCTGTTGCATTCTGCGATTTCAAAAGCTGCCCTGACTGCATTTATTGCATTTGTTTTTGCATCATGATCCTTGAATATAATCATGAGGGCATCGCCTGCTGTTTCATTAATGTCCCCGTGGGATCTGTGAATCGGGTCCACAAAACTTGAAAACATTTTCTCAATCACTGCATTGACCTCGACCTCGGGCCTGGAAGCACTCAGTTTTGTATAACCTTCCAGATCCAGAAACAATATGGTGACATCTTTTCTTTGTTTTTCCATTGCAAGCAGCTCTGGATGATTTTCCACCATCTGTCTGACCGAGCCGGGCACAAACGGGGCAAGATGGCCCAGTTTTCTGCTGATCAGAATCTTTTCCTGGGTATTTTCCCACTGACGCTTGGCATTTAAAATAATATTTCCAAGAATATCGGCAAAATCCCTTATCAGAAAAAAATCCCGCCTTGTATAACGGGTCATTGGCTGGATAACCACACTTATGGCCGCCAGAACCCGGCCTTCCACAAAAACAGGCATGGCATATTCCGACCCTATATCCACAATTGAATTATCCAGACGCAGCACAGGCTCACTCTGGGATACCACAACTGCCTTTTTCTCCTGAATTGCCTTTTGAACTGCTGGACGATTACGCTTGCAGGACTGGCAGTTTACAGGCCTTTCGTACAAAGCGCACTGCAAAGGGCTTGTATACTGGTCAGCATCCGGGTCCAGAAGAAGGATGCATACTTCCATGGCAGAAGGGATAATGGATCTTAGCTCTGCCCTGGCCGCCTCAATAACCTGGTTGACCTCCATCAGAGGAGCAATTTTTCTGAACAGGTTTCTCTGGACATGAAACCTTTCCTTATAATATCTGTCCATTATATATTTCCTGTTAAATAAGCTGACAGGCGGGTGGAACCTTCAAATCTTCAAGCCGATTAGCAATCTCAAGCCGTCTGAGTTTTCGTAGTGCAACCCTGGCAATGTTCACGAATTTCCTGACACAATGGCCTTTTGAAAGTATCTCAGTGTATTCACATTTGAACGATCTTGTCATATGTCATATATTAACGCATCGCGTGATTAACGTCAAACGTGATTATATCAGCCCAACGCAAAACAGACCGCCCTGCCCTTTGCCGGGTACATGGGGTTTTTTTTCTTTATCTTGTCTGTTTGAACTTTATTTTGTATAAATCAGTCTTATGTTAAAATAAATTTATTCCCCAAAAGGAGGAGTTTGCAAATTGAATGAATCTGTAAAGGATACATGGTATTATATCATTGTCCAGAATCCCGGAACTCCTGATGAACAATTTGTAGGATATATGGATGAGGAAACTGGTCTGACTTTCATGCCCTGTTTTGAAAACAAGGAAATTGCCCAGCAATGTTTTCTTCTGATGCCCAAGGATGCCATCAACAACAAATATGAAATCCAGGCTGTCATAAAAGAAGATCTCATGAGCCTTGCTGCAAAAAACAGATATGATGTTTTTCTGCTTGATGATAAAGCAAGGATAATCAGGCAGATTTCATGATCCTGATTTATTAATTTTTTATTTACAGGAGAATTATTTTGAGTTTGAAACTTGCCATAGGCGGCAAAGGCGGAGTAGGCAAAACCACCATAACTTCATTGATTGCCCGTGCCATTGCTGCATCTGATAAAAATACCAGCGTCATTGCCATTGATGCTGACCCTGTGGCCAATCTTGCTGCAGGGCTTGGCATTGATGAAACCAGACCCATCACGCCCATTGCAGAGCTTTCCGATCTTATTGCAGAAAGAACCGGGGCAAAACCCGGATCAGTCGGAGGTTTTTTTACCTTAAACCCCAAGGTTGATGATATACCGGACAGATTTTCCATTGAAAAAGACGGGGTCAAGCTGCTTGTCATGGGGACCGTAAAACAGGGTGGCAGCGGATGCATCTGTCCTGAAGCCACAATTCTCAAGGCCCTGATGAACCATCTTGTGCTTGCCAGAAACGAGGTTGTGGTAATGGACATGGAAGCTGGAGTGGAACATCTTGGCCGTGCAACATCAGGGTCTGTTGATGCTCTTGTTGTGGTTGTGAACCCTGGAAAAAGAAGCAGGCTTGCAGCGGACAGAATAAAAAAACTCGGGCAGGACATAGGTATTGAAAGGATCCTGGTTCTTGCGAACCGTGTGACAGGGGAACAGGATATTCAGCTGATAAAAGACAGCATGCCTGACTATGAAATCCTTGGATTCATACCTGAGCTGGATGAAGTAGTTTCATCAGACCGCACAGGAAAACGGCCGTTTGATGATATTTCAACTATTCCTGAAGAGCTGAAACAGGTTACACAAAAACTTATGGATCTGTCAAAATAGGTCTGCCAGCCAGGCCTGCCATTGTCATCATGAAGCATTGAATGCTGCAATCGTGGTGTCAAGCATTCTGTTGGAATAGCCCCATTCATTATCAAACCATGCCTGGATCTTCACCAGACGGCGCCTGCTTACACGGGTCTGGTGAAGATCTATTATGGAAGATCTGGGATCATGATTAAAATCACAGGACACCAGATATTCATCACTGACTCCCAGAATATCTTTTAACTGATTTTCTGAAGCCTTTACAAGTTCTTCATTAACCCTTTGTGCATCTGTATCCTGTTTTACAACCAGGGCAATATCCATGATGGAAACATTTGTTGTTGGAACCCTGATTGCAAGGGTTTCAAATTTACCCTTCATTTCAGGCAGAATTTTTGAAATTCCCTTTTCAAGGGCTGTATTCACAGGAATGATGGAATGAAGAGCTGATCTTGTTTTTCTAAGATCAGTATTGTATGCATCAATAACCGGCTGATCATGCATGGCAGAATGTATGGTTGTGATGCTTCCGCTTTCAATCCCGAAATTTTTGTCAATAACATGAAGAACAGGAATCACGCAGTTTGTCGTGCATGATGCATTGGAGATCACTGCATGCTCTTTTCTAAGACAATTATGATTTACTCCATATACAATGGTTGCATCCACTTCATCTTTTGCAGGCTTGGAATATATGACCTTTGAAGCCCCTGAAATCAGATGCAGCTCAGCCGACTGCCTGTCACTGAATATGCCTGTACAGTCAAGAACCGCATCAATGTTCAGATCCTTCCATGGCAGGTCAACAATATTTTTTTCACGAAATATTTTTATGTTGTCCCTGCCGATTGTCAGCACAGAATCTTTTCTGCTCACCGGCAGAGGAAACCTGCCATGGGTGGAATCATATCTTGTCAGATGAAAAATTGTTCTTTCATCTGCTGTTTCATTGATGGCCGCAAGATGAATCCTGTCATAAAAATACTCAGATTCATAAAGGGCTCTGACAACACAGCGGCCTATTCTGCCATACCCGTTTACCGCAATGTTTATCTTCATCTTGTCCTTGTCAGCAGCATTTTTCAAGTTTTACAGCACACACCTTGAATTCAGGAATTTTTGCAATGGGATCAAAAGCCGGATTTGTCAGCTTGTTGACATTTGATTCCTCAAAATGGAAAGGCATGAAGATGATTCCTTTGTCAACTCGTTCTGTAATCATTACCTTTGTTTCAATTTCTCCCCTTCGTGAGGCAACCTTTACCCTGCCTCCGTCTTCCAGGCCAAGTGCCGTGGCATCTTCAGGACTGATCTCAAGACGGCCTTCAGGAATTTCAAAATCAAGGCTTTCAGATCTTCTTGTCATGGTTCCTGTATGATAATGGGCATATACACGCCCTGTGGTCATAAGATAAGGATATTCATCATCCACTTCCTCAGCAGGCGGCCTGTATTCAATGGCATGGAAAAGACCTTTTCCGCGGGTAAAACTGCCATCCTTGTGCAAAAATGGAGTGCCAGGATGTTCAGGTGTGGGACACGGCCACTGAAGCCCGTCTCCTTCCAGTCTTTCATATGAGATACCTGCATATGAAGGAGTAAGTTCAGCAATTTCATTGAAAATTTCTTCAGGGTTTTCATATGCCATTTCATATCCAAACCTTGTTGAAATCTCCTGAATGATCTGCCAGTCAGGTCTTGAATCCCCAACAGGCTCAACAGCTTTTCTGACTCTTGACACCCTTCTTTCCGTATTTGTAAAAGTACCGTCCTTTTCAGCAAAGGAAACTCCCGGAAGAACAACATCTGCAAGTTCTGCCGTGGGAGTCAGAAAAATATCCTGAACAATGAGAAACTCAATCTTTTCAAGTGCTTTTTTCACATGATTGGCATCAGGATCAGAGATAACAGGGTTTTCCCCCATGATCCAGATGGCTTTGAGCTTGTCTGATTCAACAGCAGAAAACATTTCAGGCAGGGTAAGCCCTATGTTGGTGGGAAGGGATTCAACTTTCCAGGCCCTGGCAAACTTTTTATTGGCATCTCCAAGAGTTACCGGCTGATAACCGGTATAGACATTGGGAAGCCCGCCCATGTCACAGGCGCCCTGCACATTGTTCTGGCCTCTCAAAGGATTTACACCTGTGCCGGGCCTTCCTATATTTCCGGTCAGCATTGCAAGGTTGGCAAGGGATTTTACATTATTCACCCCGTTTGTATGCTGGGTGATTCCCATGCAGTACACAATGGATGCAGCTTCTGCTTTGGCATAGATTTCAGAAAGCCTTATTATATCTTCCCTGTCAACTTCACAGATCCTGGCTGATTCTTCCAGGTCTGTTCCCTCAATTATTTTCCTAAAATTTTCAAATTCCTCTGTATGTTCCTCAATGAATTTCCCGTCATCCAGGCCCTTTTCCAGGATCACCTTCATCATGGCGTTTAAAAGAGCAACATCAGTTCCCGGCCTGTGCCTGACATAAAGATCTGCAAACCCTGCAATCTGATTTTTCCTTGGATCTGCAACTATCAGCTTTGCGCCTTTTTCAAGTGCCCTGAAAATTCTTGTTGCAACAAGGGGATGGGAAGTTGCTGTATTGGAACCAACAATAAAAATAACATCAGAGTCTTCAAGTTCCTTTACGGAATTTGTCATTGCGCCACTGCCAAAAGATGCGGCAAGACCTGCCACAGTTGAGGAATGTCACAGTCTTGCACAATGGTCAACACTGTTGGTGCCAATGGCTGCCCTGGCAAATTTCTGCATTAAATAGTTTTCTTCATTTGTAACCTTTGCAGAGGCAAAAAAACCCACAGCATCTGAGCCGTCTTTTTCCTTTATTGCCTTAAGTTTTGATGCGGTAAAATCAAGGGCCTCATCCCAGGATACTTCTGTAAGCTTTCCTTCTTTCCTTAACAGAGGCTTTGTAAGCCTTTCATCTGACTGTACAAACTGATGAAGGTTCCAGCCCTTGATACACAGTTTTCCTTCATTGACCGGGCCTGTCTTGCACGGAATGGTATTGGTCAGGCGCCCGTCAAGGGACTCAAGAAAAAGAGTGCATCCGCATCCGCAATATGTGCAGGTTGTAAGCGTATTCCTGTAATCCATTTTCTTTCCTCTATTATTTAAAATCCTTTATTTTTCAGGTGCAGGCCCAAGCTGACTGAGCGGTGACGGTTCGTTCTGATTTATACCTGATGAAAACCCAAACTCGTCTTTCATGATTCTTGCCGTATTCTTGTACAGAAGTCTCAATGGAATATCAGCCGGGCAGGCCTGTTCACACAGGCCGCAGTCAATACAGCGGTCAGCCATGTGCATGGCCCTTGTAAGGTGAAAGACAGGAATATCCACTGGAAGCTCTCCCTTGGACACAAGGTCCTCACATTCAAGGCTGCATTCTCTGCAGAAACACATGGGGCAGATATCACGGCATCCATAACATTTCACACATTTTAAGAACTGATCTGTCCAGAAGGAAAAACGGTCATCAATATCTTTTGCATCCATATTTTCAAGGCCATGCTGGGATACAGGTTCAGCCATGCATTCCAGGCCTTCCACAATTTGATCCGGACAGGGCTTCAGGCATTCACATACCTTTGCAAGCTCTTCAGGACAGGGTATTCCTATGGGAACGACCTTGTCCTTTTCAAGCTGGTTCAGCCTGTAAAGAGTATAAAGCCCTCTTTCATCACAGCCCCTCACAATTATGCCGAACACATCATCTGGATATTTTCCTGCAATGGTGCACAGCACCCTGTTCAAAGGATATCTTGTATCTCCGGGGGCTTCACGGTCGCCAAGGTTCAGGTCATCAAGGCTGTCACCCCTGTGAAACAGACATGGAGTTATGTGGCCGTTGACTGTCTTAAGTGCCACAACAGCTTTAACAGACCCTCCTTCCAGAAGCTCATTAATTTTCTTTTTTACAATATCAATCATAATCATACCTGTGATTAAATTTCATTTTCATAAAAAGGCAATAATATCATCCGGCCTGGACAGCCATTTCAGGTATCTGCCGTTTAAGGGGTGAAGGCCCCAGTTTTTTCAGCACGTCAATAAACTGATTGATTTCTTCCACAAATTCAGGAGCTTCAGCAGATGAAACCCATCTTGCCCTTACGCGTTCCTTTTCAATGCCGCAGAAATCCAGCATTCTGGACAATACTTTAACTCTTTTGTCACTTGAATAATTACCATACAGGTAATTGCATTCACCAAGATGTCAGCCTCCAACAAAAATACCGTCAACTCCCCGCTGAAAACCGCGCAGGATATGATGCGCTGAAACACTGCCCGTGCACATGACCCTGATTATGCGTATATTGGGCGGGTACTGCATACGACTGACCCCAGCCAGGTCAGCAGCGGCATATGCTCACCATGTGCACAGAAAACAGATTATATGGGGCTCGAAATTATTGTCGTTCATCTTTGTTTATTCCTTTTCATATCTTTAAAATTGGTTTCATTTTCCCTGACAAAGATCATGCAGCACCTATCTGGGCCAGCAGCTGATCAGGCCGGAATCCCCTTAAAAGGGCACTGTGCGAAGGACAGGTGGCAGCACAATTGCCGCATCCCTTGCACAGGATTTCATTGACTTCACAGATTCTTTTTTCACTGTTATATGTAATGGCCTGGTACGGGCACATTGACATGCATGATCTGCATCCAACACAGGTATCTGGATTTATCCCCGCCACAATGGCGCTCTTGACCAGTTTGTCCTTGAACAGAATCGCAGCAACCCTGGATGCCACACCGATTCCCTGGGTTCTGGCCTCGGTGGAGGTGGCAGGATAACGTCCTGACCCGCAGACAAAAACACCGTCAGCAGCAAAATCAAGGGGTCTCAGCTTTGCATGGGCTTCCAGAAAAAATCCGTTCTGGTCAGTGGGAACCCTCAGCATGTTGGCAAGCTGCCCGGAATCGTTCCGCGGCACAAGAGGTGTGGACAAGACAACAAGATCAGTATCAAGGGATATGGTTTTTCCTGTCACAGCCTGAAAAAATCTTACCTTTCCATCTTCAACCTCAGGCATCCTGTCCTGGGAATAGACTTCAAATCTTACTCCCATTCCCCTTGCATCCCAGAGCATCTGCTCCTTGGAAGTGCCGTACATCTGCATATCCCGGTAAAGAACCCTGACATTTGTTTCAGGATATTTTTCCTTTATGAACATGGCATTTTTAACACCTGTCATGCAGCATATTCTTGAACAGTATTCCCTGTCAGAAGTTCTTGCTCCTGCACACTGGATGAAAACCACCCTGTCAGCCTTTATATCATTTTTTTCAAGTCTGGTTTCAAGCTCCATAAGCGAGATGACATTCTTACCGTCATAATTGAAAAGGCCTTCAGGAATCAGGGGCACAGCTCCTGTTGCCACAACCATGCACCCTACTTTTTCATTTACAATGCCGTCTTGTGTTTCAATTTCTATTTCATAATTGCCTATATATCCGCCTGTCTGTCTGACCCTGGCTCCTGTCAGGCATCTGATGCCTGGTTTTGATTTTACGTCATCAATGATTTCAGCTATGGCCTCTTTTGCATCTCTTCCGGTTTCAAGCCTGTTGACGCGGTTAAGAAGCCCGCCAAGCTGTTTTGTCTTTTCAACAAGAACAACCTCAAGACCCATGCCGGCAAGGGCCTGTGCAGCAGAAAGCCCTGCAATTCCACCTCCTATCACAAGCACTTTCCTGATAAGAGTTGATTCGATATCATTCAAAGGAACAAGGCCTGCGCTCTTGGCAACGCCCATGCGGATCAGTTCCTTGGCCTTGCTGGTGCCTTTGGCCCTTTCACCCATGTGAACCCATGAGCATTGATCCCTGATATTTACCATCTCAAACAGGTAGGGATTAAGGCCTGCTTCGGCACATGAGCTTGAGAACAGGGGCTGATGCGTTCTCGGGGAACAGGAAGCCACAACAACCCTGGTAAGGTTCTGCTCTTTGATGGCTTTTTTTATTTCACCTATTCCTGCTTCAGAACAGGTATACAGATTTTCCTTTACGTACACGACATTGGGAAGGGTTTTTGCATATTCTGCAATCTCAGGGCAATCCAGGTGGCCTGCAATATTGGAACCGCAGTCACAGACAAATACCCCTATCCTTGGCGATTCATGGGAAGTTGATTTATCTTTTTTCATTTTATGGCAGCCTTTCCTTATGATGCCTTTTTATCATTATATTTCATCAGAATATGAGCAGCCCTGGCAGCCGCACTGCTGGCCTGGGCCACAGATTCCGGAATATCCATGGGGCTGTGGGCGCATCCGCAGACAAACACCCCCTGTTTTGTGGTATCAAGGGGATTTGCAGGATCAGTTTTGAAAAAACCGTATGCATCCAGCTCAATTCCAAGTTTCTGTGCAATTTCGCTGCTTCTTTCAGACGGAGCGCATGCAGTTGCCAGCACAACAAGATCAAAGGCCTGTTTTTTGATTTTCTGCTCCTTTGTATCCTCATAAATGAGTACAGGGTTTTCACTGGCATCCTTTGTAATTTCCGCCACTCTGGAACGTTTATACGAGATATTGGAGTTGTTGCCGCCCCTTATCTTGTATTCCTCAAACCCTTTTCCGATTGCCCTTATATCCATGCCGAAAATCACGGAACAGGTTTCATTGTCATGCTCATGGGCAATGATGGCCTCCTTGATGGAATGCATGCAGCAATAGCCTGAACAAAAGGGGTAAAATCTTAAATCCCTTGATCCGACACACTGGATAAAGGCAATCTTTTTTGCAGAACTTATCTTGTCTGCCTTGAGCTTTATGTCCTTAAATTCGTTTTCAAGATCAAGATGGGCTTTGAACTTGGAAGCCCATAATTTCTGATCCTTTTCAAGATCCTTGTTTTCATCCGTATTCAAGGTGCCTTCTTTAAAGCCTGCATAGAAATCACTGCTTGTCATGCCGTGTTTTTTCTCAAATCTTGAAAGCAGTTTCCCTGATTTTGCAAGTTTTTTCTCAAGTTCTGCCGCACTTGCCTGAATTTTACGGTCTGACGGGCGGTATACATGGCCTGCGGTCGGCCCTGAAGCAGACAGGAATCTTTCAAATTCCATGGCTGTAACCACGTTGTCAATCTGGCTGTACCTGTATTCAGGTATTTTATCCGGGTTAAAGACCTCATAACCCGTGGCAACAATAACGGCAGCCACAGGCAATTCCAGAATCTGATCCTTCTGGTCAAAATTTATGGCTCCTGCCTGGCATTTTTTCTGGCAGATACCGCATTTTTTTCCATTGAGCATTCTGCAATGGTCAGGATCAATGGTATGAGTGGACGGAATACCCTGGGCAAACCAGGAATATACAGCCTTTCTCATGGCATGGCCTTCATTGTACCGGTCTGTGACAGGTGTGGGGCAGACCTGGGTGCATGCTCCGCATCCTGTGCACTTGTCTTCCTCCACATATCTTGCCTTTTTTCTTACAACAGCCTTAAAATTTCCTGCCTCGCCTTCCAGTTTCTCAAGTTCACTGTACGCAAGAAGTGTAATATTGGGATGTCGACCGACATCCAGCATCTTGGGCGAAAGTATTCAGATGGCACAGTCATTGGTGGGGAAGGTCTTGTCAAGCTGGGCCATTTTCCCGCCAATTGAAGGAAGGCTTTCCACAAGGTGCACCCTGAACCCCATTTCAGCCAGGTCCAGCGAAGACTGAATTCCTGCAATCCCGCCGCCAAGGACAAGTATATCCTTTGTCACAATCTACCTCCTGTTGAAACTTTTTATTCTCATTCCCGTCAGGCCACCTTTTTAATACCGGCAGGGCCAAGGGCTTTGATGGTTTCAGTAAATTCATTTGCCACGGCTGCAAATTTGGTTCCTTCAGCAGAAGAAATCCATTCCAGCCTGATGCGCTTCGGGTCAATTCCCAGAAGCTCTAGAAATTCACTGGTCATTTTAAACATGTTCTGTGCTTTTACATTACCGTCCAGGTAATGGCAGTCTCCAATGTGTCAGCCCGATATCAGCACACCGTCAGCCCCCTTTTCAAAGGCTTTCAGAATATAATTGGGATTTATTCCGCCTGAACACATGACCCTTATGATTCTCATGTTTGGAGGATACTGAAAGCGGCTGACCCCTGCAAGGTCTGCTGCAGCATAGGAGCACCAGTTGCAGGCAAAGGTTAAAATCCTGGGATTAAAATCTGTTGACATTTTCAATCCTTTCTATGATTCAAGTGCTGTCTCAACCATGGCCAGCACCTCGTTATTATAATGGAAAACTGTTGCAGCGCCAGTGGGGCAGGCAACGGAACATGCACCGCATCCTTTGCACAGAGCCTGCTGAACCACTGCAACCTTTACATTGTCTTCACGTTCCACAACGCTTATGGCTCCAAAGGCACAGGCTTCTTCACATGCTGCGCAGCCGCGGCACAAAGCTTCATTCACCTGGGACACTACCCCGTCAACCGTTACAGTATCACGGGACAGCACAACAACTGCCCTTGATGCAGCAGCCTTGGCCTGGGCAATACTTTCCTCCACAGGTTTGGGATAATGCGCCATTCCGGCAAGGAAAATACCGTCAGTGGCAAAATCCACAGGCCTCAGCTTTGCATGGGCTTCCATGAAAAATTTGTCATCATTGAGAGACAGTTTGAACATCTGGGCAAGTTCTGAATTATCCTCAGGTATGATTGCAGAAGCAAGCACAACAAGATCAGAATCAATTTCAAGATCAAGCCCAAGAACATGATCTTTCACCTTCACACACAGCCTGTCCCCGTCCTTTGACACATCGGGCCTGTTTTCAGGGGTATACCTGATAAAGATAACTCCCATGTCCCTTGCCTGTCTGTAAAGGGCTTCTCTTTGTCCATAAGTTCTGATATCCCTGTAAAGCACATATACTTCAATTTCAGGGTTAAGTTCCTTGAATTTCAGGGCAGACCTGATTGAATGTGTGCAGCATACCTTTGAGCAATAGGGACGGTCAGGCTGTCTTGAGCCTACACACTGAATGAATACGGCAGTGTTCATATCCTTTGCAAAGGAATCGTCTTCTGCAAATCTTTGGTCAAGTTCCAGGTGAGTTAAAATTCTTTTGTCCTGTCCATAAAGATATTCGTCTGGTTTATATTCCCTGGCTCCGGTGGCAATGATCACGGCACCGTGGTCAATGGTGCGCTCCTTGCCTGATGACTCGACAACGGTTTTGAAATTACCGATAAAGCCTGAGCCTGAAACCACCCTGCCGGATGTAACAACCTCTATCATGGGATTGTCATTGACCTGCCCTATAAGCGTTTCAAGGTTTGATGCGATATTTTCCCCGTTCCATGTGGAATCAAGATACCGGGCATTGCCGCCAAGCTCATCATTTTTTTCCACAATAATTGTAAAAAATCCCTGCCTGGCAAGGGCAAGGGCACAGGTAATCCCTGTAAGGCCTCCGCCTATGACAAGGCATTTCGGAGTAATATCAACACTTGGCTGGGAAAGGGGCCTCATAAGAGATGCCTTTGCAACTGCAATGCGCACAAGATCCTTTGACTTTTCAGTTGCAAGTTCAGGTTCCTTTGAATGAACCCATGAACACTGATTCCTTATGTTGGCCATCTCAATGAGATACTGGTTCAGACCTGCATCCTTCAGGGTTTCCTGAAAAAGCGGCTCATGGGTTCTTGGCGTACATGCGGCAACCACTATCCTGTTGAGCCTGTTTTCCTGGATCACCTGTTTCATCTTGTCCTGGGTATCCTGGGAGCAGGTGAACATGTTTTCACCTACATAAACCACATTGGGCAGGGTTTTTGCGTAGGCTGCAACACCTGGCACATCCACTATTCCGCCTATATTGGTTCCGCAGTTGCACACAAACACGCCTATTCTGGGCTCGCCCGCAACAAAATCCGCCTCTTCAGGATAAACCCTGGTTTTTGTAAGGCTGCCCCTTGAGGCTGAAAGGCTTGCGCCTGCATCACATGCTGCTGCGCTTGCCTCCATGACAGAAGCAGGAATATCCTTTGGTTCCTGAAGCGCACCGCATACGTAAAATCCTTTTTTTGAAGTCTCAACCGGAGAAAAGCTTGAAGTTTCCACAAAATTATTGGAATTAAGCTCGATTCCCATGTCACGCACGGCAGCAGCAAGGTCGTCCGGTGTTTCCATGCCAACGGACAGGACAATCATGTCAAAGGTTTCCCTTACATTGGTTCCGTCTTCCGTGACATAGGTGCACACAAGTTTCTTGTCCCTGTCTTCTGTAATGGTATGGATTCTGGAGCGCACAAACCTTACGCCCTGTTCCTTTGCCCTTTCATAATATTTCTCAAAATCCTTGCCATAGGTACGCATGTCCATGAGAAATATGGAAGCTTCAAAATCTCCTGAAACATGATCCTTTGCCATCATGGCTTCCTTTACGGCATACATGCAGCATACAGAAGAGCAGTACCCGTGGCCGCATTTGTTCTGATCCCTTGAGCCAACACATTGAAGCCAGGCTATCCTGCGCGGTTCAGACCCGTCAGGATGACACCTGATATGGCCCTGTGTAGGCCCGCCGGCTGACAGGATTCTCTCAAATTCAATACTTGTCACGACATTTGAAAAATTGGAATACTGAAGATTGTCAAGCCCGGACGGATCAAAGGGTTTGAACCCGGCTGCCATGATGACAGAGCCCACATTAAGTGTGAATGTCTTTTCAGTGTCTTCATAATTGATGGCTCCTGTGGGGCATACCTTGGCACAGGTTCCGCACCTGTCCCTGAGCAGCTTCAGGCATTTTTCAGGATCAATGACATATTTCAGGGGCACAGCCTGGGGATATGGCACATAAATGGCCTTGCGCCTGTCAAGGCCCTCATTGAATTCATCAGGAACCTTTCCGGGGCATTTCTTGGTACATTCTCCACAGGCAATGCATTTATCAGTATCAACATATCTTGGTGCCTGTTTTATGGATATAGTAAAATTTCCTGCCTCCCCTTTTATATCCTGGACTGTGGAAAGGGTGTGAAGCTGAATATTCAGATGCCGGCCGACCTCGACCAGTTTGGGTGAGATGACTCACATGGCACAGTCATTGGTCGGGAAGGTCTTGTCAAGCTGGGCCATTACCCCGCCGATGGAAGGAGATTTTTCCACCAGATGGACAAAATATCCGGAATCTGCCAGATCAAGGGCAGCCTGCATTCCGGCAATACCGGAACCGACAACCATGACTGAACCGTTAACTTTATTATCAGTGTTTGCCATTTATTAACTCCAATTCTTTATGAATCCCTGTTATTTTTCCGTATCCTGCTTAATATTTGCAGCAAGAAAAGAACCAAGATCCATGATTTCAATATCCTGATCTGTATTTTTCTTTGCACATGTCAGATGAATCTGGCATTTGGGACATGCTGTAACAAGGATCTGTGCCCCTGTCTGCTTTGCTTCATCAAGGCGTTTTTTCTGCATGGCCTTGGAACACGAAGAGCATTCCATCCATGCAGTTGTGCCGCAGCATATTGCATTTTCCCTGTTATGCTCCATCTCTTCAAGCCTTGCCCCCTGTACAAGTTCCAGCAGCTTTCTGGGAGCATCAAAGACACCGGAACGTCTTCCAAGCCGGCACGGGTCCTGAAAGGTTATTGTTCTGCCTTCCCTGTCACTGAAACCTATGCCTGAATTTTCAAGTCTTTCAGCAAGGAACTGAGTTATATGCATTATTTCAAACGGCAGGGGCCCGAATTCCTCTGAATAGGCTTCCCTGAACATGGAATATCCTTCAGGGCATCCGAATATAACGGTTTTAGCACCGGAAGCTGCTATTGCCTCAAGGTTCTGTGCTGCAAGTTTCTTAAAGGTTTCATCATCCCCGCTCCAGAATGCATCATGGCCGCAGCAGCATTCGTCATTGCTGACAACAGGCTCAATTCCCAGCCTGTTGAGCATGAAAATATTGTTTTTTGCAGAATCAATCATGTCAAGGTCAAGATATTTAAAGGCTGCATTATAATATGCAATGCACCCGGTAAAATAAAAATATTCTCCCTTTTCACTGATTCTGCCGGCCTGCTCTGCCCATTGTCTCCGGTTCTGCCTGAGGCCTGTGGCCTGAATGTTTGTAATGGTGTGAAACATGCCGTGATGGCTGAGCTGCGGCAGATTGCCTGCCTGCCTTGCCTTTTTGCGAAATGTCCTGATAAAGGCGGGAAAATCAATTCCAACAGGGCATCTGTCAGAACATCTTGAACATGAAAGGCATGCCCAGATATCCTTTGACATGATAAACCTGTTTTCCTCTTCGCCCAGCGTACGCTTGATCATGTTCCTGGGAGAAAAGCCTTCAAGATCCATGGCCACAGGACAACTTCCCGTGCAGACCCCGCACTCCATACAATAGTCAATCTGTTGTTTTGAAAGCTGCATATATCTTAGTCCAAATAATTAGAATACAAAATAATTTTAAATTCACAGCAATAAAAAAAATTAAATTTAGAAATTAAAATTATTTTAGTCAAGGATATTTTTTTTATTTCATTCCCGTGCTAAGGTTCAAAAAAACAGCAGAACAGAAATTCGCATAAATCAGGAGGAACAGACAATGCAGAATGCTCAGAATCTGATCGGACCATGCGGCCTTCATTGCGGGGTCTGCGCAATTTATATCGCCCATCGCGACAACAATGAGAAACTGAAAAAACTTCTGGTAAATCTTTACAAAGGAGGAACTCCAGGCAAAGGCACTCTTCCGGGCAGTGAAAACCTGTCTGTTGAGGATATAAGATGCAAAGGCTGTCTGTCAGATGATGTTTTTCTGTATTGCAGAAAGTGCAGCATCAAGGACTGTACAGCAGAAAAAAACTATACCGGATGCCATGAATGTGAAGAATTCCCCTGTCAGTATATTGATGACTTTCCCATGGCTGTCGGTAAAAAGGTTATTTTACGTGCTGTTGTCCATCGCAGAGAAAAAGGCACAGAACAATTCATGGAAGACGAACTGGCCAGATATATATGCCCTGCCTGTGGCAACAAGGTCTTCAGAGGAGTTATGAAATGCAACAGATGCAGAACAATGCTTGACCTTGACTGATACTGACCTGCACATGCTCAGACAATTAAGCATTCATCATTGACCCTGTCATGGGCAGGCAGAAACACAATAAAACATGCTCCTTTGCCTTTTTGTGTTTCAACAATCAGCTCTCCGCCGAACCTATGTATTATTTCGCAAACTTCTGTCAGCCCGAGCTCTTTTGAATTCTCAGGTTCCTGTGTGGTAAAACAGGGCTCAGATAATACTCCAGGTTCAATATCTTCAACATCAGGGCTCATACAAGGGCTGTTGTCCTTTACACTCAGTTTCACATACCTGCCAGGCACCATTTTGCCGGGCTTGTCCTCCTGGCCAAAAAGGTCTGTATGTGTATTCTCAAGGCATATTTCAATTCCGGGATCACTGCTGGTTTCACGCGCAAATGCTGCCGCACTCGTGCAAATTACCCTGAATACCTGATAAATTTCTGCAACATCGGCTTTTACACTATGCAGATCAGGTTTTATACGGGTTAAAACCGTGATGCTGCCGGGCAGGTTTTCTTTCAGAATTCTTACGCTTTCCTTAATAAGAGGAGGCAAAGACAGAGGCGTCATACCGCATCTGCGTTCCCTTGTCATGACAAGAATCTGTTTTACAAGATCTGTTGCCCTTGCTCCTGAATCCAGGATCTGCCTGAATTCTTTTCTGCCGGGATGGTTGTCCGGCAGTTCCATAAGTCCCAGTTCTGCATTGCCCATGATGGCGGCCAGGATATTGTTAAACTCATGTGCAAGCCCTCCTGACAACACACTTATGGCTTCCATACGCTGAACATGCATGATATCTCCTGGTTCGGCAATATCACGAAAAAAGACAATTGCAGCGGATTTTGTATTCCACCGGCCTTTGACAGATTTCATGGTGCACCATAAATCTCTGTCATCTTTACTGACCAGCCTTACCCTTTGCGTGCAGCAGGCAGCATTATCCTTCTTTAGTACATGTTCACAGATTTCAATTACACAATCAAGATCATCACAATGGATAAAAGAGGCAAGCATAAGATTCTGCTCAGCAGTGCAGGAAAATCCCAGAACCGTGCAGGCCTGTTCAGAAGCAAATACTATCTGGGAATCCTGAACTATAATGATGCACTCTTCTGAATTATCCAGAATATATTTTATTTCACTGTTACTGGTCTTCAGTACATCCAGATTCCTTTCAAGGCTGCCAATTTTTTTTCTGAAAAAAAATACAGATATTCCCACTCCAGAAAGAAAAAGAATAATATATGTAATATAATGAAAATAAATCATCTCGCAAACGATATCCAAACCTGCTGTATAAAAAAGAATGGAATGATATATACCGGAAATTGATTTTTATTATACCATATCACCTGAAATTTAAAACCATTTTAAAAATTTATTGCCAATATATTATTTGAGTTGTAAACACAGGATCATGAAAACTGACACAGCCAGACACGATTCTTTTGCAGACAGCCAGATTTCAATTGAGCTTGCCTGCCGCGGGGATACCGAATATACCAAGGTGAGCTATCCTGTAAAATACGGGCTTTTTTCAAAGCTTGAAACAAAGAATTATGTTTTTGAATTCAATCTCAACCATGAGATACGCCATGCAAAATCAAAGAAAAAAGAATGGCTTCACCCTTCAGAATGGCTGAAAAGAACCATTGGAAATGACTGGATATATTATTCTTCCGGAGGATATGCAGGAGTTTTTGAGGCACTTGGTGAATATTACCTGCCCAATCTTACATATGCCACCAATTCCCTGCTGGGTGGAAAACCATTTAAAGAAAATGAAATTCTCAATATAACAGAGCACTGGCATGACATAATTTCAGAAATTCCGGCAGACAGGCTGCCTGAACCATTTGCCCAATGGCTTGATTCTGTATGTTCAAATTCTCCTGAAAAACTTCAGAAAAGAGCTGAGGCCCTGTTTGAAATTTCAGGTTCAAGGGTATCTGTTATTCCGCCCGATGCAAGACATGTGGACTATAATATCATCCCGGTCAATATCTGTGACGGATGCCTTTACAAATGCCGCTTCTGCAAGGTGAAAAACAAGAAAAAATTCGCAGAAAGATCAGATGAGGATATTGAAAACCAGATTGTGCAGCTTAAAAAATTTTACGGCAAAGACATGATAAACTATAATGCATTGTTCATAGGAGAGCATGACGGCCTTGCCGCTTCCGGAAGCCTGATACTGGAAACAATGCACAAAGCCTTTGATGTGTTTGAATTCAGCAGATCAATCATGAAACACAATTACGCCTTTATATTCGGCAGCGTTGACTCTTTCCTGGAAACAGGCATGTCTTTTTTTGAAAGCCTTGACAATCTTGATTTTCTGACATTCATCAACATAGGGATTGAATCATATGATCAGGCCACACTTGATCTGCTTGGCAAACCATTGACCTGTGAAAAGGTAAAGCTTGCCTTTGACAGGGCAATGCACATAAATGACAGGTTTGCCAATATTGAAATCACATGCAATTTTGTCATGGACGATTCCCTGCCATCTTCCCATCATAAAGCCCTTTTATCCCTCATCAGCAAAAATACAGGCAGAACCAGGCCTAAAGGATGTATCTATCTTTCTCCTCTGCAGTTTGGCAACCCTTCACGCAAAGTATTGTATGATTTTTACAGAATCAAGGCTGCAAGCAGGTTTCCAACCTTTTTATATCTTATCCAGCGTCTCTGACACAGATGATGCACTCCTTGATTTAAAACATGATTTAATGATATTGTGCCCTTCATGAAAAATCCAGAACTCATATCACTGCACGGAGGCCACAGCGGACAATTCTGCTGCCATGCAGAAGATACACTTGAAGATATTATCAGGCAATATATCAGGCTTGGGTTTACAAAGGTCGGAATCACTGAACACATTCCGCCTGTAAATGAAAAATTCATGTATCCTGATGAAAAAAAACAGGGCCTGACCCTGAAGGACATGCATGAAAGGTTTGCTGATTACTTTAATACCCTGAAAAACCTGAAAAAAAAATACAGCCAGGCCATCAGAATATTTGCCGGAATGGAAACCGAAACTTATACAGGATACAGGGCACATATAGAAAAACTGATCAAAAAATTTCACCCTGACTATATTGTAGGCTCGGTTCACCATGTAAAAGACATATGTTTTGATTATTCTGCCGGATCATATGAAGCTGCAGCAGAAAAATGCGGTTCATATGATCTTATGTATGAACAGTATTTTGATCTGCAGTATGAAATGATAAAAAATCTCAGGCCGTTTGTTGTGGGGCATTTTGACCTTATCAGAATCCATGATGAAAAATATGGCACAAGACTTTTAAAACCCGGCATCACAAGAAAAATCATCAGAAACCTTGAGCTTGTGAAATCCCTTGGCCTTGTGCTGGATTATAATCTGCGCCCCCTTGCAAGGGGAGAAAAAAAACCCTATATTGCAGGGCCCGTGCTCCAACGTGCATATGAGCTTGGCATAAAACTTGTGCCTGGAGACGATTCACACGGGGTCGCCGAGGCCGGCTGCCATGTTGATACGGCTGCCGCCTTTTTAAAAACATATGGATTCAGCACTGAATGGCCGGACCCCACACTTTTATAACCTGAAAATGATAATGGGAAAAAATATATGAAAGCCCTTGTACAGCGGGTAAAAAAAGCACAGGTTACAATTGAAAACAAAATTGTCTCAAGCATTGGAACAGGCCTTCTGGTTCTGCTTGGAGTCGGCCATGAAGACACAGTTAAAGATGCTGACTGGCTTGTGGAAAAAATTATCAATCTCAGAATATTTGAAGATCAGGACGGCAGAATGAATATCTCCCTTCATGATATAAATGCTGAACTTATGGTGGTATCCCAGTTCACTTTAATGGGAGAGTGCAAAAAAGGAAGAAGGCCATCCTATGCCAAAGCTGCCAGGCCGGAGCCTGCCAGAAATCTTTATGAATATTTCATTTCAAGGGCGGTTGAAAAAGAGATTTCGGTAAAATCAGGGGTTTTTCAGGCAATGATGGAGGTTTCACTGACAAATCACGGGCCTGTCACCCTGATGCTGGACACGAGGGCAAAATAACAATGGAAAATTTTTCAATAATTCTTGTTGAGCCCCAGGGCCCCATTAATATCGGATCTGTATGCAGGGCCATGATGAATTTCGGGTTTACTCAGCTCAGACTGGTCAACCCTGTAAAAAGCTACAGATCCCTGCCTGCAAAAAAAATGGCCTTAAGTGCATTCTGCATACTTGAAAATGCAAAAATCTTTAATTCACTTGCGTCTGCACTGTCTGATATCAATACTGCCTTTGGCACAACCAGAAGATTCGGCAAATACCGGAAAAATTTTTTCACCCCTTCTGGAGCAGGTGAAAAAATCGCAGGTTTAAAAAACAAAGACATGACCTGCGCCCTTGTTATGGGGCCTGAAGATACCGGGCTTACCACAAGGGATCTTGACCTGTGTCAGCATTTTATAACCATCCCCACCCATGACATGTATCCGTCCATGAATCTGAGTCATGCACTTTCCGTTCTGCTTTATGAAATCAGCATGAAATCAGGGCTTAAAAAAAATTTCACTGATCCATCAGTTCCTGGAAAACCTGCAACAGGGCTTGAGCTTGAGAACATGTTTGCCCACATGAAAAAAACATTTCTTGATATTGATTTTCTTGACAGGCAGAATCCTGACCACCTTTTAAGGACGTTCAGGCGTATATTCGGAGCATCTGGCTTAAGTTCAAGGGATGTAAGAATAATACGGGGGCTTATGAGCAGGATAGACTGGACTGAAAAACAAAGACGCCTGAGATCTTTCACCGCGGAAGCTGAAAGATAAAGCTTGTTCCCCTGTCCAGGGATGAGGTGAAACTGACCTTACCATTTAAATAATTTTCCCCGAATAATTTCATGGAATAGGTGCCGAATCCTCTGCCTGAACCTGGTTTTGTACTGAAATGGCGCTGAAATATCCTTCTTTGAATTTCACTGGGGATAAACTTATGATTCCATATTTCCCATTTTACATTATCAGGGTTTATCCTGACCGATATCCTGACCGCCCTGCCCCTGTCTGTTGCTTCAAGCGCATTGATCACCATGTTTGCAAGAACACGCGAAACCAGTATTGCATCCGTGTTAATCCTTGGATCAGGACTGTCAGGCCAGTCTTCTTCAATCCTTCTGGAATTCAATGCATCATGGCCTGAGATAAAAAGATAAAATTCCTTTTTAATATAATTAAGGCTGACACTGGATCTGTTGACTACATATCCTGCATCCTTATAATACAGAAGGGTTTTCTGAATATTTATTTCACTGCATAGTCTTTCAGCAGTATCCCGTACCTGGGCAATATCCTCCCGGTCAGGCATCTGCATTGCAACCAGCTGAAGGTTTCCCACAAGTGAGGTAAGCAGGTTATTGATATCATGAAAAAACACATGTTCCATATTTACCCAGAACTGCTGTTTTGTGATATCTTCGGCAAAAATCAGGATCCATCTGTTTTTTTCCACTTTGATGGGTTTTGCAAAAACCCTCAGACAGATATCAGATCTGACTCCATTGTTTTCTGAAGTAAAAGCGCAGATCTGTTCGTCTTCCCTGTCATCTTCAATGGCAGCCATCATCGCAATCACAGCTCCACACGATGCGCACTGGGGAGTTGTACCGCATCCTGCCGGCGGCTTACAGGCATTGACACAATTTAATGCTTCGCCAAGGCGCAGGCCCAGAGCAGTTTCAGGATCACTTATACCCATGACTTTGAGAAAAGAATGATTGACAGCCACAATCTGACGATCTTCATTGAAAACTATGATCAGGCCGGTCACAGCATTGAGCAGCGCAGTCATGATGGGGCTGTGGCTGATTTCTTTTACCTGATTTTTAAATTTTCTTCTGTCAGTTCTCCTGGCAGGGGCGAAATAAGTCTGCATGCGGGATTCTCCAATTTACAATGAAATTCATTCAGTTATAACGGCTGTCAATATCCAAATCAAGCCTAAAATTGCAAAACCCCGCTTCAGACCGGTTTAAATTAAACCCGGGAAATTGGCGCAGCTTTATACCCGTTCAAGGATAATGGCCATTCCCTGACCTCCGCCTATGCACAGGGTGGCAAGGCCATATCGTAAATCCCTTGCCTGCATTTCGTACAGAAGCTTTGTAAGAAGAACCCCGCCTGAAGCAGAAACAGGATGTCCAAGGGCAATGGCTCCGCCGTTCACGTTCACCTTGTCCATATCCATATTAAGTTCACGTATGCAGGCAAGAGACTGGGAAGCAAATGCTTCATTCAGTTCGATCAGATCCATATCGTCAATGGAAAGACCTGATTTTTCAAGAGCCATTCTTGTGGCCGGAATGGGCCCTATTCCCATATAGGCAGGATCAACACCGGCAGATGCATATGTGACAATTCTTGCCATTGGAGCAATTCCAAGCTCGGCTGCTTTTTCCCCTGACATGACAACAAGAGCTGAAGCCCCGTCATTCATACCGGAAGAACTTCCGGCTGTAACAGTTCCACCTTTTCTGAAAGCAGGTTTCAGTTTCTTGAGTGTTTCCAGTGTTGTGCCGAACCTTGGATGTTCGTCAGTGTCAAATATCTTTGGTTCACCCTTTCTCTGCGGAATTTCAACAGGAACGATCTGGTCCTTGAATTTCCCTTCCTTTATGGCTTTTTCCGCAAGCTGCTGGCTTCTGAATCCGAACTCATCCTGATCTTCCCTTGAAACATCATATTTTTCAGCCACGTTTTCAGCAGTTTCCCCCATGGTATTGCCACTTAAAGGATCAAACAGAATTAACTGATCCTGGAGCTGTCCATGGCCGAGACGATAGCCCCATCTTGCCTTTTTCAGCATAAAAGTAGCGTTGCTCATGCTCTCCATGCCGCCTGCCACAATAATATCTGCATCTCCTGCCTTGATAACCTGGGCTGCAAGCGCTGTAGCCTTGATGCTGCCTGCACATGCCTTGCTGATAGTGAACTGGGGCTTTTCAATGGGAATACCGGCCTTGACAGCCACAACTCTGGCAGAATTAATTGGAAGATCACCTGTCCTGTATCCGGACGCATAGATCACTTCGTCAATCTGATCACCGGCCAGTCCTGCTCTTTTAATGACTTCTCTTATGGGTATAGGGCCGAAATCAATATCACTCAAGGGTGCAAGTGACCCGCCGAATCTTCCTATTGCCGTCCTGCATGCAGCAGCGATAACTACTTCTTTCATTTTTCCTCCTGAAAAAGGTATTGCATAATATTTTCATCCTCAAAATAGCTTTAATATAGCTGTATTATAAAAAGTTGACCCTGTCAACCAAAAACATCAGCCATATCACCCCAGAGCCACATCAAGGATCATCATAACGGTGAATCCGATCATGGTTGCCATGGTTACAAGATCAATGTGAGACGGAGCACTCTGAGATTCCGGAATCAGTTCCTCAACAACAACAAAAATCATGGCTCCTGCAGCAAAACACAGGGCATACGGCAGGATATGATGAATTTTCATGACAAAAAATGCTCCAGCCACACCAGCAACAGGTTCAACCATGCCGGAAGCCTGACCCATCATGAAACTTTTGAACCGCCCCATACCCTCTCTTCTTAATGGCATGGAAACGGCAGCTCCTTCAGGAAAATTCTGGATTCCAATACCAATGGCAAGGGCAAGGGCGCTTCCCATGGTTGCAGATCCAAGGTCTGCCGCAGCTGCGCCAAAAGCCACTCCAACAGCAAGTCCTTCAGGAATATTGTGAAGTGTAATTGCAAGTACAAGCAGAGTACTTTTCTGCCATGAGGTCTTTATTCCCTCGGTTCTGGAGATGTCCAGGCCGGGATGAAGATGAGGAAGAAGGCTGTCAATAATGCGCATGAAAATCCCTCCTCCCATGAACCCTGCAGCAGCTGTCACCCATGGAACCTGGCCCAGCTGATCTGCCATCTCAATTCCCGGGCCCAGAAGGGACCAGAAACTTGCAGCAATCATGACTCCTGCTGCGAACCCCAGCATTGAATCCATGAATTTTTCATTGACCCTGGGTGCGAAAAATACAAGTCCTGCACCTGCACCAGTCACGGCCCATGTAAAGACAGTGGCAATGAATGCCTGTGTTACAGGGCCATGATGCGCCAGAATATCATTCATATGTAAAACCTAAGCTATGAAACCAGGTCATCAGGCCAACCATGGGCTTCAAGGTATTGGGCAAGGTTTTTGGGACGATATTTCTCATCCTGGTCCCAGCGCAGCTTCACAGACTCATGTATCAATACCTTCCCCCTTCCATGATCAATGGTACGATAGAATTTTTTCTTTACCCGGTAAAAGGTTCTTCTTGAATTATGCAGTTTCGCAAGGGGATCTGGATTAAGGGCATCCTTCAGATGTGTTTCAATTGACAGTTCTGAATTTTCAGCTTCCTCTACCATCCATTGCATTGCATTGTCAGCAAGCAGGGATCCGTGTTTATCAGGTTTGTAGCTTCCTCCTATGTCGCAGTGAGCACCTGCAAACCAGACCTGTTTAAGATCCATGTTATCCCTTGGAGCCCATATGGTCGGCTCAAAATCACTCCTGTGCTCGTCAATTGCCATTGCATGCCTTGCAATTCTTATGTTCTTACCCAGTTTTGTATCATAAAATTCATCCCTGTCCTCAAACATACCCAGGAAAGAAATCGGGATACCCATTGCGCCGACAGTATCCCATACTCCGACAAACTTTATTTCCCTTGATTCATGGGAATGGTCTTGACGAAATCTTATTGATTTTTCGCCTTCAGGAGCAAAGGCAGGCCCTGATCTCTTATAATGATTAAATGCCGCCTGAATGAGTTTTGCATCAGGTCTTCTGACAATGCCGCAATTATTTATCAGCCCGCAGAGGCTGCGTATCGTATAAGCGCCCCTGCTGAAGCCGAACAGGTATAATTCATCACCAGGAGAATAATTCTGGACTATATAACGATAATCATCCATTACATTTTTCTGCAATCCCTTTCCTGTCACACCTCCCTGTACTTTTTCATAATATGATCCCACACCCCAGTCATAAAACACCTGCTGCGGGACACCGTCATTTCCCACAGGTTCAACAGCTCTTGCCAGTTTAAGGACATTTGTGGGAAAATCTTCTTTTAAATTACGTTCCGGCCTGTTCCACGTACCATCGGCACAGATCACAATACGTTTTTTCATGATATTCTCCTTTATATGAAATTAGCTGCAAGGATACAGCATCTTATTTCAGGGGTGCAGATTTTCAGGTAATTCTCAGGCAGCATAAGATAACAGATTTCTGTAAATATAGCAGCATGAATTTAATCATGTCAACCTCGTTTGCAGACTGCCATCAATTCCCGGTCATATGGTTCACAACATGATGGATTTTTATATAATTTTATGCTAGATTTTTTAAGAACAGGATATGATTATGTTTTAACAAAAATAAAAAAGGAAAATCAATGAACAATATATATAATTGTACAGGGCATGATCTTATTATTCCGGATATAGTTGACAGCAGCGGAATCTTTATTTTTGACAGCAAGGCAAAAAAATATATGGACTTAGAATCCGGGGTATGGTGCACATCCCTTGGACATAACAATTCACAGATAAACACTGTGATAAAAAAACAGATTGACAAAATCATGCACGCAGGGTTCTGCTATTCCGGCAGTATCCTTCACAAATCAGCAGAATCGGTTCTGTCAATTACAGAATTTGAAAACGGCAGGTGCGTATTTCTCTGTTCAGGCAGTGAATCAATAGAACTGGCCCGGCAGATGGCAAAACATGTTACAGGCAGAAAAACATCAATGACCCTTCATGATTCATATCTGGGAGCCTATTGTTCTGTAACAGACAGAAGTGAAAACTGGTATATTTTTAACTGGGAAGAATGTGTTTCATGCCCATGCAGAGACAATTGCGATCCTGATTGTGAAAGCTTAAAAGACATTCCCCATGACATATCAGACTTTATTTTTGAGCCTGGCAGTTCATCCGGTTTTGTAAGATTCCCGCCGGAATCACTGATACGGAATATAACAAATATTGTAAAAAGCCATGGAGGAAAAATAATAGCCAATGAGGTTACTACAGGCATTGGAAGAACAGGCAGATGGTTTGGGTATAACCATTATCATATCGAACCTGACATGGTTGCAATGGGAAAAGGCATCGGCAATGGTTATCCTGTGAGTGTAACTGCGATTAATGCAAAGACAGCCATGGAACTGGAAAAAACCGGGTTCAAATATTCGCAGTCCCATCAGAATGACCCCCTTGGTGCTGCCATAGTCAATGAAGTCATAAAAATCATCAAGAACAATAATCTGATAAAAAAAGCTCAAGCCATGGGACCCGGATTTCTTGAAAAGCTCGATACATTAAAAGACAACAAGAACATTATTGATGTCCGTGGACGGGGCCTTATGTTTGCACTGGATATGGCCAGTGAAGAAACAGGAGATCGTTTATTCAGAAAACTTGTGGATAAAGGCTATATTGTCTGCAATAGAAAAGGCCTGTTCAGGATTGACCCGCCCCTGACAATAAAGCAGGAGGAATTCAACAGCTTTATCAAAGATTTCAAAAAAATACTGAAATCATAAAGCAGGCATATGGCTGGGTTCATAAAAGCCCGGAAGCGTTAATCACAGGCCTTATATGATGCACAATCCTCTGGACAGCACCTGAATTTTCAGAAAAAAACTCAAAATTTTTCCGGCCCATTTCATGCTGTGTCTCAGGAAAGCTGATAAGGGATTTGAGTTCCGCTGCAAGCTGATGCCCGGATCTGACTGTTCTGGCACCTCCATTGGCCACGATCACGTCATGGATTTCCTTAAAGTCCGACATATCCGGGCCGAAAAATACAGGTTTTGAAAAGGCAGCAGGTTCCAGAGGATTGTGCCCCCCTTCATTCACAAGAGAGCCACCCGTGAATGCTGCATTGCACAGGGCATACAATTTTGCAAGCACGCCCATGGAATCGACCAGAATGACATTGCAGCGCGGGCCTGATTCAGGCAGTTGAGACATAAGCCTGGCCCCAATGCCGGAATTTTCAAAATCAGACTTTATCTGAGCGCACCTTGCAGGATTTCTGGGAGCTAAAATCATGAAAAAATTCCCATGTTCTGAAATTATCTCACAGAACACTTGTCTCATGATTTCTTCTTCTCCTTCATGGGTGCTTCCTGCAACAAAAACGAAATCTGTGCCAAAATTAATACCAAAATCTTCAGCAATACGCTCAATTTCATCATCTTCCACAATGACACGGGGCTGGTCAAACTTTATATTTCCCGCTGCCACCACTTTTGATTCATCAAGGCCAAGCCTTAAAAACCTGTTCCTGTCATGTTCACCCTGTGCCAGTATTGCACTCAGTTGTGAATAAAACATCCTGGAAAGTTCCGGCCAGATCAGGCAGCGCTTCAGAGATCTGTTGGAAAGCCTTGCATTGACAAGCACAACAGGAATATTGTTACGCTTCATTTTCCATAAAAAACCGGGCCACAGGTCAGTTTCCACAAGGATTACCATATCAGGCCTGATCCTGTTCATTATTCTTGTGACACAAAAGCCCATGTCAAAGGGAAAATATCCAAGCTGACTTACAATGCCCTGATGATCATCCATGAAAAGCTTATGCGCCATATCATAACCGGTCTTTGTGGAAGCTGTAAAAACTGTTTCCAGATCAGGGCAGCATTGTTTCAGGCCGGTTACAAGGGGCAGGGATGATCTGACTTCACCAACAGACAGAGCATGAACCCAGATTCTTTTTCGGCAGGTTCTGTCAGGCGACAGTCCGGAACTGAATCCAAGGCGCTGCACAAGGTTTGCCCTTCTTTTTGATGAAAATATCCATACAAACGGCAGGAAAGGCAGCATGAGCATAAAAACAATATATACTGCGACCTCATAGAGAAAAATCATCGGAATCATACTCCTGACACTATTCAGTATGCATAAGATATAAAATACTGCCGCTTAAAAAAAAGATATTGGTTATCCAGGCGCTTATAACAGGCGGCAGTATGCTGCCGTATCCGAGAGAAAGGCAGAACCCGTACATGATCCAGTATACCAGGGCAATCAGTATGCCGACCGCTATCCCGAGAGGCATGTTGTTTCTTACAAAGGCTTTCATGCCTGTTGCAGCCCCTGTCATGGCCATAATGATACAGACAAAGGGAAATGCAATCTTGCCGTTCATGTCAACCTTGTACACTGTGGCGTCATATCCTTCGTGCTCCACCTTGGCTATATATTTCTTCAGTGCAATTATACTCATTTCATTGGATTTCCTGACAATCTCACCCAGGTCTTCCGGGTTTAAATCCAGGTCAATCTGTTTTTTGGAATAAGTTCTGACATGATACTCCATTGAATCAGGAAGCCTTGTCTGTTCCACAATATTCTCAAACATCCATTTTCCGCCGGTATAATGCCCTTTTGCAGCATCAATGCGGGAATCAATGACAAAATTTTTTCCAAGCCCGGTTATGGTGATTCCTGCAAGGGACTTGTTCACAGGATCAAAATAATTTATGTGAATGAACCTTGTGCCTGACTTCATCCATATGTCTCTGCGTGCGGACAGGTACCTGTGCTGTTTTTTGATTACATTATCATGGATATAATTGGCTTTTGCCGTAAAAACGGGAATTATTGTCTCACCAAGCAGGTATATTAAAACAGCCAGAACAATACCTGCCAGAACAGCAGGCCGCACCAGATAATATACGCTGATACCGCTTGATCTCACGGCAAGAAGTTCATTATTCCTGTTCATGACCCCGAAAACTATAATTGTGGCAAGCAGGACACATGCAGGAGTCAGCTGAACAAACATGAAAGGCACTTTTAAAAGCACATACCCAAAAGCTGCAAAAAGCGAAATATCACAATGAAGGAACCTGTCCATTCGTGAAAGATAATCAATGGCCACAAACAGAACCAGAATCACAAGCTGAATTATGAAAAAAATTTTCACAAATTCCCTTAGCCAGTATTTATGCAGACAGGACATGTTCTATATTTTCTTTTTCATGAATATTTTCTTAATTATTTTCAACATATTAAGCACAAATAAAGGAACAGGCACAGGTTTTTCATTGGCATTTCTGACAAGAAAAACAATCCCTGTACACCCGATTACAAAATTGGGAAGCCACATTCCCAGAACCGGAGGATATTTTCCGGTTTCGCCCAGAGACCATCCCAGAGCCAGAAGGCAGTAATAGACAAGGAAAAAAAACACACCCATACCAAAGCCTGAAGATTTTCTTAAAGAGACAGACTGCACACCAAGGGGAAAGGCAAGAAAGCCAAGAAACAGGCATGCAAAAGGAATGGATAATTTTTCATGCATGAGCATGACAGCTGCATTCAGGGCTGCCCTGTCACCCGGGTTTGAACGGATATAGGCTATCAGGTCTTTTATATTCCTTTCGTCAAGTTCCCTTGCAATTGTGCTGTTACTACTGCCTGCCTCATCAAGATCAATATTTATATCATAATTGCCGAACTGAATATTGTTGACTGAATTATCATCCATATTCACCTGATTTATTTCTCCGTTAAATAGCCGTATGGTATAGATATGACCGCTTCTGTGCTGAATCAGCCTGCCGGACGGAGCCACTGATATGCTGACAACGCCCTTTGTTCTCCTGTCCTCAATGAATATATTGGTCAGATCCTTTGTTTTCACATCCACATGGGAAACATAAACCATTATGCCTGCAAGCCCGCTGTTAAACTGCCTTTCCTGAAGGGCTGCATCAATGCTCTGTTTTGCCAGTTCAATACTTTTTTTCTTTATTGAAAACTTGGCCCAGGGCTCTGCAAAAACAGTAAAAAACAGGGTAAGAGCCACGCCTGCCGCACAGAATACAAGCACAGGAGGCAAAAGCCTGTAAAGTGAAACACCTGCGCCTTTCAAGGCAATAATCTCATTTTCCTGTGACATCCGCATGAAGGTTATGAGCACGGATATCATCACAGACATGGGAAAAGTATATTTCAAAAATACAGGCAGGGAATAAACCAGCATCATTCCAATTGATGAAAGCCCGGCATTGTAATTGACAACCATGTTGGTGATGGCAGGGATACGCATCATCAGGAACACAAATGTCAGAAAAAACAGGGTGATTGCAAACGGAGACAGAAACTGCCTGAAAATATACCAGGTTATGATATTAGCTTTTTTCATTTCAGGGGGGAAAATATCGGTTACAGACCAAATAGTCAAGTATGATCACAAAACACCATTTTTTACGGGCTTCTATTGACACAGAGTTTTTTCAGGTATAGGTGTAACCACGTCATGTTTAACTGAATATGTTAAGGTGGTATTTATGAAAACTTCAAAAAGGAGCTTTATTCTTGCTATTGTTCTCATGGTTCTGACGGCTTTCCCGGCAGGTGCAGGCCAGAAAAACGCAGGTTCAGGAAATCCTCATGGCGGGTCGGCAGAGCCGGCAGGCCCGGCAGTTTCAGAAATATCACAGGCACCGGCATATGTTGAAATCAGCATGAACAAACCTCTTACCACCCTGATCGCAGGAAAGAGCGGCAGTTTCAAGCTAACTGCAAAACTTGTCAGTTCAAAAGAATCAGGCAGCCCTGCTGTAAGATGGGATCCCGATGTACGGGTTCCTGTTGTGGTGGGAATTGCAACTCCTGTTAAAAGCGGAATTGCATTTATTGATAAAAACCATCCTGACAAGCCGACCCACCATTTTCTTGCAAAATTTGTCAGACAGGACGGCAATACAGATAAGCCCCTGACAATAAAAATAAACTATACCATTGATTCAAGAACAAAAACCGGCAGGCACAAGCTGTGGATGGATATCATGTCCGATGTGGTCACACCTGACGGCCACAGGATTCAGGATGACGGGTTTGCAATTGTGCCGGTCAGTGTTGACACTCACCTGAAAACCAAGCTTCTGATGCTGTTAGTAGTCATTGTGGCGGTATTTCTGTTCATTGTGGAATGGGTAAGGGTGGATGTTGTTGCCATGGTGATGATGGTGCTTTTACCTGAGCTCAACCTGCTCAATGCCCAGGACACGTTCAGAGGACTGAGCAGCAATGCCGTGGTCGCCATCATAGGTGTAATGATCATAAGCTATGGATTGAACAGGGCAGGACTTGTCAGCAGGCTGATTCAGCCCATGCTGAAAATGGTGGGCAAAAGCCCCAGACGGCTTACAATAATTTTTTCAAGCCTGATTGCACTCATTTCAAGTGTAATGCAGAACACCGGCGCAGCCGTGCTGTTTCTGCCGGGTATCCGTCTTGCCACATCATACAGGCTTAAGATTCCCATTTCCCGTGTACTCATGCCCATTGGAATGGCAGCAATCTTAGGCGGTACAATTACAATGATAGGAACAAGCCCTCTGATTCTGCTCAACGATATCCTGCCTCAGGGCATGCCAAAATTCGGATTTCTTGAGCTGACACCCATAGGGCTTGCACTTACCATAGGCGGTATTGCATTTCTTTCCACAGGAGGCATGAGAATGCTGGCCAAACTGCCTGCAAGCCAGGAAGAAGTCTGCGACACAGGAACAGGAGACGGGCTTCTTGACGCATATCCCCAGATATCAGGCCCATATGAGATTGAAGTGCCCCATGACTATCTGCCGGGTAACAAGCCACAGAAAGTTACTGATATACGCAGAAAATTCCTCGTCAATATTGTGGCATCAACAAAGGCCAACGGAAAATGTGAGATAGCACCCCTTCCTGATACATCCATACAGGCAGGGTTTGTCTTATGTGTTTACGGCCCTGAGGATGCTGTCCGCAGATTTGTTGAAGACTACGGCCTTATAATGAAGGAAGAGCCAAAATGCTTTAAAAATGACCTGTTCAATCCATCCATGGCAGGCGTAGTTGAGGCGGTTGTTGCCCCTCGCTCCCAGATTGCAGGCCAGATAATCAAGGAGATAGGATTCCGTGAAACCTTTGGCATAAACGCCCTTGCCCTGCACCAGGACGGGGTGACATACTACAGGGAGCTTGCAGACAGGCCGCTCAGGCCCGGAGACACCATACTGATACATGGCACATGGGCACAATTGCATACCCTTCAGGACATACACAAAAACCTTATCATCATAACTCCCTATGAAAAGGAATTTCATAAACCTGAAAAAGCAAAATCAGCACTGACATGGTTCATAGTTTCATTGTTTCTGATGATCCTCTCAAGCTTTTATTTTCAGAAACAACCCTATAATCCCATTCCATTGTCAGTGTGCCTGATGTTTGGTGCTGTGGGCATGGTTCTTTCCCGTGTCATAACAATTAATGAGGCATATCATGCTGTTGACTGGCGGACGGTTTTCCTGCTTGCAGGCCTTATTCCCCTTGGAATGGCTGTAGACCAGACAGGAACAGCAGCATGGATAGCAAAGGGCATTGTAACAGGGCTTGGAAATCTCATGTCTCCGCTGCTGCTTCTGATAATACTGGGATGTTTAAGCTGTGCCTTTACCATGGTGATATCCAATGTGGGGGCCTGTACACTGCTGATACCGCTTGGAATCTCAATTGCCCATCAGATAGGCGTAAACCCAAGGGTTGCAGCCATTGTGGTCGGGCTTGGAGTTTCAAATTCATTCCTGCTGCCTACCCATCAGGTAAATGCCCTTTACATGGGGCCAGGCGGGTATAGATCAAAGGATTATGTCAAGATAGGCGGATGTCTTTCTGTGATATACATTGCCATACTCGTGGCCATGACCTATTTTTTCTATCTTTAACCAGGACAACAGGGAGCTGGCTGTGACATATTTCAAACTGATACTGACTTCTCTGTTCTGGGGCGGGACCTTTATTGCAGGCAAACTGGTTGCAAAAGGAGTCGATCCCTGTGCAGCCGCTTTTTTAAGGTTTCTTGCAGCATCATTCTTTCTTGTGCTTCTGACACTGAAAATGGAAGGTACCCTTCCGCGCCTGACCCTGCCCCGCATTGTCATGGTGGTTCTTCTGGGCCTTACAGGAATATTTGCATATAATATCCTCTTTTTTTACGGGCTGCACTATATCAGGGCCAACCAGGCCTCTTTGATCATTGCGACCAATCCCATATTCATTACGCTGTGTTCTGCATTTTTTTTCAAAGAACACCTGAACGGGCTTAAAATCACAGGGCTTTTACTGTCTGTTACAGGAGCCCTGATTGTTATTTCAGACGGAAGTCTCTCCAGTCTCATGGCCCTTGGACTTGGAAAAGGAGAGCTTCTCATATTCGGGTGTGTGTTTTCATGGGTTGCATATTCCATTCTCGGCAAAAAAGCCATGGATGACCTGTCTGCTGTGGCCTGTGTATGCTATTCATCCATTGCAGGCACTGTGCTGCTCTTTTTTCCTGCGGCAAGCCAGGGCATGTTTTCAGCAATGGGTTCATATTCAGTGACTGAATGGCTGAGCCTGTTCTATCTTGGATTTTTCGGAACCGTGCTGGGTTTTTTCTGGTACTATGAAGGAATACAGGATATAGGCCCTGTAAAGGCCGGGATTTTCATAAATCTTGTACCTGTAAGTGCAATCGTCCTGTCGTTTTTTATTTTAAAGGAACCCCTTGGCCTGTCTCTTGTCACAGGAGGCATATGCGTAATTGCAGGGGTTTATCTGACCAATATGACAAATCTGCAAAAGGAGGACTGAACTTGTTTACAAAAGCAATTGTAAAAACCCCGTGTAAGAACCTTGTTAAAGGAGTTACGAGCGCCCTGCTTGGGAAGCCTGACCATGAACTTGCACTTAAACAGCACAAAGCCTATATCCGGGCTCTGGAACAATGCGGTCTTGATGTGACCGTTCTTGATCCGGATGAAAACTTTCCTGATTCAGTATTCATTGAAGATGTATGCCTTGTAACTGATAAATGCGCTGTAATCACAAATCCAGGAGAGCCGTCAAGGCGGGACGAAATCCTTGGCATTGATATTGTTATTGAAAAAACCGGGCTTCCGGTTGAGAGAATCACTGCCCCTGCCATGCTTGAAGCTGGAGATATAATGATGGCAGGCGACCGCTATTATGTGGGCATATCACAAAGGACAAACTGTGAAGGAGCAGATCAGCTTGAGTCCATACTGAAAAAATACGGCTATACCGTGATACAGGTTCCTCTTGAAAGCGTTCTGCATCTTAAAACTGGTATTTCATATCTTGAGAACAACAATCTGCTGGCATATGGGGAATTTTTAACCAAACCTGAGCTTCAGGATTTTAACATACTTGAAGTGCCTCATGATGAAGCATATGCTGCAAATTCCGTATGGATAAACAACAGGGTACTTGTTCCAAAGGGGTTTGCAAAAACAGCAGAAATGATAAAAAACGCAGGGTATGAAGTAATTGAAGTGGATGTTTCCGAATTCAGAAAACTTGACGGAGGGTTAAGCTGCCTTTCTCTGAGATTTTAAACATGATCAGAGACTTCTGAAAACAGCAATGCCGGGAGGTTCTTTTCAGAGTCTGCCCGGCATTTTGTATTCAAATTCTAGTCTTCCTCAATTGTGATGGCGTCCTGCTCACATACTTCAACGCAGCTTTCGCATCCCATGCATTCTTCTGCATTTACAGCAACTGATTTTTCATTCTGGATCTCATAAACTTCCACAGGACATACATCCACACACTCTTCACAACCAATACATTTTGCTTCATCAACAATAGGGTTAAATGCCATTTTAACAGCCTCCTTAAAAATAATAATAAATTAACAGTATAAAATATTATAAACTCATTTTTAATATATGAACTATATAAAAAACGCTTTTATAACATGTAATTAATTAAAATCAAGTCTTTTATGGCCTTAAACCTGCCAGGCACACAATCACATCATTGCCCGGCATATTAAAGACAGCCTTGAGTTTTTCACCTGAAAACCTTTTCACCTTTAAAGATCCTCTGACATTGCATTTATCAGCAACCTTTGGCATATCGGTTTCCTCAGTCCCCTGCCCGTTCACGGCAGACACAAGATACTGAACAAATTCAGCCTGCCAGGTCCCGGTATTTTCACATTCATTTTCATGCACGTTTATTGAATCAATGTCAAGGGCATTTATGCTGTCAGTGCAAATAGAATCAAGATAATCAAAAACAGCCCTGCTTGTTGTGACAAACAAGGGAATTTCACCTGCCCTGTCAGGCTCTCCATTTGCAGCCATGCATGCAGCCCATGCACTTATCCGCTCTTTTGTCATCATCTCACCCGGATCCCGTGAATATCCGGAACCAGCACTGGTATTGCCGTTCATATCCTGGAACTCCGCAACCCCACGCAATTGTCTTACAATGCTGTCTTCCCTTGCTGCAATCGCAGAAAGCTCCCTGTCAATTTTCTCATTCTGCTCATCACAGGAATGAGCTGTTTTTAAAAACAGAATATGATTCACCAGGGAAGAATCATAAGAAGCATCCTGTTTTTTATGTCCAGATCCCCTTAACTGTGACTTAATGGCAAAAATATCTGAATCACTGGTAAAATATGGGTTATCCTTTAAAAGCAGCTTGAGATTTCTTTCGTTCCCCCGGTGAAGCTGTGTCCATTCGAGATACTGACGGAACACTGCCTCAGCCCTGGCAAGCTGTTCTTCAGGACAGGTCACCGGCACAAGCCTGCCCTGTTCTGTCAGAATGCCCTGCCCTTCTGTCCTGCTGAAATCAGGATTTAATGACAGAAACCTGATTTCAGGAAAAAAGGTCATGATTATTTCAAGACTTTCATCTGTAATATGTGTAAACGGAAAAAACAAAAAATTATAATTCATGATTCCACCTTTTTATCATGAACGTCAACACCCAGGGACACAAGCCTGTCCCGGAGCCTGTCAGCAAGTTCAAAATCCTTTCGTTCCCTTGCCTGCTCACGTTCCCTGATCATATCCTCAATCTCACCCGGATATTGTGTTGTCTTTTTCATGTTAAAGATTTTAAGCACTGAATCAATTTCTTCAAAGCAGCCCGCAAGTTTTGCCGCATCATCCCGGTTCAGGCTGCTGCGGCTGATCAGGCGGTTAATGGTCTTGACATGGGCCAGAAGTGATGAAACAACTCCTGAAATTTTCAGGTCATCTTCCATGTAATGAAGAAAATCATGGCGTATGTTATATGCAAGCTGATCAACTTCAGGATATCCCTGCCCGTCGTCCCTTATGGCATTCAGGGTTGCAAGGCAGCGGTTGATTCTGTCCAGGGTGTATCCGGCCTGGGTCAGGGCCCTGGCTGACAGCATCAGGGGTTTGCGGTAATGATTGGAAATAAGCCAGAACCGTATGGTACGGTATTCCCAGCCCTGGTCTGCAAGCTCATCAAGTGTCAGGTCTTTCATGTCTGCAAGGCCCAGAGACCCGTCATAGCGCACAGGGTCACAATGAAGCCAGTATCTTGCCAGCCCGGCCTGTTTTGAAGCCTTTGCAATGGCAACTTCATTTTCATGGTGGGGAAATACAAGTTCACGGCTGCCTGTCTGGACATCAAAGTTTTCACCCAGAAATTTCATGGCAATGGCAGCACATTGCAGGTGAAGGGAGGGCCTTACATTTCCCCATCTGGTTTTTATGCCTATTCCGTGCTTAAGCTCGGAAAGGCGTACCCTTTTCAGCAGGGTGAAGTCCTTTGGATTGCGTTTCTCATACTCATCAAGATCAACAGTTGCCCCGGGTTTTATCTTGTCCAGGTTAATGCGGGCAAACTGCCCGTATTCAGGAAGGCTTGAAATATCAAAGTACAGGGAATGAAGCTTTTCATATGCGTGCTGCCTGTCTGAAAGCTGCATGGCAAGCTCTGTCATCTCATCAAGATGATCTGATACCAGAGGATATGCATCAGCCTTTCGTATGCACAGCTTTTCAAGATCCTGCTTAAAAGCCTTTGCATGCATACTGGTGAACCTGGAAAGAGGCTTTCCTGCCTCCTGTGCCCCCTTGATGGTCTTGTCATCATAATCAGTTATATTGACCACATGATTTACATTTATGCCGTGAAACTCAATATACCTGACAAGAAGATCAGTAAAGGCGTAACGCCTGAACTGGCCGACATGCAGCCGCCTGTGCACTGTAGGCCCGCATGTGTAAACCGAAACCTTGTCCTTTTCAATGGGCTTGAAAACAGTTTTTTCCCTTGAAAAGGTGTTATACAGGGAGAGAGTAATGGGTTTTTCAACTGCAAAAAGGCTGGTGGAAAGGTATCGTTCCCCACTGTCCGGAAAAATTACAACAATCACGCCTTTTTCAATTTTCCTGGCCTCTTCAATGGCAGCTGCCATGGCAGCGCCGCTGCTCATGCCCACAAACAGGCCTTCCTTTACTGCCAGCATGCGTGCCGTGCTGAATGCTGTTTCATCATCAATATTTATCTTTTCATCCAGTCTGGTTTTATCCATTATTTCAGGGGTATATGATTCCTTCATATTTTTCAGTCCCTGTATCTTATGGCCCAGATAAGGCTCGGCACATACTATTCTTATGTCAGGATTATATTCTTTCAGCCTCCTTGAAAGCCCCATGAGAGTGCCGCTTGTTCCTATGGAAGCAACAACAGATGTCACCTTTCCCTGTGTCTGTTCAATGATTTCAGGGCCTGTGGTCTCGTAATGGGCACGCCAGTTTGCCTCATTATTATACTGGTCAGTGAGAAAATATTTATCAGGATTTTCCCTGGCAAGCCTGTAGGCTTCCTCAATGGCGCCGTCAGAGCCAAGGTGACGCGGAGTCAGAATAATATCAGCGCCCCTTGCCCTTAATATGCTTTTTCTTTCTGCGCTTGCGTTTTCAGCCATGGTAAGGGCAAGCTTATACCCCTTTACAGCACAGATCATGGCAAGGCCTATACCTGTATTGCCGCTGGTTGCCTCTATAACGGTCTTATCATGGGTAAGTTCTCCTGATTTTTCAGCTTCATTGATCATGTAAAGGGCTGCCCTGTCCTTGATGGACCCGCCTGGATTCATGTATTCCAGTTTGGCAAAAATTTTCACACCCTTTACAGGATTCATGCGAACAATTTCAACAACAGGAGTGCGGCCTATACAGTCAATAACAGATAATCTCATTTTTCTTTGCTGCCCTTTTACCCAAGCCTGCAAACTTTAAGATGCTAGCTTGACTTTTAATGTATAAAATGGCTTTATACAGTAATTTTAACTGATGTGCAATTTTTTTACGGGAAACAGACATGGTCTGCTTTTTAAGACACAGGCGCGGATTGGTCTTCACCATATTTGCCTTTTTTTATATTTTCATTTCAGGCGGGACAGCTGTATACAGCGCTGATCTTTCTGAAAATGCCAGAAATATTCCCTGGCATATTTCAGCCATGTCAGTCACATTTGACACAAAACGCAAGCTTTATATTGCAGAAGACAACGTGATCATAACCGGAGGCAAAACAAGGCTTGAAGCTGACTATGCCGAATTTTCAAACAAGACCAAGGATGCATTTGCCCAGGGCCATGTAATACTGATATCAGGGGCAGACTCAATTTCATGCAATGCCATGAAAATCAATCTTGCAACCCAGACCGGCACAATCAGCAGGGGCACAATATACATTCAGAAAAATAATTTTTATATAAACGGCGAAAACATCAGAAAAACAGGCAGGTTTACATACAGAGCCGACAAGGGTTCCATTACATCCTGCCCGGGCGATTCTCCGGACTGGAAAATAACAGGTGACAATATCAAAGTAACCATTGAAGGTTACGGGTTTGCGCGCAACACTGTATTGTGGGCAAAAAAACTTCCTGTAATCTACAGCCCCTTTCTTGTTTTTCCGGTTAAAACCAAACGTCAGACAGGGCTTTTATTTCCACAGATTTCATCTTCAGACCGCAAGGGATTTGAATATGAGCAGCCCCTTTTTCTTGCCCTTTCAAGGAGCACTGATGCAACCCTTTATGCAGATTACATGTCAGATAGGGGAACCAAGGCAGCGGCTGAATACCGTTATGTTCTGAGCCAGAACTCAAAGGGCACGGTTTTCTTTGATTTTCTCGATGACAGTAAAAAGGATGACGGCACAAGCGCAACCAAAAATTATGCCTTTGATTCAACTCCTGTGAGAACCAACACAGACAGGTTCTGGTTCAGGATGAAGCACGACCAGGAACTTGGGGACGGATTCACGGCAAGGCTTGATATTGACGTGGCAAGTGATGAGGATTACCTGCAGGAATTCAGGAACGGATTCACAGGATATGATGAAACCAAAAAATATTTTGAAAAACAGTTTGGCCGCAGTATTGATGAATATGATGACACAACGCGCAAAAACCAGCTGAACATAAGCAAATCATGGGATAATTATTCATTCAGTCTTAATGCGCTGTGGTATGACAATATAAGCGCAAGGCGCCAGAATACTGAAGATACCACCTTACAGACCCTGCCGGGCATCGAGTTTGACGCTTCAAGGCAGCAGCTTGGCTCAACCAGCCTTTTTTATTCATTTGACAGTGAATACCGTTCATTTTACAGGCAGGATACGACCTCAACCCTTGTAAAGGGGCAGAGAGCAGATGTTCATCCCAGAGTATATCTGCCCATGAGGCTTGGCAGATATTTTTATTTTGAGCCATATGCAGGCGCAAGACAGACTGTATGGCATACCAACGCGTTTACAGACATCAACGGCAATTCAAATGATTTCCGTACCAGAGAAATGTATGATCTGGGCGCCAGCCTGTCCACAAAATTCATTAAAATATTTTCTCCTGATGTAAAATTTGCAGACAAAATCCAGCACGAGGTGGTTCCGCAGATTGAGTATTCCTTTATTCCCAACATAATTCAGAATGATCTGCCCTCATTTGACGATCTTGACAGGATCGGCGAGCGCAATCTCATAACCTGGTCTGTGACCAATTATTTCACGGCAAAAAAATCATTTACCGATGCAAAAGGCAAAAACAGGGCAGCCTACAACCGTTTCGCCTATGCCAGACTTTACCAGACCTATGATATCAGAAAGAAAAGAGACGGGGCTTCAAAACCCTTTTCAGATATTTCCCTTGACCTGGAATTCACCCCAAACAACAGGATTCTTTTTGAAACAGACCTTGACTGGTCACCATATGACACCCATTTTCACAAACTGAACTCAAGGGCTGAGCTTAAGGATTCAAGGGGAGATTCAATACAGGCAGAATACCGCTATACAGCAGGTTCTTCCGAATCCCTGTACTCAAGGGTTGATATTGCCCTGACAGATGAGCTTACCAGCTATTATTCCGTTGAAAAAAACCTGATGGAAGAAAAAACCATTGAAACCCAGGCAGGAATCGCCCTTAAAAAATCCTGCTGGACACTCAGGCTGTTTGCTTCCAGATCAGGAGGCGAACAGACCATAGCCTTTCTCATCAATCTTCATGGAATCGGAGAGTTTGGAAACAGATGATGGACACATTGAACTGGTTTGTTCTGCTTACAAGAAGCAATTTTGAACAGACTGTGTATAAAAGCATATCAAAAAAAAGGATCGAGGCTTTTCTGCCCACAATAAAACGCAAAAGCCGCCGCAAGGACAGGCAGCTCATGATAGATGTGCCTCTTTTTCCAGGATATATTTTTGTCAGATCAGGCTCAGCTCCATCTGACCAGCTTAAAATTTTAAAAACCGTGGGCGCTGTGAGACTTCTTGGCAGGCCGTCAGGCCCGCTTGCTGTACCTGAATACCAGATTGAATCCCTTAAACTCATGACATCCACACAGATGGATCTTGTCACAGGAGTATGCGATCGCCTGGCGCCAGGCGATCCTGTCATGATACTGCAGGGTCCCATGGCAGGGTTCACAGGTGAATTTTCAAGGTACAAGGGAAAAGGACGTGTGATAATAAGAATAGATGCCCTGGGCCGGTATGCAGGGGTGGAAGTGGATGAGGACAATATTGAAAAAATTCCTCAACTTCTGTCATAACCCCTTGACTTTTTATCAAATTTTAAATAGAACCATGAACAAACCAATGTAGTTGTACCTGTTAATGTTATAAATGAGGATTTATGAATAAGCTTGAACTGATTTCAGTATTAAAAAAAAGAACCAGTCTGACAAAATCAGAAGCCGCAGAAGTGGTAAAAATATTTTTCAATTCACTTTCCGATGCATTTGTAAGAGGTGAAAGGGTTGAAATAAGGGGATTCTGCAGCTTTCATATAAAAGAATATAAAAGCTATACAGGCAGGAATCCCAAAACCGGCCAGAAAGTGGTGATCCCTCCCAAGCGCCTGCCGTTTTTCAAATGCGGCAAAGAACTAAAAGAAAGGGTTGACTATTAAATCAGGAACAGATCAGAACATGTCTGACTTTGATCTCCTGCAATATCAGTCACAGGCGGTTTCCGAACTTGCCGGCATAATCCACACAGACAAAATACCAAATGCCCTTCTTTTTTCCGGGCCTGCAAATACCGGAAGAAAGCAAGCGGCATTTTTATTTGCAAAGGGATGCAACTGCCTGGAAAATCAGGATACAGGCTGTTCCACATGCAGGTCATGCATAAAGATTGACAAGGGAGCTCATCCTGATATTTTAAGCATTGGCCCTGAAGAAGGTAAAAAAAACATAAGCATTGCCCAGATCAGGAAGATCGGGCTTGCCATCGCCTCGAGGCCAAATGAGGCAAAATACAGGATGGTTCTGATCCTTAATGCAGACATGATGAATCTTCAGGCACAGAATGCATTGCTGAAAATGCTGGAAGAGCCGCCTGAAAAAACATTTTTCATCCTGATTGCAGACCAGGTTTCCTCTCTTTTGCCGACCATTATCTCAAGGTGCAGGAAATTCAGGTTCAGGCCCCTGACTGACAGACAGATTGAGAATCTAATAATCAATAAGCTTGGCACTGACAGGGAACTTGCCTGTATTGCTGCAGGCACGGCAGGCTCAGACCTTGAAAAAGCCATGTCATTTCTTGAGTCTGACAGCTCATCTTCCACCATACCCTGGGTTGAAAAAAGAAAAAAAATTCTGGGTATTTTTGTGCAGATTCTGGATGGCAGGCCTTCTGAAAACACGGTAAAGGCATTGACCCTGTCAAGGCTGCTGAGCCTGGTTCCGACAGATGTGGAAAATAATCTGGCAATCCTTCGGACCTTTATCCGGGATATCATGATTTTCAGATTCAGCCCGGAAAAAATAGTTAATCTTGATTTTTCCGGCACTTTTTCGGATATTGTTCAGGTAAGTTCACAGCAGACTGTTTCAGCATGGATTGAAGAGCTTTTTGAAACTGAAAAACGGATCCGTGCGAACAGCGCATTAAGGCTGGCATTGGACAGATTTTTCCTTAAAATTGCCATGGATACGGGGAAATAGATATATGGTTAAAGTTGCCGGAGTAAAATTCAAGACCGCAGGAAAAATATATGATTTTAAAAGTGATGCCTTTGTTTTAAAGGAAGGCGATCTCGTAATAGTTGAAACGGAACAGGGGCTTGGGCTTGGAATGGTTGCCATTCCTCCGGCTGAACTTGAAAAGGATGAAACAAAACTAAAACAGATAGTCAGAATCGCCACGGAACAGGATTTTAAAAGACGCCATGAAAATGAGGCGCTTGAAAAAAAAGCCTTTGATTTCTGCATTACATGCATCAATGACCTCGGGCTTCTCATGAACCTGTTCAGTGTTGAAAGCACCTTTGACAGAAACAAACTTACCTTTTTCTACACTGCTGACGGCAGAATAGATTTCAGGGAACTGATCAAGCTGCTGGTCAAAAGATTCAGTATCAGAATCGAAATGCGGCAGGTGGGAATCCGCAATCTTTCAAAGCATTGCGGCGGAATCGGAAAATGCGGCAGAGAGCTCTGCTGTTCATCTTTCATGCACGGTTTTGAACCTGTTTCAATCAAGATGGCAAAGGAACAGGGCCTGTCCCTGAACCCAACCAAGATTTCCGGTGTATGCGGAAGGCTTATGTGCTGCCTTACATTTGAGAATGAAACCTATAAATACCTTAAGAAAAAAATGCCTAAAATCGGCAGAAAAATCACGGTAAAGGAAGGCAGAGGAAGGGTTGTCCGTCAGAATGTGCTGAAACAGAGTGTCACCATCCGCCTTGAGGATAAAACCGAAATCGAAAAACCCGTATGTGAGCTGAACAATAAAAATACAGGAAAATAATTGATAATGGATACAAAAACACAATTTTTCACGACCCCCATATATTACGTAAATGCAAAACCCCATCTTGGACATGCATATACTTCCATTGCAGCAGATGTTGCCACACGTTTCAAAAAAATGCAGGGATATGAAACATGGTTTCTTACAGGCACAGACGAACACGGGGACAAGATTGTACAGGCAGCCCAGAAACAGGACACCACACCCAAGGCATATGCCGATGCAATAAGTGCTCTTTTTCAGAACCTTCTGCCTAAACTTAATATAAGCAATGACCAGTTCATAAGAACAACTGACCCCTCCCATATCGAGGTCGTAAAAAAGATACTGACAAAGATCCATGACTCAGGGGACATTTATTTTTCAGAATATGAAGGCATTTACTGTTTCGGCTGTGAAAGATTCTACCAGGAAAGGGAGCTTGTGGACGGCAAATGCCCGGATCACGGCACTGAGCCGGAAATTATAAAGGAATCCAATTATTTTTTCAAAATGAGCAAATACCAGGACTGGCTCATTGACCACATAAAATCAAACCCTGATTTTATACGTCCTGCCCAGTACAGGACAGAGCTTTTGTCCTTTTTAAAGGAACCCCTTGAAGACCTTTGCATATCAAGGCCGAAAACAAGGCTCACCTGGGGAATTACCCTGCCCTTTGATGAAAATTATGTAACCTATGTCTGGTTTGATGCCCTTGTGAACTATATTTCCGCCCTTTCATATCCTGATGGAGAAAAATTCAGAAAATTCTGGCCTGGTGCCCGTCATTTTGTGGCAAAGGATATAATAAAACCCCACGGCATTTACTGGCCCATCATGCTGAAGGCAGCAGGCATTCCAGTATATGGCGGCCTCAATGTTCACGGGTTCTGGAATGTAAGCGGAAGCAAAATGTCCAAAAGCATAGGCAATGTAACCGATCCTGTGGAAGTTACCCAGACTTACGGGGTGGACAGTTTCAGATATTTTCTCATGCGGGAGATGGTGTTCGGCCTTGATGCCAATTTCACGGAAGATGCTATTGTGGCAAGGATAAACTCAGACCTTGCCAATGACCTTGGCAACCTCTTCTCAAGAATTCTTTCCATGAATCAAAGATATTTCAAAGGCAAAGTCAACGGCCCTGATCCTGAAATCCAGAAAGCCCGGAACCTGTGCCTTGACAGGGAAGCTGAAGCTGCTGTGACAAAATTTGCACAGGCCATGGAAACCTGCGAATTTCACAAGGCACTGGCAGGTGTATGGAAGTTCATAAGCACAATGAACAAATATATTGATACAACAGCACCATGGACACTGGCAAAAAAAGAAGAGGACAGGCCGGCCCTTGAAACCGTGCTTTACAATCTGACCGAAGGGCTGCGCGTTGTTTCCTGCCTGATCTATCCTGTGATGCCGGAAACATCAGTGAAAATCCAGAAAGCCCTTGGGCTTGACCAGGAGAAAAAAGGCTTTTACATGCTTGATGAAATTCTGCCATGGGGCAGGATAAAGCCGGGGACTGCAACCTTGAAGCCTGATATCCTGTTTCCAAGGATAGAGACCGTAAAAAAAGAAGCACCCTCCTTTGATCCGCCCCTGAAACCCATGATCACCATTGATGATTTCGCAAAAATTGACCTGAGGGTCGGAACAATTGTCAAAGCTGAAAAAATTGAAAAATCAAAAAAACTTTTAAAGCTCAGGGTGGATCTTGGCTGTGAAACAAGGCAGATCATTGCAGGGATTGCACAGAGCTTCTCTCCTGATGAGATAACAGGAAAACAGGTGATTGTGGTGGCCAATCTCAAACCTGCAAAACTCATGGGTGAACTCTCCCAGGGAATGGTTCTTGCCTCAGGGAACGGAAAAAAGCTTGTGCTCTCAGGTTTTGAATCCAAAGCTGTACCGGGAAAACCTGTAAAATGAATGAAACCTCATGGCGCAGTTTTCAGTCCGGTTTCATCCTTGAAAAAAAAAAGAAAAATTTCAGAACAAGGATGCTTAAAACAGGTTCTGTGATTTCAGGGCTGATTGCTCTTGCAATCGTGGTTTTTATATCAGTCAAACCGGAATTCAGCACAAGAAACACGGCAGCAGATGGGGCAGGCTCATCAGAAAACCCAGGTGCCACCTCTTGCCACTTATCAAGAAAGCAGGTGGCAGACCTTGTTGCAACCATAGATCTTTCCACATGCACCAAAAACGTATTTGCCGTCAGCACAGACGACCTGAACTGCAGAATTTTCACCAGCCTTGACACAGGCCTTCAGCAGTATCTTGTGTCCATGATACAAAGGGCAAAAAAACGGGAAAGGGGAAAACCAAGACAGATTGCCATGGTTGTCATGGAAGCTGCCACAGGCAGGATAATTGCCATGACAGGCTATGATCTTGAAAACCAGGAAGCCGGCCCCTGTCTTGAAGCTGTCTATCCTGCAGCAAGCCTGTTCAAGATTGTGACTGCATCGGCAGCAGTTGAAACACTTGATTATTCGCCGTCAACAAGGCTGTATTTCAATGGAAGCAAATACACCCTTTACAAACGCCAGCTCAAAGACGTGAAAAACAGGTATTCATGCAGAATTTCCCTTGCAAAGGCTTTTGCGGAATCTGTCAACCCTGTTTTCGGCAAAATAGGGAAAAACCATCTTGGCAAAGAAAAACTCAAAACATATGCACAGGCCTTTGGTTTCAATCAGAAGGTTGATTGTGAACTTAATTTTGTTACAGGAGTATTTGATGCAGATGCATCAGGATATCACCTGGCAGAACTTGGCTGCGGATTCAACAGAGAAACAAGGATCTCTCCTGTTTTCGGAGCAATGCTTGTATCAGCAGTGGTCAATAGAGGCAGTATTCCTGTTCCGGCAATTGTTGACCGGATAATTGACGATTCAGGGAAAATAATTTATCAATATCACAGCCGGATATACAAAAGGGCCATACAGCCTGAAACAGCATCAGCAATAATGAAAATGATGGAAAAAACTGTATCCCGGGGCACTGCAAGAAAATCCTTCAGAAGAATGTCAAGGGATAAAATTCTGTCAAATCTGACCATAGGAGGCAAGACAGGATCAATCTACAACCGGGCACATACAATCAAATATGACTGGTTTGCAGGATTTGGCAGGCACAAGAAAACAAGAAAAAAAATTATAATGTCAATTGTGGTGGGTCATGGCAAATATATCGGCACAAGGGCAGGAACATATGCAAAAATGATCTTAAAACAATATTTCAGTCCTGAAAACCGATAAAACATCTTATAAGCACAGGGAGGGCAATAATGGTGAAGGAAAAAATTTTACGCCTGATAAAAAAACTTGTTTCAATCCGTGTTGATTTTGCAGTTTCCCCGGCAAAAGCCGGTGAAAACACCATTATCTTCTTCCCTGACAGGCCCAATACTGTTGCATGCGGCATATCAGCCCTTGTTGCCTACAAAGGCAGTGATAATGACAGGCAGTGCGATCTTGAAAGCCTTCAGGAAATTCTGGTTTCGCTTAAAGCCAAGTCTCTTACATCTGATCCCCTGTCAATACGCGAGGATTTTCCAGGCAGTGATGATCTTCTTTCTGAGATGGCTGAAAAATGCGCCGGTTTAAAACTGGAATCTGTTTTTGCCGATCTTTTTTTCAGCCCTGAAAAAAAAGAAAAACTCTTATCAATAATTGACGGGCTCAGCCAGCTTATAAAAGATCAGAAAGCTGTTTTCAAAAAGGAAGTCTCCTGTCTTTCAGCAGCAGATGCAGAAACCATATCCCTCAGGTTTGAAAAGCTTGAAGATATTCACTGGTGCCTTAAAAAGGAGGTTGCAGACAATATCACGGCTGTGGGCGAGCTTTCCATGGGCCTTGAAGCATCAGGCAACAGAAAAGGATTAAAGGTTTTCAAACGGCTCAATGCAGTGCTGAACAGCATTGACCGCCTGGAAGTAAGAGGCAGGGACTCTGCCGGCATTTCAATTATTTTCACATTCACAAAACAGGAATTTGAAAACTTCAGGCAGGGCATGATCAAGGCCGGCCTGTCAGAAAGGCTGAAACAGCGCACAAACCATCTTGTTCTGACAAATAACAGCCTTACAATAAATGATACCCACCCTGGCCCTGACCAGCATTTTGTATCCATTTCATTTGTATATAAATTTGCAGCGGAAATAGGTTCTTTAGGCGATAATGTGGCCTTTTTGAGAAGCCAGATCAAAAACGATCTCATGCTCCAGCTTCTGTGCAAATATGATTTTCTTTCAAACACAATAAGCGCCCATACAAGATGGGCTTCAATCGGAGCCATAAATCTTGCCAACTGCCATCCCCAGGACAACACGCCGAGCGACAGGGAAATCGGAAAAACAGGCATTATTCATGTCTGCCTCAATGGGGACATAGACAATTATCTTGAACTTAAGACAGAATACGAGGCAAGATACGACAAAATCCATGAGGACATAAATACAGACACAAAACTTATTCCTTTGCAGATAGAGCATTATCTGAGGCAGAACAATTCCATTGAAGAGGCGTTCAGGCTTGCTGTAAACGATTTTGAAGGCTCCCATGCCATAACAATGCACACCAACCTTGCGCCGGGCAAATTGTTTCTTGCCCAGAAAGGCAGCGGACAGGCAATTTTTGTGGGCCTTGCAAAGGACCATTATATTGCGGCTTCAGAACTTTACGGAATCGTGGAAGAAACCCAGGACTACATCAAGCTCAATGGCGAGGACAAAGGCCAGATTGTAATTCTGGGACAGGATTCAAGTGACGGCATTTCAGGGATACAGTCCTTTTACTATGACAATACCCAAATTTCACTCAGCCCGGACCAGATTCTCACAAGCCAGATAACTTCAAGGGATATCGACCGCCAGGATTTTTCACATTATTTTTTAAAGGAAATATCAGAATCTCCTGACTCGGTTGAAAAAACCCTTGAAAACAAGTTCAAGATATCCCCTGACACAGGACTGCTGAAAACAAGCCTGGATGAATCAGCCCTTCCTGAATTTCTGGCAGATGATTTCATAAACAGCAGAATCAAAAAAATATATTTCATAGGCCAGGGCACGGCAGGGGTAGCAGCCCAGGGCTGTGCTGACCTGCTCAATTTCTATATGGGGGATCAGGACATAGACATAAGGGCAAAAAAATCGTCTGAGCTGTCAGGTTTCTGCATTGTGGACGGGTCCCAGGATCATAAAGGGCCCATGAGCAACACACTTGTCATTGCCATAAGCCAGTCCGGCACAACAACAGACACCAACAGGACTGTGGACATGGTCAAGGCATGCGGGGCAAGGACTCTTGCCATTGTAAACAGAAGGGATTCAGATCTTACCTTCAAGACAGACGGAGTGCTTTATACAAGTTCAGGCAGGGACATTGAAATGTCTGTGGCATCAACCAAGGCTTTTTATTCACAGCTTACAGCAGGCGCTGTCCTGGGCCTTCATATTGCAGGAATCACAAAGGCAAGATCAGATGAGTTCATATGCGACCAGATAAAATCCCTCATGGCAATTCCAGACAAGATGAGAGACATTCTTGCCATGAAGGACGACATAAAGGCTTCTGCCTTCAGGCTTGCAGTATCAAAATATTACTGGGCAACAGTTGGATCAGGAGCCAACAAGACTTCTGCCGATGAAATCAGAATAAAATTAAGCGAGCTGTGTTATAAAACCATTTCCTCTGACTTCATTGAGGACAAAAAGCACATTGATCTTTCAAGTGAGCCTCTGATCATTGTATGCGCAGCAGGCACAAGGGAAAGCGTGCTTGGAGACATCATAAAGGATACTGCCATCTTCCATGCTCACAAGGCAGCTCCTGTGGTCATAACCACAAAGGGTGAGGACAGGTTTGATCTTTATGCAGAAGATGTTTTCAAGATCCCGGAAGTTGAGGAACATTTTGCCCCCATCCTGAATACCCTTGTGGGCCATATATGGGGCTATTATGCGGCGCTTGCAATTAATGAGGGCTCAAAATTCATGTATGAGGGCAAAAACCTGGTTCAGGAGGTGCTGGATGAATATACTTCCATGGGCCATGATATTTATGAAGTCCTTCTTGAAAAAAGGTTCAGGGAAACCATAGCTGTGTTTGATAAAAAATTTGCAGAAAAACGCAGGGCAGGAAGCTTTCCTGCTGCCATGGGCCTTGATAATGCAGCCAAGCTCACCCTTCTTTTAAAATATCTGTCTGCAAGGCTGCCTGTGTCTGACTTTGAAATAGATTTTGAGACCAAAGGCACTCCGGGCAACATGCTCAACACTTTTTTTGATACAATAAGCCAGGCAATCAATACCCTGGCAAGGCCTGTGGATGCAATCAAACATCAGGCAAAGACCGTGACAGTGGGCACAAGCCGCATACCTGAAAAATTTGAGGGTATTGTATTCAATGAGCTGATTGCCAATGCAATCCAGATTTCCCAGATCACACATAAAAATGTCCTGGTAATAAAAAATCTGCAGGAAGTCATAGAAAAGATAAACGGGGGATTTCTGTACCAGATATCAGGTTTGAGCATGCTCGGAGAGGTAACCGATGAGACCCGCATAAAAATTGTGAACAAAACAGGAGCACTTGAGAATAAAATCTCCCGTGTTGAAACAGATCCAAGGCTCAAGGGAACAAAAAACATAATTGTAAGGGAAGGAAATGTCTACATAGGCAAGGGAAGAAAAGACAATAAAAATATTCTGGTAATACCTGTGATTTCCGCAAACCCTGCCACACCCAATATTATTGAATATATTCTGTCCCTGAACATCAGCTTCAAATCATCAGATGAAGTGCCTCTGCTGAAAAAAATCAAGGCTCTTGGCGGCAAATACAACCGTCTCAAGGACTGGATACTGGAAAGCGACAGCCTGCAATGGGATGACAAATATCTGAACCTTGTGGATATTGAAACCCTGTTCGGCGACACTGCTGAAAAAGTTGTTGAAAAAATCCTGGACAGGCTCAGGCAGGATCATCAGATGCAGGAATAGGTTGAAACTTAAAAACAAATTATCCGGTTTTCTTCTGAAAGAATGGCTGCTGACCGTATCAGGGGCTGCCTTTGCTCTGACCAGTATATATACAGGGCGCTGCCCGGAGTTTTCCGTTCAGGAACTTGAGGTCATATTTTTTCTTTTCACCCTTTTCATTACAATCAAAGGGCTTGAAAACAGCGGTTTACTGACAAAAATATCGCAGAACCTGGAAAAGGGAAAAGCCATACCATTAAAACTTGTGCTGATCACCTTTTTTTTGTCCATGGCTGTGACAAATGATGTTGCCCTTATTATAACCATTCCGCTGACACTTTCACTCAAAACAGAACACATGGATATTCTTGTGATTTTAGAAGCCCTTGCAGCCAATGCAGGCTCTGCACTCACACCTTTTGGCAATCCCCAGAACCTGTTCATATACTGGTTTTACAATATACATCCGCTTGATTTCATTTATGCCATTGCACCGTTTTCCATATGCTTTCTTATAATTCTGGGACTGTGCTCCTTTGCAGTCAGAATCACAAAAACCAGCCGTCCTGATATCCAGGTAAAAAATTCAGCTTATGTTTATATTGCATGCCTGATTGTCGTGATCATGGCAGTTTTAAGGTTACTGCCCCTCTGGGCAGCAGCCGCAGCAGCAGGGCTTGTTGCCCTGGCTGACCCTGAAAACATGAAAACAGACTATGCCCTTCTTGCCACATTTTTCTTCTTTTTCGGCGTGGCTGACAATATTGAACTTATCTGTGCAGATGAATTACACCTTACCGGCAATATTTTTCTTGCATCTGCCGCAGTAAGCCAGGTCATAAGCAATGTTCCTGCTGCCCTGCTCTTTGCCAGGGTAACAGATAACTGGCAGGCCCTGCTGTGGGGAACAAACACAGGGGGATTCGGCAGTCTTGTAGGATCTGTTGCAAACCTTATTGCATACAGGCTTTATATAAATCACGATTCCACGGACAATTGTGCAGGCTTTACAATAAAATTTCTTGCAATGGGCTGTGCAGCTTTTTTCACAGGCACAGGCCTGTACTATTTTATAATGAATTAAAGAAAATCAAGAATAATGGAAATGATTTTTTCAGGGTCTTCCATAATCATGAAATGCCCCAAACCCTCAAGTTCCGTAAAAGTGCAGTCAGCAAGCCTGTCTGCCAGTTTTTCTGCTGCTGATCTGTAAAAAAGATCAGATTTTTCACCCCTTGCGACCATTACCGGAATTTTGATTTTACCGGCATGGCGCCAGGTATCAAGGGGGACGGCTTCATAGATTCCAGCCTCAAATTCAGGGCTGCAGCACAATTCCCAGGTATCTGTCGTGTCCTGTTCAATGGCTGTATCCACATATGCTTTTACAAACTCAGATTTCCATGACCTGAACATGCCTTTTCCTGAATAATGTGAAAAAGCATGCTCCCTTGACCTGAACTCGTGTTTTTTCTTCCGGGTCATTTTTGGAAGCTTCATCATTCCGGCAAGCCCTGTTTTTCTCATGAAAGCCGCAGCCCACAATATTCCGGCAGGAAAAATAATGGGATCAATCAGAACCAGTTTTGAAAAAAGCCCTGGAAACATTGCTGCTGCCGCATAGAGAAAATACCCGCCAATGGAATGGCCGATTCCAGTGACAGGAGGATCGGCAATTTCGCGGACAAGCCCGTGAATATCCCTTACAAACATATCCCATGACACAGGCAGGCCTGTCCTTTCTTTTGTGGAAAATCCATGGCCCCTTAAATCACCTGCAAGCACCTTGAATCCATGACCGGCCAGCAGCCTTAAGAACGGCAGATAGGTTCCTGCGCTCAGGGAATTGCCATGGCAGAAATATATCTGAGAGCCTTCTTCCCCAAGAACATGATAATGAAAAACTCCCCTTGATGTCTGAATGAATCTTTGTTTTTCCATTTTTTTCATGCCCTTGCCAGCACAAGGGCGCTTACTTTTTCTGCTCCATTTTTCAGCAATGTTGCAGCAGCTTCATTACAGGTTGCTCCTGTTGTAAAAACATCGTCCACCAGAAGAATATTCTTTTTATACACTTTATCAGGTTCTGCAACCCTGAAGGCATTTTTAAGGTTTTTTCTGCGCTGTTCATGGTCAAAACCGGTCTGTGAACTTGTTTTTCTGACCCTGACAAGTGATTTTATATCTGTTTTCCATGAAGGCCTGTGCCCGGTTTTATCATTATAAAAATCTGGAAAATGGCGGATCATGAGAAAAGACTGGTTGAATCCGCGTTTAAAGGTTTTGGATCTGTGCAGGGGAACAGGCATGACAATATCAATTGAACATGTATCAAAATAACGCATGAAAGTCTTAAACAGAATATGTTCAAACACATTGGCAAGCACCAGCTTTGAATGGTATTTAAAAAGAGGTATGGCTTTTGTGACAATGCCCGAATAAACCAGCGCAGCCCTGACCTGCTCAAGTTTGAGCGGATGTTTAAGGCAGGATTCACATACATGGTTTGAACTTCCGGGCTCACTGAATTTCATGCCGCATTTTATGCAGAAAGGCTCTTCCAGCAGTTCAGGGCTGTGTGAAAGGCAGGCATCACAGAAACATTCTGACAGTTCACATTCAGGTTCATCATGGACAATATCAAGATAGGCCCCGCAGTTAAGGCATTTTGCAGGATAAAGAAAGGGTTTTAAAATTCTCACGGCAGATCTGATCATTGTTCCAGGAAAAATCACAGCCTTTGCCTTAATGCCTCAAACATTGCAATTCCCCCTGCCACAGAAGCATTAAGTGAATTAATTCTTCCCATGTTCGGGATTGAAACCAGAAAATCGCATTCCTTTTTTACAAGGGGTCTGATCCCTTTGTGCTCACTGCCTATCACAAGGGCAATATTTCCTGTCAGATCAGCTTCAAAAAGGGATCTGTCGCCTTCCCCGTCCAGGCCGAACACCCATACCCCGCTTTCTTTCAGTTCCCTTAATATATTTGCCGTATTGGTCATGATAAAGATATCAGCATGTTCCATTGCACCGGCAGAGCTTTTGGACACAGCAGGACACGGCCTTGCAGCCCTGTTTTTGGGAATTAAAATATAATCTGCGCCCGCGCACAGGGCTGTGCGGATTATTGCACCCAGATTATGGGTATCTTCAATATTTTCCAGCACCAGAATAAAATACGGCTCTTTTTCAGGCTTGAGCATCTGCGCAATACCTGATGCATTGCGCACTGGAAAAGGTGAGACCTCAGCAGCAATGCCCTGGTGATTTTCAGTTCCTGTCAGGGTGTCCAGCACTTTCTGCTCCACCCTGACCGTGTCAATTTTTGCGGCTGCTGCCTGATCCTGTATTTTTCTGGTTCTTTTAAGTGACTGCCTGCGTGAAACAAAAATTCTGTATATTGTTCTTTTTCCTGCCCTCAAGGCCTCATTGACAGGATGAAATCCGAAAAGAACATCTTTTGCGCCATTCATCAGGTTCCTGCCATTTCCCTTTTAAAAATCTGTGCAAGCTGTTCAGCAGTAGTATCAAGGTCATCATTCACAATCACATACTGGTAATTGTCCTTTTTTTTCATCTCGGCTTCTGCGTTTTCAAGCCTTTTTGCAATCACCTGTGCAGAATCTGTCCCGCGTTTTTCAAGGCGTTGTGCAAGGGTTTCAGAATCAGGAGGCATTATGAAAATTGTTACCGGATCAAGGGAGGAATTCATGATCTTTTCAGCTCCCTGCACATCAATGTCCAGAATGATATTTTCTCCACGGTCAAGCATGGTTTCAACAGCCTCTTTTGAAGTACCATAATAATTTCCATGCACCTGCGCCCATTCAAGCAGTTCGCCCCTGTCAATTTTTGCCCTGAACTCATGGGGTGTGACAAAAAAATAGTCCTGCCCGTGAATCTCATTTTTCCTGGGTTTTCTTGTGGTATGGGATACTGAATATGAAAGACTGCCGAAACGATTTAAAATACGCTTCACCAATGTTGTCTTGCCTGCCCCTGAAGGAGCCGAGATAACAAATAACCTGCCCCTGCCTGCCATGATATCAGCCTTCTTCCGGATTCATCAATGCTTCAAAACGGTTGGCAACGGTTTCAGCCTGTATGGCTGAAAGCACGACATGATTGCTTTCCATGATGATGATTGCCCGCGTTTTCCTGCCATGGGTCACATCCACCAGGCGCTTTTCCTGCCTTGCTTCATCCTTGACCCTTTTCATGGGAGAAGAATTGGGAGACAATATGGCAACAATCTTGTCTGCCACCACTGTATTTCCAAAACCTACATTGAGCAGCAGCTGTTCCATGGGACTGCCTTTTAATGATGTTGAATTATTCAATATTCTGCACCTGTTCCCTTATTTTTTCAAGTTCTGATTTTAAATCGACTATCCTGTGTGACAGAGCTGCCTTCCCGGCTTTTGACCCTATTGTATTGAATTCCCTGTTGAATTCCTGGATCAGAAAATTAAGCTTTCTGCCCTGGGATTCTTCTGAATCAAGGGTCTGCCGGAACTGCTTGATATGGCTGTAAAGCCTTACTATCTCCTCTGACACGTCACTTTTGTCAGCTAAAATTGCAGCCTCCTGGCTGATTCTTACCATATCAATGTCATGGGCATCTGAAGTCAGGTATGAAATTCTCTCCATCAGGCGCTGTCTGTAAATCTGCGGAATCTCTGCTGCATCATGTTCAATCTGCTTCAGCCCTGCTTCAATATAATCCATTCTTGCGCTCAGGTCAGCATAAAGATTTTCTCCCTCTTTTCTGCGCATGGCATCCAGGCTTGTGGTTGCAGCCTCAATACAGGGCTCAACAGCCGCCCATATCTGTTTCATATCATGTTCTTTTCTGCACGGCACAATGATGTTTCTTGCTGACAATATATCGGAAACAAGAATGTCTGATGACAGTTTCAGGTCATTTTTTATTTTTTCCACTGCCCTGAAATATGAAAACGCAGCAGCCCTGTCCACTTCAAACAATTCCTGGTCTTCGGATTCATCCCTGACAGACAGCCTTATTTCAATTCTACCCCTGGCATGACAGCCTGATACAATTTTCTTGATGTTTTCCTCAAATTCCTGACATGATTCAGGACAATGCAGCACAATATCAAGATACCTTGAATTTACAGCGCGCATGGTCACGTCAGCCGTGATACTGCCGCAGGAATCTGTGGCACGCGAAAAAGCAGTCATGCTTTTTATCATTTTATTTTTCCTTTTGTCTGTCTTAAATCCAGAAGATATTTGTCCCTGACCTTGGATAAAAAAGATATCATGGTTTCAGATGCATAATCAGGGTAAGTCCAGTCCAGGGGGACAAATCCTTTTTTCTTTGAATACATCAGGGTAAGGTCTGCATAAATTTTACGGCCTATATAAATTCTGTGCGAATATTCCTTGCCCGTTGCAAGTATGAACCTGGAAGAAACAAGATAGCCAGGATCAATATTCACGCACCTGTTTCCGTTTTCAGCAAACTGTTTTTCAATTCTGTTTGTTTTTTCCTTGATCACAGACAGCTCATCCTGTTCAACAAGGTTCTTGAATACAAACACCTTTCTGAACAAGGGAGCTCCCATTTCCCTGTAATAATAGTCTGTATAGGCAAAATCAAGCCAGCGGCTGATAATGTCCACAGGGCCGAATGCATCTTCCAGAGCCAGTGAAACCTTCTGAACAAGGCTCTTGTCATTCATGATGCACCCGATTACAAGCTTGGCCGGGTCAGGCAGTTTCGGGACACTCATGGTTCTAAAGAGGCTTTGCCTCGCTGATCAGCATGATGGGAATATCATCCCTTATTTCATACACAAGACAGCAGGCCTCACACACAAGCCCGTCCTCCTTTTCATTCAGATGGACTTCACCCTTGCACTTAGGGCATACCAGTATCTCCAGCAATTCCTTTGAAACAGCCATTATTCTCTCCTTTTGTCCCCTTTAATCATCTTATCAGTTTTTTTCGCCAGGCCGGGCCTTCTGCATTGTCTGAAGCTTGAAATATTCACCCTTTGCCGCCATCAGTTCTTCATGGGTTCCCTGCTCTGCCACACGCCCCTTTTTCAGGACAACAATCCTGGAAGCAGAATCTATTGTGGACAGCCTGTGGGCAATCACAAATGTTGTTCTGCCCTTCATGAGATTGCCAAGGGCCTTGTGCACTATTTTTTCCGCTGCTGAATCAAGGGCAGAGGTTGCCTCATCCAGGATCAGTACAGGAGCATCTTTGATCAATGCCCTTGCAATGCATATGCGCTGTTTTTCCCCGCCTGAAAGCCTGGATCCCAGCTCACCCACAACCGTGTCAAACCCGTTGGGAAATCCCTTTATGAAATCATAGGCATAGGCAGCCCTGGCTGCATCTTCTATTTCAGCATCTGTGGCATCCATTTTCCCGTACCTGATATTGTCCCTTACTGATTCATTGAACAGGACAGGCTCCTGGGTTACAATTGAAATATTGTTCCGCAATGATTTTATTGAAATATCCCTGACATCTGTACCTCCGATGAGAACCCGACCCTTTGTTACATCATACAGTCTTGGCACAAGATTGACAAGACTGGTTTTGCCTCCTCCGCTCATGCCCACAAGGGCAAGGACTTCTCCCGGAGCAACCTTTATGTTGATATCCTTTAATGCGGGCTCCTTTTCCCTGTCATAGGCAAACCATACATGGTCAAAACATATATCAAATGCTCTTCCCTCAAGCTTTACAGGATTTTCTTTCTCAACAATGCAGGATTCTTCCTCCAGCACATCAAATATCCTTGATGCGGCTGCAACACCCTCCTGTATGGTGTTGTTCATCTTGGACAATTTTTTCACAGGGTCATACAGCATCATGACAGCGGTAAGAAATGAAAAAAAGGTTCCAGGAGTTGAGGTCCCGTTTATCACCCTAAGCCCTCCGAACCAGATAATAAATGCTATACCGAGCCCGCCTAAAAATTCCATTACAGGCGAGGACAGGGCCTTGGCAACCACTTTTTTCATCTCAAGCCTGAAAAGCAGACGGGTTTTCTGCCTGAAACGTTCCTTTTCAAGATCCTCAAGATTGAATATCTTTACAATCTTGCTGCCGGTAAAGGTTTCATGCAGAAATGAATTCAGGTCTGCCATGGTTTCCTGGGTTCCTGTGGAAAATTTTCTTACCCTTCTGCCGAACAGGACAATGGGATAAAAGGCCAGGGGCAGGACAATAAAAGCGCCAAGGGCAAGTTTCCAGTCCCGGTAAAAAATTACAAACAAAAATGCAATAACAGAGAAAAAATCCCTGAACACATTGATGACAGCAGTAGAGACCATGCCCTTGACAATATTGACATCATTGGTGATGCGCGACATCAGGTTGCCTGTTTTTTCCCTGTTGATAAAGGAAATGGGCAGGTCTGTTATTTTTTCATACAGAGAATCCCTGAAAAATCTTATTATCTTCTCACCTATGTAGTTCATAAGATATTCAGACCCGTATGATCCTGCGCCTTTCAGAAAGAACACCAGAACTGCAACAGCCGGGATAACTACAAGCATATGCCTGTTGCGGTTGATGAAGATATCATCCATTACAGGCTTTACCAGAAGAGCCATGGCTCCGTTGGCACAGGCAACGACAATCATGCACAATGCTGCTGCTGCAAGGCGTTTCCAGTACAATGTCACCTGGGCAATGATTTTTTTGCGGCGGGCTTTGTCAAGTCCTGGTTTTTTATTTTCCATAGGCCTTATTTAATATACCACAGGGTATTGTCAATAATTAAAAAACATGAGAGCATAGGTTCCCATGACAAAGAATGCCTTTATACCCAATTTTTTAAAAGTTTACAATATTGCCTGGAAACTTGCCCTGCCTTTTCTGAAGAAAAACCAGCGCCTTGATGCCGGGTTTTCATACAGGACAGGATGGGCCCACCATACCAGGGCTGATCTGTGGATTCAGGCTGCATCAGCAGGAGAGGCCAGCCTCGCTGTCAATATAATACAGGCTCTTGAACCTTGTGCCCCCGTTAAAATCCTTGTTACAACAACAACAGCCCAGGGCATGGAAATTCTTGAATCAGGGCTTGCAGGCACACAACGGAAAAATGCATCTGATCTTTGCATTCAATGGTTTCCCTTTGATGCACCCTTTATAATTGAAAAAACGGTCAAAGCAGTCGCTCCGCGTGTAATGGTTCTTCTTGAAACTGAAATATGGCCGGGGCTGCTTTTTTCCCTAAAGCAGAACAATTCAAGAACAATGATCATCAATGCAAGGATGTCCGCAAAAAGCTTTTCCAGGTATTTAAAAACAAAATTTTTATGGAACCATCTTGGGCCTGATCTTGTCATGGCAGTTTCGGAAAGGGACAGGACACGCTATAAAACAGTATTTGAGCATTCCAGGACAATGGTCATGCCCAATATAAAATTTGACTGCCTTGAAACAGGCAGCTCTGACACCAGCCTGTGCATTCAGGGACTGCCCCTGACAATACTTGCATCCATAAGACAGCAGGAAGAAACCCAGGTTCTTGATATTTTAAAAACCATATTAAAAAAATTTCCAGATCAGGCTGTTGCAGTCTTTCCAAGACATATGCACCGCATTGAAGCATGGAAAAATCATCTGAAATCTGAAAACATGAAATTTCAGATGAGATCTGACACACAGTTTCCCCTGTCACAGCCCTGCATAATATTATGGGACAGGTTCGGCGAACTTAAAGCAGCATATGCTTCAGCAAAAGCCGTATTTGTGGGGGGCAGTCTCAAGCCCCTGGGCGGCCAGAATTTTCTTGAACCTGCAATCAGCGGAGCTGTTACTGTCACAGGGCCATATTATGATGATTTTGCATGGGCAGGCAGGGAAATCTTCACAAAAAATATTGTGCTGAGGAAAAATACCTGGCAGGAAGTTGCGCAAACCATTCTTTATGCGCTTAAAAGGCCTGAAGACAAAGAAAGCCTAAGACAGCGCGCCACTGAATACATAGTTTCAAGACAGGGAGGCACAAAGCTTGCCTGCGCCAGGATTCTGAATGCACTGAACAGCTCTGAATTCTGATCAAAAGCCTGCAGGCTACCTGTCAACAACCCCGTCAAGCTCATGTTTCAGTGACCGGTTCATCAGGCGCTCAATTGTCTGGTCTGCTGAACGGCCTTCAAAGAGAACAGAATACACTTCATTGCATATGGGCAGGTCAACCCCAAGCTTTTTTGACAGGTTATATACAGATCTGGTGGTTTTAACCCCTTCAGCCACCATTCTCATTTCAGAAATTATGTCATCAAGTTTTCTGCCCTGGCCGATCTGCTTTCCAACAGTGTAATTTCTGCTCAATGCACCTGTACAGGTTAAAAGAAGGTCACCGACTCCGGCAAGCCCGGACAGTGTAAGCGGGTCTGCGCCAAGTTTTCTGCCCAGCCTGTTCATTTCGGTAAGTCCGCGTGTGATCAGGGCAGCCCGCGGATTAAGCCCCATATTCATGCCGTCACAGATACCGGCTGCAATGGCCAGCACATTTTTCATGGCCCCGCCTATCTGTGTGCCAATGGGATCATCATTCACATAAACCCTGAAAGTCGGGCAGGAAAATACCTTCTGCACGAACAAAGCTGTTTCATGATTTGTGGAAGCAGCCGCAACAACAGTGGGTACCATGTCTGCGACTTCCCTGGCAAAACTGGGACCTGAAAGAGCTGCAAAATTACCTTCAGGAATAATATCAATTTTCTCGGCAAGTATCTGGGTCATGACCATATGGGTCTTGTTCTCAATTCCCTTGGAAGCTGTCACAACAATTGTTTCCGGGCTGATATAATTTTTCATGCGGCCTGCCATGTCACGCATGCAATGGGAGGGTACAACAACAAGAACCATGTCCTTGTCCCTGACAGCCAGTTCAAGATCATTGGTCGCATTTATGTTTTCAGGCAGGATAATTTCCGGAAGAAAAACCCTGTTTTCCCGGTATTGTTCAATCTGCTTTCTTACCTGTTCTTCAAATACCCACAGATCAAGAGCAAAACCTTTGTCTGCAAGCAGTTTTGCAAGTGCTGTCCCCCAGGCGCCTGCACCCACAACTCCTATTCTGATTTTCAGGATATCCATTGTTTCCATTATGCCCCTTAAAATTTAAACTGGAACAAGTTTATACTCCATATTATTTTAAGGATCAACTTTATTCTTTTGAATCGCAGTTTGAACATGGTAGAATGGTTTTTTTATAGTATCTGTCTTTAAACAAAAAATGAGGCTGTCATGAATCAGACCATAAAAATTCTGTCTTCCCACAGATCAATAAGAAAATTCAGAAACAGACCGGTTGAAAAAGAACTTTTTGACACCATTGTCAGGGCTGCCCAGTGTGCATCAAGCTCCAACAATATTCAGGCCTACACAGTCATAAACATAACGGACAGAAAGGTAAGAAAACAGATTGCGCAACTTGCAGGCCCGCAGCCATGGGTTGACCATGCTCCTGTGTTCATGGTTTTCTGCGCTGACCTGACAAGGCTTGATGCTGCATGTGAATATCATGGATACACCCCTGAACAGGGATGGACAGAGCAGCTTATCGTGGCTGTGACCGACACTGCAATTTTTGCCCAGAATCTTGTGATTGCAGCAGAATCAGCAGGCCTTGGCGCTGTTTTCATAGGCGGAATCAGAAACAATCCAGACATGGTATGCGAACTTCTCAAAATCCCGGATCATGCATGGCCTGTCTTTGGCATGTGCCTTGGCTGGCCTGATCAGAATCCTGGAACCAAACCCAGGCTGCCGCTTGAACTTGTACTCAGACAGGATACATTCAAAGGCAAAATCACGGAAGAAAAAGCATCAGAGCTTATGCACGATTACGATCGTGCAATGCAGGCCTATTATGAAAAACGCAACCCTGATCTGGCAGGGCAGACATGGCGCAGCCAGATGGCAGATTTCATGTGCTGTGCTGCAAGGCCCCACATGAAATCCTTTCTTGAAAAAAAAGGTTTCATGCTGAAATAAGCCTTGGTGCGAGCTTTCTTACTCTGCCTTGAAAACAGGTTTTATCCCCCCTACAATGGGCTCATAATACCTGTATTCAGTTTCTTCGCCGGTCAGTTCGTCAATCTGTTTCTGGATGGCCTGTCTCTGGTCGCTGTTCTGCCATGTCTTCCAGTCGTCAAGGGTGTTCCAGGTACTGATGACAAGGTATTCTCCGTCACAGTCCAGACACGAAAAGGTCTGGTCAGTGATATACCCCGGCTGAACACTTGCCTGGGATCTTAATTTCACAATCAGCGGAGCAAGCTTGTCCGCTGTTTCTCTGTCTGATACGATTCGCCGGATAAGTACACAGACTGCCATAATTTCCTCCTTTGTTGAAAAATGGAATCAGGCCGGAATATGATTTATCCTACCAGCAATTACGATGCAATGTCAATCAATACACAATAGCAATATATAAATATCCTTAAATCATAGTGATCCCAATGTCAGGACTGTTTTTCATTCAATTTAAGTGCCATCTCAAAGTATTCCACTTTCCGAAGTGTTATAATTTACCTTGACATATTGTCCAGTTTTTGGGGCCACCATGCCGGGTAAACAAAAAGTCCCTGCCACAATATTATGACAGAGACTTTCCAAACAAATATATTCTATTTAATATCCCTTCAGGGCTGTTTTCTGCCCAAGCCTGCGGCTCCAAGCAATCCCAGCCCTACAAGGATAAAAGTTGCTGGTTCGGGAACAGCAGGTGTGGAATAATCCAATACATA
>CAYOYY010000004.1:2264-101278 GCA_964408295.1 uncultured Desulfobacula sp. | reverse complement strand
CATGGCAAGGCGGGTCATCCTCATGTGCTGACCTATCTGCTGATCAGCAGAAGAATACAGAACATGCGCATCTTTAAGCCCCCTTTGAAAATCAGTAACTTCCTCAGGCCTTTCATCAACAAGCAGAACAAATACCTTTGCATCGGGATGGTTCATTACAATGGAATTTGCCATATGCCTTAAGATGGTTGTCTTCCCTGACTTGGGCGGAGCAATTATAAGGCCTCTCTGCCCCATTCCTATGGGGGCTATAAGGTCTATGGCCTTGCCTGTCAGGTCGTTTTCATCCTGGGTAAGGTGATAGCGCTCAAAAGGATTTATACTGATCTGATCCTGAAGAAGCGGAGTCTGCAGAAATTCATCAAACGGCAGTTTATTTATGGTCTCAATTCTGACAAGAGCAAGGTTGGGATTACCAGGGCCTTTTTTCTCACCAAAGCCCTCAATAAAGCCGCCTTCCTTTAAATTAAGCTTTCTGATCAGGCTGTTGGATACATAAGTGTTTTCAGGCCTTGGCTGAAAATTCTCCTCTATATTCCTTAAAAAGCCAAAACCTTTATCCATGATTTCAAGATATCCTTGTACAGGTTCCATTGCAAGACTCCTTGGTGGAAGTTCAGGATTTAAAAGACAAAGAACATGCGCCTGGAAGCACCTTTGTCTCTTTGAATTAAAAGATTACAGGGTATGATGGTAAACAAACAGATTCAAATTTCCGAATGAAAATTGAATTTTTGTATAATCATGGTTTCTTTATAACATATTCTGACATCAGGTTGCAAGCCAGACTCAGGTATCGGCTGTAAATCTGTTTTTTTTCTCTGCCAGCACAAGATAGCAGCATGTGCCTGCGGCCATGATAACAGCCCCACACGGAAAAGAAAAGCCAAGGCTGAAATAATCCATGGCAGCTCCTGCTGCCATGGACCCTGTCATCATTCCAAGGCTGTGGGCAACTGTCATGACAGACATGACCGATCCCATGGCCTTTTTTTCTTCTCCCTTGACCACGGCGCATGCCATTACAGCCGGCATTGAAATACCTCCGCCAATACCGAACACGCACACTCCTGTGACAAGATCATGAAAAGAGCCTCCCTTGTATAAAAGCATCATGCCTGCACTTGAGATCATGCCCCCTGCAAATATAAGGATTCTTTTATCCATCCTGTCTGCAACATGGCCCATGGGCATCTGAAGCAGGCCTGAAATAAAAACACCCAGGGTAACAAGCAGGCCTGTGCGCGAGCCTGAAAGACTGAATTTAAGATCAGCAAATAAAGGGAGAAAACACCATATAATCCCTATACATGCTGTATATGCATATCTTACCATAAAAATTGAAATCATGCCCCTGTCCTTTAAAATACCTGACCAGGGAACAATTTCCCTTTCTGATGGCCTTAACACCTCTTCTGACCTGGGAGGCAGAAACAAAAGGCTCAGAATAAGGCCGGCCCCTGACAGCACTCCCATGCAGACAAAAGCTGCATCAATTGACCAGATATCCTTTATTATCCCTCCCATCAAAGGCCCTATGCTGAGACTCAAAAACATGGACAGGTTAAAAAGCCCCATTGTATAGCCTTCTGATCCTGCCGGAGTTATCTCTCCCACATAGGCCTGAACCACAGGCATTATCATTGCAGAGCCTGCGCCCTGGATAAAACGCAGGACAATAAGGCTTTCAATTCCTGTTGAAAATACAAAGGCTGTTCCCACAAGGATATATATGGACAGGCCGGTAAGTATGAAAGGCTTTCTTCCCTTTCTGTCGGACAGCCTTCCAAAAAAAGGCAGAAACATTGTCCTGGACAATGAAAATGCCCCGAATATCATACCCACATAAATCCCGGCAGCGCCAAGGCTGCTGGCATATATGGGCAGAAGGGGAACCACGATTCCAACACCTGTGACAGTTGTGAAAATCGTAAAAAACAGGGTTAAAAAAATTCCCCTATGAAAGGTATTCCTGTATCTGGTCAATGAACCGGCTCCGGGTGGCAAACTCCCCTTTTCTGTAATTTGTGTGTGTAAGATACAAAAACCGCTCAGCCCTTGTCATGGCCACATACATGAGTCTCCTTTCTTCAGACAGGGCTTCTTCACCTGAATCTATGGAACGCCAGTGGGGAAACAGCCGCTCCTCGCACCCTGCAATGAAAACTGTATCAAACTCCAGACCCTTGGCAGAATGAATTGTCAGAAGTGAAACACCGGAGGAATTCTGATCATCCTCATCATCTTCTCTGTCTTCCCTTATCAGGGCAGCTTCTTCAAGATAGTGCACAAGGCTGTCATAGTTCTTTGCAGAATAGATCAGCTGTTCAATGTTCTCCTGCTTTGAAATGAATTCTTCCCTGGTTTTTGTTTTTTTCTCAAGATATTCAAGATACCCTGTTTCATCAATTACGGTCTGCATTGCCCGGGCAGGGGCAAGATCTGATATTCTGTCCAGAATTTCAAGCACCTGCAAAAGGTTTTCATGCAGTTTTTTACCAAGCACCCGGTCTTTCACCATTATCCTTGCAGCGTCCTGAAGGCTTGTACCATTCTGCCTCATTGCTGCCATTTTCTTTATCATGGCAGGCCCTATGCCGCGTTTCGGAGTGTTGACTATACGTTCAAATGAGACATCATCATTTGGGAAACATGCAGCACTCAGGTAGGAATTGATATCCAGGACTTCCATTCTTTCAAAAAAGCCCTGTGCTCCTCTCATGCGGTATGGTATTCTGTAGGCCCTGAAAATTTTTTCAAAGGCAAGGGAGCAGAACTTGGTTCTGTAAACAACAGCCATCCTGTCATATCCGATACCTGCGCCCTGCTGGTTCAAGGCCTTGATTCTTCTTGCAATCCATTCAGCTTCATGGCTGTCAGACAAAAAATCATAGATCTCAATCAGTCCGCCCTTTTTCCTTGAAAAGCATTTTTTATCCATCTTGTCAGGATTGTAATCAATCACTGCATTGGCTGCCTGAACTATCTCATCAGCTGATCTGTAATTTTCCTCAAGCCTGAAAATTTTTGAATCCCTGTATTTTGAGGGAAAATCCAGAAAATGGTTCACATTGGATCCACGGAAGCCGTAAACAGCCTGCCAGTCGTCCCCCACACAGAAAAGATTGCGGTGGCTTCCCAGAAGCAGCCTTGTCAGGTCTTCCTGAAGATTGTTTGTATCCTGGTATTCATCCACCAGAATATAGGAAAAATAATTCTGATAATATTCCCTGATCTCAGTGTTATCCCTTAAAAGATCCCTTGTCTTTAAAAGAATATTGTCAAAATCCACGCTGTTCATTTCCTTTAAGCGTTCTTCATACTGGGTATAAAGATCTTCAATTCTGATACCCAGGTTAAGAGGCCTTAAATCAAAATATTTCTCAGGTTCACCATAATTTTTTGCCCTGGAAATCACAGACAGAATTCTGTTTGCATATTTTTTTTCAATATTGTTTTTTACGCACAGCTCCTTTGCCAGCTTCTGCTGCTGATACACGGAAAACACCTGCAAAGGAGAAGAATACCCCATTATGGTGCAATGTTGTTTCAATATCATAAGGCATGCTGAATGATAGGTGCGTACCCATTTAAAAGCAGAAGAAGCCAGGCCTGTCATCTCAATAAGCCTTGATTTCATTTCATCGGCTGCCTTGTTGGTAAAAGTGATTGCCAGGATTCTTTCAGGCTCATGTCCATGATCTACAAGATGTGCAAATTTTGCAGTCAGGGTTCTGGTCTTACCTGAACCGGCTCCCGCAACAACAAGTGCCGGGGAGCCGGTATGATTGACCGCAGCCTGCTGCGGTGGTGATAACTGCATAAAGATATATTAACAAGATTTCACAATATGAAACCTTATTGAACCTCCTCGATAATTGTTTTTAATACTGATTCAATCTCGTTTCTGATCTCATCAAGCCGCTGACTGGTCAGGGCTTCAAAACGCAGCACAAGGGCAGGCTGGGTATTGGAGGCCCTGACAAGCCCCCAGCCGTCATCATATACAGCCCTTAAACCGTCAATGTCAATAACCTTCTGTTTTGTCCTGAAATGGTCAACAATCTTTTTTACCACCTCAAATTTGATCTCGTCAGGGCAGTCAACACGTATCTCAGGAGTAGTGAATGTCCGGGGAAGATCCTTTATAAGCTCGTCAACTCCAAGGCCTGTATCAGCCATGATTTCAAGCAGGCGCAATGTGGCATAAAGTGCATCATCATACCCGAAATACCTGTCCTTGAAAAACATATGGCCACTCATTTCTCCTGCAAGTGCTGCATTTTCCTCTTTCATTTTCTTCTTGATCAGGGAGTGGCCTGTACGCCACATTATGGCGTTGCCCCCATGCTTTCTTATGTCATCATACATGACCATTGAACATTTAACTTCTGATATAAAGGTCGCGCCGGGCTTGCGCTTTAAAATTTCCCTGGAATAGATAATCATGAGCTGGTCTCCGTAGACCACTTCACCGTTTTTGTCCACAATCCCTATCCTGTCACCATCTCCGTCATAACCGACCCCAAGGTCAAGGCCATTGTCTTTTACAAGTGCTATGAGATCAGTGAGATTCTTTTTCTGGGTGGGATCTGCTGCATGATTGGGGAAACTGCCATCCATATCACAGAAAATATCATAAACCTTACATCCTGCCTTTTCAAGCACAGGCACGGCTGTGATCCCTCCTGTGCCGTTACCTGCATCAATGCCGATTTTAATGGGCCTGGTTATCTTCGTGTTTTTCACAAGAAAATCCATATACGGGGTGATAACATCCTTTTTTACAACATCGGCACTGCCAGTGACAAAATCTTTGTTTTCAATAATTCTGCGAATATCCTGCAACCCCTGGCTGTGAATGGAGTCTGTTCCTTCAAGCAGTTTAAACCCATTGTATTCAGGAGGATTATGGCTTGCAGTGACCATGGCGCCACCGCCAAGATCAAGGTTGTGAATTGAAAAATAAAGCACAGGAGTCGGGCATGTTCCGATATCGACGACATCACACCCCGTTGATACAAGGCCCTGAATAAAAAGACCGGCAAATTTTTCAGAAGTCAGGCGGCAGTCCCTGCCCACAGAAGCGCTTTTTTGACCTGCTCTTATAAGTGTGGTTCCATAGGCTCTGCCAATATCAATTACATCCTGATCCAGAATATCGCTGCCTGCAATGCCCCTTATGTCATATTCTCTGAAAATCCCGGGATTCATTGTTTCCTCCTTAGATAAATTTTGCCAGAATAACCAGCCCCCCCACAAGCCAGCAATATGGGGCGAACAGGTGAAATCTGCCGGTATGGACAAGCCTGAGTAATATTTTAAGTGCAATAAGTCCGGTGATAAATGAAATAATTGTAGCATAAACAATAACCGGGTCAATGGAAAAACCTGCAGAAAAAACATCTTTCAGGTTTAAAATCTCAGCACCTGCAACTGCCGGCACAAGAAGAAGAAACGAAAACCTGGCAGCAGTGCTGCGGTCAACTCCCATGAACATTGCAGCAGCAATGGTGGAACCTGAGCGTGAGATGCCGGGAATAACCGCAATACCCTGAACCGCCCCAACTGCAAGAGCTTTTGCAGATCCAAGAGAGTCGGGCCGGCCATCTGAATCATAAAATTTCCTTGAAGCCCATAAAAAACTTCCAGTAACAATCAGCATACAGCCCACAAGAACCGGAGAAGCAAAAAGAACATCTTCATAACGTTTCAAACCAAGTCCTATCAAGGCCGTGGGAACAGACCCCAGAATAACAAGGCCTGCCATTTTAAGATTGGTATCTTCTGCAATAAGGTCTGAAACATTTCCTGATGAAACCAGGGCAAGGCAGAATCTGAATACAGATGAGACCATGGCCCTGATATCGGCAAAATACACAACAACCACGGCCAGAAGAGTGCCGAAATGCACACTGATATCAAATGCAAGCTGGGGTTTGGTGATTCCGAAAAGCATCTGGCCCAGCACCAGATGGCCTGAACTGCTCACCGGCAGAAATTCGGTAAGCCCCTGTACAATGCCAAGAATGATCCCCTGATGAACATGCATATAAAAAGCCTTCCAGATTATTATGAGTTTCCCGCCCCAAAAAACAACATCCGTATATAATTAATGCCGGTAAATTGCAAGATTTTAAAAAAAGACTTGAACTTGCCTGTGTTTCACAATAGAACCCCAATATATATCTGTGACGGAGAAAACAAATATGCCAGATCCGGATAACAGTCACGCCCAGCCAGGCTCCAGCGACAAGCTGGCAGGCATAGCCAGAATTTTTCACCTTCTGGGCACTGACTGCAGGAAAAACATTGATATTATTCTGGAACAGACCTGCGCGCTTCTCAAGGGCGCATGTTCTCTTTACAATCGTATTGACGACAGAAAAAAATCACTTATTGTCTGGGCAGGCCACAGGGTCCCCCCTGACATCGACCGAAAATCAGATCCTGCAGGACATATATGCTGGGAAGCAACCATCAAGGGCAGAAACCGCCCTGTTGTCCTGCCTGACCTCGAATCAACTCCTTTTTTTACAAGTGATCCATATGTTCAAAAATACAATCTGAAATCCTATCTCGGGTTTCCCGTAAAAGCACGGGAGAAGGTCATAGGATCCCTTTGCATTGTTGATACAATTGTAAGACAGTTCACTCCTGATGAAATCAACTGCATACAGACCCTTGCTGCAGCCCTGTCACTTGAGGAGGAGCGCCTGTGCCTGCGCAACGAGCTCATGGAGGAAAAGCAGAGATACCAGACTCTTGTTGAAAATGCCAATGACGGCATATACATAATCCAGGACGGAACTCTTAAGTTTGTCAATCCCAGAACCATTGAAATATCGGGATATGACTGGGATGAGCTTTCAAAACTGCATTTCACCCTGCTTGTCCACCCAGACGACAGGGACATGATATTTGAAAATCACATCAGGCGCCTGAGGGGAGAAAACTTTCAGTCAACATATTCTTTCAGGCTCCTTAACAAAGAAGGCAAAACAATATGGGTCCAGATCAATTCAAAAAAGATACTGTGGCAGAACGCTCCTGCCGTACTGGGCTGCATGAGAGACATATCACAGATAAAACTTCTTGAAGAAAAACTTAAAAGAGCAGAAAAAATGGAATTGATAGGCACCATGGCAGGAGGTGTGGCCCATGATCTTAACAATATTCTTTCAGGCCTTGTAAGCTACCCTGAACTTCTGCTCATGCAGATCGAACCTGACAGCCCTTTAAAAGAGCCCATTTCCTTCATATATGATGCAGGGCTTAAAGCAGCTGACATAGTGCAGGATCTTCTGACGCTTACAAGGCGGGGAATCAGTGTCGAAGAAGTTATCAATCTTAACCAGGCAGTCAAAGAGTATATGAACAGCCCTGCCTTCATGCGGCTTAAAAGGGATTATCCAAAAATAAATTTTCAGACAGATCTTGATCCGGATCTTTTGAATATTATAGGTTCTCCATCACATATTGCAAAAATCCTGATGAATCTTGTGATAAATGCCGCGGAAGCAGTAAAAGATAAAGGAAGTGTCACCATTTTCACCTTTAACAGGTACGTGGAATTGCCCATAGGCGGCTATGACACCATGGAAGAAGGTGATTATGCAGTACTCAAAATCCGCGATACAGGCTGCGGCATACCTGAAAAAGATCTGAACCGCATATTTGAGCCATTTTATACAAAAAAGCAGATGGGCAGAAGCGGATCCGGGCTTGGACTGTCTGTTGTGTGGAATTGCGTAAAAGACCATAAGGGCTATATAGAAGCCATAAGCCAGGAACACAGCGGCACCTCGTTTGAAGTTTATTTTCCTGCCACAAGAAAAAAAAGCGATAAAGAATCAGATGAATTCATAATTGATGATTTTAAAGGGAACGGCCAGATAATCCTGGTGGTTGATGATATTGAAGCACAACGTAAAATTGCTTCAGACGCATTGTTCATGCTTGGCTATACACCGTTATCTGTCCCATGCGGGGAAGATGCCTGTGATTTCGTCAAAACCCGAAAACCAGATCTGATTCTGCTTGACATGAAAATGGAACCTGGAATTGACGGCCTTGAAACATTCAGGCGCATTACCAAACTGAATCCCGGCCAGAAAGCCATCATTGCCAGTGGATTTTCAGAAGACGACAGGGTAAGGCAGGCGCTCAGACTCGGAGCAGGCCTGTATATCAAAAAACCTTATACTTTAAAAAAACTTGCCATTGCCCTGAAAAAAGAACTGGAATCATAAGCCAAACCGCCATAACCCCTTTATTAAAGATTAGGTTGATTTCAAATAGATTCTCATGTAAAGTTAGAGACACTGTCTTGATCAATTATAAACCAATAACCGACAGATCTAAGGAGAAAAATCAGACATGAAACTTTTTACCAGATGTTTATTAACGTTTATAAGCTTCCTTTTTATGTTTGGATGCGCAGCAAAGCAGGTCAATACCCTGCCTTCATTTGAGCCCCATAAGTTTGACAAAAACATGTATACTGCAAAAGCTGATAATTTTCTGATTCTTTTTGATGCGTCAAGTTCAATGGGAAACAGTTTTAACGGAACAAAAAAATTTGAAATTGCAAAGGCGATTGTACAGCGGATGAATGATACAATTCCGGAAATGGGTCAGACCGCAGGCTTGAGATCATTTGGCCATTCATCCAAAGTATCTGATCAATTGACCAAACTTTTTTACGGGATGGAAAAATATTCTTCCCACAATCTTGACAATACTTTTGAAAAAATCAGCGAGCCCGGAGGATTCAGCCCTCTGAACGAGGCACTTGATGCTGCAGGAGCAGATCTCAAGGGCCTGCCGGGCCAGACAGCTCTTATCATCATAACAGACGGGCTTGATATGCCCGGCAATGTGCTTGAGTCTGCCAGGGCATTGAAAGCAGCTTATGGCTCTTCAATCTGCTTTTATCCGATTCAGGTGGGAGACGCTCCAGAAGGCCAGGCTTTATTGAAAAAAGTTGCTGATATCGGAGGCTGTGGATTTTACTCCAATGCTGACCAGCTTCTGACCAGCGCAGGCATGGCTGGATTTGTTGAAAAGGTTTTTCTTTCCGAGAAAACTGTGACTGCTGCCAAAACAGTCGTTAACCAGAGGAAAGATTCTGACAAGGACGGTGTATATGATGAAGATGACCAATGCCCTGGAACTCCTTTGGGAGCCAATGTAAATGCAGTCGGGTGCTGGGTGCTTAACAATGTATTATTTGATTTTGACAAGGATATCATAAAACCTGAGGCATATCCTCTTCTTGATAATGTGGCAGAAATTTTAAAAAAGAATCCTGTCATGAGTGTTGAGCTTCACGGGCATTGCGACAATGTGGGGACAGCACCCTATAACATGGATCTTTCCATGAGACGTGCAAAGGCTGTCAAGGCATATCTGGTTAAAAAGGGAATCAGGGCCAACAGAATGGCAACCATGGGATTTGGTTTTACAAAACCCGTTGCCCTGAACGGAACTGAAATAGGACGCGCACTGAACAGGCGAGTTGAGATCCATCCCTATTAATCAATAGTTCAGAATCTTCAGTTTTAATATCAAACGGGCGCGCAGATTATGATATCTGCGCGCCCGTTCTGTTCTGCATACAGCACAGAATTTTCCTATTCAGGACGATAAATAATACTGCCGGTATTTTTTATGTCATATCCCCCAAGAGCCACAACTCTTTTTTTAAATGCATCACTTTTGATTGTATCAAGGATGGCCCTGATCTTGGATGTCCTGTAAAATCTGTCCGGAATTACAAGATCATATTCCTCTGTGATCACAGGAATAAAATCAAGGTCAAGTGCCTGGGCAGCAGCCCTGATGCCAAGGCCTGCATCAGCCCTTCCTGACAATACACTCACAGCCACTGACATATGTGTGTATTCATCTGTGTCATACCCTTTTATGTCTTCAGGAGAAATTGCAAGCTCTTTTAATTTATAATCCAGCAGGATCCTGGTTCCTGATCCTGGCTGACGATTTATGAAAGAAAGCTGCCTGTCCCTGATATCCTCAAGAGATTCAATATGTTCAGGGTTGCCCTTTGGCACGATAAGTCCCTGTTCCCTCATGACAAGATTTATCACCCATACTTTATGGTCAGGAAGATATTTTTTTATGTATGAAATATTATAACTGCCATCTTCAGGGTCAAGCAGATGAGCCCCTGCCATATGGCACATGCCTTTTTTAATGGCCATAAGACCGCCCATGCTTCCCACATGGCTGGACGATATACCTACCCTGCCGTTTTCTGCTCTGATCTGGTCCGCCAGCACATCAAGTGTATTATCATGTGAACCTATGATGACAACGGTATTTTCAATGGAAGACAGCGGCCTGAGCAGCTGGGCCTTTACACCCTCATTTTCCGGGATGCCCTCCACATGGTGCGGTATCCTTATCATGGCATCTGCTTCTGTTAAGGTGGTTATGCTTCCTGAACCCCTTGGCAGCTGGGAAGATATCAGTTTGCCATCAACAGAGCCTATTTTTACCCTTAAAAATTCCTCCTGACCCAGCTTTGAAGCAATTTTTCTTGCAGGAAAGACCATGGCTTCAGAAATCTGTTTTTCGCCAAGCTTCTGCATGTTCAAAAGCAGAGGCCCTGCAAACTGTTCAAAGGCCACAATGGCAGAAACAGGATATCCTGGTATGCCAAATACAGGCGTATTGTGCACCTTTCCAAACATCACAGGCTTTCCGGGCATCATTGTGACTCCATGGACATAAATCCTGCCCAGTGATGAAATTACAGGTTTGGCAAAATCCTCTGATCCTGCTGATGATCCGCCAATGATGCAGATCATGTCAAAATCGCCCCTGGCAGCTTCACTGACAGCCTGTTTTATCTTATCAAGATTATCCTTCAGCATGGGATGGCGTACAAAAACAGCTCCATGATCCTCGCACAGGCCTCCAAGCACGGCAGAGTTTGATTCAATGACATCTCCGGGTTTCATTGTTCCGACATCTACCTCATGCCATTGCCTGAGTTCAGAGCCTGTGGGAATTATCATGACCTTTGGCTTTTTATAAACCTTGATGCAAAATATTCCCCCTGACAAAAGTGCTCCCAGGGCATATGAATTGATTCTGTGGCCCCTTGGGAACAAAAGCTTGGTGGCAACGATATCTTCACCCATTTTTCTCACATGCTGCCACGGAAACACAGGAGCTTCAATTTCAATATTATTTTCATCCAGAATATTAAGATGCTCTATCATTATAACCGCATTGGTGCCTTCCGGCATGACATGGCCTGTATTGACCCAGAAAGCATCTTTTCCCGGAACAAGACGGACAGGAGTTTCCTCTGTGGCACCAAAACTTGACTTTGCATCCACGGCAATCCCGTCCATTGCAGCGGCATGGAAATTAGGAGAAGAAATGGCAGCAACAGCCGGTTCAGCCAGCACACGGCCTTTGGCATCAACCACGTCAATGGTTTCAGTCCCGGTGACAAGGCTGCCAAAATTATCAAAAAGGATTTTTTTTGCATCCTCAATACTTTTCATTTCAAGATATACGTTTCTTTTGTGATTCATCGGCATGGCCTTTTCTTATGATTGTAAAAGTATGATATTAACCTGAGCGCCCTTTTCCAGACCTTCAACATGATCTCCTATCTCAAGAAGGCCGTCAGCATGGATCATGGTTCTGATCAGCCCTGACTTGCCAAGAACCGGCCTGGCCACAAGACTATTTCCCCTGTTTTCAAGCAGAACCCTTATGAAATCGCGCCTGCCCTGGGCTGAAGCCACATTGCGGCTGAGTGTTGCAGGAACACGTATCATGGTATTTTCCGGGCCAAGCCCCTTTAACCGGTTCAAAAAGGGAATTACAACTATTTTAAACACAATCATGGCAGACACGACCTGTCCGGGCAGCCCCCACACAGGCTTGTTCCCGGATCTTGCAAGAATTGTGGGTTTGCCAGGACTTATTGACATGCCGTGAACCAGAATCTCTGTATCCGGCAGGCCGGACAGAACTTCAACGGTAAAATCCCTCACTCCCACTGAGCTGCCACCTGAGATAACCACCATATCAGTCTGGTCAAGGGCTTTTTTAACAGCATTTTCAAGCTGGACAGGGTCATCCTTAATGATTCCATAACGCACGGGAATGGCACGGGCTTCACTTATAAACCCTGAAAGGGCATATGAATTGATATCTCTTATTTTCCCGGGGCCAGGCTTGCTTTCAATATCAATTATCTCATCTCCGGTTGAAATTATGCCTACCCTTGGTATCTTATAAACTTCAAGCTCAGAAAAACCAAGGCCTGCTGCAAGACCTGCTTCCTGGGGACGTATAAAGGTTGTCTTTGCCAGAACAAGCTCGTTTTGGGCAAAGTCCTCTGCCCCGTCAATGACATGCTGTAAAGGTGCAACGCTTTTATAAATTTCCACGGAAGTATCATCAACAGGTTCTGTATGCTCCACCATGACAACAGCATCTGCACCTTCAGGAAGCATGCCTCCGGTTGAGATTCTTGCTGCCTGGCCAGGGATGAGTTTGAAATCAGGAACTTCTCCCATGGCAATTGTTCCTGCTATTTCCAGCCATGCAGGGCTGGATTCAGATGCGCCAAATGTGGATTTTGCAGCAACAGCATACCCGTCCATGGTTGCCCGCCTGAAGCCGGGCATGTCACAGGGAGCTTTAAGGTCGCAGGCAAGAACCCTTGAAAAGGATTCTGACACCGGCACGGTCTCGGAATCAAGGCAAGGAAATCTTTGCACAAGCTCCATTACCTCTTCAAGGGTTTTTACGTTGAAAAAATGATTCATTGCAATGCCTCTTTCAGTCTTTCCATGGCAAGGGTAACCTTTTCAAGATCGTTAAACGCGCTCAGCCTGATGAAATTACGACCGCACCGTCCAAACCCCTCGCCCGGAGTACATACCACAGATGCCCTGGTTAAAAGCAGGTCAAATAATTCCCAGGAATCCATATCCCTGGTATCCACCCAGATATATGGAGAATTTTCCCCGCCTGCATAATCAAATCCAAGGGATTCAATTGTTTTTCTGATAATATCAGCATTATTGAGATAATAGGCTATCTGCTGTTTTATCTGGATTTTTCCTTCAGGAGAATAAACAGCATGAGCAGCTTTCTGAACCGGATAGGACACCCCGTTGAATTTGGTGCTCTGTCTTCTTGTCCACAGATCATGAAGGCTGATTTTTTCTCCATCTGAATTGTACACCATGCAGGTTTCAGGCACCACAGTAAACCCGCATCTTGTTCCGGTAAACCCTGCAGTTTTTGAAAAACTTCTGAATTCAACTGCAACATCTCTGGCCCCTGGAATTTCATAAATGGTTCTTGGAAGGCTTTCATCTCGTATATAGGATTCATAGGCAGCATCAAACAGGATCAGGGCTTTTGTCTGTCTTGCATAATCCACCCATTTGCCAAGCTCTTCTTTCGTTGCAGTGGCACCTGTGGGATTATTTGGAAAACAAAGATAAATCAGATCGACATCTTCCTCTGGCAGGTCAGGCATGAAATTTTTCTCTTTTACACAATCAAGGTAAACTATTCCTTCATACCTTCCATCCCTGAAATTTCCTGTTCTGCCTGCCATGACATTTGTGTCCAGATATACAGGATAAACCGGATCAGGAATCGCAATTTTTATATCCTGGGCAAACAATTCCTGAAAATTTCCTGTATCGCATTTTGCACCGTCACTGACAAAAATTTCATCAGCACTGATATCAGCTCCCCTTGCCCTGAAATCATGGTCTGCAATTGCTTTTCTTAAAAATTCATATCCCTGCTCAGGGCCGTATCCCCTGAAGGTTGCATCCTTGGCCATCTGCCTTACGCCTTCTTCAAATCCAGCAATTACAGCAGGAGCAAGTGCCTTTGTAACATCGCCTATTCCAAGTCTGATTACATCGGCATCAGGTTTTTTTTTCTGATATTCATTCACCTTTTTTGCAATATCAGCAAAAAGATATGAGGCTTTCAGCTTTGTAAAATTTTCATTTGCTCTTATCATAAATCATCCTTTCCTTATATACTGCCGTAATACCGGCTGAAATCGACATCAACAAACCAACAGGATGTCTTAAACAATAATAAAAAACATGTCAATTCTACGGACGGGCAATAATATCTCTGATATATGAAGGAAGAATTTCATATACATCCCTTGGCGCCTTGACACTTTTTCTGTTATCCACTTTTTTTGACTCTTCAATATCATCGTCTCCAAGATCAATGGGATCCGGTTTCATGGATAATGTATTCCCTTTTTCATCTGAGAAAGGAATCACAAGAGGTCCGCTGCTTTCAAGCACATAGGCCATCTGTCCGCTTCTTAAAAAGATTATGCTTCCCGGCGGATAGATTCCAATGCTTTTGACAAACGCGTGGAGAATATACTGAAGCATATGGTCTTTTCCCGCATATGTCCTGAACAGCTGAGTCACCACATTTATGGGATTTATGGCATCCTTGTAACAGCGCTTTGATGTCATGGCATCATAGATGTCCGCAAGTTTGCAGATTCTTACATAAAGGGGTATCTCCATATAGTTCTTTTCAGCAGGATAGCATCGCGGTTCACCCGGATACAGGGGAGCGTGATGATAATTGATTATGTTTCTTATAACCGAATTTTTAAGCTGATTCTTATCTAAAAGCCCCACTCCATAATCAAAAGAATGCTTTTTAACCTCATCAAACTCAACACTGGTAAGCCTGCCTTTTTTATTCAAAACCTCATCTGCAACCATGACCTTGCCTATATCATGGAGAAAAAAGCCAAGGGAGATATCATTCAGATCATCGGGATAATACAGAGTAAATGATTGTTTTTTAAACCTGTTCCCCCCATTGAATGGATCATGGATATCAGAAGAGTTCCCCCTGAGCAGGTCATCCACCTTGCCGGAAAAAAAAGAATTGAACCTGTTGACAACTGCAGTGCCTATTGTGCAGACATTTATGGAATGATTATAAAGATAATCATCATAGGAAAAAAGCTCCTGGGTAAGATATGAAAAAGGATTATCAGCAGCCACGAGGAAATCAACCAGGTCAGAAACATTGGCTGAAACCTCGTCATAGTCAAATTCACCTCCTGTTGCCCTGATGTCATTCAATACTTTTTTAATGCTCTGCTTTGCTTCATTGTATTTTTTTTCAGCCTGTTTTCTGATCTCTTCAATTTCAAGCAGACGTATTTCAATCTCATTTGTGGCAATATCAGGAAAAACAGGCCCGGGTTCAGTCAGCCCGGCCCCGGACCGGGAAACACCCTCTTCTGTCTGTTCTTCAATATCAAGCCCTCCGTCTGAATTCAGGCGGATAAGATTGCCTGATTCATCCCACAGGCCGCCATTGAGAGACTGATTGACAGGTACTGAATTAATTCCGTTTTCTTTTATAATTTCAAGAATTTTTACCTTGTCAACCAGAACATTCTTATCCAGCAGAAGAATGCCCTTCTTATTATAGACATCCACGCCTGTCTTAACCTTGCCGCCGGTTTTAACAATTTCAATAAGATTGTCAATCGAGATTCTTGTATTCATTGTCCAGCCCCTTTTGCCTTGCCTGCCATAAAGCCATTGCAATGGATTTAAACTCATCCACATTCAGGGTTTCTGCCCGCCTTTTTGAATCAATCCCCGCATTTTCAAGTACCATTTCAACAAAGGGCTTCTCAAGCTTCATTTCAGTTCCGGCCATTGAATTTCTCAATGATTTCCTGCGCTTTGAAAAAGCTGTTTTAATCACTTCAAACAACAGGATTTCCTGATCGCGGGAAAAGGAGTCATCACAGATAAAGTCAAATTTCAGAATAGCTGACTCCACTTCCGGCCTTGGGAAAAAACATGAAGGAGCAATATTGGCAACACAGGTTATGACACAGGCATATTGTGCAACCGCAGACAGCCTTGAATATGACCTGCCTCCCGGAGGTGCAATAATCCGCATTGCAAGCTCTTTTTGAAACATCAAAAAAGCTTTTTCAACACAAGCTCTCTGTTCAATAAGGCGAAACAGAATCTGTGAAGAAATATTATAGGGAAGATTCCCCACAACCACAAGTTTTTTGTCCCCTGCCATATCTGACAGGTCTGTTTTTAAAAAATTTGTGTTAAGAATTTCAACATTTTCAATATTCTCTTCTGCAAGTTCCTGTTCAAGAACAGGAATCAGGCGGCGGTCTTTTTCAACTGCAATCACACCGGCAGCAGCACGGGCAAGCGGTATGGTAAGAGCTCCAAGGCCCGGGCCTATTTCAAGTATCCTGTCTGTTTCTGATATACCTGTTTTTTCCACTATCATTTCAGCCGTTGCAGGGCTTGAAAGAAAATTCTGGCCAAGTTCTTTACCGGCGAACAATTTATTCAGTTTCAGTAACCGGCCGGGATGTGTCATGAAAGATTCCCTTTTCTTAATTTTAATTGAATTTTATTATTGCTGGCGCCATCTTTTAACAAGATGTTTTGTAAAAAAATATGAGCCCAGGCCAAATGGCAGTCCGATTATCACTCCACCCAGATTCATTATCATAAAAGTCCTGATTTTTGTCTTTATAAATTCGCTGAAATAAATAATTTTCTGTGAAAATTCAATATCACTTTCAATATGATTGATCAATATTTCAATTGATTTCAAAGCCTTGACAGAATCATCAAAAAAGAAATGACCTACCTTAAAGCAGGCGAAATAAAGGAAAAGCACGGTAAAAGGATTACTCACCCATACTCCGATCAGTGCCGCAGGTTTACTTGCGCCCAATAAAATTGCAATGGCCACAGCTAAAATGGAATGAAACGGAATGGTCGGGGTACAGGCCACAAAAACGCCTATGGCCATGCCCAGAGCAACATAATGAGGATCTCCATGCAGTTTTTTAAGTTTTTCAATAAAAACTGCTATTTTCTTTTTCAACATTATTTTACTGAACAATCTCCATAAAAAATTACTACTTGACTTTCTTTACCATGCCAAGTAGTTGTGATATATATACTTCAATACAGATTAAGATTCAACAACCAATACAAAACAAAGCTGTTTGAACAATGCAGAAATATTCAATATCAGCCTCTGGCTGGTATTTTATATATTTTTTTAACCCTTTTGCCAGGGAGGGATTGATATGCCAGAAAGATCAGAACAGGGGAACAATTGGGAAAATATCATCAAAGCATTGTTAAACCGGCTTGATATTCCGACAAAACAGGATATTATGCGCCTGCATACAAGGCTTGACAAGCTTGAGCAATTGCTTTATCAAAAACGGCCGGCGCCTGAAACGGGCAATACCCCCCTTACAGGCGGCCGCAAAAGTGCGGCTTCCGTTGCTCTTAAGGTTATAGCCAACTATCCTGAGGGCACGGATTTTAAAACCATAAAAGCTGCAACAGGCTTTAATGACAAAAAACTTAGAAATATTATTTTCCGTCTGGACAAACTCAACCGCATTGAACGGGTAAAACGGGGAGTTTATAAGGCGGTATAAAGGAAAAATCAATGGGTTCTGCTGAATTCAGAACAGGACAGGAAATCTGCGGGTATAAGATCAGAAAAATTACTCCGCTTGAAAATATTGATGCTGACATGATTCAGCTTGACCACCTTGAAACAGGTGCCAGGCATATACATATATCAAACAAGGACAAGGAAAATACATTTGCAGTATTTTTCAGAACTGTCCCGCAGGATTCCACAGGTGTTGCCCATGTGCTTGAACACACTGTTCTGTGCGGTTCAAAACAATTCAATGTGCGGGACCCTTTTTTTTCCATGATCAAAAGAAGCCTTGCCACATTCATGAACGCCTTTACAGCCTCTGACTGGACAATGTACCCGTTTTCCACCCAAACTCCAAAGGATTATTACAACCTGATGGCAGTTTACCTGGATGCTGCATTTTTTCCCAGGATTGATGAATTAAGTTTCAAGCAGGAAGGCCACAGGCTTGAAATTGCTGAAAAAAACAAAAGCAATATTGAACTTGAATACAAGGGGGTTGTATACAATGAAATGAAAGGGGCCATGTCATCGCCGGACCAGATTCTGTCCCGTTCCCTATTATCCGCCCTTTATCCGGACACAACCTACAGGTTCAATTCAGGGGGAGACCCTTTCAGAATTCCTGACCTGACATGGCAGGCCCTGAAAGAATTTCATGCCAGATATTATCATCCTTCCAATTCGTTTTTCTATACCTATGGCAATCTGCCCCTTGAAAAGACCCTTTCCTTTATCTGCAGAAAAGTGCTGGATAATTTCAAACGGCTCGATATTGACTCAAGGGTGGGATCGCAGCCCAGATGGAAAAGTCCAAGGCAGGTATCAAAACCCTATGCATATGCTGATCCTGACGATGTATCAAAAAAATATCAGGCCTGTGTTGCGTGGCTTACCTGTGACATAAAAGATTCTTTTGAAGTGCTTGTGCTGACCGTGCTTGAGCAGATACTTCTCGGAAACTCAGCTTCTCCTTTAAGAAAAGCCCTGATTGATTCCTCTCTTGGTTCTGCCCTTTCCGATTCAACCGGGTTTGATGCTGACAACAGAGACACAATGTTTGCCTGCGGGCTTAAAGACATAACAGAGGACAGCGTCAAAAAGGTGGAAGATATTATTTTCACCACACTCAGGCAAATTGCGGACAAGGGGATTGAACGTCATCTTATAGATTCTGCCATTCACCAGATTGAGTTTCACCGCAAGGAAATCACCAACACTCCATATCCATTTGGCATCAAGCTGCTGCTGTCATCTGCCGGAACTATCATCCATGAGGGAGATCCCACAGCCTGTGTGAATATTGACAAAGACCTTGACAGATTAAAACGCAAAATTGATCAGGGCGGTTTTCTGGAAGAAAAAATCCGCACCTATTTTCTTGACAACCCCCACAGAGTTCTTTTCACGCTCAAGCCGGATCAGGAACTTGAAAAGAAAACAGCAGCCAGAACAAGAGAAAAACTTAGAAAAATTGCAGAACAGCTCACAAAGGATGAGATAGAACAGATAGAAAAAGATGCTGCAACCCTGAAGGCTCTGCAGGAAAAAAAAGAGGATGTCTCTGTTCTGCCAACACTTGACCTTGAGGATGTCCCCTCTGAAATAGAAATCATAAAGCCTGACAAGATTGATGGCACCAGGCTTTCAACCTGCTATGACAAGGCAACTTCAGGCATACTTTATTTTACCTGTCCAATGGGTACAGGCGGGATTTCTCCTGAACTGTTCAGCCTTGTGCCTTTTTTCTGTCACGCTTTCACAAACACAGGCACAAAAAAAACATCATATGACAAAATAGCTGAAAAAACAGATCTTTACACCGGAGGCGTAAGTGTTGTCCCGTTCTCTGGCTCATATTTTTCAAAACAGGCACAGTCTCATTCATTTGCAGCTTTTCAGGCCAAGGCACTTGACCGGAACACAGGGCACATGTTTGACCTTATAGAAGAGTTTATACATGACTGCAGCTTTCATGACCTTGAAAGGCTTAAAAAACTTCTGCTGCAGTACAGGGCAGGCCTTGAGGCATCCATTGTTTCAACCGGTCACAGATATGCAATCTCCATTGCATCCATGCACCTTTCCAATGCATCATATATAAATGAGCTATGGCATGGCATTGCCCAATACAGGTTCATATGCAAACTTACCGACACTCTTTCAGATGATGATCAGAATGCAGGTCTTGAAAAACTTTCAGACAATCTTGCCATGATGGCCCGTGCTGTCCTGAAAAAAGGCAATTTCATGCCTGCCGTGATAGGAAGCAGATCTTCCATTGCAAAGGCAGACAACCGGCTTGTCAGCCTCCATGACAGGCTGCCTGAAAATGGCAGCAACCTTTTTTATGCCCCTGATATGATAAAGGCTGAAAAACCTGCCTTTGACGGATGGTATACCAATACTTCGGTATCATTTGTGGCACAGTCCTTCAAAACTGTCAGAATCACCCATGAGGACTCGGCAGGGCTTGCAGTCATAGGAAAACTGCTGCGATCCCTTTACCTGCACCGTGAAATAAGGGAAAAAGGCGGAGCCTATGGAGGATTTGCCATTTATAACACAGAAGAAGGGATTTTTTCCTTTGGTTCATACAGGGATCCCCATATCAAAAGAACACTTGAAGTATATAAGAATGCATGCGCATTTATTACAGACGGACAGTATTCTTCAACAGATGTCAAAGAAGCCGTTCTCCAGGTGTGTTCTGAAATTGACAAGCCAGAAACGCCAGGCCCTGCTGCAATGAAAGCATTTTACAGAAAAATCACAAAATTAGATGATGATATCCGCCGCAAATTCAAGGATTCCCTGCTGACAATCAATAAAAGGAAAATCCAGGATATTGCACAAAAATATTTCACCGTTGATGACAGCAAAAAGGGAACAGCGGTAATATCCGGCAGGCAGGAACTTGAGCAGGCAAATGCACAGCTTGCCGCAGAAAACAGGCCCGTGCTGAATCTGTTTAAAATTTAAACATGCTTCATGGCTCAGGAAAACAGAATCCGGCAAATTCAGGGCTGATGCAGATTATGCATGGGTTTTACACCAGTTCTGGTACCGGCACATTCCCCACAATGCTTTGACTGCCCTTTCAGGAGACGGAAAAAACACACTTTTATATTCATACCCGTCAAGCCTGTAAAGGGTTCTGCTGATCTCGTCTGTCAAAAGGCTGACTCCCAGCACAGGTTTTTTATAGGCATGGGTAAGTTTTATCACGTATCTGGTATATTCCTGTTCAAATTTTTCAATGCTTTCCCTGAAAATCTGTGCATAGTCCCTGTTAATATCAGGATCGGTTTTCAGTACAGAATCAATCATATTGTTCACGAGCACCCTTTTTCCATGTATGCCAAGATGAATCACAGCATCGCATCCGTCCCATTTAAGCAGTTCCTCCAGACATGTTTTAGGAATTTCAGGATCACCTTCTCCCACAATATCCACTGGATTTCCACGGCTCCAGAAAGGGGGCAGGATTTTATCAAGACGCTCAATGATTTTTAAAGGAAGCTCAGGTACCTCAAGCCCGTGTTCTGCACAAAGGTCTGTTGTAATGACTCCCCATCCGCCGCCAAGGGTCATTATGGCAACCCTGTTACCCTGCGGCAGGGGCAGAGATGAAAATACAGCAGAAAGATCAAGCAGCTCCATTGGCTGATTCACCTGAATAATTCCAGCCTGTCTGCATGCAGCATTAAAGACATTTGCATCCGACGCCATGGCGCCGGTATGGCTTGATGCCGCTTTTGTTCCTGTATCTGTTCTGCCGCCTTTCAGAACAACAACAGGCTTTTTGCATGAAACCCTTTTTGCGCTCCTGAAAAACCTTGATCCGTCCTTTACGCTCTCAATGTACAGGACAACGGTTTTTGTCAGGTCATCGACTTCAAATGCCTCCATATAGTCTTCGATTGTGACCATGGCTTCATTGCCTGAACCGGAAAAGGCCCTGATACCTATATCCTGCTGCTCAGCAAATGCAAGAAGCTGGGTTCCCATATTTCCCGACTGACAGACAAGCGCTGTGGAGCCAGGCCGGGGATATGCATGGGCAGCGCAGCAGTAAAAATCCATGTGAGGATTGCATATTCCCATTGTATTGGGACCAAGTATCACAATACCTGCCTTTGAAGCTGCATCTGCAAGTTTTTTTTCAAGGTCCCTGCCCCTGTGCCCGATCTCGCGGAATCCTGACGTGATTACCAGCATTCCCCTGGTATTCTTTTTTTCAAGATCAGGTATAAGATCAATCACATGCTTTGCCGGAACAGTGACCACTGCAAGATCAATATTATCTTCAATATCGGCTGCTGACCTGTAAACGCTCCTTCCTGCTATTTTCCCCCCCTTGGGATTCACAAGATAAACCCGGCCATTATAGTTTCGGGAAAGAGTATTGGTCAAAAGCATGTGTCCCCATTTTCCAGGAGTAGCTGATGCACCTATGAATGCAATGGATTCAGGATAATAGCATGACTTAAGTTTTGTAAAATCAATGCCTGCTGAGTGATGTATCGCCCTTACAGGCTTCTGAAGCAGAATAAGGCCGTCCACAGCACAGGGCTGGCCATCAGAGTCTATGATGACAGGATTTATATCAATTTCCCCTATTTCGTCAAATTCAAGTGCAATATCTGACAGACCCTTTAAGATTCTTTTTAAAGCTTTCATATCAACCGGTTTATCACCCCTGAACTCACCAAGCAGGCGCTTTGATGCCAGCTGGTCAAACATGTCATCCATGTCTGCATCATCAAGCGGAGCAATCTTAAACACAATATCATTCAGGGCTTCGGTTAAAATTCCGCCAAGCCCCAGGGCAATAACCGGCCCGAACTGGGGATCCCTGAACATACCTGCGGTCAATTCGCGTTTACCCTTCACAACAGGCTGCACAAGAAACTGTGTTATCTCACAGGAGCAGGACAATTTCATTCTGCGCGCCTTTTCAATAACCTGATCTTCATCTGCAAGGCCCACACATACAAGCCCTGCCTCTGTCTTGTGCAGGATATGCGGGCCCATACCTTTTAAAACAAGGGGAAATCCAATGCTGCCACAGGCTGCTGCAAGCTCTTTCTCATCTTCTGCCGCAATCTCCCTGACCACTGGAATTTCAAATTCTGCAAAAATTTTTTTTGCTTCATATTCATTAAGGCTTTTTGAACCGGACTCAATATGTGATCTGATCAATTCTTTTATCTGTGCAATATTCATTATAGCCTGACTCCGTTAAAGATTATGTCTGTAATGGCTCTGGCAGTTTCCCTGATTTCCATTTCCCTGCCAAAAATAATTTCACCAAGGCAGGCATGTTCTATGGCTCCCAATATCACTTTTCTCAGTACCACGGCATTGGTATCAGGCTTGAATTCTCCTCTTTCAATGCCGTTTTCAATGATCTCAAGGATTGTACGGGCATATTTTCTGACCATCTCATAGGCACTGGAATCAAAAAATTCCAGGGAGTTGCGCACCTCAAGAAGAAGAATTTTTGAAAAAACCCTATTTGCAGCATAGCTTTCAATACTTGAAAAAATAATTATTTCAAGCTGCTCAATACAGGTTTTCTTTTCTGAAATCCGTTGCTCAATCTTTGTCTGAAACTCAACAAAATGATCATTCAATACCTGATACAGAAGGTCTTTTTTATCCTTGAAATATTTATATATCAATCCTTCCGTGACATCTGCATTTTCCGCTATCCTGGCAGTAGTAATGGAATGAAAATCCTTTTCCATCATAAGACGCGAAAAAGACTGCATGATTTTAATCCTGCCCGGAGGGTTTGTTTTTCCTTTGTGTTTCATCCTGATCACACCCCTGACAAATAGTGTTTTATATATAGTAAGTAATACTTACTCACAATCAGATATGATGTCAAGCCTGGAATATTGATTATTGGTGAATATATTTGTGTCAGACAGGACCTGAACCTGAAAACAATTTATTGACATAAAAATTCAAAAGAACCTATACTTGAAGCCTGAATACAGGATACAGGACATTAATATGACATCATACACACCTGCGCCATTGAGAAATGCTTCAACTGTGATTCTGGCAAGGAAAAATCAAAATGGTTTTGAAATCTATCTTTTACAAAGAAGCATAAAATCAGGATTCATGGGCGGGTTATATGTTTTTCCGGGCGGAGTGGCAGATCCGGACGACTTTGACACAGATTTCTGGACATCCCGCATTGACCTCTCCCCTGAGCAGATTGAACAAAAACTTGGAGGACCGTCATTTTCATGGGAACAAGCCCTTGGGTTCAGTATTGCAGCCATAAGAGAAACCCTGGAGGAATCCGCAGTTTTCCTTGCCCAGGACACGGAAAAACGCAGAACCGAACTTGAAGAAATACGCTCATTCAGGCTTTGCCCTGATCTTCCCAGATCATGGTTCAAAACATGGGTGGCACAGAAAAACTGGGTTCTCTGCCCTGGGCACCTGAAAAGATGGTCTCACTGGATTACACCTGAATCAATGAAAAAAAGGTTTGATACAAGGTTTTTCATGGCTTTCATGCCGCCTGGCCAGACCTGCACAACTGACAACAGGGAGACGGTAAACGGGATATGGATATCTCCCTCAAAAGCACTTGAACAGAATCTCACCTCAGAAACTCCCCTGAGCCCGCCCACCATTGTCACCATGACCCAGCTGAACAGGTTTGATACCTTTGATGAACTGCGGTCAGCATGCACAGCCCGCACCTGGGCAGGCCCAATAACTCCACGCCTTGTCAGAACACATAAAGGACCTGTCATCATAGAACCCTGGGATCCCATGTGGGACAAAGAATCTATAATTGATGCAGAAAACCTTGCATCAAGAGTTCTTGCCCCGGGGTCTGATTTTTCAAAAATATGGTGTGACAATGGGATATGGAAACCGGTAAGATAACTGCTTTTTACAACCCCCAAAAAATCCAGTGCTGCTGCAAGACTGCTTATACAGCTGGAAACCGCTATGCCCTGCATGATCCGGCTTTCTGTCAATTCTACGACATTGCCTGCCCCACAATTTAACACCTAGTTCCTGGCCCTTTGGAACAGCCTTTCATGCTTGTTTCAGGGATCAGCTAAAAATTCCAGAAAAAACTTAACCATACACGGGGATCTCTATCCCTTGAGTCGGATTTTGGTTTACCGCCGCTGGTTTGCCAGGCCACAGAAGAATCTATTCCAATATCATCTTTCTGAATGCGAAATCCAATACCGGCGCCGGAAATCAAACGAGTGTTATCCTCCACTGCCGGAATTATGTTTTCCGGCTCAGCATTGATCCTGATATATCCGGCATCATAAAAAAGATAAGGTTCAATAAAGCCAAACCTGTATCTTGCCTCAAGCTGAATCAGCCAGCCTTCATCTCCTGCGCCCTCTCCCTGCGGATAGGCTCTCACACCATCTGCACCTCCCAGGGTAAACCCCTCTGAAGAATCAAGATTATCTGCGGCAAACTGGGCTGAAACCTGACCAAATACAGTCAGGCTGCTCAAAGGTGTTGTCTGCAGGCGTTCAATATTAATGTTCAGTTTCTGAAATGAGCCGCGCGTGTCCATCCTGCTGGCAGCATCCTGTTCCTCAAGTGTGTGGTCCAGGCTGAGATAACCAAATGTAACGCCTATGCTGCCCCAGAATATTCCTGTTGCGTCTCGCCTGTCAAACTGAAAAACAAATGGCAGAACATCACTTTCTTTTTTAGCAGTTGTAGATGTGGCATCCTGACAGTCCTCAAGATATTTATGCTGATAGGAAATTCCGGCAGTAAGGTTTGCAGGCTGGCTGCGAACAATTGGATATGAAATTCCAAAACTTGCTGTCTTTGCTGTGCCATGGGCATCCAAAGCAGAAAATTCTCTGCCAATTTCATAATAAGTATGGCTATAGCCTATACTTCCTCTCAAGCCTTTTGCTCCTATTGGCAGGCTGTAGCCTATACTTCCCTGGCAGAGGTTTCCATCGCTTAAAACAGCCCTAATGAAAATCTGATCTCCAAGCATGAACGGGCTGTCAAAATATATATCTGACATGGCTCTGTATTCCCCTGTGTAAGAATTGCCATGATTATCCAGCACAATATTTCCCCTCACAAGGGAGGTGCGGCTCACATTAACAATCAGGTCTCCTGTCCCGATCTCTTTTCCAGGACGGATGACAGGAGCAATACTTATACCAGGCTGATCATCCAGAATCAGGGTGGAACGTTCAAGAATATCTGATTTAATAATATCGCCTGATTTTAACCCGGAAAAATACTTTTTTGCTGTATCAGCAAACTCGCCCCAAGTTTCTATACTTCCATATTTCCCCTCAAGAATCCTTATTTTCAGAATGCCGTTTTCAAGCCTTTGTGAAGGCAATAATGCCCTTGCAAAAGGATAGCCCTTGTTTTTATAATAAACAGTTATCTTTCGTGCCAATCCCTGCAATCCTGAAAAATCAAAAGTTTGACTGTTCACCTTCCCAAGAATACGGATAAGCTCATCTTCACCAAAAACAGTATTTCCAACAATCTTCACGCCTTTAAGAGCAACAATAATACCGCCCTTAGAAGGATATCCTGAAATCTCAGGCGGCCTGATCTCAAAATTTTTTTGTGTATGAGGGGAATGCTTTTCAGGAGCAGTCTCCTGCAATATCTGGCCTGCATCAGGAGCCTGCCCTCCCATAACTAATGAAACATGCAACAGGAGCAAATAAAATAAAACTGAAACAAAACAGCTCAATATTTTCATATATCTGATAATCATTTACCCAGTTCCTTTCCAGGGAGTTCAATGGCATTGATAATATCCTGACCTGCATCATACACTATATTTGAAGGCAATTTTATAGCTCCGTTAACCAGAAATACCCTCATAAAACCAAAGGTGTCCCTTCCAGCCCCATCAGCCTCCAGTCTTCTGTATATACCTGCCTTAACAATCTCAGAGTGTTCAGCCAGATCTCTGCCAGCCATTTTTCTGCCTATCTCCTGCTCTCCTGAAACATTTACAAAGACAAGGCTGCCGACAAGGCTTTCTCCGGTAACCGGCCCGAAACCGGGACCAAGGGAATTGCTGCTATTGATAAATGTAAATTCAGGACCGGGTTCTCCTTGCGTTTTATGTTTTGAATCAGCTATAACAGTCACAGGACGGGGAATGATGTCTGCTGTTGATGTATCGCTTGCATTGGTGAGATTATAATTTCCTGCATCAGCCCCTGATATTGAGCCTGATATGGTTACAGTTTTATCTGTTCCCGGGTTTTTGTCTTCAAACTCTCCTGTGGCTGTTCCTATTGCAGCATCATTGCCTATTATTCCGTTAAGAGAAGTTTCAACTGCAGCTGCTTTGGTTCCGTCGTATATTTTGTCTTTAGCTGTATAATTGGCGGAGATGTCTTTTGGTATGACAGTCGCAGTATGAGTGCCTCCAGATAATGTATAATTGGAAGCAAGGCCATTGGTGCCGTCTTTTAACGTGAAAGATTCATAGCTTGCTAATGGTTTGCTGGTTCCGGCATTTTTATCAGCCAATAATCCAAAACCTTCCAGTTCAAGTTCTTCTCCGCTTACAAGATTTCCAAGCTTAAATTTATCTGCAGAGATTGAGGTGGTGCCATCATAAACTTTGGTGCCTGTAAGATTTATCTTACGGCGGTTAATATTAAAAACAGCACTTCTTGTGCCTATCAGATCATATCCGTCCTGAGTGGAATATATTGATACTGTATAGGCACCTGCATTCTTTTGGCCGGCAGTGCCATTATTAAAATTGACTTTTGAGCTGTCATAGGGAGAACTGATGGTAAAAAAATCACTTTGTGATTTGTTTGCAACGAGTCCGTCATAGGCTTTACTGCTGTCTGCTGTCGAATCTATGGTTAATGGTGTCAATGCCCAGCGAAGAATCGGATAGTCCTGGCCATCATAAATCCGCCAGATTTTGCTTGTGCCACCAATATCATCAATATCCCAGCCGGCATCGGTGAAAGTTGAAAGGGACTGCATTTCAGATGTTTTTTTTCCTGTGCCGCCATCACTGCCTGACTGGCCGCTTGTTTCTGTATCCCAGAAACTTTTGACAACACTACCGCTGTTTGATCCAACAAGGCCACTTATATGCCCAAGAACAGTTGCTGAAGAGCCTATATTTATTGAACCTGTGGAATAGGTATTTTGAACAGTATTTCCAGCGCCTAATTGACCAACAAGGCCCCCGACACTAGTTACCATTGGATTGTTATTGTCATTGATAACTATATTTCCTCTTGCATATGAATCAGATATTAATGATGAACCAGCCTCGATAATCCCAACAAGACCGCCTGTTCCTGCTATCATTGTTAAATTATTATTTTCAAGGTTGCCGCTGGCAAAACAGCGCTTTATTTCTCCGTTTCCGCCTGAATCTATTGAGCCCACAAGTCCGCCGACACCGATTGCTCCCTGAATATTTCCAGAAGCAAAAGAATCTGTAATGGAAAAACTGCCCTGGGCTATACCAACCAGGCCGCCTGTACGTGCGATATCGATAATGCCTGGCTCTATAGAGCCGGTTACATTGCCTGAAGCAAAACTGTTTTTAATGGAACTGTTTTTTAAAGTTCCAACCAGACCTCCGGTAGAATTAGCATGTTCACCTTTAACTTCAGCAGTGCAGTAGCAGTTGGCAATAGAAGCAGAACCGGCAAAGCCAGCCAGTCCTCCGGTATAACCAAATTTCAAGTTTTTTTCATCAACCAGGCCGCCATTGACCCCTGTATTTGAAATGCTGGCCCCGTTTAAATATCCAAAAACTCCTATTGCCTGACTATAGTCAGTCATTTGAATTGAAAGATTTGAGATGGTGTGGCCAAGGCCGTCAAAACGGCCTGTAAAATAGATGCTGCCCTTTGTTCCCCCTGCGACACCGATTGGACAGAAACCGCCATTCCAGCCCAAAGCGCCGTTATAGTTCCAAGTGCTTGTACCTGAAGCATCAATATCCGCTCCAAGAACATAGCTGCCTGAAACCTTGCCGCTATAAGCTATGCCTTGCAGGCTGTTCACAGTGTCCTTGTTTTCATCGCCCTCATTTCCAAGGCTGGTGATAACTGTATAATCAATAATTGGCCCGTCACTTCCAAGTTTTGTTGAAAAATTCTGGCCTGCCTGTAAATTAATTTTTCCTGTAAAACCTGAACTTGTAAGGCCAAAATCATATGTGGCTGTATTGCCTGAAGCCACTGATCCCTGGCCATATTCCAATGCCAGCTTTCCGCTGGCATGTTGGGCTGTAATATCAGATAAAATTTCTATATTACGCTCAGCAGAAAGGGTAAGCCTGGTGGAGGCGTTCCAGGTTATATCATCCTTTACAAAAATATCGCCATTGCCGTCTGTATTGCCTGATGAAGACTGAATTGTTACATCTCCGGACGCAAGAGAACCTGAAAGCGTTGATCCTGTCATGTCGCCATTACTTGCTGCAATGGTAAAATCTTTTGGGTCAATGAGCCAGTGCCCTGACCTGATTTGTGAACCGTCAGCTATTTTTACTTTTGCAGCGCTTGTCTCAACAAATCCTTTTTCCGCATCAAGGCTGCCTTTTATATTCACTTCCCCATTATCCATATCCCCCATAAGCCATATTTCACCGTTTCTGCTGCCAAGGCTTCTGGCTTCAGTGATACCTGTATGATTTATGACAGCAGAACTTAGTTCATCAAATGCCTTGGCACATAAATAAACCACTCCGTTATCTGCTTTGATTGCCCCTCCCTGTTCTATCTGGGCGTTAAGAGCGCCTTTTTCAACTTCAAGTTTTACGCTGTCTCCGAAATCAAGCACCACCTTATTGCCTGCACCCATTAAAATATTTCCTGCGCTGGCTTCAATTGAGCCTGAATTTTCAATTCTGGCCGCAATAAACGCTGCTGTTCCTCCATCAGAAACTTTGATTTTGCCCCTGTTGATAACAGAAGACAAAGAGCTTCCTGAAAAACTGTATTTATTGTTAAGAAAATTCTGATTGGTTATATCATGTGTGGAAGCTAGTATTCCGCCCACATCAACCTGGGCAGACCTGTCAAAAAGCACTCCATTTGGATTTATAAGAAAAACCCGGCCATTTGCATTAAGATTGCCCTGAATACAGGAAACATCTGAGCCAAGCACCCTGTTTAATGCAACAGATGATGATGAAGGCTGTTTAAAATTGACAGTATGATCTTTGCCTATTGAAAATTCCTGCCAATTTGCAATCATTTTATCTGTGGTCTGATTTATTGTCATTGTCTTACCAGATTTGCTTATTGAACCTGAACCAGCCACAATTTGGCCCCCTGAAGGCAAATCTGAAGCAAAAGCCAATGAATTAATACATCCATAAATTAAAACAGACATTACCATAACTACGATATAAAATAATTCAGTCAGATATATAAAAAACAGATGTCTTCTGTTTTGACAAAAAGGAGACCTGGATTTCATGAATTTCCTCCTTAAATTACTTCTCCCAGCTTTATTTTTTTATGCAGATAACCCGAATATTTCATAAAATTTACCAAAAGAGAGCGGCAAAATCTTCGAAAACATTATGATGTTAATAAGTTAAAACGACATGATATTTTGTACCACAAAAAATATCGGATTCGCAAGATGTAAAGCCGTCAAATTCAAGCAAGGTTTAATGAAAAATAAATCACTGATGCCAGGGCAATCTTTTGAACCGGGCAGATAAAATAATAAGCCTTCTGGACCCTGTGGGAAGAGTGTGGGGGAAACTTTTTCAACATAAAAAAGCTTCCGGCAAAAATGCAGTAAGCTCTGATACTCATTTTTGGTGATCCCACCGGGAATCGAACCCGGGTTTCCGGCGTGAGAGGCCGGCGTCCTGACCGCTAGACGATGGGACCCGTTAAACAGGTAGCTATACTTATACCAAACCTTTAAAATTGTCAATATATGAATCATTATAATGCAGGGCCAGCACATATAAATATTCTGAAATGCCTATGCCTCCGGTCTTGGCAGCATTCAGTCTTTTTGTTTTTATACTCCCTTTGAATGTCTTATTGTTCCTCAAAAGATTTAAAGCAATATGGCGGATGGCTGCAAAATTTTCTGGAGAATTCCCTTTTCTCACTCTGCTTTCATCTTCCTGAAATGCAATATCCAACAGCACGGAATTTTCAATTTGTTCATAGGTATCTGCTCCGGCAACAAGTGCACAAATGGCTATAAAAATAATATCAATCAACTTATGCCGTTTGTTATGATACCTGGGGGCCTGGATATTTTTAAAAAAAGATTCAAACGTTTTTTCAGTCATTGGCAACTTCTTATTTTCATTGCCAACACCTACTTTTAAAGTATTTATATTAATATCAATGGGTTATGCTTTTTTACGCCGGCCTTTTCTGAACCCAAATACAAGATAGACAAGCCAGCCTGCAAGAGGGACAATTGCAACAAAATGCCAGAGAAGCTTTTCTCTTGTTGAATTAAAATCTTTTAAAATAATATCAATAAGGCAAAGCATGGTAAGGCCGAAAGATACGGCAAAAATAATTAAAATATATAAAACAGTCTGGTCCATGTTGTTTTCAGCTTTTGAGTTTGTCTGATATTTTTAAAAGTGTATCCACATAATAATTGCTGTGGTTGTAAAGGAATAGAACTTCATGCTGTCTCTGGCGGGGAATTCCAGGTTTCCAGCCATGATGGCTGAGATAATTGGCCACACTGAAAATGGCATCTGCATGGGTAAAAAGGTCTATCCTGCCGTCATTGTCACCATCCCTGGCAAGCTGAAGGACATTGGAGGGCATGAACTGAGCAATCCCCATGGCTCCTGCATAGGAACCTTTAATATTTTCCGGGGCAATACCTTCTTTTTCTGCATATCTCAAAAGGGCCTTGAGTTCTTCGTAACCCCATTTCAAACGGCTTTGCACTTTTTTGTTAAAGACCTCTTTTTTGGGCCTTTTCCTGGCAGGTATGGCATCCCATACCCTCTGTCTCAAATTTTTATCAGACAATGCAGCCATTGTGGAAAGAGTATTGATCACGGTGCGTTTTCCAAGATAGGCACCAAGACGGGTTTCAACAAGGAGGATAGCAGTAATGATTGTCTTGTCAACCCCATATATTTTCTGAGCCCTGTCAAGGGCATCCTTGTGATCCTTCATATACTGCAGGGCATTTTTAATGGATTTACCCGAAGTAAACTGGTCATAGTCAAGGCTTGACTCGGTATGAATAAAAAAGCGATAAACCCCGTCAGGATCAAAAAATACTGAACCGCCGGAAAAAAGTTTCTGAATTCTGTCTCTGTCAAACCCGTCCTGAACCAATTTCTGTACAAGCCTGTCAAATTCATGGCCCTTTCTGATTTCACCGGCACCGGCATTAAAAGGCAGGGCAGCACAAATAATAAAAAACATGACAGACATCAGATTTATCCACAATGGCGGCACTTTTATATTCATTGATATATCTTTTGCTCCCAATTATTTTTTATCTGCCATGAACCACGATTTTGTATTTCTTATATCTTATTTTTTTTCATATTGCATCAAAAAAATTAAAGGGCGGCTGTTATACAGGATAACAGCCGCCCTCAAGTATTTCACTTGATATAAATTATGAGTATTTATATATCATAGTAAAGATAAAATTCATGGGGATGGGGACGGCTTATGACTTCCTTGACCTCATTTTCCATCTTGTATTCAATCCAGTAGTCTATGACATCCTTTGTGAACACATCGCCCTTAAGCAGGAATTCATGATCCTCTTTCAATGCATTCAGGGCCTCTTCCAGGGAAGCTGGTGCTGATTCAAGCTGGGCAAGTTCTTCAGGAGGAAGATCATAAATATTTTTGTCCATTGGATCGCCAGGATCAATTTTGTTCTGGATTCCGTCAATCATTGCCATTGCAATGGCAGAAAAAGCCATGTACCCGTTGCATGAGGGGTCAGGAGTTCTGAACTCAAGGCGTTTGGCCTTTGGAGAATCAGAATACATGGGGATACGTATTGCAGCGCTTCTGTTTCTGCTGGAATATGCCAGGTTTATGGGCGCTTCAAAACCAGGAACCAGGCGTTTATATGAATTGGTTGTGGGGTTTGTAATTGCGCACACAGCCTTACAGTGTTTCATGATTCCTCCGATGGCATAAAGGGCTTCATCAGAAACACCTGCATATTTGTTGCCTGCAAACAGAGGATTGCCGTCTTTCCAGAAGCTCATATGGGTGTGCATTCCGGTTCCATTGTCACCATACAGGGGTTTTGGCATGAATGTGACAGTATGCCCGTATTTGGCTGCAACATTTTTAAGCACATATTTGAACCAGGCAAGATTATCACCCATGTTCAAAAGAGAATCAAACCTCAGATCAATTTCAGACTGCCCGGCAGATGCAACTTCATGATGCTGGCATTCCATGGCAATTCCAAGGTCTTCCAGAGTCAGCATCATTTCGGTCCTCATATCCTGGTACTGATCTGCGGGCGGCAGGGGAAAATATCCGTGTTTTGGACGGATTTTATATCCAAGATTCGGCATTTCATCTGTTCCTGTATTCCAGTGGGCTTCAGGAGAATCAATCTCAAAGAAAGAAGCATTGGGATCTGATGCATACCTGATATTGCTGAATATGAAAAACTCAGGTTCAGGCCCCACATAAATGGTATCACCTATGCCTGTGCTTTTCAGATATTGTTCAACCTTTTTGGCAATACCTCTTGGATCACGGCTGTAGGATTCCTGTGTTATAGGATCATGGACATTACCTATGATGGCAAGGGTGGGAACCTTGAAAAACGGATCAATCTTGGCTGTATCAGGCTCAGGAATAACAATCATGTCTGAATTATTGATATTCTGCCATGCCCTCATGCTTGAACCGTCAAATCCAAATCCGTTTTCAAATGCAGATTCATCAAGTTCGCTGAGCGGCACTGAAAAATGCTGCCATGTTCCGATAAAATCCATATAACGGATATCAACCAGCTTTACATCATTTTCCTTTGCCATTGCAATTACATCTTTGGGTGTCATTTCACTTCCTCTCTTTTGTCTTGATATTAATATTCAGGTTAAAGTGCATCTGTTCCGGTTTCTCCGGTTCTTACCCGGATCACCTGTTCAACGGGCAATACAAAAATTTTCCCATCTCCTATTTTCCCGCTGTTGGCAGCATTCCGGACAGTTTCAACCGTTTCATCTGTTCTTTCGTCACTGACAACGATTTCAAGTTTTATTTTAGGGACAAAATCCACAACATATTCAGCTCCCCTGTAAATTTCCTTATGCCCCTTCTGACGTCCGTATCCATTCACCTCTGTAACTGTCATCCCGTAAATTCCAATCTCGCTCAGGGCTTCTTTTACATCATCCAGTTTAAACGGCTTTATAATGGCCTCAATTTTTTTCATTGTTCCTCTCCTTTACAATTATTTGTGGAAGGCTGTTCAATATTGAATCCCGTATCTGTGCCAGCTGGTTCTGGTCTTCTATTTTCGCATCATCTTCAAGATTTCTTACATAAAAAACATCCACAACCTGGTCAACTTTTGTGGCAGCCATGGCCACATTGACATTTAAACGGTTTTTATACAATGCATTGGTTATGGCAAACAAAAGTCCGGGGAAATCATAGGTAAAAACTTCAATAATGGTAAAAAAACTGGAAGTTTCATTATCAATTCTGACTGTGTTGGATCTGACCCTGTGCCCGGAGTCCACCATAATAGTGTCCGGTATTTTATTTAAAATCTTATCAAGAAAACTGTCATCATGGATGGCAAGCTTCAGGTCTGACTCTGCCCGGTCCCATTTTTCATTCTCAAAGAGCCTGTCTTTGGGAGCATTTACCATGAACACATCAAGCACATGGTCTTCTGCAAATGAATATGCCTGGGAAGCGATAATATCCAGGCCATTCATGAAAAACACACCTGCAATTTTTGAATAAAATCCAGGTTTATCCTTCCCACATATGGACACAGTACGGACATTGGAATTTTCCCCGCTTGAAATCTGCCATTTAAAATCCCTGTTCTCAAGATTGCGGTAAAGGTCAAGATGCTCCACAATATGCCGGGAATCCATATGAATCAGATACCGCCTTGGCAGGGATTCAAGCTGAAGTATCACCTCATCCTCGTGCCAGCCTTCTTTCATTATTCTTAAAATCTCATTCTTTTTCCTGTCTATAATTCTCTGGGTTTTTCTTGTGGCAAGCTCTCCTTTTTTAAGAATTCCCATTGTCTTTAAAAACAGATCCTTTATCAGGTTCTCAGTCCATTCATTCCAGGCCTTGGGCCCTGTTGCCTTGGAGTCTGCCACGGTAAGAAGATAAAGCATGCGCAAAAGCCTGATTTTCCCCACCCGGTTGGCCATGTATACGGCTGTTTCCTCATCTGCAATATCCCGGCGGGTTGCAGTTTTGACAAGCAGAAGATGATTTTCAATGAGAAAGCATGCATCTTCAATTTCAAAGGGTTTGAATCCGAAACGTTTCAGAATGGGCCTTGCTATTTTTGCGCCTGTTTTTGAATGTTCCCTTGCAGGGTCTGATTTTCCTATATCGTGAAGCAGAGCGACAAACAGCAGAAGGTTTTTATTTCTTACTTCATTGAACACTGCAAAATAAAGCATATCTGCGACAGAGTCACTGTGATCCTTGAAGCTGTTTATGATCTGAACACATCTTATGGAGTGTTTATCCACTGGAAACAGATGATAATGATTATACTGGATCCTGTTCACTATCTTTGAGAATTCCGGAATGAACTTTTCCAGAATGCCTGTTGCCAGCATGACATTAAGCACATTAAATTCCCAGAATGACAATGATACGATTTTTTTAAATATCCTGATACACTCAGGACTGGTTTTGATATCATCATCCACAAGGTGCAGAAATTCCGTAACAACCCGCCTTGCTTCAACTGATAAAGGGATCTTTGTTTTTCCGCTTTCAAGAAAAATTTTCAGCAGCAGGTCAGGCTGCTGCAGAATAACCACTGTATTTTCAAAATAAAGTCTTCTTTTCCTGATCACAAGACCGCTGGTTCTGGTAGGCCGCGGCCCTGACGGACATCTTTGAAGCCTGCATGAGGCAAGAATATCCTCAAATACAATCTGGTTTACCTGCTTTAAAAAGTCCATCCTGTTGTGAAGATCACCAAGAAAGCGCTCAACATCAGGAAGCTTTTTGCCGGATCTGTACCCCAGCAGGTCTGCTAAATCCATCTGATATTCAAAATGCAGGGTATCGCATTTCCTTCCTGTGATATGGTGAAGGAAATTTCTGATTTTCCATATGGCATTCAGGGATTCTTCCAGTGAGTGATATTCAAAATGGGATAAAAATCCATAATATTCAAGATCCCTTCTGATTCTGATATCTGATTTTATTTTTGCATACCATAAAAGGGTATGATAATCACGAAGCCCTCCAAATCCTGATTTTATATCCGGCGCAATAAGGTAGGTGGAATCTCCAAAATCAAAATGTCTTTTTTCCCCATGTTCATAAAGATAATTAAGAGTATCCTTTAAATGACCTGCAGCAAGTTCTGCCCTGAATTTTTCCATAAAAGAGGTATATACAAGAGAAGCTCCGCATATGAACCTTGCATCCAGAACAGTGGTCAGGATATCAAAGCGCTCAAATGCCATTTCAAGGCATTCGTCAATGCTGCGGACCGCATACCCCACCTCGAACCTTGCATCCCACAATGGATAGAGTATTTCCTGAACAAAGGCTTCAATTTCCGGAGGTATCTTATCCTCAAATAAAAGCAGAAGATCAATGTCAGAATGAATGCACTGCTCCTTGCGCCCATACCCGCCAAGGGCTATCAGGGCGAGCGGAGTGCCTGCAATCATCATTTTTCTTGCCGAGATGCTTTTCTCAAACATGGAAAGAAAATATTCATCCAGCAGCCTTGCATGTTCTTCAAGAAAACATGGTTCCTTTCCACATAGAAATTTATCTATCAATGCGCTGCGCTTTTCAACTAATATGCCGGTATTTGAATTTTCCATAATAAATTCTTGTCACCCTGAACACTCATAAGCAATGGATGTGCCAAAGCCGGTCTGTCGCTGATTTCACTGGTTTACACCTTTGGATATGAAGCAGAAAAAAACGTAGCGCAGACAATCATGCCAAAAATGTCATAAAATAAAAAAATAAAAGACCATTTATGTAATTTAAGGGTCTGGGTTTATAAAACCCGGAATAAAAAGTCAGGAAAAGGATTTAATTCTGCTGCTCCAGGAGGCTGATGCAACAGATGCTGCAAGCAATCTCTGTATTCCGTGACAGCTTGCAGCAAAGAGAATTATCTGAAATCATTCAGTCTTTTTCAATTTTTTCAGGTTCGTCTTTTTTATCTTCAGCTTTAACTTCCCTGGTTGCCTTTTTAAAATTCTTTATTCCCTTTCCAAGACCGGCACCAATTTCAGGCAATTTTCCTGCGCCGAATATAATAAGGATAATCACAAGAATAATTATCAGTTCCGGCATTCCAAGCCCACCAATCATAATACACTCCTATTTGCTTCATACGTTTATCAAACCAAATGAAATTTATTAGCACTAAGCACCTAAAGTGTCAATCTTTTAGAATTTCAATGAATTTTAAAAATACTGGCAATAAAAGTGAAATAACATTATTGTAATACTCTCGCCTTGAGTTTTTTTGCATGAAAGACTTGTGAAAAGCTATAGTGTGATTATTATCAATATTTTAATATGCTATGCTACAATTGAACCTCAGCCTTCAAAAGGAGATAAGTATGTCCAGCACACCAAAAAACAACAATTTTCAGGGAGCCAGAAAATATGTTCTGGATCAGGAACTTGCTTCTATTGTAAATATATCAATGAAACTTGAAATGCCGCTGCTTCTCAAGGGAGAGCCTGGAACAGGAAAAACCATGCTTGCCCATGCCATATCTGAAAGCCTTGGAATGCCTTTAATTGTGCTGAATGTGAAATCCAGCATGAAACTTGTTGAAGCGCTTTACCAATACGATACCCTGACCCGGCTCAATGACTCAAGATTCGGGGACTCCAAGCGGGATGTCAGCAATATTGATGAATACATTAAAATGGGAAAAATAGGCCAGGCGTTCTGTGCTGAACAGAAAACCGTACTGCTCATCGATGAAATCGACAAAGCAGACACAGACTTTCAGGATGACATGCTGGATGTTCTTGATCAGATGCAGTTTGACATAATTGAAACTGACAAGACCATAAAAGCACGCCACAGACCGGTCATAATCATTACTTCCAATGCAAAGAAAGACCTGTCCGATCCCTTTCTTGGACGGTGCAATTTCCACCACATTGCCTTTCCAGACCCAAAGATGATGAGAAAAATCATTGATGTTCATTTTACAGACATTGACTCAGCACTTGCCAGAAATGCAATTGACGCATTCTACAAGATGCGTGAAATAGATGCCATTGAAAAAAAGCCTGCAACGCGGGAATTGATAAACTGGATAAGAGCACTGAATGCAGACCCTGATTTCAGGGCAAAGGATCTTGTCGCAGGAAAGCTTCCATTTCTTGGTGTATTATTCAAAAAAAGCCCTGACTATGAAAGGGCAAAAAACCTGACCTCAAGAAGACGATTGTTCTAGCCGGTGACAACATGTTTGTAAAATTTTTCTATACATTAAAGGAAGCCGGGGTTCCGGTATCGCCCACATCATTTCTAAGGCTGCAAAAAGCCCTGCACAGGGGAATGATCAACAGCCTTGACGATTTTTATACCTGTGCCCGGTCCATTCTGGTGAAAAGCGAGCGCTATTTTGATCTTTACGACCAGGTGTTTGCCCACCATTTTGAAGGAGTTCCCCTGCCCGATGATCAGGGATTTGAAATAGATGAAATTGCCAGGGGAATGCTGAATGAATGGCTTAAAAATCCTAAAATGCTTGCAGATGCCCTTGGAGTTGATGAGGACAAGCTGAAAAAAATGTCCCCTGAGCAGTTAATTGAATATTTCAAGGAGCGGCTGAAGGACCAGCAGGGCGAACACCATGGAGGATACAAATGGATAGGAACAGGCGGGTTCTCACCTGTAGGCCATTCAGGGTATCATCCAGGCGGCATGCGTGTGGGCGGGCAGTCCAGAAACAAATCCGCAGTAAAGGTTGCCAATGAAAGGAGATACAAGGATTATTCCACAACAGGGCCCCTGACCCAGGCAAAAATAGGAGAAGCTCTGAAGCGCCTGCGGAACATGGTTCCGGCAGGCCCGCGTGACACCCTCAACATTGATGAAACCATCAGGGAGACAATGAGAAATGCAGGTGAAATTGAACTTGTATTTGACAGGGATTTAAAAGACAGGCTCAAGGTAATTCTGGCAATTGACAATGGAGGCTGGTCAATGGATCCCTATATCCACGTTGTGCAGACGCTTTTTGATTATGCACGATCCCAGTTCAAGGAGGTTAAAACCTATTTTTTTCATAATACAATATATGATTATCTGTGGGAGGATCCTGCCAGGTACAAAAAACCTGTAAAAATCATTGATTTTTCCCGGCTTGATCCTGAAACCCGCCTGATAATTGTGGGAGATGCCAGCATGGCTCCATATGAGCTGATGGCACACGACGGCTCAATCCATATAACAGAAAGAAGCGGCAGGCCAAGCCTGGAACAGCTCAATTTTCTGGCAGAGACTTTTTCTCACAGTGTATGGCTTAATCCTGTTGAAAAATCCATGTGGGGATATACGCACACTATAATGACCATAGCAAAAATCTTTCCCATGTATGAATTATCACTGGACGGGCTTGAACAGGCAGTTACAAGACTTATGTCCAAAAACAGGTAAAGCTTCAGGTATCAGGCGCAAAAACCGCTCTTTTCGGCAGGCGCTGAATTCCATAGAGCTTTCTTGTATTATCAAATATAACCTGTGACAGCCTGTCAGGATCAGTATTTCTTACCTCGGCAAGCTTTAAAAGCACAAGTTTTACAAAACAGGGCTCATTGCGTCTTATCCTGTTTCTCACAGGAGATGGGGTCAGATACGGGCAGTCGGTCTCGATTAAAATTCTGTCTTCAGGAATCATGGGCACAAGTTTCCTTAAATATTCCCCACGTTTTTTATGTGTAACAATTCCTGTTATCCCGATGTGATATCCAAGATCCAGGTAGCTGAACATCTCCTTTTGCGTGCCGGAAAAGCAGTGAATCACACCCTTACGGCTTTCAGGGCCAAAGCGCTTCAGAAGTTCATAAAACCTTCCTGAAGAATCCCGCTCATGACAGATCAGCGGCAGATCAAGATCCTGTGCAGCCTCAAGCTGTGCAATAAAACAGGCTTCCTGATCCTTAACAGGAGAAAACATGCGGTTAAAGTCAAGCCCTATCTCTCCCCATGCCTTTACGCATGAGTATTTTTCAGCAATATTGACAAGCTTTTCAATCTTTTCAGCCGACCAGTTCTGAGCTTCATGGGGGTGAATACCCACAGAAGTTACAATACCGGTATGACCTGATGCAAGCTCTGCAGCCCTAAGGCTTGAATCAACATCAATTCCGGCAATCATTATTGCCTGGACATTTTCTTTTTCCGCACGTTCAAGCACCTCGTCAAGATCATCCTGATAGGCTTTGTCATCAATGTGTGAATGTGAATCAAACAATATCATTTTGAGTTCTTCCAGAAGTTCACAGATCCTCTGTGTTATCATAGATTAAGCCTTCACTGAATGGAAGAAGCCGGGTTACGGTAACAGTGAAGGCTTAAAGGTTTAAGGAAAACTGTTTTGCAGCACTCCTTGACACATTTAATTTATAACAGTAAATTCAGTGGCAGTCAATTAAGGCCGATAAAACAAAGATAAAAACCCATGATATGGATATAAAAATAGATAAAAATACCATAATACGTCTTTTTAATGTCAGCAAAAGATTTGGCAGCAAACTTGCCCTTAAAGATATTTCACTTGATATTGAACAGGGTGAATTTGTATTCATATCCGGACCGTCAGGAGCTGGAAAATCCACCCTGCTCAAGATATTATACCTTGCGGAAAAGGTATCTGAAGGCCAGATTCTGATTGACGGCATGAACCTTGCCAGAATTTCTTCTTCAAGGCTTCCCATGCTGAGACGCAAATTCGGCATGGTGTTCCAGGATTTCAAGCTGATACCAAATCGTACGGTTTATGAAAATGTGGCTCTTGTGCTTGAAGCTGCCGGAGAAAAGCCTTCCTTTATCCGCAAAAAAGTCATGCATGTACTGCGCACCACAGGCATGGATAAAAAAGCCGGGGCTTTTCCTCCCACGCTTTCAGGCGGGGAGCAGCAGAGAGTTGCGGTAGCAAGGGCTGTGGTGGGAGAACCCTCCATAATTCTTGCAGATGAACCCACAGGAAGCCTGGATTCGAAATCAGCGCAGGCAATACTTGATTTTCTGATGGAATACCATAAAAGAGGGGCAACCGTATTAATTGCCAGCCACAACCTGCATCTGATAGCAGATAATGTACGGGCAAGAAATATTGAAATCAATGAAGGCACAATAGAACGGACGGCAACCATGCTGTAGCGGGCAAGATTATCAAATGAATCATTTTATCAAAAAAGCAATGGCAGACATCCGGTCAAACCGGTTTTTAAACATTATCACCATCATAACCATAGCTCTTTCAATTCTTGTGGTGAGCGTGTTTCTGCTGTTTTTTGAAAATGCAAACAGGATTATTGAATCATGGAACCAGGGCGGGCGGGCCATGATTTATCTTAAATCCGACTTCAGCCTTGATATGCTGCCGGAACTGAAATCACAGCTTAACAGCCTGGGAAATATCGAACAGATGGTATTCATTTCAAAGGAACAGGCACTGAACAAGCTTAAAAAAGAAATGGCAGACAGGACAAGCTTTTTAAAAACCCTGAACGACAACCCTTTGCCTGATGCTCTGGAGATACGTATAAAAGGATACCGCAGTTTTGATGAAATCAAAGATTTTGCAGAAAAAGTAAAATCCATAAAAATTGTCGAAGATGTGGAATACGGCCAGGGCTGGCTTGGAAAATTCCTTAAAATTTTCAAGCTGTTCAAGATCACGGGCTATGCAATGTGCAGCCTGTTTTTTTTAATTGCCCTTTTCATCACTGCCAATACAGTTAGGCTTGCCTTTTATTCCAGAAAGCTTGAAGTTGAGATCATGCGCCTTGTGGGAGCCACTGAATCCTTTATCAAAGCCCCTTTTTATGTGGAAGGCATTGTTCAGGGATTTCTGGGCGGCCTGCTTGGTCTTGGGGTTCTTCTTGCCACATACATAACAATCTCATCAGGCATTACACAGAATCTGTCCTCATACCTGTATTTTGACTTAAGATTTCTGTCATTTAAAATGATAATAGTAATTATTTTTGCCAGTACATTTCTGGGTTGGTTCGGATGTTTTCTTTCCTTAAAACAAATATTAAAATAATTGCCTTCATTGCAGGAATCACTCTTCTGCTGACAGCGTCCGGTCAGGCATCTGCCGATACTGAATACAAAGGCATTGTAAATTCATTTAAACTGAATATAAGAAAGTCCCCGTCCAGAAAATCCGATGTTCTTGCTGTGGTGAAACAGGGCGAAAAAATCAATGTGCACAAAATTATGGGCGGTACAGGCGGATGGCTGCTGGTTGATTATAAGGGTATAAAAGGGTATGTGAGAAACCGGCCCCGATATATCAGGCTGATCCGGACTCGCCGCTCAAGGCCGAAAAAGCATGATACTGCGCAAAAAAAGAAACTCAGGGAAAAAATACAGGCGCAGGAAAAAATAGTTGAAACCTTTTCAAAGAAAGAGCGTGAGATCATAGACGGGCTGAATGAAATAGATTATACTCTGAACAGAACCAGATTAAAGGCCTTAAGCCTGTCCTCTGAAATCAGGCACATGGAAAAACAGATTTCCAGTCTTGGTGCAGCAAGAAGAAAATTATCAGAAGAAATCGCGCAAAACCGTTCATATGCTGCAAAACGCTTAAAAGCTCTTTATAAAATGAATATGATGGGCAGGCTGGATGCTGCAGGCCTGCCAAAATCAATTTTTGATTTCTTCCTGCGCCAGAATTCAATGAAGCGTATTATCAGATATGATTTTCACATTCTGGAAAAACAGGGATCAGACCTTAAAAAGCTGGAAATCCTGGAACAGGAACTGAAAGCACAGATCAAGGCCAAGACAGCACTTGAAGCAGAACTCAATGACCAGATAAGAATGAATAAAAAAGAAACCCTGAAAAAGGAATTGATTTTAACCCAGATACGCAGGCAGAAAAAATTATCCCTTGCTGCCCTTGAATCACTGAAAGAGGCGGCCATACGGCTTGACAACCAGATTGCAGGCCTGCAAAAAGAGGATAATTCCTCTTCACCCGGATTTTCCTTTGCCAGCCACAAGGGGCGCCTTATCCTTCCTGTAAAGGGAAAAATCATTTCACGGTTCGGGCCTTTAAGAAACGGAAATTACAAATCCTTCACTTTTCAAAAAGGAATTGATATAAGGGTGGAACGGGGAGAGCCTGTAAAATCAGTTTTCAGGGGAAAGGTAATGTTTGCCCGATGGTTGAAAGGATATGGCAATATGCTGATCATTAACCACGGTAACAGCTACTATACCCTGTATGCCCATGTTGAAGAAATTTTCAAACAAAAAGGGGAAACAGTTGAAACAGGTGAAGTTATTGCCACTGCAGGAGATACCGGTTCAATCAAAGGCCCCTGCCTTCATTTTGAGGTCAGGCACCACGGCAAACCTGAAAATCCGATGAAATGGCTAAGCAAAGGAGCATGAAAATGAGACTCAGACCTTACAGAATATTTAAGCTCGGGTTTTTAGCGGCTGCCGCAGCCTGTATCATGGTCTGTGCAGCAGGAACGGGCACACCTGTGCATGCCGATGAAAAAACCTATAAATCCCTGAAGCTGTTTACGGATGTACTGGAAGAACTGGAAAAAAATTATGTGGATAATGTGGATTCAGATGAATTAATCCATAATGCCATCAAAGGCATGGTTGGCAACCTTGATCCCCACTCAAGCTTCATGCCTCCTGAAGCCTTTACAGAGCTCCAGGACGATACAAAGGGAGAATTTTCAGGAATAGGAATTGTTATCACGATCAAAGAAGGAATTTTAACCGTTGTATCTCCAATTGAAGGAACTCCGGCCTACAGGGCAGGAATCAAGGCAGGAGATATCATTATACGGATCAATGGGAAGTCCACAAAGGACATGGAATTGTGGGAAGCTGTCAACATGATGCGGGGCCCGCGGTATGAAAAGGTCAAGATAAGTGTCATAAGAAACGGCAAACCAGGAGCCATTGAATTTGTTCTGAAACGGGATCTGATCCCCATGGAAAGTGTCAGGAGCACAACCCTTAAGCCAGGGTACGGATATCTGAGAATCACCAATTTCAGAATGAATACATATAAAGATATAAAACAACAGCTTGAAAAACTGGAATCTGAGAATAATGGGTTAAAAGGGCTTATCATGGACTTAAGGGATAATCCAGGAGGATTGCTGGACCAGGCTGTTAAAATCTGTGATCTGTTCCTGAGCCACGGGGTAATTGTTTCCATCAAAGGCCGCCAGAAAAAAAACACCCAGATTTTCAGGGCATATCCTGACAATGAAGACAAAAAATATCCGGTAATAGTACTGATAAACGGAGGCTCTGCCTCTGCTTCCGAAATTGTGGCAGGAGCACTTCAGGATCATTCAAGGGCCCTGATTCTTGGGACAACTTCCTTTGGCAAGGGTTCTGTACAGACAGTGCGCCCGCTGAAGGACGGGTATGGAATAAAATATACAATTGCAAGATATTATACACCCAGCGGCAGGTCAATCCAGGCCAAGGGTATAGTGCCGGACATTAAGGTGGATTATGGAATCATTGAAAAAAAACCTGAGAAAAAATCCATTTTTGACCGCATGATCAGGGAAAAGGATCTGAAAAACAGTTTAAAGCCTGAAACCACAATCCCTGACAATGGCACAAAAGGCCAGCCCGCAAAAATAAACAATACTGCCGGAAAACATGGCAGGCTTCTGGATACAGACCGGCTTGAACGCGATGTGCAGATAAAAAGGGCTCTTGATATTCTGATCAGTTATGGAGTTTTCAGCAGACTAAATGCCAGTTAAGAAAAAAAGAGCGCCTAAAAAAAAGACAAAGATTCAAACCCGTCAGGCAGGCAGCAGGAAAAATTCAAAACCTGCAGAACCTGCTCTCATTGATGAATTGAAAAAAATTTTTGCCGGTATTGCAATTCTGGTGTCAGTGTGCCTGACCCTTGCCATGATAGCTGATATACTGCTTCATCCAGGTTATCAGAAAAAATCTGAGGTCCCAAAAAAGCCTGAAATCCGTAAAGCCCTTAAAAAGCCTGCAATCAAACCGGTTCAGGAAGGAATCAGCGAAAAAATAAAAACAAAAAAAAGCCTTTCCGGACTGAAGGCAAAAAAACATGACAGCCCTGCAATTAAATATGAAGTATTTAAGGATATTGACCATACCATCATTCCAAAGCCTCCTGCACGGATCAGGCCGAAAATCCCGAGACTCGCAATAATCATAGATGATATAGGGTATGATAAGAAAATTGCAGCAGCATTGTGGAACCTGGATCATGATATCACTTTTTCTGTGCTGCCTTTTTCTCCGTTCGGCAGATATATCTGTGAAAAACTGCATGCAGAAGGAGCTCAGATCATGCTTCATCTTCCAATGGAGCCTGTTGAATATCCCCATGTGAATCCAGGGCCTGGAGCAATTTTTACCACCATGGCCCCTGATGTTCTCCTTGAGCAGCTGAAAAAAGACATAAAAGCTGTTCCCTATATTGAAGGTGTCAACAACCACATGGGTTCAAAACTGACAAGTGATTCTGCGCGCATGAACCAGATATTCACCATTTTAAAAAAAGACAACCTGTTTTTCATTGACTCAAGAACTTCGGCTGATTCTCAGTGCCGGGCCTCTGCAAGCCTTCTTAAAATCAGGTTTGCACAAAGAAATGTATTTCTGGATAATTTTCAGGATATTAATTATATTTCAGGGCAATTTTCAAAACTTATCAGGCTGGCAAAAAAACACGGTTCTGCCATCGGAATAGGACATCCTTACAAGGCCACACTCCAGGCTCTTTCAAAAAAGCTGCCCGGACTTGATAAAAATCAAGTAAAACTTGTCCGGGCAGGCCATCTTGCCGTGGTGCCTGAATAGACACCAGGTATTTAAAAGATAGGTTTCATGGCACCCATATATGCTCTGAGTTTTTTGCCTATATGTTCCACTCCGGTTGACCTTATCTCTTCATTGACCCTGATGAGAGTAATATTGTCAACCTTGTTGTCTGCTTTATCGAGTCTGTTTCCAATAACACTTGAATCAATGCCTGCCATGAAATCCGAAAGCAGGGGAAGTGCTCTGTGGGTAAAAAGGTAGCACCCGTATTCAGCAGTGTCAGAGATCACAACATTCATCTCATACAATTTCTTTCTTGCAACCAGATTGGCGATAAGAGGCAGTTCATGCAGGGATTCATAATAGGCTGATTCTTCTCCTATTCCCGTTGCCACCATGGTATCAAAGGCAAGCTCAACCCCGGCCTTTACAAAGGCAACCATGAGAATGCCCTTGTCAAAATAATCCTGTTCACAGATTTGCTGATCTGTTGATTCAGAGCGTTCAAAAGCTGTCTGCCCTGTTTCCTGCCTCCATTTAAGCAGATCAGCATCATTATTTGCCCAGTCTTCCATCATGGTCCTGGAAAATTTTCCAGACATTATATCATCCATGTGACGCTGATACATGGGTGTCAGTATTGTTTTCAGCTCACAGCTCAGCCTGTGGGCTTCAATTTTTGAAGGATTATCAAGCCTGTCCATCATGTTGGTGATGCCTCCGTGCTTTAAAGCCTCGGTAATGGTCTCCCATCCATACTGCACCAGTTTACAGGCATATTTCGGATCAATGCCCTGTTCAACCATTTTATCGTAACAGACAAGAGAACCTGTCTGAAGCACCCCGCATAATATGGTCTGTTCACCCATGAGATCAGATTTCACCTCAGCCGTAAATGAAGAATGAAGAACTCCTGCACGGTCAGCGCCTGTGCCGCAGGCATATGCCTTGGCAATTTCCATGCCCCTGCCTTCAGGATCATTCTCTCCATGGACAGCAATCAGTGTGGGCACGCCAAATCCGCGCAGGTATTCCTGTCTTACCTCTGTGCCGGGAGACTTGGGAGCCACCATTATAACTGTAATATCGTCCCTGATCTGCATGCCTTCTTCCACAATATTGAATCCATGGGAATATGAAAGGCATGCTCCTTTTTTAATCATGGGCATGACAGCTTCTATGACTTTGCCATGCTGCTTGTCAGGGGTAAGGTTTATCACAAGATCAGCATCAGGAATCATTTCTTCATAGGTTCCGACCCTGAATCCATTGTCAACGGCATTTTTCCAGGATTGACGTTTTTCCCTTATGGCAGATTCCCTCAGGGTATATGCAACATCAAGCCCGCTGTCCCTCAGATTCAGGCCCTGGTTAAGGCCCTGTGCCCCGCATCCTATGATAACAATCTTTTTACCCTCAAGCGCCCTGACCCCGTCAAATTCAGATGGATCCATGAACCTGCACCTGGATAATTCCTCAAGCTGCCTGCGCAGTGGAAGTGTATTAAAATAATTGACACCCATGATATTTTTCTCCTGTATAATATAATTAATAAATTGAATTTATTGTAATTGCAGATTATAATTGCGTCAAATGAATCATTTGCAATTTTATATTTCAAATTATGCAACACAACATATGAAATCATGGACATAAGATATCTGAAACTTTTCAGGCACCTTGCAGGCACCCTGCATTTTGCAAGAACAAGTAAAGCCTGTTATATTACACCTTCGGCCCTTACACGGATAATTCAGCGCATTGAAGCTGATATAGGCGAAAAACTGTTCATAAGGAACAACAGGTCAGTGGAGCTGACACCTGCCGGAACTGCGTTCAAAAAATATGCTGACGATGTTATTTTAAGATGGAACCGGCTCCAGGATGAATTGTCTTCTGAATCCATTCTTCAGGGCGAATTATCCCTGTATTGTTCTGTTACAGCAGCATATGGCATCCTTCCCACCATCATGGAAAAATACAGAAAAACGCATCCTGAAGTGCGTATTCACCTTGAAACAGGAGATGCTGCCAAAGCCCTGACACGGCTGATGAACCAGGACAGCGATGCAGTCATTGCAGCCCTTCCTGACACATTGCCGTCAAAACTTGTCTGCCTTCCCCTGTCATGCACTCCATTGATCTTCATTGCCCCGCATGAGCATGAAAAAATCATGGTATATAAAAAAGACAAAACCATAGACTGGGAAAAAACACCTCTTATAATACCGGATCATGGCCTGAGCCGGGAACGTATTGACCAGTGGTTTGCAAGGGAAAATTTTGTACCCAGGATCTATTCACAGGTGGCAGGAAATGAAGCCATTATAGTCATGGTCAGCCTTGGATGCGGCATAGGGCTTGTGCCTGAGCTTGTGCTTGAGAAAAGCCATCTTGTGAATCAGGTGAAAATCATAAAAGAGGCTCCTGAGCTTCAGCCCTTTACCATTGGACTGTGCACCAGGCAGCAGAACCTTGATAATCCCAGAGTAAAAGCTTTATGGGATATTGCTGAAAACCAGTGATTTAATCACTGCCTTGCCAATACAAAGCCCGCCCATTGTTTTTCATTTCCATGCCAGAGTATTTTAAATCCCTTATGAGAATATATGCGTTCAAGATCACAGGCCTCCCACTCCCTTATGCCTGATAAAATCACAATTCCTTTTTTATTCAGGCTTTCATGAATTATATCTGCAAGATTTTTAAGTGTGGGCCATCTTAAATTGGCACAGATGCAGGAAAGCCTGTGTTCAGGCTCTGTCATGGGCCTGTCAACAAGTGTGATCCTGTCTTCAAGGTGATTGGATTTTATATTTTTCTCAGCCTCGTTCAGGGAAACAGGATCAATTTCATATGCAGTGCATGATTCAAGCCCTGAAAGACACATGGCAATGGCAAGAACGCCTGAACCTGTGCCGATATCTGCGCCTTTGCCAGGCCTGGTCAAATCACAGGAACTGTTTTTGAAAAATGACCATTTAATGGCTTCAAGGCACAACCTTGTTGTGGGATGCCTGCCTGAACCAAAGGAAATTCCGCTTTCAAGCATGATGTTTATTTTTCCGGATCCAGAATCTGTACCCTGATTCAGACCCAAAGGCACAAGAACAAATTTTTCTGCAATGCATACAGGTTTTAAAAAATTCTTTTCAATATATGTTGACCCGTAAATATAATGATAGGACAATTCCTGATCTTCAACAAGCTGGTTTAAGGCTTTGAGTGCATCACGGATGGAAACATTTAATTCCCTGCTTATTTTTTCTGCATAAGCCAAGGGAGTGAGCCTTATATCAGAGCATTCAAGAATCTTTAAAATTTTTTCTTTTGCATCATACAGATCAGAAAGGGTCATGGCCTTCATGTTTCAGAAGTTTTTCATACCAGCAGGCAAAATCAAACATTCCCCTTAATTTTTCATTGTCATTGATTATGCCAAGGCACATTTCAAAGGCTCCCTGGGCATATGTTGTGGAGTATTCGTCCTTGTCAATGCCGCTTAAAAACTCCCGGATAAGATCCTGGCTTGTGCGCCTTGTCCTGTCCTTTCTGATATCAATGGGATCTTTGGGTTCCTGAAAAGGGTCCCATTTGTCATAGCCTTTTTTGAGGATCTGTTTCTGCCCTCTTTTGCCCATGGCATCAAAAATGGCTTTTTTTCTTTCCTCAATCTGTTCAGGAGTGAATTTATCCATTTTTTCTGACTCCAAGATAATCTTCATCAAAATCTGTTACAATTGCCATTGAAACAGGTATAAGCATTTCATGCATCCTGATTTTTTCAGATCTGATATCTTTTACAAGCTGGGCTGATATAAGCTGAAGCTGAGTATAAATCTTATCCATGTTCAGGGTAGGGTAAGGCTGGCCCTGCTTGAAATTTGTTCTGCCGCATATGTGACTGACCCCTGCAGTTGACGTGGGGATCCCGTAAACCCGGCAGGTAATGGGCCGATATTCATACATGACACACAGGTCATCTGAGCCGAGCAGGGGGCAGCGCACCCTTTCCTGGGACATTTTGCCGACTATTTCAAGCTCGCTTGCCCCTTTTCTCACCTCACGGAAGGCATCGCGCTTCATTTTTGCAAGTACCCGGTCAATTTTAAAGGCTGTTTCCATGATTTCATTTTTTTCCTTACCTGAAAATTTTTCAAGAAATTTTGATTTCAGATAAAGAGCCTCTATAAGTGTCAGGTCAAAAATTGCATAGCAGCAGTCACTGCATTTTTCACGGCAGAACACTTCCTTTGGAAATTCTTTTTTAACCCGTTCAAAAACCGCATCTGCCATCTGAACGACTGCTTCATATTTAACAAAATGTTCCTTTAAATCCAGTGCCATAATTTTCTATCCTTTTATTTGCCAATGCAGAAATTGTTGAAAATACTGTCCAGAATATCAAAAGAGGCGGTTTCGCCTGTAATGGTTCCCAGAACATCAATACAATTTTTCATCTCAATTGCAAGAGTTTCTTCTTCCTGATGGTTTTCAAATCCTGATTTCACGGCTTCAAGATGTTCACACGCCTTTTCAAGAGCCTTTTTATGCCTCAGATTGGGAATGACAGATGATCTTTCCATATCAAGATGGGCCATGCTGATGTCCACAATCCTGCGCTTAAGATCTTTAATGCCTCTGCCGTACAGGGCAGACACCTCAACAACCGGAATATCTGCATACCTTTCAGGCAGCTGAGGCAGGTTATTGTCTGCAAGATCAATTTTGTTTATCACAAAAATAATTTTCTGGTTTGCCTGATTTTCCAGTGGTATCAGGTTTTCAAATTCCTTTGTGGAGAACCCGGTTCCAGGCTCTTTTAAAAACAATACAAGGTCCGATGCCCTTACATGGTCCCGGGCCTTTTCTATACCTATGATTTCAACAAGGTCATCGGTCTGATGCACTCCGGCTGTATCCACAATCACAAAAGGTATGCCGTCAATATTCAGGACTTCTTCAACAGGATCCCGTGTAGTTCCCGGCACAGCCGTAACAATTGACCTGTCCTGATCAAGCAGGGTGTTCATAAGGCTTGATTTCCCGACATTGGGCGGCCCGCATATACTGATTCGTATGCCGTCCTTTAAAAAACATGCATCATCATAACGCTGGATAAATTCACGGCAGGCCCCAAGGACCTCATCAACAGCAGCAGCCTCGGAAGAACAGGGGTCAAACGGATGAGATTCATCGGGAAAATCAATATTAACCTCGATCAGGGACAGAAGATTGACAAGTTTTTCCCTCAAATCATGGATGGAATTTTTCAGAACCCCAAGGTTCTGGGAAGATGCATATTTAAGTGAATTTTCAGATCTGGCATTGATTATATCTGCAACAGCCTCAGCCTGGGTCAGATCAATTCTGCCGTTTAAAAATGCCCTTTTGGTAAACTCACCCGGTTCTGAAAGCCTTGCGCCTGCATCAAGAACAGCAGACAATATACACCTTAAAACAACCGGGCCTGCATGGGCCTGAATTTCCACCACATCTTCAGCAGTATAGGATCTTGGAGCCTTCATGGGCAGGATCAGCACTTCATCCAGAATATCATCAGAGCCTGCATCAAAGATATATCCATGACAGACTCTGTGGGATTCAAAAACAACCTTTTTTTCAGCTCTTATTTTTTTCTTTGAAAAAAGCGCTGATGCAATGGCAAAGGCTTCAGGGCCTGAAATACGTATGACACCGATACCGCCGCTTCCATATGGTGTTGCTATTGCGGCAATTGTATCTGCCATGATTTTTTCCTGCCTTGTCTTTTTATCTTCTGTAACGTCTTTTTCCCCTGAAGGAATTTTTCTTTTTCGGAAAAATTACAAGCCGTCTGTAATAGCCGTCACCCATGCTCTGGGTTCTGACGCTTGCATCATCTTTAAGGGCAAGGTGAACTATTCTTCTGTCCTGTGCACTCATCTGGTTGATTGTGGCAGGACGCCCTGTTTTCCTGGCCTTGTCCGCCATTTTATATGCCAGATGTCTTAGATTGGCTTTACGGGTCTCCATATATCCTTCAATATCCACACGCACCCTGACCCTTGCCTCACTTTTCCTGTTTATGATCTTGTCTGTCAGAAACTGCATTGCATCAAGGGTCTGCCCCTTGCGGCCTATCAATATACCGGCGTTTCCTCCTTCAATTTTCAGTGTAAGCCTGTCTGCATCGGTCTGTGCGCTTACCTTTGCATCGTCAGTAATCAGGTCAGCCATCTTCTGAAGAGCTTCAATGCCAAGGGCTATGGATTCTTCTGTCACATCAACAGGTTCAGGAAAATCTGAAAATTGTGCAGGTTTCTCTTTTTTTCTGTTTTCTTCATTTTCTTCAGGTTCGCTGTGGTCAAGCCTTGTTTCCTGACCAAAGGCCTCATCAACAATGGAGCGGATTCCTTCAAGCTCTTCCCTTGCAGATGCATTTTCCTCTTCCGGATCAGGAAGGGTCACTCTGATTTTTGCGTCCTTTCTGCCCACGATTCCAAAAATTCCTGAAGCGCCTTCAGAAATCACATCATATTTCAACTCATCCTTTGATATGGTCAATGCGGCACAGGCGTTGTTGATGGCAACATCAATATCTTTTCCGCTGAATTCACGAGTTTGTGTCATATTTCCTCCTGCTTGCTTACATAAATTTCTTTTGAATATAATACTGCTGCCCCATGGATATGATATTGTTGACAAACATGTAAAGAACCAGCCCTGCCGGGAAATTAATAAACAACACTGTCATGAAAACAGGCATGAGCAACATCATCTTGGCCTGGGTGGGGTCTCCTGTGGTGGGGGTCATTTTCTGCTGGATCAGAAATGATGCACCCATCAGCAGGGTCAGCATGGGAATTCCATAGGGAGGCTGCATAAAAGGAATTGAAAAACTGAAATGGAACAGCCTGTCCGGAGCTGACAGATCGGTAATCCATCCAAAGAACGGGGCATGTCTCAGTTCAATGGCCTGGTAAAGCATCCTGTAAAGCGCAAAAAAGATCGGCATCTGAACCAGCATGGGCAGACATCCGCTTGCAGGATTCACCTTATAGGTCTTGTAAAGAGCCATAACCTCCTGATTCATTTTCTGCTTGTCATCCTTGTATTTTTCCCTTAACTCCGTCATAAGGGGCTGAACCTTTTTCATCTGATTCATTGATTTATAACTCTTGGTTCCAAGGGGCCAGAAAATCAGTTTAATGAATATGGTCAGAAGAATTATTGCCACTCCATAATTGGGCACCACACTGTAAATCAGGTTCATGATTACCAGAAGAGGTTTGGCTATCACATTGAAAAAACCAAAATTAACGGCATTTGTGAGGCTTGTGTGGTAACTGCTCAGAACCTTATGGCTTTTTGGACCAAGATAATATTCAAAGGAAAAACTTTCCTGTTTTCCCGGCTCAAGGGGCTGCATTCTGCGGATATAGCTGTTGGTTACAATGCCATCTGCAAATGACAGCCTGATCCGGGCATCAGGAGTTTCCACTCCGCCCTTAGGTTTTGGCATAACAGCAGTTAAGAAATATTGTTCAGTAAATCCTGCCCACCCTATCTTTCCGGCATAAGTGTTCTGATCTTCTATTTTTTTGGGTTTTATGCCTTTGTATTTATTATTGATAAATGCAATGGGCCCCACAAAGGCAAACCTGGATTCCTTTTTAACCCTGTCATTGAACAGTCCCAGAGTTGAGATCACAAGGGAATCATCCAGGGTTCTTGCAGAACCGTTCTGAAATACAATATCACAGTCGATCAGGTATGAATTCGCCCTGAAAGTGAAAATTTTCTTTACCACGATTCCTTCAGGGGAATTATAGACAAATTCAATGTGTTTTTCCCCTGACATGACACTGGTGTCATCAGTGTCTGTTTTAGCTGTATATGGTGCATTTTTAAGCCCTGGAACAGAATGGGAGGCAAGATCAAGAAAAAGATTTCCCTGTTTGAGTTCCTCTGGTATCAGCTGCTTTAAAGGAGAATCTTTTCTGTTGGTTTCCTTGTATTTTTCCAGTTCAAAACTTTTAACAACCGCACCTTTTTCTGAAATTATAATATGATAAAGGGGGGTGGTCACAGATATGGACCTGAAATTTTTCTTGTCCACAGCAGAGGCAGCAGTTGTGGAAGCCTTGCCAAAGGCCTCAGTTTTGTAATCGGAAACACCTGATTTTCTGCCGGTTTTCCGGACAGATTCCTGTTTTGCTGTGGTGCCAGTTTCACCGGTCTGCTGAACCTGACGGGTATGGACAGCAGGCTGTGGCGGTTTTACAAAAAAAGCCTGATATCCCACAAGGACTATCACAGAAAGCACAACAGCCAGAATTAACCGTTTTTGTTCATCCATTTTCTCTCCTAAAATTCAAGGAGGAAATCTGCAGAAAGCTGAAAGGATAAATTATGGGACCGGGTCAATACCTCCTGCATGAAAAGGATGACAACGCAGAATTCTTCTGACGGCAAGGCCTGTGCCTTTAATACTGCCGTATTTCTCAACCGCCTCAAGAGCATATGCCGAACAGGTCGGATAATAACGGCAATGGGCTCCTGTCATGGGTGATATAAAATATTGATAAAATTTAATAAGTATTAACAATAGCTTTTTCATTTCTTATGTCATGGCTATTTTTGCAAAAAGTTTATCAAGCTTTTCAATAATCTGCCTGTTGGATAGCGTCGCCAGACCCTTCTTTGCAATGATATTGATATCTATGGGCCCTGAAATATTGTCTTTATTATGTCTGAAATATTCTCTTATAATTCTCTTTATCCTGTTACGCGCTACTGCATTCCCCACTTTTTTTGATATAGTAATGCCAATTCGATTGTTTAGAGCCGTTCCATCATGTACAAGTGCTAAAAAGCTGTCAGTATGTACTTTTTTCCCCTGCTTCGAAAGTGTTAAAAACTGAGCTCTCTTCAGGAGCCTTGCTTTTTTTGGCAAACAATAGTTACTCAATAAATCCCTTTGCTATACAGCAAGCCTTTTTCTTCCCTTTGCCCTTCTGGCGTTGATAACGCGCCTTCCTCCGGGGGTGGACATTCTTTTGAGAAATCCGTGTTTTCTTGTCCTTTTCCTATTACTGGGCTGAAATGTTCGTTTCATAGATTACCAATCCTTAACTAAAATTTTACAATGTTCCAAATATTAAACCAACAAACCACAATAAACACAATACACTACATTCTTTTTTAAAAATTGTCAAGACTGAAGTCTTTGGGCCAGCAGGGCAATGAATTCTGCCGAATCAAGCACCTTCGCGGCAGCAGGGCTGCATATGGCTGCAAGATCTCCTGTCATGAACCCTGATTCTATGGTTTCAATCACTGTTTTTTCCAGACGGCCTGCAAATTCAGACAATTGAGGCAGGCGATCCATTTCACCTCTTTTTTTCAAAGCGCCTGTCCATGCAAAAATGAGAGCCACAGGGTTGGTCGAGGTCTTTTCTCCTTTGAGATGACGGTAATAATGGCGCTGCACAGTGCCGTGAGCTGCTTCATATTCATAATAGCCGTGGGGAGATACAAGCACGGACGTCATCATGGCAAGCGAACCGAATGCAGAGGCCACCATGTCACTCATGACATCTCCGTCATAATTTTTGCATGCCCACAGGATACCTCCTTCGGTTTTCATGATCCTTGCCACGGCATCATCAATCAGGGTGTAAAAAAAGGTGATCCCGGTATTTTCAAACCTCTGCCTGTATTCTTTTTCAAATATGCCTTCAAATATCAGCTTGAATGTCTGGTCATATTGTTTTGAAATGGTATCCTTGGTTGCAAACCAGCAGTCAATTGTCTCGTCCAGACAATAGTCAAAACAGGCCCTGGCAAAGCCTGAAATGGATTCATCTGTATTGTGAATTCCCTGAATCACGCCTGGACCGTCCATTTCCATTATGGTTCTGCGGGTTTCATTTCCATTTATGTCAGTAAAAACGATCTCAGCCTTTCCCGGTGCTTCAGTCCTGATTTCAGCATTTTTATAAACATCACCATAAGCATGCCTGCCCATGACAATTGGTTTTTTCCAGGACCGTACCGCAGGAGGGATATTCTTCACAAGAATGGGTTTTCTGAACACGGTTCCGTCCAGCATGGCCCTGATTGTACCGTTGGGGCTTTTCCACTGCCTTTCAAGCTTATATTCCTCAACCCTGTCCTGGTTCGGTGTGATTGTGGCATTTTTGACTCCTACCCCATATTTTTTAATGGCATTTGCCGCATCAATTGTAATCTGATCCCGTGTTTCATTCCTTTTTTCAATGCCAAGGTCATAATACTGGGTTTTCAGATCAACAAAAGGCTCGATAAGCTCAGTTTTTATCATGGGCCACAAAACCCGGGTCATCTCATCTCCGTCCAGTTCAACAAGGGGGTTTTTCATTGTAATTTTAGGCATTTATCTCTCCTTCTGCTATTTTCCCAGGGATTCAAAAATATGGTATTCCTCAATATGATAATGGGGTTCAGGATATATGGCAATGGGCTTTGAGAACTGATTCTCAAGGGACGAAATCAGATGTTTCTCACTGCCATGCAGCAACTGGGCAATCTCAGGATGCACCTTGACAGTGAACCTGTTGCCGACAATATCTCCGGCTTCTGTCACAAGGTCCCTGTAGATTTTATGACAGATGGATTTTCCGGACAAAAGATACCCGTCTCCATTGCAGTAAAAGCATGGTTCACAAAGGGTGCGGGTCAGATTGCGCCTGATCCTTTTTCTTGTCATCTGCACAAGGCCAAGCTCTGTCAGTGGAAGAACATTTGTCTGGCTTTTATCCTTTTTCATGGCTTCGTTCAGGCGGGCCATGACTTTTTCCTTGTGCTGTTCCTTTTTCATGTCAATAAAATCAATTATGATTATGCCGCCGATATTGCGCAGCCGTATCTGATAGGCAATTTCCTTTACCGCTTCAAGGTTGGTCTTTAAAATTGTCTCATCAAAATTATGTTTTCCAACATACCTGCCTGTATTGACATCAATGGCAACAAGGGCTTCTGTCTGTTCTATCACGATATATCCGCCGGATTTGAGCCATACCTTTTTTTTCAGTGCCCTTGAGACATCTCCTTCAATGTTATAGGCATCAAAAATTGATTCCCGCCCCTGATAAAGCTCCACTGACAATTTCACATCAGGCATCAGTTCCTTTAAGAAATTCTGAACATTTTCATATTCTTCCCTGGAATCAATCACAAGCCTGTCTGCCTCATCAGCCATAAGATCCCTTACAGCCCTGAAAGTCACATTAAGATCCCTGTACACAAGGGAAGGAGCCGAGGCTGTCCTGCTCTTTGTCAGGATGGATTCCCATGTTTTGGTCAGAAAATCAATTTCCTTTTTGATTGTGTCCTCGCCAATGCCCTGGGCCTGGGTTCTGAATATATATCCAAAACTGTTTTTGCGTATGGACAACAACAGCTCTCTTAGCCTGGTTCTTTCCGCCTCATCCTCTATCCGCCTTGAAATCCCTATGTGGTCAACCGTTGGCATCAGCACCATATAGCGGCCTGCCAGAGAAATATGAGTTGTAATCCTCGGGCCTTTTGTGCCTATGGATGACTTGGCAACCTGAACAAGGATCTCCTGGCCCTCTGTCAGCAGATCACCTATGCTGCATTCCTGGGCAAGACCTGGTTTCCATGATCCCCGCCCGCCATCCATGCCGGACTCGTTTTCCTGTATATCTTCAGGTCCGCCATCGTTTTCATTGTCATTATCCATTTCAAATTTCTGGTACATTTTATGACTGGCAGTGTCCAGCACATCATCAACATAAATAAATGCTGCCTGGTCAAATCCTATATCCACAAATGCTGCCTGCATTCCCGGCAGCACACGCTGCACCCGTCCCTTGTAAATATTGCCTGCAATGGAGGTTTCATCTTCCCTTTCAATGAAGACCTCGACAATGGTTCCGTTTTCAAGCAGCGCCACCCTTGTTTCATGGGGAGCTGCATTTACCACAAGTTCCTTTAACATGGTGGTCATCCTTGTTTTACCTTCCTGATCATGGCCTGCATCACCGTTTTTTCATCCATATTCAGGCATTGCGTCAATATACGGGCAGGCCTTATGGTTCTGCCGTTGTATTTTTTTAAAACCATCTCAATGGTTTGTAAATCCAAAACCAAAATTTTTTCAACTGCCCTGCGCAGATCTGTTTTCCGTATTTTTCCCTTTTTACTGAAATCCTCAACAACAAAGGAATCACATGATAAAAATTCTTCAATCACCCGCTTTTCAGGACCGATCCCTGGCATGGCAACAATATAGCGGGATATATCAGTGTCACGCCTTTCTGACCTGCAAAACAGCCTGCACCCTGTTACACAAAGTCCTGAAGGAAGAGTATCATTGAGCCTTTTCATGACGGTTTCAGGAAAAACCATACCTTCCAGCTCAATAAAGCATATTTCCTCTTCACTTTCCATTCCGACCGGCAGGGCATTTTCAAAGGAAAGTTTCATCTGGGGATTGAATCCCTGGGAATATCTTGCATCAAGCCCTGCTCTTCGTATTGCCCGCTGAAAGATCGTGGCAAGCTCAAGATGGCCGAAAAAACGTGCAGGCCCAAGCTTTGAAAATCTGATCTCAAATTTTTTAAACACTTTTTCCCTGGCAGGCTCAAAACAGGCAACCTGCCCAGTGCCGCCGGCATCCTGTTCCAGGCTGTCCGGCTTATAAAGCACGGGCTTTACAGTCCTGAAATCACATACCCCGCATCCTGTGCATTTGTTTTCCCTGCAATCCGGTGTCAGAGCCCCCTGTCTTGCCTTTTCATATTCCTTTTGCAGAAATTCACGGGATACACCAGAATCAATATGATCCCATACAAGGGGGATATCTGTATCTTCACTGCCTTTCATATAAGCTTCAGGATCAATGCCTGATTCTTCAAAAGATTTGCGCCACAGATCAAAATCAAACTGATCAGCCCATCCGTCCAGGCGGCATCCATTTTTGAACGCAGTCACAAGAAGGGCTGACAATTTTCTGTCACCCCGAGCCCATACACCCTCCACAAGGCTCATTTCAGGGTTCTGCCATTTAAGGTTCACCTTGCGGTGCCTGAGATTATCCTTTAAATACTGAAGTTTTCTTTCTGTTTCAGCAAGGCTGATCTGTGAACACCATTGAAAAGGAGTATGAGCCTTGGGAATAAAGCATGCCACACTCACATTTATGGTTTTTTTACCCTTTGCATGGGCTGAGGCCAGACGGGTTGAAAGCGAGCATATGGCTTCAATGTCATCATCGGTTTCAAATGGAAGCCCCATCATGAAATATAATTTTATTGTCTTCCACCCAAGACTCAGTGCATTTTCAACAGCAGCGGAAATACTCTGCTCTGTAAGATTTTTATTGATTATATCTCTCAATCGCTGTGACCCTGCTTCAGGAGCAATGGTAAACCCTGTTTTTCTGACCCTTCGTATAATATTCATCAGCTCGGGTGTGAGTTTTTCCGCACGTATGGAAGGAAGGGAAACTGCATTGCAGTGCCCGCTGCCAATATCCAGCAGGCGTGACATAAGGGGTGCAAGGCTTGAATAATCCCCTGTACTCAAAGACAAAAGAGAAATATCTGAGTACCCTGTAGTCTGCAATGATTTTTCAGCAATTTCAAGCAGATCAGGCAAAGACCGCTCCCTTACCGGCCTGTATATCATTCCTGCCTGACAGAATCTGCACCCCCTGGTACACCCCCTTGCAATTTCAAGCCTCAGCCTGTCATGAACCGGTTTTGCAAACGGAACAATGGGCGAGCACGGAAATGTATATTTTGTCAGGTCAGGAAGAAAAGCTCTTCTGACACGCGTATAATCATCAAAAACAGGAACGGGCCGGCAACCTGGCACAGCTTTGTCCGAATCAGTATTGAAAAAACAGGGCACATACACACCTTCTATTTTTGACAAAAGCCTTAAAAGGGTCTCTTTTCTGCCGTCCCCATGTTTTTTGAATTCAATCACCTTTTCTGAAATTTCAATTACAGCCTGTTCACCGTCTCCTATGACAAAGGCATCGAAAAAATCAGCAAGAGGCTCGGGATTGAAAGCGCACGGCCCCCCTCCTATGACAAGGGGAAAGACATCCCTGCGCTGCTGAGCATAAAACTCAATTCCGGACAGGCTCATCATGGTGAGTATATTGGTGAAATTCAGTTCATATAAAAGACTTATACCGATAATATCAAAGTCCTTCATATCCCTTCTGGATTCCATGGAAAGGCATGGGATCTGCCTGTCCCTTAATATGGCTTCCATGTCAGGAGCCGGTGCAAAAAAACGCTCTGCCGCAATATTTTTCCGGGCATTTAAAATGGAATAAAGAATCTGTATGCCAAAATGTGAAGTACCTATTTCATAAAGATCAGGAAAAACAAGGGCAAAGCTTAAATCTGTTTTTTCAGGATCTTTTCTTACCGCATTGATTTCATTGCCTGAATACCTTGTGGGCATTGTGACACTGCAACATATCCGGTCAAGGATGTCTTGATAATTTTGCTGATGCATGTTACTTGAGTTTTTTAAAATACAACCTTTTAAATTTAGATAAAATTAAATTTTTTAATATATTATTTTCTTCAGGAAAAGGCAATGAAAAGAACAAAAATCAATAAACTGCTCAAACTTGAACAAAGCCCCGGCAAAGTGCTGATAAAAGGATGGATCAGAACCAGAAGGGATTCAAAAGGATTTTCATTCATGGAAGTCAATGACGGGTCATGCCTGTCCAATATCCAGGTTATTGCAACATCTGAACTTGACAATTATGATAATATCCAGACACTTACCACAGGCAGTTCAGTAAGTGTTGCAGGCATGCTTGTCGAGTCCCCGGGAAAAGGTCAGAAATGGGAAATCCAGGCCCTGGAAGTTGAAATAATAAATATTGCGCCTGAATCATATCCTCTTCAGAAAAAACGCCATTCAGATGAATTTTTAAGAACCATTGCCCATTTAAGGCCACGCACAAACAAGTATGGAGCCATATTCAGAATCAGATCTGAAATGGCCTATGCCATACATAAGTTTTACAGGGAAAAAGGGTTCAGATATCTTACATCTCCCCTTATCACAGGTTCTGACTGTGAAGGTGCAGGAGAAATGTTCAGGGTTACAAGCCTTGATCCTGAAATGGTGAAAAAACAGGGATTCATGGATTTTTCCAGGGATTTTTTCGGTCAGGAATCCAATCTTACTGTTTCAGGTCAGCTTTCTGCCGAGATGTTTGCCATGGCCCTGGGTGATGTATATACATTCGGCCCTACCTTCAGGGCTGAAAATTCCAATACAAGCCGCCATGTCGCTGAATTCTGGATGCTTGAGCCTGAAATGGCTTTCTGTGACCTTGGCTGTGCCATGGATCATGGTGAAGAACTTGTAAAATACCTGACCTCACATGCCATGGAAGAATGCAGTGAAGACATGAATCTTTTTGCAAAATTTGTGGACAAATCCCTGTCAAAACGCATTGACACAATTATCAACTCTGATTTTGCAAAAATTTCCTATACACAGGCCATTGAAATCCTGAAGGATTCGAAAAAAAATTTTGAATTTCCGGTTGAATATGGAATGGATCTTCATTCTGAGCATGAACGCTACCTTGCAGAGGAATACTGCAAAAAACCTGTTTTTATCCATGACTATCCAAAACAGATCAAGCCCTTTTACATGCGCCTTAATGATGATGGTAAAACCGTTGCAGCAGTGGATCTTCTTGTTCCGGGAATAGGAGAGCTCATAGGCGGCAGCCAGAGAGAGGAAAGGCTTGATGTTCTGGAAAAGCGTATGGATGAGATGGGGCTTTCAAAACAGAGCTACTGGTGGTATCTGGACTCCAGACGATACGGATCTGTCCCCCATTCAGGATTCGGGCTTGGATTTGAAAGATTTCTCATGCTCATTACAGGAATCTCCAATATAAGAGATGTTATTCCCTTTCCAAGAACTCCCGGCAGTATTGATTTCTGACATGATTTTTTCAATTTATCCTTGATTTTTATCCTGATTTTTGTTTGGAATAAAACAAAATCCATTCAACTATGGAGATTGCCATGCCAAGTCTTGAAGACCGGGACAGGGAAACTCAGGAAGAACTCAACAGACGGCTTGAAGCAAGAACCCTTGAAATGGGAATAACATATACTTTTGCCCAGTATCTGGAGCAGATGGAAACCTATCTGCTCCAGCTTGAGGAACGGGTTAAAACTCTGGAAGCAAAAAACGGTATAGAGCCACGTGACACCTGAGCCATATTTTTTCCATTCTGAAGTTGCCGCAAAAATTCTCAAAGCTGCAGACCAGGGCCTGTCCACCATCAAAATTTCCCTTGATCTTAATCTGTCGCAGAAAAATTTTAAAATTAAAAACACCTGTCTTGTGCTTGATGACATTTCTGCCATTGAAATAAGACGGCTTGAACCAGTTGCATCTTCTCCAGGCAAAATTTTCATGTTCATGGACAACGAACTGAAACCTCTGGAAATAAGATCAGGCGGATATTACAAGCTTGTTCCCACAAAAACTGCGCCCATACTGGAAATCAATGGAATCAAAATGCATCGTTCAGGTTCAATTGATCCTCTTTTTGATGCAAGGTTAAAGGCAGAACTTGTGGTAAGACCCTGTGACACTGTACTTGATACCTGCGCAGGCCTTGGATATTCTGCTGTCCACGCCTTAAAACAGGGGGCAGAAAAAATAATTTCAGCTGAAAAAAGCCGGGAAGTAATCAGGCTTGGCAGATACAATCCATGGTTTAAGGAATACAGAAAAGAAAAAACCCAGCTCATTCATGGAGACATAACCCTTTTAATAACAAAAATGAAAAAAGAAACTTTTAACAGTGTTATCCATGATCCTCCACGATTTACCTCTGCAAGCGGCATGCTTTACAGCAGAAAATTTTATGACGAACTTTTCCGGGTTATGGCAAAGGGTGCAAGACTGTTTCATTACACAGGCAGTCCAGGCAGGATCAGGCACCAGGACAGGTTCATCAAAAACACAATAAAGAGACTTGAAGCATCAGGGTTTGAAAATCTCGAATTCAGGGAAAACCTGCAGGGAATCCATGCAAAAAAAAATAAAGCTTGAATACGGCAAAAAACTTTATGAGTTCAGCCTGCCTCACAAGGCTGATATTCTTGAAATAAACGAGCCTGTGCCCAGCATTGACATGACAGAATTTGAAAACAATCTTGTCAGGGCCCTTCCTTTGGATCTGTCCCTGTGCCGGTCAATTGCCATAGTAATTGCAGACAAGACAAGATTATGCGGATATCCTGAATACCTGCCTCAGATTGTGAAAATCCTTTTAAATAACGGTGCAGATACAAAAAGCCTCAAATTCTTCATAGCCTATGGCACCCATGAAAAACAGACAGCGGCTCAATGCTGCAATGCCTATGGTGACATATATTTCAAATATCCTTTTATTCATCATGACAGCAGGGACAAAAGCATTTTCAGCTTTATCGGCAAAACAGGTCATGGAACCCTTGTGCACATGCGGAAAGACATTCTTGAATGTGACCTTGTAATCACATTTGCAGCAGTATCCCATCATTATTTTGCAGGATATGGAGGAGGCAGGAAACTGCTCTTTCCAGGACTTGGATATATGCCGGATATTTATCACAACCACAGCCTTTTCCTTGATTATATATCAAAGAATACAGTTCCCGGATGCAGGCCCGGCAACCTTGAAAACAATCCGGTTGCAGATGATCTTGTGCAGATAGACAGAATGCTTGATATCCCGCGAATTTCCATACATGGAATCCTTGATTCATCAGGAAAGCTGTGCCACCTCATTGTGGGAAAAACATATGAAGATTTTATCCGGGCATGCAGAATTCTTGATTCCTTTTACATGACAGGCCCTGTGAAACGTTATGAATTTGTACTTGCATCATGCGGGGGCTTTCCCAAGGATATCAACATGATCCAGGTACATAAATCCATTTACAATGCTTCCATGTTTGTCAAGGATTCAGGATACCTTGCTCTAATGGCAGAATGCAGGGACGGTATCGGATCTGAGCCGTTCATGCAGTACATGGCCTGCAAAAATACTGGTCAATTGTTTGATAAACTTGCGAAATCCTACAATGGCAACGCAGGCACTGCATTATCCATGATGCAGAAAACACAAAGAATAGACATATTCCTGAAAACCTCATTGAAAAGCAGGGAATGCGGGCATATGGGGATAAAAAAAGCTGATATTGAAAAAGTAAATTCCTTAATTGAAAAACACGGCCACGACATGGCCTGTATCAGGAATGCAGGCCTGCTTGTACAGACTCGTCAAGCTACAATATAGCTTATTTGTATTTTTACTTGTAAAAATTTTTTTCCAATATTAGAGTAAAACAAATCATAAATGGGTATGATTCAGGTAATATTTTTTCAAACGGGCCCTGCCTTTTCCATGGTATGGGGAAATATGATATGAGCAAACGGCGAGGTGAAAAATGACAAATATAGGGTTTGATAAAAAACTTTATATAGGCTCCATCGGAATTATACTTCTGACTATTTTCATAATTACCATGGTAAATTTTTACCAGAGCAAAAGCTCTTTTCTCTCCAAGGGCCAGACAAGCATACGAAACGTATCTGATGTGCTTTTAAAGACAATACAGCTGAAATATAATCTTCAGAAGGAAAAAATAGAAGCTGACATGGGCGCACTTATGGCTGAACGCAAAAGTTCTGGCAACATCATGGTTGTCAACGCAAGGACAACTGATCTTGATATTCATGATATCAAAACAGGCAGAAAAGAAAGGACAACCATTCCCAAACTCATTTTCGGGCTTCAGTTTGTAACAGGCGACAATAAGCTTGTGGATAAAATAGGCAAGTTCAGCACATCAGATATCGCAATATATCAATTGCATGACAACAAATTAATAAAAGTTTCTTCAACAGCCAAGAACAAAGACGGATCAAGGGATACAGGCGAATATTACGATTCAGGAACCGATATTTATAAAAAAATCAAATCAGGCAAACAGATACTTTTTCTTACAAAAAAAGGTTCTGATATTTCCATGCGTTTTTTAAAACCATTCAGGGATAACCTTGAGAACAAAATCGTAGGTGCATATGGAATTACCAGTAAAATCCTGAGCAATGATCTCATTGGGCTTATAACCAGAGTCAATGTGGGAGGATATGGATATTCCTTTGTCAGCAGCTCTGACGGTACAATACTGATTCATCCGGACAAGGCTTATATTTCATTAAAGGTTGATGAATTTAAAAACAGCGGAGAGAAAATCACAAATGAAAAATCAGGGCCCAGCATTTATGAACATGATGGCAAAATCTACCATGCCTATACAAATTATTTTAAGCCATGGCAGCTTTATTTCACAACAGCAGTATCCGAGGCTGAACTCATGACAGGAGTCAACCGTCAGATTCTGACAAGCGCCGGTATAAGCGGCGTCATAGTGCTGGTTGTAGGTATACTTGTAATTGCATTCATGAACCGGCAATTGATGAAAAGCATGAATGGCATGGCAAAAATGGCCAGGGAAGTGGCAAAGGGCAATTTCAAATACACCTTTACCTATGATGCCCGCGATGCAATAAAAGAGACAGTCGATTCAATGAATGAAATGGTAAAAGGGCTTGCCAGCATGATCACAGACTTAAATTCAGAAGTAGAGACATTGAGCTCGGCTTCAGGTGAACTGAACCTAATTTCAGACAAGATGAATGAAGGTTCTGAAACAACTGTTGCAAATGTAAACACAGTTGCTTCAGCAGCAGAGCAGATGAGCTCCAATATGGATTCAGTTGCAGCTGCCATGGAAGAGGCTAGCACCAATATTGAAATTGTGGCCACAGGCACAGGAGAAATGCAGGCAAGTATTGACAAGGTTTCTGAAAACTCAGGCCATACCAGGGAGATTACAGGCAAAGCCGTTGAAAAGGCTCAGCAGGCATCAGAAAGAGTAAAAGAACTGGGCCGGGCAGCAGAAGAGATAAACAAGGTAACCGACACAATCAACAGCATATCATCACAGACCAACCTTCTTGCTCTTAATGCAACCATTGAAGCTGCAAGGGCGGGCGAAGCAGGCAAGGGCTTTGCTGTTGTGGCAAATGAAATCAAGGAACTGGCAGGCCAGACTGCCGGTGCCACAGAAGACATTGCCATAAATATCAAGCAGATTCAGGATCAGATCTCAGGTGCTGTCACTGAGATTCAGGAAATTTCCCAGATCATTGATCAGATTGATAATTTTGTGAACGAAGCAGCCTCTGCAATTGAACTTCAGGCTGCAACCACATCTGAAATCACTGATAATATCAATCAGGTATCCCAGGGCATACAGGAAGTGAATATGAATATAAGTCAGAGTTCAGAAGTATCTGCTCAGGTTGCTGAGGAAATCAGCGGTGTTCTGCGGGCATCCCAGGAAATCAACAAATTTTCTTCCCATGTAAAGGAAAAAGCCGGGATTTTAAATGATGTCATGGAGCAGTTACAGGCCATAACTAAAAGATTTACAATATAAGTGCCGGAGCATGGTTATTTTTCGTTGCACCACTATGATCAAGCCCGTGGACTAGTTTTATCAATCCAGGCATGACAGTATTGCGGCCGTTCTGTTTGGCCCTGTACATCATGGCATCGGCATCCTGAACAATTTTATTCATGTCAGCACAGCGGTCAAGCTCTGCAACGCCAAAGCTTGCACTTATTCTGATGATTCTGCTGTCATGCATAACAGTCTGATCTGCTATTTCCATTCTGAGCCTGTCTGCAAGCTCCATGGCTTTTTCCTTTCCGGTTTCAGGCAGGACAGCAATGAATTCTTCTCCACCGTATCTTGCAAGCACATCTCCTGTTCTCATGTTCTGCTGAACCACATCAGCCACTTTCTGCAACACCTTATCTCCTGCAATATGGCCATATGTATCATTAATCTTCTTAAAATGATCCAGATCAAACATAAAAACAGACAAGCTTGTCTTATGGCGCACAGCGCGTGCAATATGACGCTTCAGCTGACGAAAGAATTCTCTTCTGTTATAGCAGCCTGTCAGCGGATCAATGGTTGCTGCATTCTGCAGGGTATCCATTTTGATCTGCCTGCACATGGCAACACTGCAGGCCTGCAGAATCATATTCACCATATCAGTCTGATGGTCTGCAAGACTGTGACGCGGCAGCAGATATATCCTGGAATGCAGATTATCTTCATTCATTTCAAAGGAAACAATATCTTTGATATCAGATTCTTCCACTATCCTGTTCTGTGCAGAACAATGGTTCAACGTCGACCAGCACAGCTTTTCTCTGTCATCAATGGAAAAATCCTTCATTATAAGCTTTTCAAGGGCCTGACAGCGGATTTCAGGGTCAGTGATGATATCAGCACCGTCTTCATTCCGGATTACAAAGACAAAAAACCTGTAACCCAGAATATCTTTTAAACAGGCAACAGTTGCATCAATAATCTGGCTGACAGATTGTTTTCTGTTCAATTCCATTATATGACGTGTAAGCTTTTTAAGATCAGCCTGTTTTCCTGCTTCCCTGAAAACAGATAAAAATACTGATGCCATTGAACCGGATAATCTGTGAAAAGCTTTTTTCATGTCTGAATCCCCATATTATCTGCTGTAAATTTCTCCATATCTATCTTTGTCAAAATTTAAAAAGCAATACCTGTGCCAGACAATGGCGAGTTAAAGAAAATCTAAAAAAATCAAAGTGTTATAAATAACAATCCCTGCCTGCCGATCTTTAAGATCAGGAAATTTCTGCCGATATCGTCAGATATATGACACACCCATATACTGAATTTCAGGTATATATAGTTTTTTTCAATCAATGTGCCCGGTTTTAAAGATATTAAGAATTTGATTAGTGCCTGAAATCAGATTATTAGTACCCACAATAAAAAACCCGGTAAAAATAAGGATAAAAACAATGAATGAAAAATATATACCCATGTGGGAAGAATCAGGCCTTGATCTTGAAGCACATGATCTTCTTTTAAAAGTGCTTTCACAGGCATATCAGAATATTTACCTTGCCCAGGACTCACGGCCCTCAGCCATGGAATATTTTGATTTTGTCATGAGTGAGATTCATGGATCAAGAATCAGGGAGCTCCTTGATGAAAAGCAGCAGGGCCGCAAGATCATAGGTTCCTATTGCGTGTTTGTGCCTGAGGAAATTGTCCTGGCAGCCAATGCCACCCTTGTGGGGCTTTGTTCAGGAGCAGATTTTGCAATGGAAGAGGTTGAAAAATATCTTCCAAGAAACACCTGCGCACTTATTAAATCAGCCCTTGGGTTCAAACTTGGCAGGGTGTGTCCATATATTGAAACCGCTGACATGATAGTTGGTGAAAACACCTGTGACGGCAAAAAAAAAGCATATGAGTACCTTGAATCCATGGTTGACAACCTGTATGTCATGGACCTGCCCCAGATGAAGACGGAAAAAGGGTATGAACTTGTCAAAAATGAATACAACCGTTTCAAAACAGCAGTGGAAGAACTGACAGGAAACGAGATCACCACAGATTCCCTTAAGCAGGCAATAGATACTGTAAATGCAAAACGTTCCGCACTTCACCGTCTTTCCATACTGAGACATGCCGATCCTGCACCGATTTCCGGGCTTGACGCCCTTCTTGCAAATCAGGTGTTTTTCTACGACGACCCGGCAAGATTTACTGAATCTGTAAATAAATTATGTGATGAACTTGAAAAAAGAATTGAAAGCAGCCAGGGGGTTAAAAAGCCTGGAACCCCGCGAATCCTTTTTTCCGGATGTCCCATGGCCGTGCCGAACTGGAAAATACCCTGGATAGTTGAAACATCCGGAGCTGTTATCGTGGGAGAGGAATCCTGTGTTGGAGAGCGGGGTGTCAGAAATCTGACAGACAATTCAGGGTCCACAGTGGATGACCTTATGGATGCCATTGCCAGCAGATATTTTAAAATAGACTGTGCTATTTTTACTCCCAATGCTGACAGAAAAGAGCATATCATAAAAATGGCTGAATCTGCCAGTGCCGGCGGAGTTATCCACTATGGACTGCAGTTCTGCCAGCCCTATCTTATGGAATCCGTGCAGATTGAAAAAGCCCTGGAAGAAAAAGATATTCCATGCCTGCGCATTGAAACCGATTATGGAATGGAAGATGTTGAACAGATAAAAACAAGGGTACAGGCCTTTATCGAGCAGATAGGAGATTAAACAGAGCCATGAGATATGCAGGCATTGATATCGGATCCAGAACAATGGAGCTTGTTGTGGTGGAAAACGGGCAGATCTGCCAGACAAAAGAGGCAGATACCGGTTTTGATCCGGTTTCAGGAGCAAGGCAGATTCTTGAAGGAGTCAAATACGACAGGATAATGGCAACAGGTTATGGCCGCAGCCTGTTTGAAATATCATTTGATCACGCCTGCACTGTTACAGAGATCAAAGCCCATGCAAAAGGAGCATATGCCCTGTTTAAAAATACAGGCATGATTAATGATGAAGCTGCCGTTCTTGATATAGGAGGCCAGGATTCCAAAGCCATTGCCATTCATAAAAACGGCCGGGTCAGAAAATTTGAAATGAATGACCGCTGTGCTGCAGGAACAGGAAAATTTCTGGAAATCATGGCAAAAAATCTTGGCTATTCCATTGATGAATTCGGGCCGGCAGCCCTTGAAGCAGACAGCCACCCTGAAATCAACAGCATGTGCACTGTGTTTGCCGAATCAGAAGTAACATCTCTGATTGCAAGGGGAACCAACAGAAAAGAAATAGCAAAGGCCCTGCACATAAGTGTGGCAAAACGTGCAGCAGCTATGACAGGCAGAATTTCTTCCAACGGGCCGGTTATTTTCTCAGGCGGAGCAGCAAAAAACCCATGCCTTGTCACATTGATATCAAAAAGATTAAAAAGAAAAGTGCTTGTACCACAGGCGCCCCATATGACCGGGGCCTTTGGCGCAGCCCTGATCCTGTCTGAACAGTCTTAAAACATAAGCCTAAAGGTTGCCTTTAAGACCTATTTGCTCTGCTGCAGGCCTCATTCCGGCAATTACCTCGGTGATAAGCTCTGAAAGTTCCATATCAAGGAACTGCGCACCCTGAAGAATTACCTGTCTGTCAATTTTGGCAGCAAAACTTTTGTCCTTGAACTTCTTTTTAACTGATTTTGCCTTGATATCAAGAATGCTTTTTGAGGGACGTACAATGACTGCACTTGCAACAAGGCCTGTCAATTCATCAACTGCATACAAGGTTTTTTCAAGGTTGGTTTCAGGCTTTACATCTGTGCATATCCCGTAGCCATGACTTATTACAGCCCTTATATAATCTTCAGGCCAGCCGTGTTCCCTGAAAATCTCAATGCATTTTTTACAATGTTCCTCTGGAAACAATTCATAATCAAGGTCATGAACCAGGCCTATGACCCTCCATTTTTCCTCATCTTCGCTGAACCTTGCCGCAAAATGTGCCATGACAGATTCCACGGCAAGAGCATGGCGGATCAGTCCTGGCTTTTTATTATATTCTGTCAGAAGTTCAAAAGCTTCTTTTCTGTCTGGAATATGGGAATTCATGAGATCTATCCTTTATATTACAGCGCATTTTCTTGCTTTTTTACACCAGTATAGTAAACTATTTTCATACCCGCTAAATTATTATAAGTCAATATTTATGATTTTACCTGTTTTTAACATAAAATCTGTCTATGAGGACAATGAGGATGTACTGCTGTTCTGGCAGAAAAAAACATTTGACTGCCTTTTTACAGGCATTGTAATTCTTGGTGCCATACCATATGTCTTAAGCTGTAAATTCGCATTTGATCTGTCAGAATGGTACAGAATCAGCTTTTATACCTTTATATATCTGTGGCTTTGCCTTATTGCCTTTTTCAGAAAAGCCAATTTTCCAGCCAGGCTGTGGGCTGGAATCACAGGCTTTTATATAATGGGAATCTTCAGCCTTGGCACCACAGGGCTTGTGGGCAGTGCGCGCCTTTATTTATTATGTTTTTCAATATTTGCCGCTGTGTTTTCAGGAATACGGGGGGCAATGGCAAGCCTTATCATCAATATTGCCACCATGGTATGTGCAGGCATCCTGTATTCAAAGGGAATAATCATGTACGGGGATGGCAATGAGATCCTGGTTCCGGCCCAGTGGTGGGTCACGACCTGTACCTTTACTGCATTAAATGCCGCTTTAACCATCATACTTGCCGTTCTCATCAAGGCGCTTGAAATATCAGGCAGAGAGTTCAAGCATCTGGTAAAAAACACCAGGGATGTTATATGGACATGCAATGAAAATTTTGAACTTACTTTTGTCAATTCAGCAGTTTTTCAGACCTTTGGATTTACACCGGGAGAATGGACAGGAAAGCATGTGTCCTTTTTCTTTAAAGATCGGAATTTCACTGAGTTTAAAAACCAGACTGCAGGTTTTACCCCTTTTTGCTGCGAAAGCCTGATCCGTCATAAAAACGGCATGGATATTCCGGTTGAAATCAGCGGTGCAAAAATCAGGGCTTTGCCTGATAATCCCAACCGGTATCAGGGCATCATAAGGGATATATCCAGGCTCAAGGCCCAGCAGAAAGAACAGGACAGGCTCAGACAGAAACTTGTCCAGGCTGAAAAAGTCAGGGCACTTGGCATACTGGCAGGAAGTGTTGCACATGATCTTAATAACATACTTTCAGGAATCACAACCTATCCTGAGCTGATGATGATGGATAAGAACATGAACCCGGAAATAATGCGGGGGCTGGATATAATCAGGACCTCCGGCCGCAAGGCAGCCGCCATTGTAAATGACCTGCTCATCATATCAAGGAGCAACAGTGCTGAAATCAAAACCATCAACATAAACACCATAGTTGACAGATACATTGAATCACCAGGCTTTAAAAAGCTTCAGGCATCCTGTCCTGAAACAGAGATCAAAACAGATCTTGACCCGGAATTGTTCAATATCACAGGTTCTTACATACATATTGAAAAAGCTCTCATGAACCTTGTTATCAATGCTGCAGAAGAGATTGCATGCAAAAATGGTGACAAGACAATAACAATCTCCACCTACAACCGCTGTACTGATCATGACATTCAGGGCTATGAGACCATACCTCCCGGAGAATACGCTGTTTTAAGCGTACAGGACAATGGAGCCGGGATCGGCCCTGAAAATCTTAAAAAAATTTTTGAGCCCTTTTTTACCCGCAAGCAGATGGGAAGAAGCGGAACCGGCCTGGGCCTTACCATTGTATGGAACACTGTAAAAGATCACAACGGGTTCATTAATATCAAATCCTGCGGACAGGGTACAAGATTTGACCTGATGTTTCCGGCCAGCAGAAAAAAAATTCATGTGGATGAAAATTCCAGGTCACTGGAACAGATAAAAGGCCATGGGCAGACAATACTTGTTGTTGATGACCTTGAGGACCAGCAGAAAATTGCAGTAAGTATTCTGAAAAAACTGGGATATAATGCAAAGGCCGTTGGAAACGGATATGATGCACTAAAATTTATCAAGGCAAACAATGTGGATCTTGTCGTTCTGGACATGATCATGAGCCCTTCCATCAGCGGACTTGAAACCTACAGGAAAATAAAAGAAATAAAACCAGATCAGAAGGCAGTGATTGCAAGCGGATATTCAGAATCAAAAGATGTCATGGATGCGCAGGATCTCGGAGCCGGAGCTTTTATAAGAAAGCCATATACCATTATGGATATGGGAATTGCCATTAAGGAGGAACTTGAAAAACAGTGAGAATTTTCAAAAATAAAAAACAGATGCAGGAATGGTCCAAAAAACTAAAGAAAGACGCAAAAACAATATGTCTGGTACCTACCATGGGATATTTTCATCAAGGACATATTTCCCTGATGGAAAAAGGCAGATCCCTGTGTGACGAACTTGTTGTAAGCATATTTGTAAATCCTGCCCAGTTCGGGCCAAATGAAGATTTTGATTCCTATCCATCGGACATTGACCATGATCTGAAAATGGCTGAACAGGCCGGGGTCACCGCTGTATTCCTTCCATGCAAAGAAGATATATATCCTGAAAATTTCCAGACAGGAATCGAACTCAAACACCTGCCAGGATTTCTGTGCGGCAGATGCAGGCCAGGCCATTTTGCCGGCGTTGCAGTAATTGTTACCAAACTTTTCAACATAGTGATGCCGGATGTGGCAGTGTTCGGGAAAAAAGACTACCAGCAGCTTCAGATCATCAAACAGATGGTCAAGGATCTTGATTTTGACATTGAAATTGTTGCAGGAGAAATTATCAGGGAAAAAGACGGGCTTGCCATGAGCTCCAGAAACACCTATCTGTCTGACCAGCAGAGAAAATCAGCCTTAAGCCTCTCAAAATCCCTTGAAATTGCAAAAAAAATGACAGAACAGGGAGAGAAAAACCCGTCTGTAATTCACCGCAGGATACAGGAGTTTATAAATTCATTTCCTGAAACAAGCATAGACTATATCTCGTTCTGCGACCCTGAAACCCTTGAAGATATAGAGGAAATCAAACAGCCTGTTCTGCTGGCAATGGCAGTAAGAGTCGGCACCACAAGACTCATTGACAACGCTGTTATCCATCCAGGACAATGATGACCCGGCATTCCTTTAAGAATCTGTGGCGCTCGGTTATTGTTTCCAGCAGCCTGTAATCTGACATGCTTATGACAATGGCTGCACCTGGCTGCCCTTCCTTGCGCAGCCCCTTGAAAACAAGAGGATTGCTGCCTGTACGCAGATCGGAGCGTGCCTTATCCATGTCGCAGATGTATTTGCAGATACCTTTTTGAACTGCAAATTCCCTGCTTATGAAGGCTGATGAATATACAGCATGCCCCTGTTCACTGACAATGACAGGGGCAAGTACTGGTTTGAGACCAAGCCCCCTTGCATCAATGATAAGACCTGTATATTCATTTTCTGGTTCATGTCTGATATTTTTTTTCTGATCTTCCAGAATTATTTTCGGGATCTGACGGATATTTTCAGGAAGAACCAATTGCAGAAAGCCGCCATACATACTGGTTTCAATTGTGATTTCAACAGCAAGTGCTGATGTGTAATATTGTTTTAAAATCACTGCATCTCTTGCTGTTTTTTCTATTCCTGCCAGAATAATGTCGTTTTTTGAAGAATAATCTCCAATGGTAAGATCCGCATTAATCTTGATATGCTTTAAAATATCCAGAAGCTTGCGGTTTGCATCAGCCCTTGCAGCGCCAGGGACCGATTCCGTGGATATTGCAGCCCTGCCTTCTGGAGCAGCTTTACCTGTTGCCCATATTGTTCCGCAAGTCCAGTCTATTGCGCCGTTTTTAAATACACTGACACAATGGGAGGCCAGGCAATGGTTTACATCTCCTGCCCTGCATATATTAACTGCACTGCATATGAAAAAAATGCTTAATAACAATACAGCAGCAAGGCTGTTGAAAACCTTTTTATGCACTATTGTGACTTTCCAATAAAATTTGATTCTATAAAATCAGCCAGTTGTCGGATATCTTCAAGCCCGAACCTTGGAACATCAGGCTTATATTCTGAATCACTTACAAATGCTACAAGATTTTCATCTTCCAGGCATAAAGGTTTTTTATGAGTGCTTTCCTTTCTGAAAACCTCTATTTTCGGCAGTGCCTGCTTTTTAAATCCTTCGGCAAGTATAATATCCATATCTGCAAGATAATTTCTCATTTTATTAAGATAATCTGAATCGTCATCCTTTAAAAGAGCAACCTGGCCTGCTGTTATAACCAAAGTTGCCTGTGCACCCGCTTTTCTGTGACGCCAGCTGTCCTTGCCTTTTTTATCCATTTCAAACCCGTCATGGGCATGTTTTACGGTTCCTGTTCTATATCCTTTTTCACGCAGACAGGCGATCAGCTTTTCCAATAATGTGGTTTTTCCGGAATTCGACTTTCCTACAATGGTAATAATATGCGGTTTCATGATGTTATACCCTGTGCTGGTAATTGAATTTTTTCTAAAATAGTGCCCCTTGGGTCCAAAGTCAACCCGGAGAACAGGTATTGTTTTTTTTATTGCATAAGTTTTCAAACAATAGTATTGTTTTTTTAATTTCAATCAATTAGAAATATAAATTTTGCATAAAAACTATTATTATTCCATGAAGATTAAGAAAAATATCAGTTTAATAGGAATGCCTGCTGCAGGCAAAACCACAATAGGCAGACTGGTTGCAGAATATACAGGTTACAGGTTCATTGATTCCGACGATATAATTCAGTCAGGGGAAAACGCTACACTTGCGCAGATAATAGCAGCCAAAGGCCTTGAATGTTTTCTTGAAATCGAGGAAAACCATGTCAAAAAAATTTCATGTTCAAATCACATAATTGCAACAGGAGGAAGTGTTGTTTACCGCCATGAAGCCATGCAGCACCTTGCCGATATCAGTACGATTGTCTATCTTCATGCCGGGCTTGAAATTCTTCTGCCCAGGCTTTCAGATGTCAGGGGCAGGGGAGTTGCCATAAGCCGAGGAAAAACCATTGAAGACCTTTACAAGGAAAGAACTCCTTTATATGATAAGTGGTGTGATATAAAAATAGACTGCGGATCCATGAGCGCAGACCAGGTTGTAAAAAAGCTCATAACCTGTTTATTCCCTGAATGATAAAGGAAAACACCATGGCAGATGAAATGCTTTCAACACGTGAAGTTGCAAAATTTTTAAATGTAAATGAAAAAATGATCTATTCCCTGATTGCGGAAAAAGGGCTGCCTGCCTCCAAGGTCACGGGCAAATGGCTGTTTCCAAAACACCTTGTTCTGCAATGGATAGAAGCAGGAACCCAGAATTTTCCTGAAACCGCCAAACTGCCCCCATATCACGGACTTGTTCTCATTGCGGGCAGCAATGACCTTCTGCTTGACAAGGTTATTGCAACTTTCAACATGAAGCATAAGAATCATATGGCCATGTTTGGAAATGCCGGGTCAATGGGAGGGCTTCAGGCTCTGAAACAGAATCTTTGCCACATTGCATCAAGCCACCTTGTTTCTGAAGACAAAGAGTATAATTTCCCTTTTCTGAAGGATGAAATGCAGCAGATGCCGGCAGTTGTCAATTTCTGCTCAAGGGAGCAGGGCATCATCATTCAAAGGAAAAATCCGAAAAAAATTCAGTCAGTAAAAGATCTTGGAAAAAAAGGCATCAAAATAGCAAACCGTCAGATGGGGACAGGAACCCGCCTGCTCCTGGACAGGGAATTGAAAAAAGCCGGGATCAGAGGAGAAACCATTGAAGGCTATGATTCATGTTTTACAAGGCACATGGATATAGGGTTGCAGGTTCTGTCCGGAAATGCAGATGCCGGGCCCGGTATCAGGCCTGTGGCAGGCGTGCTTGGCCTTGATTTCATTCCCATATGCTGGGAACGCTTTGATCTTTTGATCGCAAAAGACAGGTTTTTTGATCAGGGAATCCAGTTTTTCCTGTCTCTTTTAAAGGGAAAGATCATTCAGGCAACTGCCGAGGAATACGGAGGATATGACCTGTCCATGACAGGTAAAATGATTTATCCAGGGCCAGAGCCTGAATCAGAATAGACACGCTTCACCCTGGAGGTCAGCCCGGAAACAATTTCATAATTAATTGTATTGATTTTTGCCGCAAGCTCATCTGCTCCAATAACCATGTCTTTCTGGGCTCCCATTATCACCACCTCATCTCCTGCTGCAACTCCTGGAATTTCGCCCACATCAACCATGGTCTGATCCATGCAAACCCTGCCTGCAACAGGGGCTTTGCATCCCTTTACAAGCATATGTCCATTGGATGAAAACAGCCTTGAAAAGCCGTCAGCATATCCAATGGGAACAGAAGCAAGACAGGTGGGTTTTGCAGTTTCATATGTCATGCCATAACTTACGAAAAAGCCTGCCGGAACTTTTTTTACAGAGGTGATAATTGATTTGAGCTCCATTGCAGGTACAAGGCTTATCTGTGAATTTTTCAGGGCAGGGCCGGGATAAAGTCCGTACATTGCAATACCCGCCCTTACCATATCAAAATGTGATTCAGGCAAGGACATTATGGCAGCACTGTTTGCAGCATGCCTGATCCTGAAAAAGATTCCCCTGCGTGCAAGCCCGTCCAGCAGGCAGACAAAGCGCTGTGTCTGCATCATGGTATATGTTCTGTCTTCATGGTCAGCAGCAGCAAAATGGGTGTAGATTCCTTCAAGCTCAATTCCCGGAAGCTGTGCCATATGCTGAATCATATCAAAGCAGGTTTTATCCGGAACAATCATGCCCACACGGCCCATGCCTGTGTCTGTCTTGAGATGAACCCTCAATTTTGCTCTGCATGCTTCAGCCTCACAGGACAAAGCCTCTGCCATGTCAAGATCATACACAGTAACGGTAATATTCAGGTCACATGCAATGGGAACCTGATCAGGATATATATATCCGAAAACAAGAACAGGAGCATCAATGCCTGCATACCTGAGTTCAAGAGCCTCATCAAGCCTTGCAACCCCAAGCCAGTCAGCACCGCTTTCAACAGCCCTGCGTGCTGTTTTTACAGCACCATGGCCATAAGCATCAGCCTTGACCACAGCCATGAACATGACATCCGGCCCTGTCATGTTTTTAAGACATTCTATATTACCGGCAATGGCATCAAGATTTATACAGGCCTTTACAAGGGGATATTCCATATGATTTTCCTGCTACCTGATAAAGGTTTTATCAACATATCCGGAAATTATATCCTGAAGTTTCATCATCTGATCATCTGAAAAAAAATGATCCTCACCGGCCAGAAACTCCGGATCAAGCACATCAACTGTTCTTGAGCATTTCTGAAGAATACAGGCCCTGGCGCCTTTTATCATACTGCCTATATTTTCCATTATATCCATATCAATGAAAGGACTGACACATGTTGTCCTGAACTCATAATCAGGAGCTGTTTCCATTAAAATCCTGATACTTTCATAAATTTTTTCAGGGTCGGGTTTTTCTTTTGACAGCATATGATAATTTTCAGGAACAGTTTTTATGTCCATGGCAACAAAATCAAGAAGCCTGTGCGCAAGAAGCCTTTCTATAATCTCAGGGCGGGTCCCGTTTGTATCCATTTTAAGCCTGTATCCCATGTCTTTGATTTTCTGGCAGAAATCTTCAAGCCCTGACTGCAGAGTTGGTTCTCCTCCGCTGATCACGACCCCTTCAACAAGCCCTTTTCTTTTTTCAAGAAATTTAAAAACATTATCCTGTTCATAAATATTACCGGACCCGGCCGCAGAAGCTGCGACCAGCTCCGGATTGTGACAATACGGGCAGTAAAGATTACATCCCCTGGTAAAAACAATACAGGCTATTGTACCAGGGAAATCAATCAGGGTATTTTTCTGAAATCCTCCTATTTTCATCTCGGCAATCAGGCCACCCTATAGGTTCTGCGCATGCAGAATTCCGTCTGTTTGCCCTTGTTCCACTGTCTGACAGGCCTTAAATAGCCCACTACTCTTGAATACACCTCTGTATCTGCATCACAGACATCACATTTTGCATGTTCTCCCGGGATATAACCATGGGAAGGGCATACACTGAAAGTCGGGGTAAGCGTGAAATACGGCAGTTTGAATGAACTTGAAACCCTGTTCACAAGATTTTTTACAATTTCAGTATCTGTCACCTCTTCTCCAAGGAAAAGATGCTGGACAGTACCGCCTGTATATTTTGTCTGGAGCCTGTCCTGAAGTTCAAGGGCTTCAAAGACATCATCAGTATAATTTACAGGCAGATGGGTTGAATTGGTATAAAAAGGATCTCTTCCCTGTCTGTATTCCTCTTCATTGGCACAGATGATATCTTCAAACTTTGCCTTGTCCATGCTGGCAAAACGATAGGTTGTTCCTTCTGCCGGGGTTGCCTCAAGATTGAATATTTCGTCTGTCTGTTCCTGAAGCTGCTCAATCTCCGACCTTATATGATCCATGATTTTAACAGCAAATTCCTGGCCTTCGGTTGCAGCAATATTTGTACCAAGAAAATTAAGACAGGCTTCATTCATTCCCAGAATTCCTATGGTGGAAAAATGATTGCGCCAGTAAACCCCTGTGCTTTCCTTGATTTTACGCAGATAAAACTTTGAATATGGATAAAGATCGCCCTGGGTAAATTTCTCAAGGATTTTACGTTTGATGGTCAATGAATCAGCAGCACATTGAATGAGTTTATCCAGTCTTTCAATAAAATCAGCTTCATCTTTTGCAAGATAACCTATTCTCGGAAGGTTCAGAGTAACAACCCCTATAGAGCCTGTCAGGGGATTTGCTCCGAAAAGCCCACCCCCTCTTTTCCTAAGTTCCCTGTTGTCCAGTCTCAGACGGCAGCACATTGACCTTGCATCTTCAGGATCCATATCTGAATTGACAAAATTGGAAAAATATGGAATCCCGTATTTCCCGGTCATTTTCCAGATGTTTTCAAGGTTGGGGTTGGACCAGTTAAAATCCTGCGTAATATTATAGGTGGGAATGGGAAAAGTGAAAACACGGCCCTTGGCATCGCCTTCCATCATTACTTCGGCAAATGCAGCATTGAGCATATCCATTTCATCCTGAAACTCGGCATAGGTCTGCTGCCTGTATTCTCCGCCGATCATGACTGGAGAATCCTTTAAAGTGGAAGGCACATTCAGATCCATGGTAATATTTGTGAAAGGAGTCTGAAATCCTACCCTTGTGGGAATATTTATATTAAAGACAAACTCCTGCAGAGCCTGTTTGACTTCCTTACGGGATAAATTGTCCTCCCGGATAAAAGGGGCAAGAAGGGTGTCAAAATTGGACATGGCCTGGGCACCGGCTGCTTCCCCCTGAAGTGTATAAAAAAAGTTCACTATCTGGCCAAGCGCACTTCTGAAATGTTTTGGCGGAGAAGATTCAACCTTGCCTGCAACTCCCTTGAACCCTTCTGCCAGCAGATCCTGAAGATCCCAGCCCACACAATATACAGACAAAAGGCTTAAATCATGAATATGAAGATCCCCATTATAATGAGCCTGCCTGACCTCAGGAGGATAAATTTTGTTCAGCCAGTATTCAGCAGTGATATCAGAAGAAATATAATTATTCAGGCCCTGAAGGGAATAGCTCATATTGCTGTTCTCCTTGACCTTCCAGTCCATTCTCCTGATATAGGATTCCATAAGCCCGACATTTTCCTTGATGGCTATTTTTCTTATCTGGTTATGCTGCTCCCGATAGATGATATATGCCTTGGCAGTTTTATAAAACGGAGAATCCAGAAGAACTCTTTCCACAATATCCTGAATCTCTTCCACCTCAGGAACAGGGCCCAGGCGCAGATCCCTTGCCAGGGTGACAACCTTGAGAGTCATTTTTTTTGCTTCACGCTCACCGAATTCACCTGTTGCCTGGCCTGCCTTCTGTATTGCATGTGTAATTTTTGAAGAATCAAATTCCACGATTCTTCCGTCCCGCTTTTTTATCTGGTCAAACATAAAACCACCTCTTGAAATCTGGTTGAAATTATCCTAATCTGCATGTTGATTCTAAGCTCACTGAAAAAAATATCAGGAGTGATGAATCATAGATTTAGTCAACATATTGTTGTTTGTCAAGAAAAAAAATCTATATATTGTGGTTATACATTAAAATTACAGGAAAAGCAAATGCAGCTGGACCAGAACCCTTTTTTCAGAAAGCCCATAGTGCCCTGGTATGACACCAATTTTGCATGCTGGACAATAATCATTCTTACGATCCCTGTATCTGCCTTTGCAGTTACGGGAATTATAGCAGGATACAAAGTGCAGGCATTTCACGAGCACATATGGTTTCCTGCGTTTTTAGGCTTTCTGAGTCTGTTTCTTATGGTCAAGACAGGTTTAAGGCTTAAAAAAAGATTAAAAACAGGTTAGCGGTTTTCAAGCAGTATTTCTATCAGGTGATGTAAAATCTTTGCTGTCACACCCCAGATTATCACATCCTCATATGGATATTGCAACCGGCTCACATCGGGCATGGTTCCATGAAAATGATTTTTCATATGAATATCAATCAGATAGTCAAGAGGGATCTGAAATACCCGGGATATTTCAGAAGGGTCATGACAGATACTGCCGTTTCTGTTCCACACCCCGACCCATGCTTCTATATCTTTGTCATTTATGGTCTGAAAATGCCCAAGAGAGCCTATTATTTCAACATCCTTTCTGTCTATGCCCATTTCTTCTGAAAGCTCCCTTAAAGCTGTCTGCCTTGTGGAAGTGTCTCTTTCGTCTCTGTGCCCGCCGGGAAAAGCCATCTGATTGGCCCATGGATATCCCTGCACATCTGCCTTCTGAATAAAAAGCAGACTTACCTCTGTATCCACGATACTGAACAGGGCAATTACACTTGTCGACTGGAACCGCCCCTTTTCAGGAGGCCCTGGATGCCCCTGATTCTGAACTGCCGACCGCAGGATACTGACACATTTATCATGATTCATAAGCTTTTACCTGAAACAGTCAAATTAAAAATATTTAAAGAAGATAGTGACAAAATCCCTGCCTGTCAACTTTTCCCGGTCAGCCAGGCAAAGCTGTTAAATGGCACAGCTTTAAAAACAGGCACCTATTTTTTTAACTGATTCACAAGTTTTTCAAGGGCAATCCTGGATTCTTCTATATGGCTGAAATACCGGCTGCGAAGCTCCATCATTAAAAGCCCCTTATATCCAGGCATAAGAACATCAAGGATCTTTTTTACAGGAACATTTCCCCAGCCCACAGGCATGTGGGAATCCCCTCTGCCAAAAGGAAGCTGATGAGTCTGCTGCTTTTCCCAGTAATAAACACTGCCGCCGAAATTGTCATGAACATGAGTATGCACCACAAGTTTCCTTATCATCCTGACAGCTTCTGCAGGGTCGTACCCGTAAAAATCAGAACTCATGAAAAGATGACCGAAATCAAGGTTGATTCTGACATTATCCCGGTTGACACGGATCACCTGATCCCTGAGCTGATTAATGAGCTCACCATAGGTATAGGGGCTTTGCCTCAGGTACGGCCTGGCATTCTCAATGGCAATTGTTATATCAGGGTATTGTTTTGATATGGTCTGCAGACAGAACGCTTCCTGTTCCATCAGATGAATTTTTTCTTTTCCCGGAGGAAGCATTGGTGCAGGTGAAATATTAAATTTTTCTTCAGGAATGAATCTTCCTGCATGATAAACAACCACTTCTGCTCCAGCCTGTCTGGCCATTTCAAGGCAGGCAAGCAGAACATCGGCGTGAAGGCCGGGGTTTATTTTATCCATAAGATTCAGTGGGTTGGGAGAATGAACAGATATCTTAAAATCATATTCTTTTAAAATATCAAGTACTTCATCCATTCTGGTCTGACGCAGTTTTCCATTGAAAACAAGGTCAAGGCCATGGGCAGGAAGCTCCACAGCTCCTGCTCCCGCTCTCATGATGGCCTCAAGATCTTCTCTGAATCTTTCCATGGACCCATCGATCCGGACTTCGTCAATTTTACTGCCAATGGTGAGCATGATATTATTTTCCTTTTAAATAAATTTCATTCTTATCCTGGAACATAAATGATCAATCAATCCCACGGTTATAATGATGATGATCATCATGGTGCACACTTCCCTGAAAAGATATCCATTGAGTTTGTCGAAAATCAGAAAACCAATACCGCCTGCACCCACAAATCCGAGGATGGCTGCACTTCGTACATTGGATTCAAAACGCAGCAGGGTATAGGATACAAATACTGACAATACCTGGGGAATAACTGAAAAGGCAATGATCTGTACTGGATTTGCTCCTGTGCTTACAAGAGCTTCCACCTGACCTGATTCTATTGCTTCAACCTGTTCTGAAAACACTTTGCCAAGAATGCCGAATGTGTGGATCCACAGGGCCAGAACACCGGCATAGGGTCCAAGACCGATAACAGCAACAAAAATCAATGCCATGACAAATTCGTTAAAACCCCTGCATGAATCAAGAAACCGCCGGACACTGAATGAGACAGCTGCCCTCAGGGATCTTGATTTCATATCATTGGACGGAATAATAAGTTTCAATGTGTTTTTTGCGGCAAAAAACGAAACCGGCACAGCACAGATCAATGCAAGAAGTGTCCCCCATATGGCAATTGCAACAGTTTCAGCCAGCGCTATCATATACCCTTTTATTTTAACAAATGAGGTTTCAGGAGGGAAATATCCGCCTTTTTTTTCCTTTAAGGCATTTTTTCTTGCCTCCTGTCTGAGCTGTTCCTTTTCCTTCCGGGACATCCGGGCCAGAAAACTGCGGGTCAGTTCTTTCCGCTCCCTTGCTTTCTGCTCAGGGCCTGGCTGATCTGCAAAAGCAGTTTTTCTGTATTTACCGGACATATAATCTTCTGCTTTTCCGGCAGCCTCGATCTGGGGAGCTCTGTCCGCCTGCCTGTTAATATAGTCAATATCAGCTTTTGAAAGGGTTCTTCCAAAAAGATATTCCCTGGCATGATTTCGATTTTCCCACAGTTTCAAAGGATTGATATCGCAAAGAGAATATGTGATACCAAGGACTGCCGTAAAAACCAGCATCAGGCCAAAGCGTCTGTAAACAGTCATGACTCCATGTTCCCTGATAACAGTTTTATACGAACCTGGATGAACATCAGTCCGGTCCCGGAGCTTTGTGGAAAACACAAAAGGAAGCACCCAGAAAAAAACGATGCCTGTAAAGCTCAAAAACATACCCGTTCCCAGATCCTTGAAAAGATCAAACATGACCAGTTTTGACCCCTGTGTGAAACGGACGCATTCCTTTAACCTGCCTGACAGGTCAATGAAAACCGGGCCTGAATCATTAAAACATACAGACGATATCAAAAAAATAAGAACAGTCAGGCCTGCCATGCCGGGATACAGCATATATACCGGGTTCTGCTTTTTTTCTGTAAGTACGCAATAAAGCACAGACATACCTGACAAAGGCAGTATATACAGAAACCAGTACCCATGCATGGCAAGAGAAAAACCTGACAGATAAAAGGGACTCCTGCCCAGCCACGGCAGGATAAATCCTGTAATGAGCATCAATCCCGCACCTGCGGCCAGATATTTATATCCCCTGTTCTTCATAATTTATTCGCCTTTCTTTTCCTGAAGCCTGGCTTTTAATTGTTTCATGTAACGCACCACATCATAACTTGTATCATCCACAGGCACATATCCTCCGTTCTGCAGTTTCTCAAGTCCTTTTCTATTAAAGTTAAAAGACATGAGAGCTCCGGTAAAAGCGGCTTTCAGGCTTTCAGGAAGATCTTTTCGACCGCACATGGGAGCTCCTGGAATCAATTCTGATTTCCATATTATATTAAAATCATCCCTGGAAATGGCTCCTTTTTCCGCCATTCTGTCAAAATCAATATTATTGGTGGCAGCCACTTCAATCTTATTGTTTTTTACTGCCAGAATGCTTGCTCCGTGGGAACCAGAAAAGGATACTTCCCTGAAAATGGCCTCCGGAGTTGTATGAAGATCCCTGTAAATAAGGACGCTGGGAACCAGGCACCCTGATGTTGAATTGGGGTCGGTAAAGGCAAAAGTATGGGTTCCGTCTGTTGCCTGTTCAATAGTTGTAATACCTGAATTTTTGTTTGTGATTATTATTCCGTAATACCCTTTTGAACCGTCTTTACCCAGTTCAAGTGCCAGAGCCTGGGCCCCGGCTCTGGCAGAGGCTTCCACATAGCTCTTCGGGCCGAAATAGGCAAAATCAATATGCCTGTGGGCCATGGCTGTAATAATGCCTGCATAACTGGATGCTGAAAAAGGTTCCACTTTTATTTCAAGCTCTTTTTCCAGATGGTCAATCAAAGGTTTGAAACGTACCTTGATATCAGCACCCCCTTCAGTGGGAATGAGGCCCAGTCTTATCCTGTCAGGCCACCTGTGATTTGGTGAGGCACTGGCAAGGCCTGCAACAATGGTCAGACAGAAAACTGCAATCAAAAATTTCACCATAAACTTCATTTTTTTCTCCTTTAATAATAATTAATTATGCTGCTGCCACCTGTTCTGATTCAGGAATACAGACAGCTGATTCAAACTGTGTTCCATATATCCGGCGGGCAATATCCAGACTGAAATCTGGAACCCTGCCATCAAAAACAAGAGTTCCCTGCTCAATGCCAATGATACGTGTGGCATACTGCCGGGCCAGATCCACCTGATGAAGGTTGACAATGACCGGGATATTTCTGGTATCACATATATGCTTCAAAATTTTCAGCACACGCTGGGAACTTGCAGGATCAAGACTTGCCACAGGCTCATCTGCCAGTATAAGCTCAGGGTCCTGGGCCAGTGTCCTTGCAATTGCCACCCTCTGCTGCTGGCCTCCTGAAAGGCTGTCTGCACGTTTTAAGGCCAGATGTTCTATTCCCACCTGCTGAAGAGCCTCAAAAGCTTTCTGTCTGTTTTCTCCGTTAAAAATCCGGAGTACAGAGGCAGCAGCCAGGAATGCATTTTCCATATGGCCGAGCCTGCCGGCCAGAACATTTTCAAAGACACTCAACCTGGGTATCAGGTTAAACTGCTGAAAAATCATGCCTATATTTCTTCTGAGTCTGCGCAGGGCTTTTCCGCGGCATAATGTGATGTCCTGACCGTTTATGAGTATTTTACCTTCTGTTTTATCACTAAGCCGGTTAAGGCATCTCAACAGGGTGGATTTTCCTGCACCAGACGGACCCAGTACCGCAATCATCTCTCCTCTGCTGACCTCAAAGGAGACTGAATTAACTGCCGTAACATCTCCGGGATAAATTTTTGTCAGTTTCCTGACCTTCAGAACTGCATGTGTGTTATCCTGCATTTTTACCCTCCAACATGATTAGTGAATCTGAAATACACTTCTGCCTCTGACAAAGGCATGTGTGACATGGGCCCATTCATGATTTCTGCTTACGATTATGATGTCTGCATCTGCCCCCGGAACCAGACAGCCTGGACGGGAACCACAATTTAAAAATGCCCCCGGCCCTGATGTGACCTGCATTAAAGCCTGTTCAAAATTTTGCATATATTCTGCTGCAACAAAAGGCGCCTGAAAAAGAGATTCAGGATAATAATCAGAAACCAGCCCGGTGCAGAAACCTTTTTGCAATACTTCAGAAGCTTTAAGATTACCGTTTGAAGAACAATTGCGGATCAGGTTAGGCGCTCCCATGAAAACACAAAGACCTGACTGATACGCTTTTTCCGCAGCCGGCATGGAAACAGGAAACTCGCTTGCACCTATGCCCAGAGACTTTATCAGGTCAATTTTAGCTTCAGAATCATCATCATGGCTCAACATGGGTATGCCTGCGGTTCTCGCCATATCTGCAAGCTCATCCACCATTTCCCATGATTTGGCAGTACATTTTTGTTTTTTTCTGATTCTTTCACGAATCTCCCGGCAGGAAAGGCCATATTCGCCTGTATAAAATTTCATGTATGCTTCCATACTCTTGAACTGGCCCTGGCCAGGTGTATGATCCATGATGGAAATCATATCCACAAGGCCTCCGGCAGCAAGTTCCTTTATCATGCCAAAGCTGATTTCAGATCCAAGCTCAAATCTGACATGGATTCTGTGTTTTACCAGAGCCTGGGAAGAATCTGCAAAAGCCCGGATTTTGCGGACACATTTCTGTGCTTCTTCCGGAGACCGCACTCCAGGCTCATTATCTGTAAAACTGACTGCATGGCAAAAAGAGGTGATTCCCCAGGAAGCAAGCTGACGGTCAAGATTCAAAATGGCAAAATCAATATCAAAAAAAACCCCTTTTCTTTTTTCAATACTCCTCTCAAGGCTGTCGGAATGCAGATCCACAAGGCCGGGCATGATCAGGTTCCCTTTGGTATGAATGAGTACTGCATCATTCATATCCGGAGTTTTTCCGCATATTCTGCAGATAACACCATTTTCAAAGACCACTGCCCCCTGATCGTGGAGTCTGTGCCCGTCAAATAGCGGGCCGCCTGTTATAATTGTTTTCATGGTGATTCCTGATTTATCTTCTGTTCTTATTTTTCTTAAACATATTAATGGTATGATCTGAAATTTTATCCTGATCAGATTTGTTGTGAAAAATCCCGATAAGGCATGCGTTGTTCTGTTTTGCCTCCATGATAAGTTCAACAACGGTTTCACGGTTTTCAGGGTCAAGAGATGCTGTGGGTTCGTCCAGAAGCATGACAGGATATGGAGCTGCAAATCCGCGGGCAAGATTGATTCGCTGCTGTTCCCCCCCGGAAAAAGTTGTGGCAGAAAGGTGCCATAGTTCTCTGGGAATGTTCAGGCGTTCAAGCAGTTCCCGCGCTCTTATCCCGGCCTTTTTTTCATCAATGTTCCTGGCAAGCAGGGGAGCTCTGACTGTATCCAGAGCAGACACCCTTGGAACCACCCTTAAAAACTGACTCACATATCCTATGGTACAGCGCCTTATTTCATAAATAAGCTGGGGCCTGGCAGTGGCAATATCAACATATTCTCCTTTATGCCTGACAAGTATTCTGCCGGTACTGGTGCTGTATCCGGCGTATATCATGCGCAGAAGAGTGCTTTTGCCGGATCCTGACTCACCTGTGAGAACACTTGCCTGGCCCGGGAAAAATTTCATTGAGAAATCATCCAGAACCTTTATTCTGAGTCCATTTTGATGATGAAAAACAAAATCTTTACTGATATGACGAATATCAAGAGCGGGTTGCAATGCATTTCCTTTTTTTAATAAAATTTATGGTTTCAGGACAGAGGATACAAGAAGCTGGGTATATGGCTGGTCCGGGTTATCAAGTATCTGGTCGCTTAATCCTGACTCAACAATCTTTCCGTCTTTCATTACATACAGCCTGTGGCACAGCATTCTTGCGACAGCAAGATCATGGGTGACCAGAATCATTGACAATTCCAGTTTTTCCACAAGTTTTTTCAGAACATCAATGAGTCTTGCCTGAACAGAAACATCCAGCCCTGAAGTCGGTTCATCCATAAGGATTATCCTGGGTTCTGTAACAAGATTGGCAGCAATCTGAAGCCTCTGCTGCATTCCGCCTGAAAAGGTGGAAGGCAGGTCATCAATTCTTGATTTATCAATCTCCACCCTTTCAAGCCATTTAACGGCAATGGCTCTGATGCGGTCATAGTTTCTCATCCCACCTGCCATGAGCCGCTCGCCGATATTGCCGCCGGCACTGATATTCATGCGAAGCCCGTCCATGGAATTCTGAGTAACAAAACCGGTCTGGGTGCGTGCTATTTTTCTTAAAGTCAGTTCATCTGCACGGCAAAGATCAATAAGACCATATGAAGAATCAAAATAAATCTCACCGTTTGTCGGCCTGATTTTTCCTGCCACGCACTTTAAAAGGGTTGATTTGCCTGAGCCTGATTCTCCGACAACGCCAACAACCTCTCCCCTGGCAAGATCAAGATTTATATCGCGGCATCCAATGGTTCTGCCGAAAAACTTTGAAAGGTTTTTCACCTTTAACAGCGGCTGATAACTGCATGTTGCTGTTTTTGTCATGAATTGGCTCCCTTTCCTGTTCTTGCGCAATATTCCGTATCTGAACATACAAACATGCGCGTTCCTTTATCATCCATTATGATTTCATCCAGAAAACTGGTATTGGAACCGCAGACAGCACAGACTTCATCCCATGTTTCCAGCTCAAAGGGATAATCGTCAAAACACAGACTGACAACATCCGTATAAGGAGGAACTGCATATATACGTTTTTCCCTGCCTGCCCCGAAAAGATGAACAGCAGGGGAATTATGCAGTTTGGGATTATCAAATTTTGGAACTGGAGAAGGGCTCATGATATACCTGTGATTAACAAGAACAGGATAATCAAACGCTGTTGCAATTCTGCCATGACGCGAAATATCTTCATATAATTTTACATACATGACACCATATTCAGAATAGGCATGCATTTTAGCTGTTTCAGATCTTTTGGGTTCTATGAACTGCAGGGGCTCTGGAACTGGAACCTGATAGACCATGATCTGCCCAGGTTTTAATGCAGTTTCCGGAATCCTGTGCCGGGTCTGGATAATGCTTGCCGCCCGAGTATTGTCAGTGAGCTGAATACCAGCTGTTTTCTTAAAAAAATCCTTTATACTGACAGCATTCACAGTATCATCAGAACCCTGATCAATCACTTTCAGGATATCATCCTTTCCTATGAGAGAAGCTGTCAACTGGATTCCACCGGTTCCCCACCCGTATGGCAAAGGCATTTCCCGGCCACCAAAGGGTACCTGAAATCCGGGAATGGAAACGGCTTTCAGGATGGTTCTGCGAATCATCTTCTTGGAATGTTCGTCCAGATATGCAAAATTATATTTCTGACGCATCTTGTTTATCTTTTTCATCCTTTCGGGTTTTATGAAAATTGCGTACAAATACCAGCTCAGACTGGAAGTCAACATAATGAGGCAGTTTTAAATGCTGTACAAAACCGGATGATTCCACATTGTCGCCATGTGCAAGTATGAATTCCTGATCCTGGGCAGGAAATGCATTTTCACCTGTTTTTTCAGACTCTCCCAGTGACCTGTCCAGCAATGCCATGGACATAGCCTTGCGTTCATTATGGCCAAACACAAGACCATAACCTGTTTCAAATACAGGAGAACCAGTGTCAGAGCCATCTGTACGGTTGATCATAAAGCATTCAGTTATTTTGATTTCACCTATTCTGATATCAAAATCCAGTTCAGGAGGTGCTACCATTATCTCCACATATCCCACGCGAAGCTCACCTAAAAACGGGTGGCGGTCAAGTCCGAATCCCCTTTGAAGGGAATAGGCTGATCCCAGCAGAAAACCTTCATCCCCCCTGGCAAGAGCCTGAAGGCGGATACTTCTTGAAGCAGGTATATCAAGCGGCTGACGGGTCAGGTCTTCCACTGCACTGCCAATGAGCTCGTCCGGTTTATCCTTCATCAGGCCCTGATTTTTTAAGATATCAATGACCCATGGAATACGGTTCTTTCCATTACAAAAATCATTACCACCTAAAAAATCGGTTGAAATATTTTCATGGATTTTCTTTTCAGGGGTCTCAGGTTCAGAAAATTCAATCAGCCGATGCGTATAATCACAGGTCGGCCCCAAAATCTGACCTCCCGGAATATCTTTGAATGCACCGGATATCCTTCTTAATATCCTGATCCTGTCCGTCTGTACCGGCCTTGAATTACCAAAGCGCTTCAATGTATTCCTGAAAGCCCGGACAAGGAAAACAGCCTCCACAAGATCTCCCTGAGCCTGTCTGATTGCAGTGGCAGCGGCATTAGTATCATAAAGAGAACCTTCTGCCATAACCCTGTCCACGGCAAGTCCCAGCTGATTTTCAATCTGTTCCGGTCTGATTTCAGAAATATCTTTATTGCCGCGTCCTGTATCAGCAAAAAATTTTCTTGAATTTATTACAGCAGCCTCTCCGCCCTTTACAGCAACATACATTATAGAATCTCCACCTTTGATGTTCTTGGGACAGCAACAAATTGTGTGTCACAGATGAAAACCATATCAATCCCAAGTGGGTATGACTGATACATCTCATTTCTTTTCACCCAGAAAGATTCTCTGACACCCCCAAGCTCAAGAAAAGTTTTTGTTCTGATACCTGGCCCGGTCAATGCCAGGCTGCCGCCCCGGTTATGTATTGCCCCTGTCTGCACAAGCACTGTGGCAGACCTGTGCGGACTTTCAAGCGTGCCCTGATTAAAATCTTCTGGATCATAAATTCCGTCATGATCCGATAACAGGGCGAACAGGGCCTTTTCCCTTGCCTTGGTACATGGACAGCCGGTGTGAAATTTTATCCATTGAATATCTTCTGAACCGGTTTCAAGGTCTGAATAAAACAAGGTTTCAAAATCAAGAAGTGTCAGCAGAATTGCTCCTGCAGCCGGATGAATTGATCCGGGAGTGGTCAGATCAATTCCCATGTCCATTATGCTGCCGGGCTGTGCCACTGCTGCAAGCATTTTTCTGAAAACCGCCTGAGTATCAAAAATTTCAGAATCAAATCCTCTTAACATGATTTTTCCTTACTCTCCCCTTTTCAGAGTGAAAAATTCCACCATTGTGCCTGCAACATTTTTGGCAACATCCCTGTTCTTTGCAGACTGTTTTGCCCTTAATTTTTCAAGAAGAGGCACTTTCAGTTTCTCATGGAAATCCGGGTTCTGCAAAAGGCCGTCAAACAATGCTGCAAGCTCTGCATGTCTCAGATCTGAGCCCAGTATCCAGGCGACTCCCATATGTGTTTTCCCAACTTCAAGAACACAGCGCGAAACAATTACCTCGCCCAGATTAAACCTTGCCTTTGACCCGTCTGCCTTTGCCCTGACCATTACCATGCCGGTTTCAGGCCTGGTAATATATGTATATTCAATACATGGAAAAAATTTATCCCTGACAGTTTCAAGATCATCAGAACTTGCACCTGCCAGCAGACTCATCCATTCTCTGCGTCTTTCAGTATGGCAGGCTGATTTTTTATCATTCATATTCATAATCCTTAAGTGTCTGAATCATTACAGCGCGATTAAACACCATGCAGATTAGAAAATAATTAGTGATATGTTATTAAATGATTGAAAATTGCTGATGCAGAATAAAACCCGCAGGTCTCAGGTATTCAGGAATAAGTCCGGGGGAAGAAAACAAGCTTATTGTGGATTGCCGGTATGGGACTTTTCAAGTGTGTGTAAAAGAGTTTGTGCTTTTTTAATGTCAGACTTGTCTTTAAGCCTGTCAAGAGCCTTTTTAAGATGAATAACAGCAGTGGAAGGATTATTGGTCTTAAAATAATAAAGGCCCAGATAATAATGGGAAAGTCCCTGTTTTTTCTTAATGGATAATATCTTGGCAATATAATAGCATGTCTTTGGATACAGATCAGGATGGGTATCCATGATTTCGCGGAAAAGGCTGTCAGCCCTGGACAGCTGCCCCAGCGCAAGACAGGAGCGTGCAATATAATATTTTGCCATTATGCCCACAACCGGGTCTGAATCCAGCCCCTTAAGAACATTCAATGCTTTTTGAGGTTCCTGATCCACAAGATAAAGCTTACCCATTTCAAGCAGGATCATGGGATCGAAAATATTGATGGAAAGGGCTTTTTCAAACTGGGCCATGGCTTTTTTCATCATAAGTTTCCTTGTATACATAAGGCCCATGCCATAATGAAGAGCAGCATCTGAAGGATCATGCTTTAATTTTTCAGACAAAAGCGCAAACCCGGAATCCATGTCTGAATAAAGACCCACAAGTCTGTATTTCACCATGTCAAACCTGAAATCTTCTTTGCACACAGGCTTGTCTGGCGAAGGAGTGTAATTGGAAAGTATTGTTTCAACATGGGCTATTCTGCTTCCTGTGCCGGGATGGGTTTTCATATAATCCGGGATTGCCTCGATGCCGCGGTAATCAGATGCTCTGATTTTCAGAAGCCCTGTTAAAAGTCCTTCAGGAGAAAAACATGTTCTTTTCAGAAACATTATCCCTTTTTCATCAGCCTGGGTTTCATTATCCCTGGTAAAAGCAAGCATTGCGGTCTGACCAAGGGCAATGGAGCCTTTCATGAGAGTCAATCCACCACCATGTCCTGAAGCGCCTCCAAGAATCGCTCCTGCCAGCATACCGGCAAAACTGCCGATCCCAATGTATTTTGACCGGTCAATGGCCTGTGAAACATGACGGCTCACTGCATGGGCTATCTCATGGGCCAGGATTCCGGCAAGTTCATCAATTGAATCAAGGGAGGTGATAAGCCCTCTGTATACAAAAATATTTGCACCGGGGCTTGCAAAGGCATTAAAGACATTGCTGTCTATCACATAAAAAGTATAGGGAAAAGGCTGAGAAGGTACAGAAGCCAGGATCAGGGATCCCACACGCCTTACCATGTGGTTGACAATGGGATCCTTTAAAATCACCTGCCTTTTTTTTATCATTGCCATGAATTTGTCTGCTATTTTTTTCTCCTGGGGAATGGAAACAGCAGATGCCTTAGTAAAACCAGTGCATAACACTAGAAAAAGACAGGCAGAGCAGACAAAAACAGATTTAATTTTTTTCATCAAATAAGAATAAACTCAGTGTGTTCCATTACAATTTCAATTCTGAAACTATAATTTCCGATTTTCAGTGACAGGCGCCTGTTCTCTCCATAGTCAGAATCAATAACAAGGGTGATTGCACTGTTAAGCGTCAGCGCCTTTGGCTGTCCGAAAACGGCATTAAGGTCATATTTCTCTTCAACTGCCCGGATAAGGCTTCCCATGACCTGATTGGTAATTTCGCCTATCGTATCTGTTACCTCGGGCGCTTCAATGCTTGCTGCAAGCTCCTCCTTTGGTATTCCCATATTGATCATGTAGGATTTATATATTTCAAAGGCAGCGCTTGCGGAAAAATTCATGACAACAAGGCCGTTATAATCGCCATTGAACTGCACAAAGCTTGTAAGATCCGGTTTCATGGAAACCTTTGGAATTTTCTGGATGGTAGCGGAATGTGTAACTCCCTGACCTGTTGAGGACTCAAGCGTCTGACACGCTGTTGCAAGCAATATCTTTGAAACTTCATCAATGGATACCATTGGCTCTGCCATGTTTTCTCCTTTGTTTCCAAGAATAGATGATGCAGCAATTATCCTGAAAATTCATGTAAAAATCAAATGTTTTTTACCGCTCACCCCGTTTGTACGGCTCTGCAAGCATGGCAGGGGCGTTCAGTTTCCTGGGGTCTTTAAGGCTTATGACAAAAAGTATCACAAGGGTTGCAACATAGGGAAGCATTGCAAGAAAATTAGGCGAAATTCCCAGAGGCTGCATAAGATACTGCACAACAAAAATACCCCCGAAAAGAAAAGCCGCCCATACAGCACGCCCTGGATTCCACAGGGCAAAAATTGTCAGTGCAATGGCAATCCAGCCCCTTCCCGCTGTCATGCCCTCAATCCAGGATTTTGAATATGATATGGACAGATGTGCTCCTGCAAGAGCAGAAAATCCACCTCCTGCAATCACACTCATATATCTGACAAAAGCCACATTTACCCCCTGGGTTTCAGCAGCTTTCGGGTTTTCTCCGGTTGATCTGATCTGGATCCCAAGCCTTGTTCTCTCAAGGAAAAACCAGGCGGCAAAAGCAAGAACAACTGCAAGATAAAAAAACGGGCTCTGGGAAAACAGGATTTTGCCTGCCCATGGAATATCCTTGAGCCATGGAACGGCCCAGTCTTCCATTTTAATGGAAAGGGGCCTGCCAACATAGGGTTTGCCAAGCATGCCTGAAAGCCCAAGGCCCAGCATTGTCAGTGCAAGGCCTGATACCACCTGGTTTGCCTGAAGTGTAACAGATGCAAAAGCATGTATAACGGAAACAGTCATTCCGCACACAATTGCCGCGGCCACTCCAAGCCATGGGTGGCCTGTTACAAGGGTGACAATAAATGCCACCACAGCTCCTATGGCCATTACACCCTCAACACCGAGATTGAGAATACCTGAACGTTCACATATGACCTCGCCGGTTGTGGCAAGCAGCAGGGGAGTTCCTGCAACCATGGTCCTCTGAAGGGTTGAAATAATCATGTCTTCCATATGGAATCCTTAAATTTATTCGTCAGAAAATTTTAATGCGATTTTATGGTTTAAAAAATAATCTCCCATGATGATGAATATCAATAATGTTCCATTCATAATCTGGACAGTGGCAGCAGGAAGCCCCAGGGATATCTGTATGGCATCTCCGCCTATGAGAATGCCTGCAAAAAACAGCCCTGAAATTATTGTATAAACCGGGTTGAGTTTTGCAAGCCAGGCAACGATAATGGCTGTGAACCCGTATCCGGAAGATATGGAATCAGGATATCCAAGATAGTGATGGATTCCGGCAACTTCTCCAACTCCTGCAAGGCCTGCAAGCCCTCCGCTTACCGCCATCAGAATCAATGTGGTCTTCATAAAATTTATACCTGCATACCGGCCTGCATCAGGGTTTTCTCCAACCACCCTTGCCTCATACCCGAACCTTGTCTTATAAATAACAATACAGAGAACAACAGCACAGACAACAGCCAGAATCAAAGTGACATAATGAATCCTGGAATTGGGCAGGGTTCCCAGAATTGCCGAGTCAGGCAGGTTATTGGTCCCCGGAAACCCGAATCTTGCCTTTCCCTTCCACGGACCCACAATGAGCATGGTCAGAAATTCAGCACATATATAATTGAGCATTAAAGTGGAAATAACCTCATTAATGGAATATTTTATCTTCAATATGGCTGGAATGATTCCCCACAGAGCGCCCCCGGCAAACCCTGCGGCAAACATGATCGGCACAATGGCCACAGACGGAAGGCTGTTTCCGAATTTAAGAGCTGTCCATGAAGCAAAAATCGCTCCCATGAGCAGCTGGCCTTCTGCTCCTATGTTCCAGAACTTGGCCCTGAAGGCAAGAGTAAGCCCGGCCCCTGTGAGAATCAGCGGGATCGCCTTTGTAATGGTCTCCCTGATTCCATACAGGGATCCAAATGATCCGTCAAATATCTTTACTATGGCATAAACAGGATTCACTCCTGCAAGAAGAAAAATAATGCTTATGGCAAAAAGTCCTGCGCAAAGCGCACCAACATTGGTCATCAGCGATCTTAACGCTGTAATATCATCCCTTTGTGTTATTTTAAGCTTTATCATCAATGGTTCCCCAGGATACTCACAATCTTTTTGAGCCTGCCATCATAAGGCCGATTTCTGCCAGACGTTCATCACCAGAATCCAGCACAGCCATGAATTCTCCGCTGAACATTACAGCAATTCTGTCGCACAGTTCAAATATTTCATCAAGGTCCTCTGAAAACAGCAGGACACAGCTTCCCTGTCTGCGAAGCCTGAGAAGATGCTCCCTTAAAAACTGAGTAGCTCCCACATCAAGCCCGTATGTTGGATGGGAAGCCACAAGAACCCTTGGCTGTTCACTGATTTCACGTCCAAGTATCAGCTTCTGGATATTGCCGCCAGACAGGTTTCTGATCTGGTTGTTTATTGAATGGGTTGAAACCCTGAACTCATCAACAATATTTTCCGCATGAACCTTGACCTGGCCGTATTTCAGGAACCACCGCCTGGAAAATTTCTTCAGATGATGCTGTTTTAAAATCGCATTGTCATAAAGAAAAAGGCCGGGCGCAATCCCGAACCTGATTCTCTCTTCAGGCACATGTGATATGCCGTTCTCATAAATATGGCGCGGGGATTTATTGGTGATTTCTCTGCCATCCAGAACAATTCTGCCCGATGAAACAGGCCTTATGCCTGTAATGGCTTCGGCAAGTTCCCTTTGTCCGTTTCCTGAAACCCCTGCAATGCCGAAGATCTCGTTTTCAAACAAGTCAAAGGAAATATTTTTAACAGCCAGATGTTTTTTATCCCCCATGATATTAAGGGCCTGTGCACTTAAAACTTTCCGGCCGCGTTCAACTTTCTCCCTTTGAATATTGAAAATCACATCTCTGCCCACCATCATTCTGGCAAGGGACGCCTTGTCTGTATGCCTGATATCAGTGTCTCCCACAATCTGGCCTTTTCTTAAAACAACAACCCTGTCACAGATATCCATGATTTCATCAAGTTTGTGGGAAATAAAGATAATCATGTGGCCCTTGAGCTTCATTTCCCTCAAGATACCGGTCAGTTCCCTGATTTCCTGGGGAGTTAAAACAGATGTGGGTTCATCAAGTATGAGCAGGTCAGCCCCGTTCATAAGAGCCTTGATGATTTCCACACGCTGCTGTTCACCTGCGGAAAGCTGCCAGATCTTTTTTTCAGGGTCAATATTGAAATCAAATTTTTCAGCAAATTGTTTCAGTTTTTCCCTGAGCTTTATTTTAGGGAAAAAAAACGGTGTGTCCTTGTAGCCCAAGGCAATATTCTCTATTACAGAATGATTCTGTATGAGCATGAAATGCTGATGAACCATTCCAATGCCATGCTCGATGGAGTCAACCGGATTCCTGATATGCACGGGATTGCCATTGATCCTGATTCTGCCGTCATCAGGCTGATAAAGCCCGTACAGGATATTCATCAGGGTTGTCTTGCCTGCTCCGTTTTCCCCTAAAAGTCCCAGAATTTCACCGGACCTGATCTTAAAACAGATATCCCTGTTTGCTGCAATCCCATGAAATTTCTTGGTAATGCCTTCCATTTCAAGGCTGTTTATTTTTTTCATAATCCCAATGGTAAAAAAAGCCGGGAACTCAGTTTCCCGGCTTTTTCAAAGAACTGACTTAATTGTTATTGAGGAACAGAGCCTTCAACATTGTCAACATAATACATTATGCTCAAAAGATCCTGTTTTGATGCCCTGTGCCCTGCCTTTATCTTCAGGTTTCCCTTGTTGTCCCTTATAGGTCCTACAAAGGGATCAAACACATCAACACCCTGTTTCATCTGCTCATATCTTTTCATCACAAGATCATATGCACAGATTTTTCCAAGATCAGGTGTAGTGATCATGGCTTTTTTAAGTGCAGGAATGAAAACAGGATTTACAGGCTCATTTTCACTGCCTCCCAGAACAGCTGCCTTTTCCTTTGCAAGCCACCATATATCCTTGTTTGTCCATGTTTTGTCATAAATGCTTTTAAGAATCTTTGCATACATCCCGCCCCAGTTCATGAGCTGGCCTGACACAACAGAATCTTTTCCATACATCTGCATTGGCGAATAATGACTGAATGTATAAATCTGCTGTCCTTTTTCAGTATGTTTCTGCCCCACTTCAATTACAGACGGGGTGTCTTCTGTAAAGGCAAGGGCATCGCACCCCTCAGATATCAGGGCTTCTGCAGCTTCTCTTGCCTTGTCCGGGCCATACCAGGCATATGTCCATTTTACATGGACCTTTGCCTTTGGATTTGCAGCCTTGATTCCAAGGGCATAGGCATCAATATGACGCACAAGCTCAGGAATGGGAAAAGCTGCCACATACCCGATTTTATTGGTCTTGGTCAGGGCGCCTGCCATGATGCCGTTCAGATAATACATCTGATAAAGATCTCCGAAATACGTTCCCACATTGGGCGCATGCTTAAACCCTGAGCAGTGCATGAAAATTTTATCCGGGTATTTTTTGCCTGCCGCAATTGTTGCATCCATATACCCAAAGCTTGTTGTAAAGACAACATCACATTTTTCCTGCTGAATCAGGCGGTCAATAATTCTTGCACCATCTGATTCTGCAACGGATTCCACATAAACAGTTTCAAGCCAGGGGAATTTTTTCTCGGCATATTTTCTGCCAAGGTCATGTGCATGAGACCAGCCATAGTCACCCACCGGGCCCACATAAATAAAACCTGCCTTAAGTTTTTTTGCCCCGGCAGATGCAGATGCTGAAAATCCAAAACAGCATAGAAAAAAGATTAAAATCCATGTCATCCATTTTTTCATTCCGGTTAACTCCTTTATTTTTTTTGTTAAAATTCTGAGAATAATACTTTATTTAAGTGATTACAGTCAACACTCCTGTATGTTTAAAAATATTATTTTTTTATGGACAGCATCTTAAAAATATGCTTGGATATTTTTTTCATCAATGAATATGATTCACATTATGAGGCTTTATATGGATGATATAAAGACAATTTTGAAAAATTCGCCGATGTTTGGAGAATTAACAGAAGAAAATATAAAAAATATGGCCGGGCTTTTTGAAAAACGGCAGACATGCCCTGGTGAAATTCTGGCCCAGGCAGGAGATACAGCACATAGCTATTTTCTGCTTGGCAAAGGCACAATCCTCTGTGCCATCGATGACGGCAAAGCTGTTGTCCTGACCAGGCCGGGTGATTTCATGGGAATGCAGTTTCTGTCAGATGATTCAAAATACAATGCAACCATGACCGCACTGGAGTCAGGAGTTGTCTATACTGTACTGCGCCGGGAATTTGAAGATCTTTGCCCCGCAGGATTCAAACATGAAACGGAGGTTGATTTTTGTACGGATTAGAAGCAATCAAAGCTGCCAATGGCTGGGCGATCTCAGTTGTGGGCATATCAATAGT
>CAYOYY010000004.1:0-2164 GCA_964408295.1 uncultured Desulfobacula sp. | reverse complement strand
CAACCCCTTAAAAACATGAGCTATAAAAGGAAATAAAATGGAAGCCTTATTTTTGGAATTTTTTCACAATACCGGATTTTACCTGTGCGATTACAGAAACATAATCATGATCGTCATAGGTATGTGCTTTATCTATCTTGGAATTGCCAAGGATTATGAGCCCCTTTTACTGGTTCCCATAGGCTTTGGCATGCTGGTTGGCAACATTCCCCTGTTCAAGGGCCTTGGCCTTGGAATATATGAAAACAATTCAGTTCTTCATTACCTGTATTTTGGAGTCACCCAGGGAATCTATCCTCCACTGATATTTCTTGGAATAGGCGCCATGACAGATTTTTCCACCCTTCTTGCACGGCCTGTTCTCATGCTTCTGGGAGCAGCAGCCCAGGCCGGTATTTTCATTACGTTTCTGGGAGCACTTGCTCTCGGATTTGCGCCAAACGAAGCTTCATCCATCGGTATAATAGGAGGAGCAGACGGCCCCACTGCAATCTTTCTTACTGCCAAGCTTGCACCTAAACTGATCGGCCCCATTGCGGTTGCAGCCTATTCATACATGGCTCTTGTGCCTGTAATCCAGCCGCCCATCATGAGACTTTTTACAACAAGAGAGGAAAGGCTGATCCGCATGGAAGAGCCAAGAGAAGTCTCAAAAAGAGAAAAAATCATCTTCCCGATTTCAGCATTCATATTATGCTGTTTCATTGCTCCTGCCGCACTTCCGCTTCTTGGCATGCTGTGCTTTGGAAACCTTCTCAAGGAGGCTGTGGTTACGGAAAGGCTTGCCAATACCGCCAGAAATGCAGTAATTGACACGGCAACCATATTGCTTGGAATAACAGTAGGAGCCTCAACACAGGGAGATGTCTTTCTTACCAAGAGCTCAGTGGGAATTTTTGCCCTTGGCGCTTTTTCCTTCTGCATTGCCACGGCAGCAGGGGTTATATTTGCAAAAATAATGAACCTGTTTTTAAAGTCAAAGATCAATCCACTGCTTGGTGCAGCCGGAGTTTCTGCTGTGCCTGATTCAGCCCGTGTTGTCCAGATTGTGGGACAGAAGGAAGATCCCACCAACTTTCTGCTCATGCATGCAATGGCTCCCAATGTATCAGGAGTCATAGGCTCGGCAATTGCAGCAGGAGTATTATGGAGCCTTATGGCATCCTGACAGAAATAAACTTAAGGTCAGCAAAATGACAAAACAGATTGTAATTCCAAAGGAAGAAGCTGTTTTCTGGATGGACAAAAACGGAGACTGGCACAATGAACATGGAAAATTTGAGCATCCAAAGATAATACAATATTTCAACACCTCCATAAAAAAAGATGAAAACGGGTATTATGTCCATCAGAAAACAGAGGAATTAGAAGAAAAAGTTTATTTCCCATATGAAGAAACAGCTGTTTTTGCCGTTGATCTGTCTGTGCAAGATGAAACAGACCTGGTGATTGTTCTCAACACAGGCCAGTCTGTCAAATTTACAGGCCAGCCTATTTTTACCAGAAACGACAACCTGTACATGAAAATTCCAGATCATCTGGTGAAATTTTCACAAAAGGCACTTTTAAAAATATCCTCATTTCTTGAAGAAAAAAACGGCAGGCTCTTTCTTTGCATAAACAGCAGGCAATGGCCTGTGGATGACAAAACTTCGTGAAAATAAATGAGCCATGTACCCGGCAGAGGGCAGGGCAACCTGCTTTGCTCAATCCAGCCAGGACATCGTGTCCTGGCTGGAAGCAAGAGGTTTAATATTTCAGTCCTGAAATATTAAACCTCTTAAGCCGCGCAGCAGGCCGCCCTGCCCTCTGCCTGAAAACCGGAGGTTCACTATTGTTCAGCCTGCAATCAGCCACTAATCAGATAAGATTGTAGTTCATTCCTCGCGCCGATCTATCCTTACTCTTTATGTGTTTTATCAATCGCAGACTTCGCTTTATCTCTTTTTGTAGCCTCTCATTATGAATTACCTGCTTTTGCGCCTGTAGAAAAGGTTCGCTTTCAGGAAATCCACTCATCGCCCGAATAATTTTCCATATTATCAAATCATTTTGACTGTTCTTTGAGTAACAATCTACCAATTTCGCATAAATCTCATGTTTACAATCATAAAAACAGATAAATCCAATTACATCAATTGTTTCGCTTAATTGTTTTTTATCT
>CAYOYY010000003.1:0-107613 GCA_964408295.1 uncultured Desulfobacula sp. | reverse complement strand
GCCGGCAGAAAGCGTCTTTAATTTAAAATTATAGTTCTTGCTTAAAAGACAGGGAGTTATAAAACCCCCTGTCTTTTTTTATTGGTTTGTGTATAATCACGACTGATGGAGCCCAATCCTTTAAATATCAAACTGAAAAATGCCGTACGTATTGACAGGGCGCTAAAATTCGTATTGGAAGCATCAGCCCTGTATTCAATAATTTCCAGCCTTATTGTAATAATACTCGGTATTCTTCCACTCATATTTCTCTATCTTGTAAAACTGATCATAGATTCATTAACAGGCCTTGCACCTGATTCAGGATCAGGGCTGTTTGACCCTGGATTTTCGAAACCCCTGCTGTATATTGGAATGGCCTGTGGAGTCAGTCTTTTAACAGCTCTTTTCAATTCTCTTGGGAACTATGTAAAAAAGGCACAGACATTAAGTGTATCTGACCACATGTTCCAGCTACTGCATGAAAAAGCAGTCCTTGCCGACCTTTCATTCTATGAATCATCCAGATATCATGATACTCTTTTCAGGGCACGCCAGGAAGGCCCTTCCAGGCCTGCATCTATTGTAAACGGGCTTTTTACAGCAGGCAGAAGTGCTGCATCCTATGGAGCTGTTTTCTGGCTGCTGGCAGTTTTTAACCCTGTGCTTCCCCTTATAATGACTGCCGCTTGTATTCCCGGCATTCTGATGCGCCTGAAGTATTCAGCAAAAATTTATTCCTGGCAGGAAAAGAGAACAGAGGACGAAAGAAGGGCTTATTATTTCCACTGGATGCTGACAGGCGACACACATGCAAAGGAATTCAGGCTATTCAACCTTGGCAGGTATTTTATTACCAGGTTTGATGCAATTCGCACAAACCTTAAAAAGGAGAAACTATATTTTGAAAAATACAGAGTATCAGGTGATTTCATTGCCCAGTCAAGCATGACCATTGCCGTTTTTGCATGCCTTGTCCATATCGGCCTCAAAACAGCGGCAGGTGTGATCACAATCGGTGATATGGTCATGTATTTTCAGGCATTTCAGCGTGGACTTGGTTATCTTAAAACCTTTCTGGAAAGCGCAGCCCAGATGTATGAGGACAATCTTTTTCTGTCACACCTGTATGAATTTCTTAAAATAAACCCAGCCATTAAAGTTCCTGAATCCCCTATACCAGTACCTGAAAAAATCAGGACAGGTATTGAATTTAAAAATGTGGAATTTTATTACCACAATAATGAAAAAAAAGTTATAAATGATGTAAATTTTTCCATAAGGCCCGGAGAAATCGTAGCCCTGGTTGGAGAAAACGGTTCAGGAAAATCCACAATAGTAAAATTGCTGGCACGGCTGTATGATCCTGAAGCCGGTGCAATTTTTCTTGACGGGGAAAATATCAAAAATTTCAGTCCTGATGATTTCAGAAAAAAAATCAGTATTGTTTTTCAGGATCATATTCATTATCAGTTATCTGCAAAAGAAAATATCTTTCTGGGCAGCCTTGAACACAAGGATGATGACTCCAGGATAAGACAGGCTGCCCGCAGAACAGGTGTGGACAAGAAAATATCAGGGTTTGAAAAAGGGTATGATACAATCCTGGGAAAATGGTTTAAAAACGGAGAAGAGCTGAGCACAGGACAATGGCAGATGATGGCAATCTCACGTGCCTTTTTCCGTGATGCTGAAATCATTATTCTGGACGAACCTTCAAGCTCCCTTGATCCTGCAACCGAAGCCGCTGTCTTTGAAAAGCTAAGAGAGCTTATGAAAGGACGGTCAGCACTTATTATAAGCCACAGATATTCAACAGTAAAAATGGCAGACAAGATCCTTGTCATTCATGACGGCACAATTGCAGAAAATGGGTCACATGAGCAACTCATGCAAAAGAACGGAAAATATGCACAGATGTATAAAATACAGGCAGGCGCCTACAGATGATTAACATTTTTTGTCATGATTTTCCTTTTTTTGCCAGTCTGGCTGCATAATTTTAAGTTGCAAAGTTTTTTCTAATTTTATAATACTTAAACTTGGACAATATTCCTTCCGGAGGTACAGGATTGAAAAAAAGAAAATGTGAACGCTTTCTGATTCCCGGAACAACTCTTTATTATGGGAAAAAAGCCGGAAAATTTTTCAGTTTCAGACAGAAATATTCAGAAGACTATTATCCTGTAATAAATATAAGCCGGGGCGGGGCAAAGTTTCTGTGCAACGAACGGCTAAGGGCAGGGATTGAGCTAATGGTGAAACTCAATATTCCGGGAATTCAGGAAACCCCTGAAATCATCGCAAGTGTGCGCTGGATTTCAAAAAATCCGGAACAAAGCTATAAATATCAGACCGGGATCGCATTCAATTCCTATGGAACCGGAAAAAATGAAAATCCCCTGTCCCTGCTTGCTTTTATGAAAGACATGGAAGAACTTGGAGCTATTGAAAACCAGAATAAAAAATCACAAATTAGGTAAAAAAAGTAATAAAATATTACAAAAAGTATATAACATTTTTAAAAACAGCTCTGACAACCCGCTTTAATTCACTTTTACCAGGCTGGCACATTGCTTGCATTAATACATGTTTATCTTTATTATGATAACAGGAAAGACAGGAGACATGATAAAATGAGGATCATCATAAAACCACTCATCATTGTTTTAAGCCTTGCACTATTATATTCAACAGGGTTTGCCCAGGACTCTCAGTGGGAAAATGAATTTGTGCTTGCCCTTCAGAAAGGAAGGGCTCTAAGTTCAGCAAAAACCGGTGGTCTTGCATATACCCCGGCCCAGAGCACTGTTCTGGAAAACGCCATAAAAAAGGCCATGGATAAAAAGGCCCCCCCATGTGAAGCCATGAAAATAGCTGTGGATCTTAAATACAACCCATATTCTGTCATAAAAAACATTTTCAGCTATGGTGGTGAAGTTGATCTCAACCAGTTGTGCATGTGCGCCACCGAAAGCGGGGTAAACAAACAGATCATTGCAAAGGCAGCTACAGATGCGGCATCTCCCCTTGGAAAGCCGATTTTCCCAAGGGATGAAATCGCCCAGGCCCAGTGCCTGAGAGAAATAGGACTCGGCTATACTCCTGTAGTTCAGATTCCGCCGCCAATAAAGCCTCCGGTTCCGCCTGTGCCTTTTTCGGTTGCATCACCCTAAATCTCTCATGACAAAAAAACAAAAAGCCCTGCTCAACCATGATTCAGGGCTTTTTTTATTGACAAGTGCCGGAAAACGATATTAAACTTCTCCAATTATTTTCGCAGACGTTTTAATATCATCTAAACAGCACAGCTGTAACAGGAGCTGAAAATGAGATATCTTAAATGTTTCATCAACATCATCTGTATTTTTATAATATGCGCGGCATTTTCCGTCCATGCGGCTGAAGCTCCGCCCATAGGTCAGTCAAAACCCAGATCAGTGGCTGCTGCGCCAACTGGTATCAAGGCCGATATATTCGGCCAGAAAGGCGGGCGATACCATCCTTTCCTCATGGTTGAGGAAGTTTATACAGATAACCTTTTTGCCACACACAGCAGTAAAAAAAGCGATTTCATCACAACCATCGCTCCCGGAATATGGCTTGCTTTTCCGGCAAACAGGGAAAAACTGCTTTCAATTGACACAACAACCACATCTCCGGGAGGTCTGAAACTGAGCCGAATAAAGCCCGAAGCCACAAGACGCTATCAGACCTATCTTCTGTATTCTCCTGAAATTATATTATATTCTGGCCATTCATCCCAGGATCATGTGAACCACAAGGCAGAAGGCCTTGTTCAGTATAATTTCAATTCAGGACTGTCCCTTGACCTTATTGATATTTTTCATGACAAAGAAGAAATTGCAGGCAATGGAGTAACTGACACTCTTTACAGGTTTCAGGACAATCTGCTGGATTTCATGTCAACCTATGAAACACGCTCTGGCAAGCTTAAGCTCAAGTTTGAATACTCAAACTATGACCTTGACTACAAGGATGCAATTGTAGACTACAGAGACAGGAACGACAATACCTTCGGCATATCAGCATTTTACAAATTCTGGCCCAAGACATCAATTTTTGCTGAATATGACCATGCTATAATAAATTTTGATTCAGGCTCAGCCAATGACAGTGTTGAAAATCATTATTACGGAGGTGTCAACTGGGATATAACTGCAAAAACAAAGGGCAGGCTGAAACTGGGATACATGGACAAGGATTTTGACTCCCCGGCAGTCAGTGACCAGGATGATTTTTCAATCGAGCTTCAGACCCAGCACAACCTGACTGCCAAGCGGGGCCTGCTTATAAACGGATACAGGAAATTTCACGAATCTGACCTTGCCACAGCCTCCAGTTTCCTTTCCACAGGTATTGACATAAACCTGCTCCAGCGTTTTACCCCGAAATGGTCAGGAACCTTCAGCTTTACCTATGAACAGAACAGATATAATGGTATTGACAGAGACGACGATTTATACAGAATAGGCCCGGCTCTCAGGTTCAAACCCAGAAAATGGCTGATCTTTGACTTTGGATATTTTTTCACTAAAAACGACTCCAACATGATTTTTTACGATTATGAAGCAAACCAGATTTTTCTCAGGGCAACTTTGTCCATGTAAAATCATAAACATGAATTCCATGAAAAAAATTTTGACAATATGCATGCTGGTGCTCATACCAGCCATCTGTTTTGCCCAGGAATACACAGTGGGCGAAGGAGATGTTCTGGACATAAATGTATATGAGAACAAGGATCTGTCAACCACAGTACGGGTCAGTGCCAGCGGAACAATACGTGTCCCCCTTCTTGGAGAGATATCTGTAAAAGGCCTTACAGTATCCCAGATATCCTCAAAAATTGAAAAACTGTTTGCAGACGGATACCTTGTTAATCCCCAGGTGGATGTATTCATATCAGAACACAGAAGCAAGCAGGCTGTTATCCTGGGACAGATAAGAAACCCTGGTCAGTATGAACTCAGGGGTACTGTCACATTTCTGGAATTTATTTCAAAGGCAGGCGGGCTGACCCCGGATGCAGGCAGTACAGCCATCATAAAAAGGACAAGCGGGCCCGGCTCTGACAAAGGCCAGATTGTGCTGGATCTTGAAAAACTTATCAAAAAAGGAGACACCTCCCTGAACATTCCCATACAGGACGGAGACAGTATATACATTTCAAAGGCCAAAACCTATTATGTGTCAGGCGAGGTAAAAAAGCCTGATTCCTATAAATATGAATCCGATCTTACAGTTATCAAAGCCATAACAATGGCAGGAGGATTTTCCAAGATTGCAGCAAAGGACAAGGTAAAAATAATAAGGGAAATAAACGGCAAAAAACAGGTCTTTGAAAATGTTGACATGGACGTCCCTGTGCTGCCCAATGATGTTATAGTTGTTCCTGAGAGTTTTTTCTGATTATGGATGAAAAAGAGATACACTTAAGAGATTATCTTAGAATAATAAACAAGCGCAAGGGCACTGTATTTACATTTTTTGTCATTACCCTTATCACGGTTATCATTGCAACCTTTACTGCAACACCCATGTACCAGGCAGACTGCAAGGTAATGATAGAAAGGAACACAGCAGGCTCCCTGACCAGCAACTATACCTATACCCCCTATGATCCCGCCTTTATTGAAACCCAGAACCAGCTGATCATGAGTTCCGCTGTAGTGGAAAAGGCAGTAAAGGATATGGGGCCTGAAAAAATCTATGACAGTTTTTTCCCGGCAGATGAGAAAAACACCTCCTACCTTTCCATGTTGTACGAATGGCTGAAGGCTCAATATATATCATTCAAGGAAATGGTTGGTATTGAAAAACTGTTCTCAGACTCCTCAGACACAATTGAAAAAACAATACCGGAAGAATTCTCCATTCCCCTGACAAAGGCACAAAAGCTCGAAAAAATCATCAAAAAAAATATTTCAGTGTCTCCGGTTGAAAATTCAAGAATACTTCAGATAGGTTTTCTGTCCAAAAATCCAGCCCTTGCTGTCAAGGTGGCAAATGCAGTGGCCCATGCATATATTGATGAACTTGTGGACATGCAGATGCAGGTATCAGGCTACAGCATAAGCTGGATGCGCAAAAAAGCTGAAATTCAGAGAGCCAGGCTTGAGGAATCTGAAAAAGCGCTTTACGAATATAAAAAAAAATATGACATTGTTACAATTGAAGATAAAATCACGGTTCTTCCTGAAAGGCTGTCCGAACTTTCCCGAAACCTGACAGCCGCGGAAACAAAACGCAAGGAATTATATGCTGTTTACAGCCAGGTAAAAAACCTTCCTGAAAGCCAGCTTGAAACCATACCGGTTATTGCGGAAAACGCCTCACTTGAATCTCTCAACCAGAAAATCATCGCTGCTGACCAGAAAATATCAGAGCTTTCAAAAAAATACGGGCCCAAGCACCCTAAAATGATTAGTGCAAAAAATGAGCTTGCAAGCCTTAAGGCAAAAAAGAAAAAAGCCCTGAGAAAAACCGTACAGACAATAAAAAATGAATACCTGCTGGCAAAGGCCAATGAAAATGATCTTAAAAACCTGCTGAACCAGACCAAATTCGAGGCTGCAAGGCTTGGAGAAAAATCCATTCAGCTTGGAATGCTTAAAAGAAGGGTGGATACCAACCGCTATCTTTACGATGCCCTCATAAAAAAAATGAAGGAAAGGGGAATCACGGAAAAAAACCAGGCTGTTAATGTGTGGATCATTGAAAAAGCCAGGATGCCAAAATATCCTGCAAAACCAAAAAAGAAAAGAAATATTCTTCTTGGAATCATACTTGGCCTGTTCGGAGGTATAGGGCTTGCCTTCTTTTTTGAATATCTTGACAACACAGTCAAGACCCCGGAGGATGTTGAAGAAAAATTTGATATCCCTGTTATCAGCACAATTGACCTGCTCAAGGACAAAAAACAGACCATTGTCCAGAATGTGCAGACAGATCCTTCTTCATTGATAGCAGAAAATTTCAAGGGGTTAAGAACCTCTGTTCTTCTTTCATCTGCTGACAAACCTCCAAAAACCATTCTTGTAAGCAGTATCGCTCCGGGTGAAGGCAAATCATCCATATGTGCATGCCTTGCCCTGACCATTGCCCAGGCCGGCAAAAAGGTTCTTCTCATTGATGCGGACATGAGACGGCCTGTACAGCATAAGAATTTCAATCTTGACAACAAAACAGGATTAAGTTCGCTGCTGGCAGGCTTGAGCAATGAGGATAAATCCCTCTGTAATGAAGTGGTTGAAAATCTCGATATAATAACATCTGGCCCTATTCCGCCCAATCCGTCCGAGCTGTTAAGCTCAAAAAGGCTTGCCGACCTTTTGTCACACATGTCAGGAATCTATGACATGGTCATCATTGACACACCGCCCCTTGCAAGTGTCACAGACCCGGTTGTATTAAGCAGACATGTTGACGGACTGATTATAGTGACATGGGCCGGAAAAACAACATATGAAATGCTGGGAAAAGGCATAAAGCAGCTGCGTGAAATCAAGGCCCCTGTCACAGGCCTTGTGCTTAACCGGTTCAATGCAAAGAAAACCGGTTACTATTACAATTACGGCGATTACTATTATTCCTCAGAATCCTGAGCCATGTTGCGCCATGTGTCTTAAACTTTCAAAATTTCTGTTTTTTTTTCTTCTTGTTTTCTGTCCTCTTGCCTTTGGCACCACAGAGCCCTGGTCGTATGCCATCATGGAGGCAGGCGCATTTGCAGGGTCTGCCCTGTTTTTCATTCATATTGTAAAACATGATGACAGATTATACTGTATACCCGGCATAACTGCTCTTGTCATATTTCTTTTTTATATTCTTTTTCAGATGATTCCGCTTCCAGGCGCTGTTGTCAGGTTTCTTTCACCTGAAGCCTTTAAGATTTATCACACCAATCAGGCGATTACAGGCCCTGCTTCTTCCTGGATGCCCCTTACAGTCAACCTCAAGGCTACATTATCTGAATTTTTCCGTTATGCATCATATGTAATGTACTATATCCTGACGGTTCAGCTTCTGAGCAGAAAACAGATGTTAAAAACAAGTGTCCTTGTCATTGCAGTGTTCGGCGGTCTTCTTGCATTTTCATCCATATTGCAGTTTTACCTTACAGATGACATGGCCCTGTGGTTCAGATACACTCCGCGCAACTCAATTGTGGTTGGCCCCTATGTAAACCACAATCACTATGCAGGGCTGATGGAAATGATCTTTCCCATTGTGCTGGGCCTCTTCTTATTTTACCGTCCCAGGATAGGCAGCACATCCATACTCAAGGGAATTGCTGAAATATTCAACCAGGAAAAGGCCAATATCCATATATTAATCGGCACAGCCGCCCTTCTTGTCATTGTTTCAATTTTTGTCAGTCTTTCAAGGGGAGCCATGATAAGCACATGCTTTTCTCTTGTCATATTCACGTTTTTTCTGATGCAGAGAAAAATCAGCCGGGGCAATACAATGGTCATAATGGCGATTATTGTTTTAAGCGCCCTTTCCATTGGATGGTTTGGCTGGGATCAGATATTTGAGCGTTTTGCAAAACTCAAAAACGCCCAGGGCATCATATACGAATCCAGGCTTACTTTCTGGCAGGATACAAAGCAGATCATAAATCATTTCAAACTGACCGGAGCCGGGATGGGCAGTTTTGCACATATCTACCCTCTGTTCCGTTCAATCAACAGCAACCGGATTCTGGTTCATGCACATAATGATTACCTTGAAATGCTCGCAGAAGGCGGCATAATCGCATTCGTGCTTGCAGCATGGTTTCTGGGCTGTGTTTTCTACAGGACATACAAAATATTCAAGAAACGAAGAGATGCCTTTTCCATCTATATTTATACCGGCAGCATAACAGCGATGGTATGCATCCTTTTTCACAGCTTTACCGATTTCAACATGCACATAGGAGCAAACGGCCTGTGGTTTTTCCTGTGCGCAGGAATTGCTGTATGCGCAGCCAACACAGGCTTGAAAAAGCAGAGCCTTCCCAGCCGGCTTCCCATTGTGTCCTCGGGAAAAACAAGATTATTGTCAGGGGCAGCAATCACGATTCTGACTGTGTGCGTATGTGTATTCAATATATCAAACCTGATAGGTATTTTTTACCACACCAACATAAAAAATTATCAGATAGGTGCAGATACGCCTGAAACAATTGTCAGAAAAATTGAAAAAATCGCTGGCCTTGCATCAAAATTTGATCCGCTCAAAGCAGAATACCATTTTACCATTGCCAATACTGCCTGGTTTCTGAAAAATTACAAAAAATCAGATTCGCATTTCTGTGCCTGCCTTAACCTTGACCCTGTAAATCCCAGGTATCTGAACAGGTTTGCAATATTTCTTGCACGCAGAAACAGAACAGAACAGGCACAGGCAGCATTCAGGCAAAGTGTAATTTACGATCCCACCAGCCCTGAATACAATTTCAAGTATGCAGTATGGCTTTTTTCACAGAACAGGATATCACAGGCTCTTGCCTATATGCAAAAAGCATTGTCTCTTGATGAAAAATTCATGGAGCGGGCACTTACTGCAATGATTGTTGCAGGGCTTGATACAGATCAGATCATAAGTGCAGTTCCTGATTCTCCCGGCCCTTCAATTGCTCTTGCAGATTTCCTTTATGAAACAGGAAAAATACAGGCAGCAGTTGACCTGTACAGGAAAACCCTTGACAACGTGGGCAAGGCCAGGCTCAGGTCGTTTGAGGACAAACCCGCCATAAAACGCAGGCAGAGGCACTGGTTCTTTAAAATCTACAATTTTTTCAAAAAACACAATGACCTTCAAAATGCCATGCTGGCCCTTCAGCGGGCAGAAACTGTTCTTCCCATGGATGCAAAAATCAAGGTTGCTATTGGAGATTTTTATTTCCACCAGGGCATATTGTACAAGGCGCGCGACAAATACGATCAGGCACTGCTGCTTGACCCTGAAAACAGGCGTGCACTTAAAATGATAAAAAAAATCAATCCCTGACAATATTCTTCCACACAGGGTGAAAATCCTGCCCGCTGAACCTTATATGCATCTGATCAAACCTGAGATCAGGCACCTTAAGAACCGCCATTGCACTGCTGTCTGTTCCTTTCCTCTCCATGCGGGCTCTAAGGTCGGAAAAATCAGCATTTTCAAGAAAAAAACTCAAAGCATTGATCACAGGTTCCATGGCAGGTCTTTTATTGTCACTGGCCCTGAAATACTGTGAAATCAGGTGCTCGTATTCTCTTTTACTGGCTGTTTCAATGCAATGACGGCCCAGTTTTAAACAAATCTGCATATGAACTCAAAAAAGCTCAGGCAACTCCTTCTGCTGCCAGCTGTTCTTCAAGAAAAGCACATGCCTGTTTTATTCCTTCCATGGAAATTGTTGGAATGTCAGCGCATAACTGCTTTATCTTTTCAGGATCAAGGCAGGTTATCTTGTGGATTGCAAACTCGTCAAGCTCGCTTCCTTCTTCCAGAAGGCCGCACCCGCCCACAACGCCTAAATATTCATCATTGACAAACACAGGCACGACAATTTTAACCATGCCTGCGTCACATTCACCAATTACAGGTTTTCTTGTTTTCATGGCCTGAGTGGACATGTTCATGTGCGCGGAAGCGCAGATAAAGCTCTGGCCCTCATCTATGGATTTTATCACAGGACAGATGGAATTTGTCCAGTTTTTGCTGCTGGTAATCCTGACCCCGTCCTTATTGAATACTGAACCCTGAAGTTGGAATCTTTCAAACAGTTCATTTTCAAGTTCAACCCATTTTTCCAGTGAAAGTATCTGTGTCAGCTCCATTTTTCAACCACCTCATAATAAAAAGTCTATTTTGTTTTTCCTGCGCCCTTCATATAATTGTTCAGGGCTTCCTGTACAGCACCTGCTGCAAGGGTTGCACAATGCATATCTTCTTCAGGCAGCCGTCCTATTGCCTCCAGCACTGCCTGTGCATCTATGTCTGTTAATTCATCAGGATCCCTGCCCAGGGTAAGTTCTGCTGCAAAGGATCCGCTTACCATGCTTGAAGCACACCCGTCAGTAAAATAGGAAGCTTTGCACACCCGGTTATTTTCAAATTTAAGATAAATTTCCATGGTGTCGCCGCAGTCTCCCTTTACCCTTGACCATGCATCTGCATCATCCATCCTGCCGTTGAATTTCGGATTGCGCCACCGGTCAAATCCTCTTTCTCCCAGTGCCTGTTTTGCTTCTTCAAATATTTCATCCTGAAGCTTATCCAAAAAATCATCCAGATTATTATTCATGACAAACTACCTTTTTCAAATTAATCTCACATCTCTGGTACATCAGAGGCAACAGCAAATTATGTGCCAAGCAGAGTTAAAACATGATTATACTGTTTTAACACATACTTGCAATGCTTTGAGCCATAATATCAATCACAAAATCAGGCAGCATGGTCGCATCAGTGCAACCATGCTGCCTGAAATAAAAATCAGTCTGTAATATGCTGTTCTGCAAACTGTGCCATAAGCTCATGGATTCTCTGGGGAGGGGAAACAGTGAAATAATTTTCAGCAACCACATGGCCGATCTCATGGGTGACAACTCTTAAATTGGCATTATCAGCAGAATAAAAAACCCTGTTTTCAGAAGGGGAATAAAAGGCAATATAATCAACATCAATATGATAAATTCTTTTAAAATCCTGCTGAACCTGTGATTCATCAGCATGGATTGTAATGGAAAATTTAAGGTTTGCAGGGAACATGTCAAGAACAGCCATCACCTTTTCCACAATGAAATCAATCTTAGCTGCCACTTCATCTTCCACAGAGTCGCTGCCGCGCTGTTTTATCTGCGAGCGCAGCTTGCCCATATAAAGCTCATCATTGAACTTGCGCAGCTCCTTCATGTCAGAATATGATATTGTGGCATATCTTGATTCAATCACAGCAGCAGCTGCACGGCACGGAACAAGGCAGCTCACAGACAGCATTGCCAGTGCCAGCAATATGGAGAAGTGCCACTTCATCACAGCTCAGGCTGTTTTACAGCTTTTCCCTGGAAAATGTATAATCATTGATCATGGTCTGAATATTTTTCTGACAGTCCAGTATCTCATTTAAAACGGGAACAAGATCAGATGTATCCATGTCCGAGTCCTCAAGCGCTTTTTTAAGCTGAAGCGACAACACGGCAATATTTGAATTAAAATTTTCTATCAGGGCAAGCTTATCTCCGAGAATAAAATTGAATGCATTTATTTTCTGGGCAAGGTCCTTGCCTTCATCTTTGCTGCGCAATACCACCCTGCCTGAAATATCGCCTTCTATCATGTCATCCAGAGTTTTTTCAAACCTGTAAAAAGGGCCTGCCACTCTGTGGGTTAAAAAAAGGGTTACAACGATAACAACGCCTCCGCCAAGCACAAGAAACAGCCACTGAGTGCTCAGTATTTTCTTGAATAATATGCCGGGAGTAAGCCCAAGCTGCAGATGATAGTTATCATATACAATGGATATTGTATTGGAAGAAAAAAAACTGAAAATACCGATAAAAACAAGGCTTCCCAGAAAAGCCAGAATAAAATAGCTGAAAATATACCGGCCCTGAAATTCCCTGTTGATAAAATAATTACGTCGTTTGTACCGCGGCTGGGTGTAATTCATTTTTTCCTCCAAATATGTGCTGATGACCGAAGCCTGTCAGTCCATTCTTCCAGAAGCTGTTCCTTTTTTCTGTCCTGAAGAAAAACAGAGACCTTTTTCATGTCAAATGCCCCTCCAGGATTTTTTATTTTTTCGATTTTGTCGAGCCGATAGACGATCACTCCTCCCTTTCCCTGCCTTGGTCTTGAACTGTGTCCGGGTTCGAGATTAAGAACAATGAACTTAAGATCATCTGAAAGGTTGATAAATTTATTGTCAATTTTTTCACTTGTGCCGTTTTTTCCATGTTCTGCCGAATCAAGATCAGGGTATATGATTTTTGTAAGAAATATCCTGTATCCAAGATAATTTTCATATTTTGCAATTTCAGCATCAGACACATCCACAACAAGCGATTTAAGTTTTCTGTCCAGAAGTATTTTAATCAATGACTGCTCATAAAAATTCTCAACCGCCTGCCTGAAATTTTCCTCTTTGTTAATTCCGGTCTTTATTGCCTCCTGAATCAGGATCTGCCTGTCAATAACCGAATCCATGAACTGCTGTCTTGTCATCCAGGCAGGTTTGTGCTCAAGCATTTTACTGAATTCCTTTTCTGACACCACCCTGTCATTAACGGAAAATAATGGATGGGATATCTCAACTTTCGTATCAAACAGGCCATAGGCAGCAAAGGCTGAAAAAGCAATGACAATGGCCACTATATAATAGATATACTTCATTTGCGCAGGTCTCCGGTTAAGGTTGTTTATCAGCAATCAGACGGCCTGTATTTCTTTCCACCTGAATGCATCTGTCATCATAGATCCTCTGTGTATAGTAATCCTTGACATTGGTTATTTCAAGCTCAGGCAGGCCGTTTTCCCTAAGCCATCTGCGAATTATCGGCAGCTGGTCAGGATCCTGCGCCCTTGCAGTAAAGATTTTGACACGTATTCCTCCTGCAATCATTTTTTTCACAAGCGCCATCATGGCAGGCACAGGCTCTCCTATTTTATCTCCAGGAGAAAAGCGGTCATAAAAAGCCAGGGTTCCGTCCAGATCCACTCCTGTCCATGGCCCCGGGGGACGTTCTCCTGCCCTGGCACCATGAGCCGGTGCATTGGAAGTAACAGATCTGCCAGAAGAATCAATGGAATATTCCCTGGAAATTTCTTCTTTTGCCTTTTTAAAATATTTTTTTATTGAACTGAACATACTCATTTATATAATATAAAACCTTCTGAAAACAAATATAAAAAAAGGAGTTTCTGCTTGAAAAAACTTATTCTGCCGCTTGTGATTGTGTTTTTGATCTGCCATCTGCCTGCAACGGCAAAAACAGGAAAGGAATTCTTTGACAACGGGGTTCGCCTGTTCAAGCAGGGTCAGTATCAAAAGGCCATTGATGAATTTTCAAAGCTTATAAAACTTGACCCTGAAAATGCAGATGCATATAAGAACCGCGGTGTATCCTATATGAAACAGAAAAAATTTGACCTGGCAATAAAGGATTTTCAAAAGGCAGGGGAAATTTTTCCTGAGCTTAAAGGTCTTTACAGCAACCTTGGTGTGGCATGGTATTATAAAAAAAATTATGAAAAAGCAGTTGAAAACTATGATATCGCCATCAAGATGAACCCTGACAATTATGTGGCATATTTCAACCGGGCACTGTGCCTTGCCGAGCTTGACAGGACAGACCAGGCACTTGAAGACCTTGATAAAACCCTTGAACTCAAGCCTGATTTTTACTGGGCAATATGTTACAAGGCTGATCTTCTGGCCCTTGCCGGCAAGAAAGAACAGGCAGCAGGCCTTTATGAAAAAGCAGCAGGCCAGAATCCAGATGACAGATATGCCCTGGACAAACTGAACGAAATAAGACAGAAAACCACGGCACGGCATCAAAGTGCTCCAACTGTCTCTGACTCCGCCCATGCCCCTGTTGGCAAAAAAATTTACAGCCTTCAGGCAGGTGCTTTTCTGCACAGGCAGAATGCATCAAAAATGAAGGCCAGGCTTGCAGGCCATGGCCTTGAGGCAGAAATACTGGTATTAAAGGACAGCAGAAACAGAACCTGGTATCTTGTAAGATCAGGTAAATTTTCGACAAGAAGTGAAGCTGAAAAAGCTGCCGCCCTAATGAAGAAAAAATCAGGTGACAACCCCGTGATCAGGCCGTTTAATTCATGGTAACACCAATGATCACACAGCAAACCTTATGTTCAGGATATCGCCGTCTTCCACAATATAATCCTTTCCTTCAACATGGATCTTGCCGGCTTTTTTAAGTTCAGGTTCGCTGCCTGCCTCCACAAGGTCGTTATATTTGAAAACCTCGGCCCTGATAAATCCCCGCTCAAGGTCTGAATGTATGACTCCGGCAGCCTTTGGAGCATTTGAGCCTTTTCTTAAAAGCCACTGCCTTACCTCATCCTTTCCAACGGTGAAAAATGAAATAAGGTCAAGGGATTCAAGGCACAGGCCTGTCAGCGTTTCAAGAGCTGTATGCTGGATTCCAAGGTCTTCCAGAAATTCCTGTTTTTCTTCCCTTGTATCAAGCATGGCAATTTCAGATTCAAGTTTTGCAGACACAGGCATGACCTTTATATCATCTTTTTCACACATGGGTGCAAATGCAGACATGAGATCTTCATTGTCAATATCGTCTTCACCCACATTAACAACAGCAACAAGCTTTTTGCGTGTGATAAAGGGATAGCTTCTGATCATTTTTTCCTCATCCTGTGTCAGCTCTGCAAGGCGCAGAGGTTTTTCCTGTTCAAGAAATTCCCTGAGCCGGTACATCAGGGCAAGTTCCTTTTTCTGATCCTCATCCTTTATTTTCTTTACCATGGCCTCAAGGCGTTCAATTCTTTTTTCAACAAAAATCTGGTCATGCATGACAAGCTCTGAATTGACCATTTCAAAATCCCTTAAAGCATCAACCGAACCCTGGGCATGATAGACAGAATCATCTTCAAACGCCCTGACAACATGGCATACAGCGTCCATGTCAGCAATATCCCTGAAAATATCACCCTTTGAAATGGTTTCTGCCTCCATTTTCGGCAGAAGCACAAGCTCAATTCTGGCTCTTACATTTTTTTTGGGTTCATACAGGTCAACAAGACGGTCAAACCTGGAATCCATTATATCAGCAGCACCAGGCACAGGTTTTGAAACTTTTGCCTGTTCCTGCACATCATTGCCCGTTAAAATCTGAAAAAGAGTTTTTTTGCCTGTCTGGGGCAGGCCAATGATTCCAACCTTCATTTAAGTATCATGTCCTTATATAAATTTAAATTTTACATTACAAAAAAAATAATATATCAAATCTGTCAGCAATTAAACACCCCGATAAGGAGAATATTTAATGACAGACAATATATATACCCCTCCCTTTCTCATGGGGAACGGCCATGTTCAGACCATATTTCCCACTGTTTTCAGAAAGGTTGAAAATGTTGAGTATAAAAGGGAAAGAATTCAGACTCCTGACAATGATTTTCTGGACCTTGACTGGTCTGTAAGGTCAAACAAAAGGCTTGCCATCATATCCCACGGGCTTGAAGGCAGCACAGACAGAGCCTATGTAAAAGGAATGGCCAAAGCTGTCAATGACGCAGGCTGGGATGCCCTGGCGTGGAATTACAGGTCATGCAGCCAGGAACCCAACAGGCTGCTGAAATTTTACCACAACGGAGTTACAGATGACCTGGCCCTTGTCATTGCCCATGCAAGGACAAAACATCCCTGCGCTGAGATTGCACTTATAGGATTCAGCCTTGGCGGCAACCTGACCCTGCTTTATCTTGGCAGGGAAAAACACGATCCCGCAGTTACAAAAGCTGTGGCAATATCTGTACCCTGTGATCTGACAGCAAGCTGCCATGCCCTTGCAAAGCCCTGCAACAGAATTTACATGAAGCGCTTTCTTAAAATGCTGCATGAAAAAATCAGGATAAAAAAACGTCTTTTTCCCGGCCTGATAGATGACAAGGACTATGACAGGATCAAGACCTTCAAGGATTTTGATGACAGGTACACAGCCCCGATTCACGGGTTCAAAAATGCCGAAGACTACTGGGAAAAATGCTCAAGCAAACCATATCTTGAAAATATCGGCATTCCGGTGCTCATCATCAATGCGCTTAATGACCCCTTTCTGCCGCAGGCCTGTTTCCCGGTAAAACAGGCTGATGCCAATTCCAATATCACCCTGTGCATGCCCAGATCAGGCGGACATGTGGGTTTTATTGCATTTAACAGCCAAAGCCTTTACTGGTCGGAAAAAAAAGCTGTGCAGTTTCTGTCAGGCCACTGATATGCGAGGCCGGGGATCAGGCACCCACTGCCTGATCCCTGCGGCCCGCATCCGGTTCAGGTTCTGTGTCATGCATTCAGATGTCTGTATTTTTCAAGATAGCGCACAGGCATGTTAAGAGCATCTCTTCTGAAGGGTTCTGCAAGCACTTCTTCACCCCCCTGGATAACAGCATTGATCACACATGGCTTTCCCGATTCAACAGCATCGTGCACCACATCTGCCACATGCCTGTAATCATCCACCTTGTAACCCTTTGCCCCCATATCAATGGCAAGTCTGGCATAATCCGGATTTTCCTTCAGGTTTGAGCCCACAAAACGGTTGTCATAATAATCTATCTGATTTTTCTTTTCAGCTCCCCATTCAAAATTATTGGCAACAATGGCAATGATTGGAATATTCTCCCTTACTGCTGTCATGACTTCTGCAATACCGCTTATACCATAGGCTCCGTCTCCCTGGAATGCGAACACAGGCCTGTCAGGGCAGCCTATCTTGGCTCCCATTGCAGCTCCAAAGGCAAACCCGCAGTTACCCCATGAAAGCGCTGAAATATGCTGTCTTATGTCTGAAAACTTAAGATAGGCATTACACATGGAAGAATTATTTCCTATATCGGTTGCAACAATGGACCCTGCGGGCATTGCCTTTGTCAGCTCCTTTAAAAACCGTCTTGGATGCATGAGGCGGTTTTCAGAACAGGACCAAGACTCAAGTTCCTTTTCCCATTTTTCCTTTTCCCTTGCCACATCCTCAAGCCTGTTCTCATCAGGGGCCTTATCAGGGTCTGCATTTTTAAGAAGCTTGAGAAGATGCAGGGTATATTCTTTCACATCTGCCACACTTGCCACATCCACTTTTTTTGACAGGCCCAGAACCTTTGCATTGGCATCAACCTGAATGATCTTTGCATTTTCAGGCCAGTAATCAATATCATACTGGGGAAGTGTTCCAAAAGGCCCAAGCCTTGAACCAAGGGCAAGAACCACATCTGCCCTGGCAATGATTCTCATGGCAGCCTTGGACCCGCAGTAGCCTATGGGCCCGCATGCAAGCCTGTGATCGGAAGGAAAGGTGTCATTGTGAAGGTAGGAATTCACCACAGGCGCTGTCAGAAACTGTGCAAGGGCCTTGACTTCCTCAAGGGCATTGCCCTGGCTTACACCTCCGCCTGCCAGAATCACGGGATATCTGGCTTCCGTCAGCAGCTTTACCGCCTGTTTCAGTGCAGTTTCAGATCCAGGCCCCCTTGAAATGGTCATGGTGGGATAGATCTCATCTTCACATATCCCGTAAAAATAATCCCTTGGAATATTGAGATGGGCAGGCCCGTTTTCTGTTTTTGTCATGTAAAAGCAGCGGCGGGCAAACTCGGCCATTCTTTCCGGCCTGTTCACCCTTACCTGGTAGACAGTCTGTTTTTCAAACATGGGCATCTGATCAAGTTCCTGAAATCCTCCTGTTCCAATTCCCATTGATCCTGTTTCAGGAGCAATTGCCACAACAGGGGAATGTGCCCAGAAAGCCGCTGTCAGAGCTGAAACAAAATTTGCAGCTCCAGGCCCGTTCTGGGCTATGCATACCTGGGGTTTTCCGCTCACCCTTGCAAGACCGTCTGCTGCATGGCAGGCTGCCTGTTCATGGGCAACAGGGATAAATCTTATGCCTGCCGCAGGAAAAAGATCCAGAGCATCCATATAGGCTGAGCCCACGATTCCAAATACATTTTTTACACCCTCTGCCACAAGGGTTTCCACAAGAGCCTCACTGGGCGTCATTTTCTGTTTTGCCATCTTTATATCTCCTTTTTAAAACGCCGGGTCATAAGATATTCATACAGGCCCGGTGAAATCCGTGATAAAATATATCCTGTCTTTCCCACAAAAGTCAGAACAAGCATTGATTTTTTCCTGGCAAGCCCTTTTGTAATCATTTCCGCGGCATGCTCAGGAGTATCTTCCCTGCCTGCAATCGTACGTTCATGAACAGCAATATTTCCGTCCGGGCCAAGAGCCCTTGTCTGAAGCCCTGTTCTGATGAACCCGGGACACACTGTCATCACATGGACATTTTTATGGCGCAGTTCGCATCTTAAAGAAGTAAAAAGCCCGTGCAGGGCGTGTTTGCTTGCACTGTACCCTGTCCGTCCAAGAAGGGGAGCCACACCTGCGATGGATTCGTTCACAATAATACTGCCCTTTGATTCCATCAATGCAGGAAGAGCTGCCTTTGTGCAGTACAATGCCCCGTAAAAATTGACATCCATGACTTTCTTAAATACAGACACCCTGGTCTTTTCAAAAGCCCCCCTCTGGGTGATTCCTGCATTGTTGAACAGAATATCAATCCTGCTGAACCTGGCAAGAACCCTGTCAACTGCCTGTGTACAACTGGCCTGATCTGTTATGTCACAATGAATGCAAAGATGATCGAATCCCTGGGCTGAAAATTCTTTTTCACAGGATTCAAGGGCTTTTTCATCCATATCCAGCATGGCTGTAAAAGCTCCTTTTTCTGCAAGACACCTGCAGAATGCAAGCCCGATTCCTGAAGCCGCTCCTGTTACAACCGCAACCTTGCCTTTAAAGAATTTATTCATGGTAATGCCGGTTTTTTCTTTAAATTAAAAATCATTGCAGTTGCAAGGCCGGCAATGATATGCCAGATTCCCCACCATGCCACTACAATTGCCATACCACCAAGACCTTTGAAAAAGCTGAACACAAGTACAAGGCCCAGGGCTGAATTCTGTATACCCACTTCAATGCAGACAGCCCGGCAGTCGCCCTCATCAAGCCCTGCAAGCCTTCCTGACCAGTATCCGATATTCAGGGCAAGTGCATTGTGAATAAACACAGCAATCATGACAATACCCACATATTCAATAAAATACCTGAAATTTGCTGCCAGGGCTCCGCACACAATTATGATGAAAAATACAAGGGAAAATATCTTGAAAGGCTTTCTCATTTTTGCGGCAATTCCCGGCATGTAACGTCCTGCTGCCATTCCAATGACAAGGGGAATGCCAAGGATTAGAAAAACCGTTGCAAGAACATCGACAGGATTCAGGCTGACCTGTTTTAATATACCTGCCGTGGCAGGATTCAGGCTGCCCCAAAGAGAAATGTTCAGAGGAGTCATGATAATTGCCGCAAGGGTTGAAACAGCGGTCATGGTAATGGATACAGCACAGTTTCCATTGGCAAGATAGGTGATGATATTGGAAAGATTGCCTCCGGGGCATGCTGCAACAAGGATCATTCCAAGAGCAATTGATGGCCTGGGGTTTATGACGAGCACAAGCAGAAAGGTAAATACAGGCAGAAGTATGAACTGGGCTCCAAGCCCTATCAGAGGTGCCTTGGGTGCTGTGATTATCCTTTTGAAATCATCCAGCTTGAGTTCCAGGGCAACTCCCAGCATCATGAGACCTATTGCAGCATTTATGACTGCAATGCCTGCGGGATTAAAATTGAGCCTTACCTGGTCAATTGAGACAGGGTCCATATTCATCCCCCCTTTTCTATGTTTAAGGATTATGCCTTATATGCTCCAACATTGGCCAGCATGCTGCTTGCAGGGCTTATTGTAGTAGGATCTGTCATGACATTGATGCAGCAGACCATGCCTGAATCAAAGGCCTGTTCAAGGGCAGGCCTTATATCTTCCGGTTTCTCCACATAAAATCCTTTTCCTCCTATGGCTTCAACCATTTTATGATAATCCACCCTGCCGATGAAGGTTCCGTCCTTGATGGCATGGCCAATGCGCAGTTCCTGGCTGTGCCGGATCATGCCCCAGCCAAGATCATTGGAAATAACAACCACAATGCCCAGTTTCTTTCTTATGGCTGTCTCAAATTCCATGAAATTGAACCCAATGGAACCGTCACCTGTAACAAGACACACCCTGCTGTCAGGATTTAAAAATTTTGCTGCATTGGCATAGGGAAGCCCCACGGCAAGCGAGCCGAAAATCCCGTAATCAAGATATCTGCCGGGGCTGTTCATGGTTCTTGTCATGCCCATCCATGTTGTTGTATCTCCTCCGTCTGCCACAATTATATCGGTTTCCCTGTCCATGAATTCGTCTATCTGTCTTGCAAGACGCATGGGATGGATTGGAACATTATCTGAATACCAGTCCTTGCGGCTCATTTCCCTGCCCTGTTCATGGGCAGTTACAAGTTTTTCAATCCAGGGTCTGAATTTCGCCTTCAGGGTGTCTGATATCTTTCCTTTGTCAATCCCGGCGTTCACAGATTCAAGCAAAGCTTTCACATCGCTTACTATTGGCAGGTCAACGCTCCTGTTCCTGCCTATTTCTTCAGGCTCAATGTCAACCTGGGCAATTTTTGCAAGAGGATTGAAAAGATCGCCAAACAGATAATACAGGCAGATTCTTGAGCCCAGGATAATGATGAGATCGGTTTCAAGATAGGCTGCAAAGGTACATCCAGGACGTACTGCCACAGCCCCTTCAAAACACAGAGGATGGGAATCAGGCACAAGCCCTCTTGCAGAAAGTGAAGTAAAAAGCGGTATGCCTGCCTTTTCAATAAATGTTTTCAGCTCATCGCCTGCATCTGACTGCCAGGCACCGGTTCCTGCAATGACTATGGGTTTTTCAGCCATTTCAATCATTTTCAGCAGTTTTTCAGCCCCGACCGGATCCACAGGTGCTGATTCAATTGCTGTAAATGTCTTTTTCACTGCATCTTCTGATACAGGGGTATTTAATACATCAACCGGGAATTCAAGATAGACAGGACCCGGCCTGCCGCCTTCTGCAATTCTGAATGCCATGTCAACATATTCGCCTATTCTCTCTGCTTTCTGGCATACCAGGGTTTTCTTGACCATGGGGCTTATCACAGCTTCCTGGGGCATGTCCTGAAGATCAAGTTTTTCCTTGTTGTCAAGGCCCACACACCCTGCAATCAAAACAAGGGGAGTATTGGAAAAATGAGCGCTTGCAATGCCTGTAAGCGCATTGGTAAATCCGGGGCCTGCCGTCACCATGGCAACACCTGCCTTTCTTGTAAGCTTGCCCCATGCTTCTGCCATGAACACAGCAGACTGTTCATGCCGCGTATCAAAAATCTTAATATCTGAATCTTCAAGATACTGATAAATGGGAGTGATATGCCCTCCGCTAAGAGAAAAAATAGTGCTGACTTTCCTGTCAATCAGTGCCTGTGCCGCGACCTGTGCTCCTGTTATGGTTTCTCCCATAAGATACCCCCTTTTATAAAAATATGATCCCTGAAATCAGGTGCATTACAATTCCATTAACTGACCTCCGCAGATATTTACTGCCTGACCCGTGATATATCCTGAAACATCTGATGCCAGAAAAACAGCCAGGCCTGCAACTTCTCCCGGGCTGCCTATCCGTCCCATGGGAATGGTCTTGCACATTTCCTGCTGCCTCTGTTCCCTGGTTGTATTGAAAAACTGTGCTTCAAGTCCGAATCTCCATTGTTCAAGGTCTGTCATGATCTGACCCGGGCATATGGCATTTACCCTTATTTTCATGCCTGCAAGTTCCTTTGCCATCACTTTTGTGAGCATGATCACGCCTGCCTTAGATACTGAATATGCTCCATTGAAAAGGGCGGGAACCTTTCCGGCACGTGAGGCAATATTGACAATTGCCCCGCCTTTTTCCTGCATCATTGGAATAATGGCACGTGAAACCCTGAACACACCGTGGAGATTGACATCAATGGTTTTCATCCATGCCTGTTCATCATAGGTATGCACCCCGTTGGGAACCCCGAATGTGGCGCCTGCATTGTTGCACAGGATATCCACCTGTCCGAATTTTTCACGGATTTTTTCCGCCATGGCAAGCACGGTGTGTGTATTTGTCACATCAACATTGACGGCCATGGTTTCCACAGAAAAGGATTTGTTCAGTTCATCGGCAATTACTGTCATCTCATTCATGGAACCTGTTCTTACATCCGACTCAAGGCCTTTTTCACTTCCATAGTCAGCAATGACAATATTGCAGCCTTCCTGTGCAAGGGCTCTGGCAATGGCATATCCTATTCCTGTTTTTTTGCCTGAACCTGTTACAATGGCTGTTTTTCCCTTAAGACCTGTTTCCATTCTTCTCTCCTGAGCTTTTATTGTCTGATACTGGAAATCAGTTTATGAACACTGTATTCATAAAACTGTTCAATGCTTTCATTTTCAAGGGTTGTTTTCTCAAGTTTTCTGAAATGAATCAGGCCGTGAAGCGCAGCCCAGAACATGACAGAAAATTTTTCAGGATATTTTTCCGCAAATATCCCCTTGCTCACGCCTTTTGACACAATATCCCGGATTGCTGCAAGGATTTTGCGGCCTGACATGTCAATCCTTGTTTTAAGATCTGGCTCAAAAAATATTCTGGGTGAAGACAGAAAATAATTTATGATATCAAAATAATTTTTCTGTTCCAGGCTGAACCTGTAATAGCACATGGCGATCCTGACAAGTTTTTCATCATGGGGGATATCTTCTTCCACAATTGTGCAGATCATATCGTACAGAAGCGACAGCCCTTCTTCCTGAAGGGCCACAAAAATTTCTTCCTTGTTTTTGTAATAAAAATAGATGGTGCCCACGCCAAGCTCAGCCTGTTCTGCGATTCTGCTCATGGATATGCTGTCAATGCCTGAAGAAAAAAGCACGTGACGTGCAGCATCCAGGATCTGATTTCGCCGCATCTGCTTTTCCAGGGCTTTTCGTTCCTTTACTCCCATTGATATGCCTCGGTTCTATATATGAAATTCAGTTTTCGAATACCGTTCTATTTTTGATATACGCTCGACATTCAGAATTTGTCAAGCCATTTCTATAAAAAAATTTACAAGAAAAAACAGCAGGTTGGATATATCAGGATTTACAGCACCCGGATCAGATACTTAAATCCTTTACAGGATCGCAGGGTTTAAAGCGTTTTAAGGATTCATCAAAAATTATTTTTGAGGCTGCACAGTTAATATCATGGGGATAAAAAATCCAGGCATTTTCACTGCATATGCGATGAAAAACATGTTTTTTTTCGTCAACAAGCAGTTCAGGGAACCTGTCATACCCCATGGTAATGGGAAGATTGACCCATGCAGGGCCGGGAGCTGCATCTCCTGCAAAACAGATTGTATGGGTCTGTGATTTTATCCAGGACAGCATCATTCCGGGAGTATGGCCGCAGCTTTCAATGAACTCTATCTCAATGTTGTCCAGGGTCAGGGTGGATTTATCTTCAACCAGCACAAGCCTGCCTGTCTTTTCAAGCATTTGCGCAAGACCCGGAATAAAAGATGCCCTGTCCCTGACATGGGGAGAAACTGAACGCTCAAAATTTGCCTGCCCTGTAATGAAACGGGCATTGGGAAAAAGCAGCTCATAATGATCCCTGCCCTGTTCCCATGCTTTTAAAAGCCCGCCTGCATGATCAAAATGAAGATGGGATAAAATTACATGGGTTATGTCCTCATGGGTCAGATTATTCTGTGCAAGGCTGTCCAGAAGGACATGACGGTCATTGTTTATCTGAAAGCGTTTTTTCATGTCAGGGGGAAGATAGGCTCCTGCGCCTGTTTCAAACAAAACGCAGTTATTCTGAGTAACAGCAAGAAGGGCTGTCGAGCCTATGGGTATCATGTTCCTTGCGTCAGGAGACATCCAGCGTTCCCACAGGGCTTTGGGAGCATTGCCGAACATGGAGCCCCCGTCAAGTTTCATTGAATTCCCCCTGAGGGACAAAAACCTGCATTCAGGACCTTTCATCATTCAGGCAGCCTTATCTTTCTTTTTTCCATGTCCTTGTGAGGGCGGTATAAAATTGCCACATGGCCTATCATTCCTGCAACATATGAATCTGTTGCACGGGCTATTTTATTGATCAGATCCTGTTTTTGAGCCTTAAGCTTAAAATCGACAAACCTGACCTTGATCAGTTCTCCTGCATCAAGGGCTGCGTCAATCTCCTTTGTCAGGGCCTGTGTCACACCTTTCTGTCCCACAAATGCAGATGGTTTAAGGTTATGGGCAAGTCCTCTCAGATATTTTTTACAGGATCCTTTTAATGGTTCCAAAATTTCAGTGTCCTCTCTTTTAAAAAAAACAATTCTTATGAACAAGGTATAATATCATACTGAAAGCAAAATTGACAGATTCAACCGCCATATCAAATATAAACCAAAATCCATATGGATTTACCCTGTGAAAAGGAGGTCAATGAAATTTTTTCCGGAACAAATCAGCATGCGTGGTAAAAAATTCCGAGATTGCTGAATTATAATTCAGATAAACCTTGTTTTGATCTATCTCCTTTTTCTGCATATACCTGACAGGCCAATAAGCCCGACACCAAACAATAACATTGTTGCAGGTTCCGGAACAGTATTAAAATTAAGGTTATCAAAAAACTCAGGTCCGCCTGCATAACCGCTTCCGTCATCATTGCCTTTCACCACATCAATGACAATACGGTCAAAAAAAAGAGAACCTCCCATACCGCCAAGTTCCAGTTTCCAAACCTGTGTATCAGAACCGGGGCTATAATATTTTTCCTGCATTAAAATATTATTTTTACCATACCCCCGCACATAAACCGGTTCATCAGCATCCAGAGCAAGAATTGAAAAATAATCAATATATGACGTAAAAGACAATTCAATATCATAAAAAGGATCCCTGGTGTTATCACCTGGTGTTATGGCCATTCCAGAGGCAGGGGCATATGTGGAATTATTTATGAAAACAACACCGGGCCCAGACTGATATTGTGAAGGAATATCAAGCAAAGCAAAGTCAACGCCAAAAGCTGAGTATTGATTGGTTAATGTAGTGCCAGATGACAGACCATTAAAATCAATAGTTACAAATGCTGCATTGGCAACACTTGTCATTCCGGCAATTAATAATATCAATAATAAGTTTTTCATTTTTCTCCCTTATTTTAAAAATAATAGTTTACAAATAAATGGATAATAGTGGCAAGCAATTTTCATACCATAAATTCAAATTACAGCGCATCAGCCCAGATCACCGGTAATAACCAAAACCAATATATCTGCTAAAAACATAATTATGTAAAAAATGTTATTAATTTATGTAAATAAAGTAATATATTCATCGTTATCCGGTCACAAAAAAATTACCAGGGCTATGGATGCAGAATTATGAGGCCTGCATGGGGCCTGGTCTTAAACCAGCAATTATAATATTTAAAAACTCAGACTCCAGCTCATTTTTAAGCTTTTTAATGGTGGCCAGGCCTGAGAAGATTATTTCTTCAAGGTCAGTGTGGCATGATGTAATATAATGTTTCTGTGAAGGGCATACATACCATGTGCATACAAACGGCCTTGCATGCCTTTTAAGGGTGCACCCGTTTTCAGAAAAAAAGCAGCATGATTTGCCAGAGTCTGAATCATATTTCGGTCTGATCTGAGATTCAGGAAAATCACAGGTTCCAAAATACAGATACAAAAGATCCTGGAAATCAAACCACACTGTTGCACGCCGGCAGCATATATCCCGGCATTCAGGACAGGCAGCCCCGCAGATTTCATCCATCGGCCCCGCAAGGCTTGTATATTCTTTTCTGATGAGACAGGCTGTTTCACGCAATCTGCCGCAATTGCCCTCATTTCGGGTCTCTACAGCCTCAAAGGACATGACAACCTGGGCAAAATCAGACAAAAAAGTCCATGGAACACAGTCATGGGGGTTTATTTCTCTGTTATGTCTCATATGTCTCATTTTACAGATACAATGCCACAATGATTTTTGCCCGTTGAAAATTATTTTATGGTAACTATTCTATTATATAATTAAGTGTTACAATGCAATCCCGGCTAAAAAAACCATGAACACAGGGAGGTAGAAAATGGCACCATTAAATGTAACCCTTGAAGTAAACGGAATGAGCTGCGGGCATTGTTCTGCAGCAGTCAAAAGAGCACTTGAGGAAATTGACGGCATCTCCAATGTATCAGTTGACCTTGAAGGCAAAAAAGCAAGTTTTGAAGCTGTTGCAGAAAGCCTTGTGGAAAAGGCGGTCAGACAAATAAATGAGGCAGGATATCAGGCCTCATCTCCCGGCAATGCCTGAGCGCAGCGCAGCTTACATGGCTTCACGCCCCATGTTGATCCCTATTGATTCTGCACACCGTATGAGCTGCGAATCCACGGAAACCGACTTGACCCTGCCTGCAAGGTCCTTTAAATCCACAAGAACAATATCAGGAGTCTTCAGGGCGGCCATTGTACCGAACCGGCCATTGGCCGCCGCATCAACAGCAAAGCTTCCCAGACGGGTTCCAAGCACCCTGTCAAATGAATTGGGCGATCCGCCCCTCTGTATATGGCCAAGCACGGTTGTACGCACTTCAAGTTCTATATGTTTTTCAATCTGATGTGCAAGATAAAACCCGACTCCTCCCAGCTTTTCAACACCCTGAAGCCTGCCATCAGCTTCCTGGGTTTTTATTGTATCATGACCCTTCTGTCTTGCCCCTTCTGCAACCATTATAATGCTGAAAGGGCTTCCTCCCTCAGCCCTGAGCCTTATTTTACGGACAATATTTTTCACCTCATATTCAATTTCAGGGATAAGAATAATATGAGCTCCGCCTGCAATGCCTGCCTCGAGTGCTATCCATCCTGCATTTCTGCCCATGACTTCCAGAATCATCACCCTGTGATGGCTTCTGCCTGTTGTCTGAAGCCTGTCCATGGCATCGCATGCCACCTGAACCGCTGTCTGAAACCCAAAGGTGTAGTCTGTTTTCTCAAGATCATTGTCAATTGTCTTGGGTATTCCAATTACAGGAATACCTTTTCTGAAAAATCTATAGGCTATTTCAAGCGTGCCCTCACCGCCCACAACAAACAGGCAGTCCAGGTTCAATGATCTGAAGGTGGCAACCGCCCTGTCAGAACAGTCTGTAACCTTTATGGAGCCATCCGGGTTGCGCTCCCGGTATTCAAAGGGATTGCCCTTGTTTGTGGTTCCCAGAATGGTTCCTCCCAGGGTCAGTATATCCTTTGTGTTCCGTATGGTCAGGGGCATGGTCTGCCCGGTTATGAGCCCTTCAAATCCCCCTTCTATACCGGTTACCTTTGCACCGTGCTGAATGATTGCAGCACGGGTGACAGCTCTTATGACTGAATTAAGGCCTGAGCAGTCACCGCCTCCTGTCAATATACCCACATTTCCAAGTGCCATATGAATCCTCCCCTGAATATAATCGTGTAAAATTTAAATTCATGCAGCCGGCCGGATTAAACTGCAAAGAAATTTGTATCATGCATCATCATATGATATTTTGCCTGGAAAACAATATTTTTTTATACCTGTGAAATAATGGCTGCCTTACTATGATATACGGATGGACAGGAAAAATACTTAATATAGATCTTGACCGGAAAAATTTTGAAATTTCATATCCGGATCATGAAATTTACCGTTCATATATGGGCGGCAGAGGACTTGGCGGTTATTACCTGCGATCCTGTGCAGAACTTGCCTGGAATCATCCTGACATGCCTTTATGCATTTTTACAGGGCCTCTCACAGGCACTCTGGCTCCAACATCAGGCCGGGCCCATATTGTTTCAAAATCCCCGCTCACAGGGCTTGTTGCAGATTCCTCGGTTGGAGGCAGATTTGCATTGCAGCTCAAACGTTCAGGGTTTGACGGAATCATTCTGAAAGGAACAGCCGATACTCCGGTGGGCATTGAAATCACAGACAATAATATACTTATAAAGGAAGCAGGGGCTTTATGGGGACTTGATATAAATGAACTGCATAAAAAAATCAGACCCGGCAGAGCCTCGCTTGCTGCCATAGGCCCTGCAGGGGAAAACGGGGTCAAATATGCCTCTGTCATGGTTGACCGCAGCTTTGCTGCCGGCCGGACAGGGCTTGGCCTGTGCCTAGGGGCAAAAAAAATCAAGTATATTCTCGTCAGAGGCACAGGAAAATGCAGGGTAAAAAACAAAAACAGGCTGATCCGGGCAAGACAGGACATATTAAGGCTTATATCTGCATCCCCTGTCCTTATGGGCAAATCAGGATTTGCAGCCCTTGGGACAGGGGCAATTTATGATCTCATGGACAACAGACGCATGATGCCCACTGACAATTTCTGCACCACAGAATTTGGCCCTGCGCCAAAGCTCAATGCAGATGCATACCGCAGAAAATATTCACCCCGAAAAAAAGGATGCAGTTCCTGCCATATATGCTGCAAAAAGACAGGGACACACAGGGGCAGACAACTTGCCATGCCGGAATTTGAAACCATGTCACATTTCACTGCCCTGATCGGCTCGGCAGACACAGACCTTGTTGTAAAAGCCAATGAGACATGCAACCGCCTGGGCATGGATACCATTTCAGCGGCATCTGCCCTGGCATGCAGACGGGAGATTCTTGGAACCGATTATACGGCAGATTCAGTGCTGTCTCTTTTAACGGATATTGCCCATGGCAGGGATGAGGGCAGAGAGCTCGGCATGGGAGCCACAGAATACGCAGAAAAGATGGGAAAGCCTTTCACTGCCATGGCTGTTAAAGGTCTGGATCTTGCAGCATATGATCCGCGGGGAGCCTACGGCATGGCACTTGCCTATGCCATTTCCACGCGCGGCGGATGCCATCTGCGTGCCTATCCTGTCAGCCATGAAATTTTAAGAAAACCTGTTGCAACTGACAGATTCTCTTTCAGCGGCAAGGCAAGAATCATCAAAATAGCAGAAGACACCAATGCAGTTGTTGATTCTCTTATTGCATGCAGGTTTGTTTTTTTTGCAGCAGGCCTGGAAGAATATGCAGCAGCCTTTGAAGCTGTCACAGGAATTGAAACCAGTGCCCAGGATCTCATGGCAAAAGGGGAAAGAATCTATTACAATGAAAGAATCATCAATGCCCTTAACGGAATAAATTCCAGTCATGATGATCTTCCTGAAAGGTTTTTCACGGAACCAGGCTCCCATGGGAACCATATTAGTATTCCACCGCTTGCCAGGAATGATTTTCTTAAAACAAGGGCAAAATACTACAATATACGCGGGCTTGACAGCAATGGGCTGCCATGTTCTGCCAAAGCCCGATCCCTTGGACTTGTATGGAGCAGCTGATAAAAAAATATGCAGACAAGCTTGTAAAGGCAGGACTTGGTCATGAATCAGGCAAGTTTCAGCCCATTGTGGGAGGCCTTGATGACACCCTTGTCTGGAACCGGCATGCAGAAGAAATCCCGGTACTGGAAAAAATTTTCAACACTCTCAATATAAACAGTCTGGTTTTTTTAAGGCCTGCCCCGCCCCATGCTGATACAATCACATACCTTGCAGCTGAAGCATTGAAATCAGACGGAATCATTCATCCTGCTGACTGCGAAACAAGAACTTTTCTGCATGATCTTCCAGTGGTTGACAGGTTTGATGCAGCCATTATCACGGAAACGCTGAAAAAACGCAAATCAGTCATTGTCATGCAGGAACCACCCGGCAGTTATCCGGCTGTCATTGCCCATGGCTCGGTCAGCCCGGAGCAGGGATTTGTCACAATAAGTTCTGTGTGTTTTGCGTGCTTTGTCAAATTTTTCAGCGATTACCTTCATCACCTGCGTTCAGGGTATGACATAAGAAAACAGCATGACCTGTATGACAGAATCCTGTACCCTGTAAAATCAGAGTATGAAATTCTTCCTGAATTTATTCCAGGCCCTTTCCGTGATTCAGAAACAGTTTACTCAGCCATGATTGAAGCAGGGGCAAAAACCGTGGAATACTCTCTGGTTGATTCATATTTCGGCAATGTTTCATGCCTGTGGGAAAATACTATTTATATCTCACAGACAGGAGCCAGCCTTGATGAGCTTGCAGGGTGCATTGATCCTGTGCCCATGGATGGATCAACCAGTGCCGGAATCACAGCTTCAAGCGAGCTGACAGCCCATATGAAAATCGTTTCGCAGACAGAATACACAACCATACTTCACGGCCATCCCAGATTTTCAGTTATAATGTCAATGGACTGTGCGCCTGACAAAAGATCAGTATGCAGATTCAAAGACCAGTGCCATATCAAATGCCCTGAAAAAAGGGCCATATGCAATATTCCGATTGTCCCCGGCGAGGTTGGCACAGGGCCATTCGGCCTGTGCACCACACTGCCGCCTGCATTTGAAAAAAGCTGCACTGCAATTGTATATGGTCATGGAGTGTTTGCAGCAGGCAGACATGATTTTTCCGATGCTTTTACAGGGATAATGAATACAGAAACCATGTGCCAGTCAATATACATTGAAAAAATCAATGTTCTGAGAAAAAAGGCACAGGTTATATGATCACTGCTGACACTTCTCATCAAGCAGCCTGCGGACAGCGCAGGCAAGTTCGGATCTTAAGATGGGTTTTTCGCATACAGCATCAATACCCTTTTGCTCCATGGCATTATCAGACATGAAATGATGATATCCTGTGCATAAAATAACAGGAATATCATGCCTTATTTCCTTTAACTTCCCTGCAAGCCTGTCTCCTGTCATATCCGGCATTGTCATATCTGTCACAACTGCATCAAAATCATGGGGATTTTTCCTGAAGGTTTCCAGAGCCTGCCTGCTGTCATTCAGGGCAGTAACCCTGTAATTAAGCCCCTTAAGCATTCTTTTTCCCAGTTTTGAGATGGCCTCTTCATCATCAACAAAAAGAATATGCTCGCCAGACCCGGAAGGGCAGATGTCTGTGGGAATCTCTTTGCCTGATTCCGCATCCTTTACAAGGGGCAGATAAAATGTAAATACTGTTCCTTCACCAGGAACACTTTCCACAAAAATATCTCCTCCCAGGCTTGTAACAGCTCCGTGAACCACGGCAAGGCCAAGCCCGGTACCTTCTCCTGTTTCCCTGGTTGTGAAATAAGGCTCAAAAATCAAAGAAATATTTTCAGGTTTGATACCGGTTCCAGTATCAGAGACAACAGCCCTGACATATTCTCCCGGATCAAGAGTTCCTGTTGTTCTGTCAAGGACAGCAGTATCAAGTTCAACCTTGAGGACACCTCCACTGTCCATTGCCTGGGAAGCATTGGTAAAAAGATTAAGAAAAACCTGATACACCTGTGTAGGATTTGCCAGCACCCTGCATTCTGTATCAATATTCTGTTTGATTTTAATGGTGGACGGTATGGAAGACCTTATAAATTTCAGCACTTCCTTGGCAATAAGCCCTATTTTTATGGGATGAGCCTGTTCATCGCTCTGCCTTGCAAATGTCAGTATCTGCTGAACAAGTTCCTTTGCGCGCAGGCTTGCCCTGTATATTTCATTCAGGTCGTCTGCCAGCACATGATCGTTTTCAGCCCTGGCCTGGGCAAGCTGGGTAAAACCCATTATGGCAGACAAAATATTATTAAAATCATGGGCAACACCTCCTGCAAGGGTTCCAATGGATTCCATGCGCTGTGACTGGTGAAGCCTGATTTCCATTTCCTTGCGCTCCTTTTCAAGGGCAATGCGTTTTTCAAATTCGCGCGTCTGATTCTCAAAAAGCTTTGCATTGTCAATGGCAATCTGTGCAATTGCGGAAAACTGTTCCAGAACAGGAATGATTTCAGGGCTGATTTCCATCTCCTCCCTGTCATGGCTGAGGCCGACCACCCCTTCAATATGCGAGCCAGATACCAGAGGTATACCCACAATCGAAAATATATGCCTGAACGAAGCTTCCTTAAGATTGTCAGGCCATAATTTATAATTATCAACAAGTATTGGTTCTCCCTTTTCAAAAACCTTGCCGGCAAGCCCTTTGCCGGGCCTCACCTTTGTGCCCACAGCATCTGCAAGATTGCCGCAGGCAGCCTTGATCTCAAGCAGATTTTTTTCCACATCATAAAGATGGAGAAAACCATTGGGAATTCCTGTAAGCCTGCATGCTCTCAATATAATGGCATTCAGCAGGTCAGACAGGTTAAGGCGTCTGAACATGCCAAGAGAAATGGAATGCAGGGTTGACAGATATTCATTCTGATACCTGAATTTTTTTTCAAGTTTTTTCTGTTCCCTTAAATCCGTCAGCATCACACTGAAAAAAGCAGGCCTGCCACTGTCTTTCATGATGGGACTGAGCTGGGCCATTACCGGCACCACCTGCCCAGTTTCCGTAATAACACTGACTTCATCTTTCCATGGCTGGCCATCTATTACATCCACGATTGCTTTTTTAATCTCATCAGGAGCAGTAAAAAGGGATTCAAGGGATTTTTTTCTGAATTCCTCAATATCATATCCAAAAAGATCAGAAAAAGCCTGGTTATGATACATATGATATGTTTTTGTACTGCTGATGCTTATGGGAGCAGGAATCTTCTCAATAACAGCTCTGAGAAGATCAAGTTCATCCTGTTCTCCGCGTGGAAATACATTTTTATCTATGAATGATGTTCTGTTCATGGCTATAAAAAAATAAAATTTTCAGAACGAAATTATTGTTGAAACTTAAAAAAACTTGGCTTGTAATCGCACTATGAAATTTTTATTCTTTCAAGTCAAGAATAAAAATTTCAGCAATTCCGGGCCGAACCAAAAAGGCTGCATAACCATGGACAGACAGCAGAAAATAACCAGAATCTGAACATATGTTTTATTTCAGGAAGTATTGACACCATGCCCGGTACCGGCATATGATTTTATCCGTTAAATTTTATCAAAGACCTTAAAAGCAAACAGGAGAAAACAGATGAAATGGTTTTTTCGCTTTCTCAGTGCAGCAGCTCTTCTGGCAGTCCTGGCGGTAATTGTTTTTTCCGGACTGCGCTATCTGAATAATTTCAGGCAGAACGGCAGTCTTAAACTTGCAGGGCTTAAAAAAAAAGTTGTTGTGCAGCGTGATGCAAAGGGGATGGCTTATATTCATGCCGCAAACATGGATGATCTTCTGTTTGCCCAGGGTTTTGTCACAGCCCAGGACAGGCTTTTTCAGATGGAGCTTACAAAGCGGCTTATCCAGGGCAGAATCAGTGAATTTGCAGGGCGTGCAGCCCGCAATCTCGACATACGCATGCGGACCATAGGGCTTTGCCGGATGGCAGAAAAGCAGGCTGCCATTCTCAACCCCGGAACAAAGCGGTATTTTCAGCAGTATGTTGCCGGCATAAATGCATTCATTGATACCTGTCCCGATGACATACCCCTTGAATTCAGGCTTGCAGGCATAAAGCCTGAAAAATGGACAATTACTGATTCTTTGTCCATAGTCTTCTATATGGGATATTCCACATCAGCCAACCTGAAAACAGAAATTACAGCACAGATGCTCCTTAAGTCCATTGGATATGAAAAAACATCTAAACTCATGCCTTTAAATTTCAATGCAGACGATCCCAAGGACAGCGGGCAGATCATCATGCCGCCGAAAGACAGGGTCAGTGAATCCTTTATCCTGCCCAGGGGCCTTGCCGACTATATTCATGACAGAAAGCTGCGTGTGGGAAGCAACAACTGGGCAGTTGATCCTTCCATGTCTGCTTCAGGCGGAGCAATACTCTGCGGAGATCCTCATCTTGATCCCAGGATACTGCCTGGCGTATGGTATCCCATTGGACTTTTTACGCCTGAGGTCAGGGCTGTGGGTGCAAATATTCCAGGACTGCCTGCAATGGTCATAGGCCGCACACAATATATTGCTCTTGCCGCAACAAACAATTATGGAGACATGCTGGATCTTTACATTGAAAAAACCGACCCCTCAAATCCTGACAATTATCTTGAAGGTAAAATTTCCATTCCATTCAAAAAAATAAACCAGACCCTGAAAATCAGGGATAAAAATGCTCCGGGCGGTTTTGTAAAGGAAAATTTCACCATATGCCTGACCCGCAGGGGCCCTGTTGTTTCCAATATTCTTCCCGGGCTTGACACGGACAAAATCATAACCATGCGCTTTGCCCCGGCAGAATCCATGGAATCCAGAATCGGTCTTGCCGAGGTTCTGACCGTAAAAAACAGCAGCCAGCTTGTTGATGCACTCAAGCATTTTCCCATTGGATGCTTCAACTGGGCTTTTGCAGATTCAAAAGGCAATATAGGATTTCAGGCATCCGGCAGGATTCCCGTGCGCCTTCATGGAGACGGCACATTTCCATTTCCCGTGACAGGCCCGGAAGACAACTGGCACGGCTGGATTCCGGCAGACAGTATGCCAGGAGTCATAAACCCTGCAAGGCACTGGACAGGAACATGCAACCATAAAACCATAAACCATGATTTACCATATTATTATTCCTCATTTTTTGCACCATCCTGGAGATACAGAAGACTTAAGGAACTTATGCAGTCTTCACAAAAAAAATCCTGTGATGACATGTGGTCGTACCAGAGAGATACAAAAAATATCATGGCAGCAAAAACAGCTCCCATAATGGCAAAGGCACTGAAAAAATTTGAGGATACAAGAAAAATGGGACAAATTCTTGACAGGTGGGATTTCAGGGATGATCCAGACAAGGCTGCTCCTGCCATATTCCAGGCAACTTACTGCAAATTTGCAGAACTTGTTTTTAAGGATGAGCTTGGGCCTGAAATTATAACAAACTTTCTTGACAACTGGTATTTCTGGCAGGAAAAACTGACACAGATGGTATTGAAAGGGCACAGTATCTGGTTTGACGACATCACAACACAGGATAAAAAAGAATCCATGACAGATATGTTCCATAGAGCTGCACTGGCTGCAAAACACTCGCTTGCCCCTGACCTGGGCAATGATCCTGAAAAATGGGAATGGGGGAAAATCCATACCCTTGAACTGGTCAATCCCCTTGCAAGGAAAGGCAGTGCAGCAAGGCTGCTTGGAACCGGCCCCATGCCGATGGGAGGATCAGGAGAAACCCTTTACAGGGGATGGTATGATTATGACAAGCCCTTCAGGGTCACTCATTGTGCAGCTCTTCGCATGGTTGTGGATATGTCTGACAAAGACAGTGTGATGGCAGTGATTCCAGGAGGTGTATCAGCAAGAACATTTTCCCCGCACCAGAAAGATCAGATAAAGGATTTCATGAACGGCAGAAAGCGCTATTGGTGGTTCAGTGACAGGGCCATTAACAGCCATGAAAAATCAAGGCTGATTCTTGTACCCTGATTTTTTTAGATGAATTGCCATGCCTGGTCTTGAATATAAAAGGGAAATAGCGTATTTATAAGCCCGAGCCAATGTAGCTCAGGTGGCAGAGCAGCTCACTCGTAATGAGCAGGCCTGCGGTTCGAATCCGCACATTGGCTCCAGTATTCTTCATGTACCCGGCAGATACTGCTCTCCTTGAATGTTTTTCTGTCCCTTTGCTGATAAAGGAGGCTTGCAAAATGAAAATAATGATAGTTGATGATGAACCTGTTTCAAGAAAAATAATGGCAAGAACTCTTGGTCCCATTGGAAAATGCACCATAACTGACAGCGGGAAAAAAGCAATTGTTCTGTTTGAAAAGGCTGTAAAAAAGCAAAAACCCTTTGATCTTATAATTCTTGATATTTCAATGCCTGACATAAGCGGCATCAAGGTATTAAATCAGATCCGCACCAGGGAAAAAAACCTGAAGATTCCTAAACCTGAACGGGCAAAGATAATAATGGTCACAGCAAGCATGCGCAAGTCTGTTATCCAGAAATGCATCAGACTGGGGTGCAGCAGCTATATTGCAAAGCCATATAACCGGGGTCAGATTTTCAGAGAGCTTGAACGGCTCGGTTTCACAATACCTGACGATTTAAAAAAGAAAACAGACAATAAAAAATCATACACCAGCCTTGTGGGCGGAATAATAAAAAGATTCAACAGCGGAGAAATCGAGCTGCCTGTTCTGCCCCGCATGGTTCAGGAAGTGCAGAACCTGCTGAACTCTTCGGAACCTTCGATTGAAGAGCTTGCAGACATAATAAAAAAAGACGCTGTCATAAGCACAAGGCTCATTGCCATTGCCAATTCATCCCTTTACAAGGGTGTGGATGCAGCAAAAGACCTGAACGCCGCACTGCTGCGGCTGGGCCTCAAGGAAACCCTGAATGTCATCACAACCCTGACAAACAAAAACCTGTACAAATCTGAAAACGCTTCATTGAAGAAACTTCTGGATATATTATGGATGCATTCTTTTGCCTGTGCATGCTGTGCCAGGTTCATTGAAGATGAATTAAGCCATGTCAAAGCCGAAGGCACTTTTCTGATGGGCATTATTCACGATATAGGCAAGGTGCTGCTTTTAAAGGCCATTGCCGATATTTCGCCTGATGAATTCTTTGATGACAAGGACCTTCAGTCTGCCATTCATGAGGCACACACTGTTTTCGGAGCTGTCCTTATCAAAAAATGGGGCCTTGCTGAAATATACATCAAAGTTGCCGAGCTCCATCACTGGAACACTTTTCCTGAAAATACTGAAAAAGAATTGATAATTGTGCATCTTGCAGACCTTATTGTCAATGCAATGGGATATTGCTCATTTGAAAACAGGCCTGTTGAAATGCCTGCCAATGCCTTTGATGACAATGCATGGGCCCTGCTTGATGACCTTGGAATCACCTCTGAAAAACTTGAGTCAATCACAAAAAGAATTGCCGAGGAAATGGAAGGCCTTTCTGAAAATTTTTAAAAATTTGTTCTTGCCTTCTGAAAAAAAACTGATAAAGTAGCCGGATTTACTGAATTTTTTGGCTTTGAATTTTAAACACTTGGCAGATATATACAGGATGGAACCAGATATTTTATTTATCAGTTACGACAAAGGCATGATATGTGATCTTGAAAACTCAAAATTCCGCAGTTCAATGGAATTTCGCACTTCTTTGCAGAACATATATGATATAGTGATTGTTTTCCAGAATCAGGACCTGAAACAATATATTGAAAAAATTGCAGCCCTTACCCGCATGAATCCTGAAACAGAAATAATCGCAGCCATGACTGCGCATGATCCAGAATCAGGTGTCAGGGCCTTAAGGGCAGGGGCTTCGGATTTCTTCACCCTGCCTTCAACAGCAGATACCCTTGATTTTTATATAAAAAGATCTCTTGAACGCATATATCTTCACAAACATCTGTGCTTTAACGAAAACTGCTATGAAAACAAGTTTGCAAGATCAAAAAAAAACTATCAGCAGCTTTTTGATCAGGTGCCCTGCTTTGTATTTGTGCAGGACAAAGATTATCAGATTACTGATGCCAACAAGAGATTCAAGGAATATTTCGGCAACCACATAGGAGAATACTGCTTTGGCATCTGCAAGAACAGGGATGAGCCTTGCAGCGCATGCCCCATGCGTCAGACCTTTGAGGACGGGACAGGCCACACCTCTGAAATGGAAATCATATCTTCAGACGGCATAAAGCATGTGGTGCTCAGCTGGACTGCGCCCATAAGAAATCATCATGGAAAAATCACCAATGTCCTTGTAATGCTGACAGATATAACAGAGGTGAGAAGGCTTGAAGCCCATCTTACCTCCCTGGGGTTCATGATAGGCTCCATATCACACGGTATCAAAGGGCTGCTCACCGCCCTGGACGGTGGTATGTATCTTATGGACACAGGACTCAGAACAGAAAACAAAGATAAAATGATACAGGGGTTTGAAATATCAAAACAGACCACATCCCGCATCAAGAAACTGGTGCTGGATATCCTGTATTACACCAGAACCAGAAACATGGACTGGAAAAAAATCTCAATCTGCAGATTCATGGAAGACACGATTAATATTGTGTCAGGAAAAGCTGAAAAATATGGTATCAGTCTCATAAGCTCGGCAGATATTTTAACTCAGGATGATATATTTGAGATTGATGAACCAAGTTTTCAGGCCGCCATGGTGAATATTCTTGAAAATGCTGTTGAAGCATGTGCAGAATCCATGCACGATAATGAGCATCGTATAAAATTCACAGCACGTGCTGACAGGGAAAAGGTTGTGTTCAGAATCCAGGATACAGGCCCCGGCATGGATGAAGCCACATTGAAAAACATCTTTACGATTTTCTTTTCTTCAAAGGGCAACAAAGGTACGGGCCTGGGCCTTTTCATAACCAGCAAGGTTGTTGAGCAGCACAGGGGAAAAATAAAGGTTGCTTCCCTGAAAGGCAGGGGATCGAGCTTTAAAATCACCATACCAAGAAGTGTTCCTGAAACAGCAAAAAAAATTTCCTCTTGATTTTTACACCAATATGACAGATAGATAATACTATCCTGACAGCGAAAAAATCATAATGTTCCGCAATTCAATTATTACAGGTCAAACAAGGAGGAAATCATGTATTTCAAACAGATTGCCGTGGAAGGGATGGGTTGTCTTTCGTATCTGATCGGCTGTCCCCAGGCAAAAACCGCCTGTGTTGTCGATCCTAAAAGAGATGTTCAGACATATCTTGATCTTGCGCGTAAAAACGGTATGAAAATAACCCATATTTTTGAAACCCATGTTCATGCCGATCATGTCAGCGGCAATATGGAGCTTAAATCGCGGACAGGCGCTGAAATATATTTCATGGAAGGCACTCCCGTCACCTTTGAGTGCACCATGGTCAGTGACGGACAGACCATGCAGTTCGGCAATGCCCTGCTGAAATTCATGAAAACACCTGGTCATACTCCTGATTCCATGTCCATTATGGTAACTGACTTAAGCCGCAGCAATGATCCATGGATGATTTTAAGCGGGGACTGCATGTTTGTGGGAGATATAGGGCGGCCTGACCTCGCCGGCAGCGAACTTATCGCGGAACAGACTGCCAATCTTTATGATTCATTATACAACAGGCTTGGCAGCCTGCCCCATGAACTGGAAGTATATCCGGCACATGGCCAGGGTTCCTTGTGCGGCAGGGGAATGAGTTCAAAATCAAGCTCAACCATAGGGTTTGAGATGCGCAACAACCCCCTTCTGAGCCTTGACAGGGACGAATTTTTAAATCAGATGCAGCAGACTTTTCCTGACCGTCCAAAAAGCTTTACCCATATAATAGAGACCAACAGAACAGGCCCTCCGCTTCTGGAACGCTGCCCTGTAATCAGGGACATGAGCCCGGAACAGGTGAAAACCCATATTGAAAACGGTGCAGTCATACTGGATACAAGGGATACAGCCGCTTTTGGAGGTGTTCATATTCCAGGATCAATAAATATAGGCTTTGCCCCGCAGACAGCAAACTGGATCGGCATGGTAATAGAACCTGATGCAAGACTCATACTCATTGTCACGGATGAAAAGGCATATGATGAAATGAGTGTTCAGCTCCACAGGATAGGGTATGACAATATCATGGGCTATCTTTACGGAGGAATGACAGGGTGGCAGGAAGCAGGCTATCCCATAAGGCACCTGTGGCAGATCTCCGCTGAAAAGCTCAACAGAAAAATTGAAAAAGGCAAATGCGGCAGGATTTTTGATGTGCGAAGTTCTGCAGAATGGGAAACAGGGCATATCAAAGGTGCAGAACACCTGCCTCTCACAGCCCTGCTGAAAGAATTTCCCGACCTGCCAAAAAACGAGGAAATCATTGTCACATGCGGTGTGGGCTACCGGGGCAATATTGCGGCAAGCTTCCTGCAGGGGCAGGGTTTTGAACATGTACACAGCCTTGCAGGGGGAATGACTGCCTGGAACAACAGCGGCCTTCCTGTTTCATAGGCCGAGACACCCCGGATTCATTATGTTTCCGGGGTCAAAATAATTTTTAAGTGCACGGACAGCTCCCATCTGGACACTTCCAAGATATTGATCCATAAAAGGTCCCATCATCCTGCCTATGCCGTGGTGGTGGCTTAAAGAGCCGTGGTTTTCCGCGATTTTCTTTATGATACCGCGCTGAAACTGCCTGAACCTGTCCACCTCCTGATACGGTATCATAAAAATAAAATAAAGATTTGTTCCCTGGGCATAAAAATGGGATGCATGTGTCATGCATATGGTTGCCTGTCGTTTTCTGATATGGGCTGAGACAGCCTTATAAAGGCGGTGAAAATTTTCCCATGTTACAGAAGCCTCAAGAGTGTCAATGATTATTCCCCGGTCATTCAGGGAATCGCGCATATAAGGGTCGGAAAATTTTCCCTTTGCCCATTTTCTGAAGGGCAGCCCTGTAAGAAAAAAGCCCCTGTGCCTTTTTCCTGCCTTTCTGACAACCCTGAAAACATTGTCACAAAATTTTTTTTCTCCGTCTGTCTGTCCGATCATAAGGCAGCGGGCCTCAGGCTTCAGGCCTTTCCAGGCCAGAAACCTGTCCATTATTCCGCCTTCAAGGCCGAACATCCTCATTGCAATATCTGTTTCCTCAGGGTCTGAAATACGCATCACAGAAGGCATGCCTGCCCCTGCCTGACTGATCTGCCTTGCAGCGGCAGCAGCTCTTTCAAAATCAGGAAACATAAAGGAAAACTGCCTTGAATTTTCAGGCATAAAAGGAAAAATTTTCATGGTTACAGAAGTAAGAATTCCAAAACACCCCTCTGAGCCCTTCATGATTTCATTCATATCCGGGCCTGTGGCAGAGGCTGGAAACTCATGGGTTTTAAAACTTCCTGCAGGTGTTACATATTCCTGGCTTATCACAAGATCGCGTGCATCGCCGTAATATGAAGATGCCTGGCCTGATCCCATTGCAGCCACCCATCCCCCCACGGAAGAAAATTCAAAACTCTGGGGGAAATGGCCTCCTGTATATCTGCGAAGGGCATTGAATCTTTCAGGTGCATGGTTCAGCATGTTTTCATAATCAGGGCCCATCATGCCTGATTCAACACAGACTGTATTGTTCTGCTCGCTGAACTTCACAACCCGGTTCATATGGGTGGACATCACAAGAGTAACCCCTCCCCCTGGACAGCAAAGCCCAAGAGTAACGCTTGTGCCTCCTCCATAGACATGAACTGCAATATTTTTTTCATGGCAGAATTTCACAATCTGCTGTATCTGCCGCTTTGATGGAGGATGCAGGACAAGATCACATATACCCCGGATTTTGCCATGCCTGAGCTCAAGAATTTCCTCTGCTGATTTGCCTGTGGAATATTTGACCCTGGAATATGTGTCATAAAAAAGATTTTCACGGCCAACAATATTTTCAAATACCTGAATATCTTCAGGCGCAATGCACGGTTTTACAATATCTTTTATTACTGCATTTCCGTTTTCAGCAGCATTGCCGCAGGCAAAAGGCAGGTTTCCAGGCCCCAGCCTTTCTGCAATCACCTGTGCAAATTCAGGTGAAGGGTTCTTGAAATAGTCCTTTCTGCCCCATTTAAATATGGATCTGAAGGATCTGTCACGCGGTTCAGTATTGATGTATGAATCTTTCATGGCCGTGGATATCCTGTAATTGTCTGAATTTGTGAATAAAGAGGGGACAATGCTCTGTAAAGACGCGCATAAACCCTTGAATACAATTGCCTGTAAATCTGTACATCATCAGGGTCTGGCCTGAAAACTGTTTTTACACGGGCCATGTTCTCCACAGCCTCGCAAGTCCCGTCATACCAGCCAAGGCCGACTGCCGTGAGAATTGCCGCACCAAGCGCGGAAGTCTCATGGGTCGTTCCCCTGTACATGGGAATATTGAAAATACTGGCCATGATCCTGCATATTGCATCACTCTGGGAAGCTCCGCCTGACACCGAAGCTGCCTGGATCTTTTTTCCTGTTTTCCTTTCTATTTTTCCAAGCCCTTCAAACATTGCAAAGCCCAGTCCCTCAATAACTGCCCTGTACATATGATCCCTTGTATGCACATCTGCAAACCCTATCATGGCTCCTTTTCCCTCAGGATGGTCAAGGCCGGGGCTCCAGTAAGGCTGTACCACAAGCCCCATTGCACCGGGTTCAGTGCGTTCAAGACATTTGTTGAGAAGCTCTTCCGCAGGTATTCCAAGCTCGGCAGCCTTCTGCACTTCTTTATGGGCAAATTGTTTCTTAAACCATGTTATCATCCAGAACCCCCGGAAAATCTCTATTTCAGGATTATAATACCCCTGCACAGGAGCTGGATATGAAGGAAAATGCCTCACAGGCTCAATATATTTTCTGCACATTGTCTGGACAGTTGCAGTTGTTCCGAAACTTAAGCTTGCCATTTTTTCATTAATCACACCCGCGCCCAGGGTTTCACACCCCTTGTCCGATCCGCAGGCAATGACAGGGAGATTTTTTTCAAGGCCACAGAATTCAGCCGCCTTTGCCGTGATCTTTCCAAGCACCTGCCCCGGCTGCACAAGCTGTGCCAGTTTTTCTCCTTCAACCGGAAAAAGCCTTGATGCCATATGAGCCGGCCCGGCCCATTCCTGTTTTTTATAATCAAATGGCATATAGCCTATCTGGGAAGCTGTTGAATCGGCAAAAATTCCTGTGAGCCTGTAATTTAAAAAACCTGAAACCTGAAGATATTTATGGGTTTTCTCCCATATTTCAGGCTGGTTCTGCATTATCCAGATGCACTGGGCCCTGGACTGGATTGCATCAATTTTCTTTCTGATTCCAGCAATTTTCAGGAACAGCTCAACAAACCTGTTCCAGACCGGGAAAGGCTCGGATTTTCTCTGGTCAAGCCATAATATTGCAGGCCGCAGCACATTGCCGTCTGCATCCAGGTTCACCATGCTGGCCCTCTGAGCTGTCACTCCTATGCCTGCAATGGTTCTGAATGCTGCGGGATCTGATCTTTTCAGCTGTCTGCACGCCACACCAAGACTGTTCCAGTACAGCTCAGGATCCTGTTCAGCAAGACCGGGCCCGCGGCTGAAATAGGGGTGTTCATATTCCACTTTTGCCACTGCTTTTACCCTGCCCTGCGCAGAAAAAATAATTGCTCTCAGGCTCTGGGTTCCACAGTCAAATGCCAGAACTGTCCTGTCATTCACTTTAAATTTCCTCCCCTGATATTCCTGTGCGCCGGTGTTTTTCTGACCGATGCCATTGCTTCTGCCTGCCGGGCGGAAGATAACACCTGTTCCACAATTTCATGTATTCAGTTTTTTCCTGTTCCCATTTATCTTCATCCCATGGCAGGCATGACCGGCACAATTCCTGAACCCGGTCAAGAAGATGAGCTCCTCCGTCTTCAAAAAAAAGACCGATTCTGACCCTGCGCAGAAGAAGGTCTGAAAGATGGCGGATATTTTCGCAGGCAGCTCCGTAAACAATCTCTGCCCACAAGGTTGAGGTGTTCTCAACCGGAACGGCAGCATCAGGGCCTGACTTAAGAATAAGGCGTTCTGCTGCTGACCCGTAGCGGCCGGCTATTCTTTCCGCAGCCTTGTCCGGGATACCAAGGCCCTGTATATTCTTTACAATACAGGATAAAGGCTCAGGCCGTTCATAACAGATATTTTTCCCGTGAAAGGGCAGATAAGGCCCTGCTGCCTTTAATGCATCCCTGGCAAGCACCCTGAAGGTTGTGAGTTTGCCGCCTGTTACAGTGACAAGGCCTTTATCTTCCCATACCACATGCTCACGTGACTCCTTTGAGGCTGAAATATTTTTCCTGCTCATGACAGGACGGATCCCGGCAATTGAGGATATGCACTGATCCTGTGTAATGCCTGAACCGGGAAAAATATAATCAAGTCCCTGCATCAGATAATCTGCTTCACCAGCACTGATCACAGGTTCCTGCTCAATATCGTTCCCATGGTCAACATCTGTTGTTCCAAGCACAAGCATGCCTTCCCATGGAAATAAAAATACAGGTCTTGCATCTTCCGGATGTATAAAGCTTACTGCCATGTCAAGGGGAAAAACATCTGACGGGAATATAAGATGGCTGCCCCTCAGAGGCCTGATATGAAAACCTTTCACAGGGCATGGATGAAGTTTTTCAGCCTGCACCCCTGCTGCATTTATCAATACCTTTGTTTTTATTTCACAACATTGCCGGGAATCTGCATCCTGGACAACAGCTGCCCTGACACGGCCTGTATTGTCCCTTTCAATGCTCACAAGCTCTGAATAGTTCACGGCATGCCCTCCCATGGCGCACCCCTCTTCAATCAGGCGCAGCACAAGCCTTGCATCATCCACCTGTGCATCTTTGAATCCTGCCGATCCTGCAAGATGATCCTTTCTTACTCCTGGAATTTTCTGTATCGTCCCTGCCCTGCCAAGAATTTCATGCTGTTTTTCTCCTGCCATGAAACTGTAGATCAAAAGCCCTGCCCGCATTGATATCATGCCTGGCCCGCGATCATCAAAAACAGGCATGATAAACTCAAGCGGGGATATAAGGCCGGGATATTGTTTCAGAAGATACTGGCGCTGCCTGACAGAAGTTCTGGTCATCATGAATCTGCCCTGTTTAAGATATCGCAGGCCTCCATGAACCATTTTGGAAGACCTGCTTGATGTTCCCCATGCAAAGTCCCTTGCTTCAACCATGAGCACATCAAGACCCATCTGTGCTGCCATGCAGAATATTCCTGCGCCTGTGATGCCGCCTCCTGCCACAATTATGTCATATTTATCCCTTAAAATTGCGGTATTCATTATATCCGGCCCTTTAACTCATGCAGTCTCCATATTTCGCATGCCTTTACCATTGCATTTCTCACAACAGGCCTGATATCAGGCTCATTATTTTTCAGAGCGCAGATCAGGGCTTTATAATATTTCATGGATGTTTTCCGCGCATTTGCCGAAAAAAAATATTTTTCGCCAAGAACAGTGCAGACCGGCATGAAATCATTGAAAATCATGTTAAACACAGGATTGCCTGATTTTTTTACCATCATCATCTGCAGATCACAGTCATATGATGCAAATTCAAAGGGCGTATCTGCAACTAATGAAGATTTTTCCAGGAACTCAAGAATGCATTGCCTGTGATCTGTCGCAGCTTTCTGGGCAATATCGGGAAAAATGGCAGCCCTTGCCTCCAGCAGATGGGACACAAGCTCACCTGGTATGGTATCCCGGCATTTTATAATGGATCCCAGGATTCCAAGCCCGCCCTTTTCAAGGTAATTGTTGACAATGGTTGGTTTGCCATGATTTATGGTTATCCATCCTTCCCTTGACAGACGCTGCAAAGCTTCCCTTAAAGTGGGCCTGGTAACCCCGATTTCAAGGGCAAGGGCCCGTTCGGACGGTAAAGTCTCACCCGGCCCTACCCTGCCGTCCATAATGATCTGAAGTATTTTTTTTTCAGCAAACTGTGCAGGTTTCAAAGGCTTTTCCACAAAAATCTCCTGTAATTGTCATAATATTTTGCGCATACTGGTAAGAGGTCATACCAGTTAACCTGCAAATTGTCAAATACCTGAACACCCGATAAAAAAATTTGCCAAAAAATACTGATAAATATATTATGACTTTTAATCGTGAACATTCCATGATCATCAAAATCACAGAAAGGAACAGGACATGGTATTAAGAAAAAAATCCTTTTTTCCGGTTTTTATTTTTTTTCTTGCATGCACATTTACGGCAAATGCGCAGAACCCGGTCAATCCCCCTGCCATACTTTCAGGGTTCAGAACACTTGAGCCAGGCAGGGTGCTGGCTTCAAAGCTTAAACTTCAACAGCCTGTATTCAGGGGAAATATTTCATCTGTCAAAAACAGGACAATCAAGACAGGAGGCGGCACAACAATAAAGCTTGAAAAAATTGCTGCCATCAGTTTCAAGCCCCTGAACAGATACACAGACAGATTAAACAGGCTTGCAAAACCAGGCAGAACCATACTTTTCAAACCCGTTGTACAGGATGAAGCTGTTGAATTTGACGATTCATTTGTCCTGCGTAAAACCACCAGCGTAATCGTGCTTGATCCTGAAAAAATGAAACAGATATCACCTGCCTACAAATCATTTTTAAGCCGCCAGCAGGTAAAAACAATGCCTGTGGCAGCACTGGACCCTGAAAGCCGCAAAGGACTTTCCGAACTCATGAGCCACCTTGACCGCCTGGCTCCTGGCGATCCTGTAAGGCAGGCAGGAGCAAAAGGCGAACAGGAGGTTTTAGATGCCATTCTTGCAGGAAAAGGTGAGCTCACCATTGAAGATACAATTGTTGTGCCCAAATTTATCCCAAAACCTTTAAAGGGAATGACCATGTATCCTTCCATAAAAAACGGAGTCCTGAATTTCAAGGCGCTTCAGCCTGTCAGAATGCCGCTGCTGAGGCAGCTTGGCCGTGTTTCCGGCAGGCCACATGCAGTCCCGCTTAAAAAAATAAAGATGCAGCCCATGGTCATGGCACAGAAACCAGGGAACAGGCCTGAATTCACAATGTCAGGAAAAAAATATTTCACTGCTGAATTTCTTGCAGGATTCACAAGAGGGCATTCATGGCAGTGGGAAAGAAAATGGAAATACAACTCAGGTTTTTTCAGGGCCACCATAGGAGGAGGATATGGATTTGGTCTGCGCATTCCTGTTAAAGCAAGCGGGGATCTGTCACCCACAAAAATCTACACCTTTGACAGAAAGGACAGGGCAGTTGATGTGCATGGCAGGCTAAAGGTGGATGTGTTTGATGCTGATACTGCATATTTTCGCAGAACAGGGCTTCCTGAATCAGAACTGTTCCGGGGAAATGAAGTAGTTCTGGAATATCAGCTGGGATTCGGCTACAAATTCAGGGCATTATGGAAGGATATTCTTCACAAGCCTTTCAGCGGAATAGGACTCAACTACAGCCAGAATGCAAGGCCTCCCTGGGGAAGAGGCTGTTCAAACTGCGGTTTTCACATCCCGATCCCGCCTGAAGTCACCAGAACCTCATTTGGATATTCAGCTCTGAAAGGATTTGTACAGACAGGGTTCCATGTAAACGGGACAGGAGCTGCATATTTTGATTTTGCGCCTTTGCACAACAACAGGGCAGAAAATCCTGTAAGACTGAAATTTGAAAACAGCAATTACCATTTTTTCACAATCAGACTTGATCCGCTTGTTCCACAGCATAACAGGGACATTATCAGTGAAAATTTCGGATTCCGTCTGAATGGGATGGCTTACCGCATGGGATTGAACATCACGCCTGAGGTAAGGGTCGGAGTCCAGGCCGGATACAAGGATTTTTCAAGAAACTTTTTTACGGACTGGATCGAGCTTAACATGTTCAGAATCGGAATGGGCGCAGTCCAGCTTTCTTCCCACAAAGGCACACGCCACGAGTTCATTTTCAATCAGGGCAGAAAAACATTTAAAAAAATAAAAACAAACAGCAGACATCCGATAATAAGGCACATACCCAGAAAAATCATCAATTAAGCTGCAAAGTCACCGTGTTTCATTGCAATTTTTTCAAACATGGTGACGATCCCTGCTGTCAGGCCGTATACTATCTCAATGTTTGCATTCATGTCGGCTGATGAATCAAAAAAAAGATGAAGATCTGAATCCATACCGTCTTCAGGTTTCCAATAGCATACAAGCAGAGGAACTTTCGGCAGAGGAAAAAGCACCACCGATATATCAGAATCATAATGATTTTCTGCTTTTTTCCCGTTAAAAATATGAATCAGGTTCTCAAAAAGCTGTGGATACCTGTCTGCAATCCGTTTAAAAACACTTTCAGTTGTCTGGACAAAAAGTCCGTCCATTTCACGGCCGTCTTTAAGTTCCCTGAAAGGCACCCATTTCCCTGTTAAAGGGACCCCCTTGCAATGAAGAATATATCCAAGCACAGGGCCTGCTATCCAGGAATTGATATGTATATCAGAGCTCATCCCTGCTGATGAATCAACTGAAAAAGGCTTGCCGAAAATCCTGATGGTCAGCTTTCCGTCTGAAAAAACACCTCCTGTCCTCACAGCTGCCTCTTCAAGATCGCAGGCAGCAATCTTCTGTTTTAAATGTGCAACAAGAGATTCACGGTACTGGCTGCGTGTATCCTTTTTTTTCTGCATGCCTGAATATTTTTTCACAGTTTCAGCACTCAGTTCAGGACACATGCTCAAGGGCTTGTGCCCCAAAAAAACCTTTGAAGCAAAGGCAAGGCAGGTTTTTTCATTACATTTTCTGCAATTGGATTTATTAAGAAGCTTGAACACTTCCATTGCATTGGCAAACTGACCCATAAGCTGTCTCCTTTATCAATCCATGTTCCATCCAGATTATTATAAGAACTGTTTTTGCGAATACAAGCTGTATATTTATCTGAACCCATGCAGAAACTGCATAAAAAACTTGACAACAGGACAGATCAGGGTTTTATATGATCTGAATGCCACAGACTCACACGGGCGGTTAACTCAGCGGGAGAGTGCTACCTTCACACGGTAGAAGTCACTGGTTCAATCCCAGTACCGCCCACCATCTTTCAACAACTCCATGCACAGATTTTAATTGCAATGAACAAATACAAGATCTATGCTAAACTGCTTTATCCTGACGGCAGATCAGGCAGAAAACAATAAATACAGGGGGCATCAATGGAAAATTTAATCTGTTATTGTTTTGGATATACAGGAAATGACATAAAAAAGGATTTCCTTGAAAACAGCAGATCCCTTATCATGGAAAAAATAATTGCCGAAAAAAAGCAGGGCAGATGCAATTGTGCACAAAAAAATCCCAAAGGCAGATGATGCCTTGGAGATGTCCGCCAGGTGGTGGACAAAATAAAGCTTAATCCTTTTGTAAACTGAAAACCTTAATATTATAAATTTTTTTTCAATGAAAACCACACACCGTTTTTTTTTCACCAGTTCAGAAAATCTTGATACCATTGCTGACAACACAATTGATCTTGTTGTCACTTCTCCTCCCTATCCCATGATAGAAATGTGGGATAAAATGTTCATAATGCATGACCGGGCCATTGAAAAGGCCCTGAAAAAATGTGACGGCAATCTTGCTTTTGATCTCATGCACAAGGTGCTCGAACCTGTATGGGATGAACTTTTCAGGGTAACCAGGCCCGGTGGATTTGTGTGCATAAACATAGGGGATGCCACCCGGACCATAGGATCAGATTTTGCCATATATTCCAATCATTCAAGGATAATGCAGTATCTTGTCAGCGCAGGGTTTACAGCGCTTCCTGAAATCATATGGAGAAAGCAGACCAATGCTCCCAACAAGTTCATGGGATCTGGAATGCTCCCGGCAGGAGCCTATGTTACCCTTGAACATGAATTCATACTGATTTTCAGAAAAGGCGGAAAACGGGAATTTAAAACCGCAGAAAAAAAAATTTCAAGGCGGCAGAGTGCAATTTTCTGGGAAGAAAGAAATATCTTTTTTTCAGATATCTGGTTTGACATAAAAGGTTCGCGTCAGGAACTTGCAGACAAAAGAACAAGAAAAAGAAGTGCGGCTTTTCCATTTGAGCTTGCCTGCCGCCTTATCAACATGTATTCAGTCAAAGGCGATACAGTGCTTGATCCGTTCCTTGGAACCGGCACAACCTCAGCAGCTGCCATGGCCTGTGCAAGAAATTCCATTGGATATGAAATTGATACCTTGCTTAAACCATCCATACATGGGATATGCACTGATATTACTGCTCTGTCAGATTCTCATACAAACAAACGCATTTTAAGACATTTAAAATTTATCACCACAAGAAGATCATCAGGCAAAACTTTCAAACACACCAACATACATTATGGTTTTCCTGTGGTCACGGCCCAGGAAAAAGAACTCATGCTCCACAGGATCCAGTCAGTACAAACCCTTTGTGATGAATCCATTCAGGTTGAGTATTCTGATCTGCCTGGCATGGATTTTACCGCAATCAGTCTGGATCAGGAGTCAGACCTGTTTTCCGCATGAAATTTTCAGGAATATCTGTGATTGTGTTTTTTGAATAGTCAAAAAACACAATACCTGTCTTGGCCTGAAGAATCAGAGTATTGTTTACAGCATGGGTGATCCTGTAAACCAGATCACACCCGTATTTGTTCGGATCTGTCACAGCGATCTCAATTTTCAGCTTATCCCCGTAAAATGACTGGGATTTATATACAACCGCAAGATCTGAAACAATAATGGTCATCTTCTCCACATCCACTTCTGTGTATCCAAGCTGGCTGATGAACCTTGCCCGTGCCTCGTGCAGCACAGAGACAAATGTATCATGACCAAGGTGTCCGCCATAATTTATGTCACTGATTCTTACATCTATTGTGGTTTCAAATATATATGATTCAGGCATGTCCAGAGTAATACGCCCCATTGCATTTCTCCTGTTTATTGATTTCAGACCGGCTTCAGTGGAAAATCTATAGAATGGGAAAATAATAATGTCAATGCATGAAAACAATTTGACTCTTTCAAACAAATGTTTTATTTATGCGTTTAAAACGTTTGTTTGAAAGAGGTAAAAATTAAATTGAATACTGCAAAGACCAGAGTTTCAGAAGAAACAAAAAAAAGAATCATAAAGGCGGCAGGAGAAATCTTCGGGCACAAGGGTTTTCAAAAGACAACCATCCGGGATATAGCCTGTGCAGCCAATGTAAACCTGGCTGCTGTTAATTATCATTTTGGTGGGAAACAGGAGCTTTACCGCATAGTTATAGAAGATATCTTTAAAAAAGGCTTTGAAAAATTTCCCTCCACTCCTGACGATCCTGACAGATACACACCGGAAAAAAAACTGCACTGGTTTATCAGAAGCGCCATATACAGATTCCTGAGCAATGAAGGCTGGCAGGGTATGACAGGGCCGGGCAGGCTCATTGCAAGGGAATTTTTAAATCCAAGCCCTGCTTTTGCAGACATGATCGACACACAAATAAAGCCGCACAAGGATATTCTGGTCGCCATCATACAGGAAATATCAGGGAAACAGGATGAAAATGCAGTGCTGCCGTGTGTATTAAGCGTCATGGGTCAGTGCATCTATTATGCCTTTGCCTCTCCTGTCATACAGAGGCTGGCAGAGGATCTGAGCCCGGTTGAAAAAAATCTCGACACAATTACGGAACACATATTCAGATTTTCCCTGAATGGAATCCAGCATATCACCACACACAGGAGATGAACAAAATGAAAAAAAAGCTGCCTTTTCTGATTATACTCATGTTGACAGCAGCAGGGATCACCATATGGTTTTTTGGTTTCAGGCATGAAACTGACCCCGGCAGGATAATGGTATCAGGAAACATTGAACTTACCGAAGTTCAGTTAGGTTTCAAAATCCCAGGGAGACTTGAGGCAAGATTTGTGGATGAAGGAGACATGGTGGCAAAGGGTGACATCATTGCAAGGCTTGAAAACAGGGATCAGAAAATCATTGTTGATCTTGCAAGGGCAGATCTTGCAAAAGCCAGATCTGCCCTTGCAGAACTTGAAGCAGGAAACCGGCCTGAAGAAATAAAACTTGCACGCGCACAGGTTGATCAGGCCAGGCAGGCTGTTCTGGAGCTTACCAGGGGCAGCAGAATCCAGGACATAAAAAAAGCCAGGTCTGATCTTGATGCAGCGCTTTCTGCCGAACTTTCGGCAAAAAGCGAACTTGACCAGGCCAGAAAGGATTACGAGCGTTTTGCCGCACTTTACAGAAAAAAAACCATAAGCCAGCGTGATTTTGAATTGTTCCGCACAAAATATGAGGTTGCCCACAATGCTGAATCTCAGGCCAGTTCCAGGGTTGCAATTGCCAGCCAGGTGCTTTCCCTTGTCATGGAGGGGCCCAGAACAGAACAGATAAAAAAGGCAGAAGCTGCACTTGAGCAGACTGAAGCCCGGTACGCCCTGATACGCAAAGGCCCCAGAAAAGAAAAAATTGATCAGGCAAAAATCATGGTAAATCAGGCGGAGGCGAAATTGAAACAGGCTGAAAACACATTGTCATATACAATAATCCATGCTCCAATGGCAGGCATTGTGCTGAGCAAGTCAGCCGAACCAGGAGAATATCTCAATCCCGGCACACCTGTTGTAAGCATAGGAGATATTCATCATCCATGGCTGCGCGCCTATGTGACTGAAAAAAATCTTGGAAAAATAAGGCAGGGCCAGAAGGTCATTGTAACAACAGATTCATTTCCCGGCAAATCCTATGAAGGCAGAATCTCCTTTATAAGCAGCCAGGCTGAATTCACACCCAAGTCGGTACAGACCTTTGAAGAAAGGGTCAAACTGATGTTCAGAATCAAAATAGCCCTGAACAGCCAGGATGGACAATTAAAGGCAGGAATGCCTGCTGACGGTATTATCCGGGTCATGGCAGACACAGAATGAATTCAGAAACCCCTGCCATAAAAGCCGTAAACCTTACCAAATGTTTTGGCAGCCTCACTGCTGTGGACAGCCTTGACCTCAGTGTGGCAAAAGGCGAAATCTTCGGCATTGTCGGGCCTGACGGAGCAGGCAAGACAACAACGCTGCGCATGTTTGCAAGCGTGATGGATCCTGAACATGGCAAGGCGTCCATTGCAGGGTTCGACACCATGAAATCTGCTTCCTCGGTAAAAGAGCACCTGGCATATATGAGTCAGCGTTTCGGCCTGTATCCTGATCTTACAGTGGATGAAAACATCAAATTCTATGCAGATCTTTACGGGGTCAGAAAACAGGGAAGAAAAAAACGTATTACAGAGCTTCTGGGATTCAGTCATATGGACCCTTTCCGCAAACGCAGAGCAAGGGATCTGTCAGGCGGTATGAAACAGAAACTTCAACTGATCTGTGCACTTATACACACGCCGGATGTTCTTTTACTGGATGAACCCACCAATGGAGTGGACCCTGTCAGCAGAAGGGATTTCTGGAGAATATTATACAAAATAGTCAAACAGGGGGTTTCCATTCTTGTGACAACTGCCTATCTTGACGAGGCAGAACGCTGTGACAGGATAGGGCTTATGGACAAAGGAAAACTGCTGGCCACCGGCAGGCCGAAAGATATAAAAAAATCCATGAAAGGCAAAATCCTTACCATTACAAGCCATGAAGCCAGAAAAATCAAAAAAATAATACATGAAGAACTGCCTGATATGGACATCAATGTTTTTGGTGATACTGTACATATTGTGTGCAATGACATCAAAACGGCTCGGGCACAGGCAACTGAAGCACTCAAAATCCACAATCTCAGAGCAGATGATATCAGGCAGGCTGATTTTACCTTAGAAGATGTATTTGTGTCCATGATGTCCAGAACAGAATCTTATAACCATGACCGTAAAAATACCGTTCCTGTTCTTCCCTCAGACCATTCCCTTTCTGATGTTTCACCTGCGCATCCGGGTAAAACAGCAAAAAACAGCCCGCAGGATCCAGCTGTAAAAGTAAAAAACCTGACACGGGTATTTGGCAGCTTTACAGCAGTTGGCAACCTGAGCTTCAAGGTGCCAAAGGGTGAAATATTTGGTTTTTTAGGCCCCAATGGAGCAGGAAAAAGCACAACCATAAGAATGCTTTGCGGACTCTTATCCCCCAGTTCAGGCACAGGAAGCGTTGCAGGGTTTGATATAAATACCCGGGCAGAACAGATAAAACAGCATATAGGATATATGAGCCAGAAATTTTCATTATACGAAGATTTAAGCGTTGAGGAAAATATCAGATTTTACGGAGGAATTTACGGACTGAAAGGCAGAAGGCTTGAAACCAGAAAGGCATGGGCAATGGAAATGGCAGAACTTTCAGGCCATGGCAGGGATCTCACCGCAATTTTGAGCGCAGGCTGGAAGCAGCGTCTGGCACTGGCATGTGCGATCCTGCACGAACCCCCCATTATTTTTCTGGATGAACCCACAAGCGGGGTTGATCCGTTAAGCAGGCGAAGATTCTGGGATATGATATACTCAATGGCAGACCAGGGCATAACCGTGTTCGTAACCACCCATTATATGGAAGAAGCTGAATACTGCGACAGAATCGCCCTTATTTACAAAGGCCGCATGATTGCCATGGGTACTCCCATGGAACTGAAAACCAGGCATATGCACGAAAAAATCCTGAATATCACCTGTCCTGATCCACAGGAGCTTGTGGAAACACTTGCACAGCTTCCGCAAATCCGCGATGCAGCCCTGTTTGGCGCAGGCCTGCATGTTGTAGCTCAGGATGCAGAACTTGCAGCCAGGGCAATTAATGAAAAACTGACTTCCCTTGGCATTACAGACTTTACAATGGAAAAAATTATGCCTGGAATGGAAGATGTCTTCATTTCCCTTATTGAGGAGGATGACCGCAGGCAGGCCGCACAATCACATGACAGGGAGAAAACCCAGTGAAAATCCAGCGTCTTTTTGCCATTGCAAGAAAAGAATTCATCCATGTGATGAGAGACTGGCGCAGCCTGTTTCTGTCCCTTGCCATTCCTGTGATACTGATCATGCTTTTCGGATATGCCCTCACCCTTGATCTAAGAAATGTTCCCACAATTGTCTGGGATCAGGCAAAAACCCGTGAAAGCCGTGATTTCATCAGCATGCTTTCAGGATCACCATACTTTTCCATGGCTGGATATTGCAATGGTTACAATTCCATAAGGACAAGCCTTGACAGAGGAAATGCCCTGATTGCAGTTGTCATCCCGCAGGATTTTTCCGAAAAGATCAATGCAGGCAGAAAAACAGATATTCAGATAATAGCTGACGGCAGTGATGCCAATACTTCCAGGCTTGCAATGGGGTATGCATCCACTGTGGCTGCGATATATTCTGCTGAAATCAGGATAAAAAAAATGCAAGGGCTTGGAATAACCCATATTGCCCCTGCTTTAAAACTTGTCACAAGGTCATGGTACAATCCTGACCTGCGCAGTCAGAATGCCATTATTCCCGGCATAATAGCAATTGTAATGGTGGTCATTGCAGCCCTTCTGACAAGCGTTACAATTGCAAGGGAATGGGAAACCGGTACAATGGAGCAATTGATAAGCACTCCCCTGAAAGGACCTGAACTGATTTTCGGCAAGGTAATTCCATATTTCATCATAGGCATGACAGATGTAATCATTGCCGTTGTCATGGGAAAATGGCTGTTCAATGTCTGCATCGTGGGAAATTCAGGCCTTTTGTTTGCAATGGCAGCCATTTTCCTGACAGGCGCCCTTTTCTGGGGAATGAGTTTAAGCATCATGCTGAAATCACAGGTTCTGGCAAGCCAGATTGCCATTGTATCAGGATATCTTCCCACACTTATCTTAAGCGGGTTTGTGTTTGCCATTGAAAACATGCCCCTGCCCATACAATGCATCACATATATTGTGCCTGCCAGATATTTTATCTCCATTTTACGGGGAATCTACCTTAAGGGGATAGGACTTGAAATTCTGTGGATTGATGCCCTGCTTCTGTCAGTATATGCCGTTATAATGATAATTCTTGCAAACAGAAAATTCAAATTCAAACTGGGATAACCATGATTCAACGTCTGAAACATATGCTGATCAAAGAATTTTTACAGATGTTAAGGGATCCCAGGATGCGTGTGGTGATTTTCGGCATGCCCGTGATCCAGATGGTTGTGATGGCATTTGCCCTGACAACAGATGTGACAATGATAAGGACGGCAGTGCTGGATATGGACAAAACACCTGCCTCAAGGCAGTTGATCAATGATTTCACAGCAGCAGGGTATTTCAGAATAACAGATTACCTTGTTTCCTCAAAGGAAATCAGGAAACTGCTGGACACGGCAGAGGTCAGGGCAGTCATAAGTATTCCGGCAGGATTTGAAACCAGCATTAAAAACGGTTCAACAGCAAAGCTGCAGATACTGACAGACGGAACTGACACCAATACCACAGCCATTGTACAGGGCTATGCCGCAGGCATAGTGCAGAAGTATTCTGCAAAAAAAACACAGGAAAAAATGCAGCACTCAGGTGTCAGGTTTCTGAATGATCCTGTGGGGGCTGTCACAAGGGCATGGTTCAATGCCAACCAGGAAAGCAAATACTATTTCATTCCATCACTTATTGCTGTCATGCTCTTTATTTTCAGCCTTCTTCTTACAAGCATAGGAATTGTCAAGGAAAAGGAGATTGGAACAATTGAGCAGGTCATGGTTACTCCCATAAGAAAAATTGAATTCATACTCGGCAAAACCATTCCCTATACGATAACAAGCTATATTTCAATGACAATCATGCTTGCTGTGGCTTTTGTGATTTTCGATATCCGTGTAAAAGGCAGCATCCCTCTGCTTTACGGGCTGTCCGGGCTTTATCTTTTCGGCAATATGGGAATCGCGCTCATCATAAGCACCACATCTTCAACACAGCAGCAGGCCATGCTGACAAGTTTTCTGATTTTAATGCCATGTGTCATGCTGTCAGGTTTCATGTTTCCCATAAAAAACATGCCGGACTCGGTTCAGTATATCACTGTTTTAAACCCCATGCGCTGGTATCTTGAGATACTCCGCGGCATTGTCATGAAAGGCGTGGGAATAAAAGGGCTGTGGCAGCCGGTTGCAGCCCAGGCTGTTCTTGCATGCGCATTTATCGGCATTGCACTGGCAGGATTCAAAAAAACCCTGTCATGATCCATGCAGGCTGAAAAAAAGCCATACAGGCAGCCCATGCTGCCTGCCCGTGTTCCCCTTATTCAATGATCATATTGTGCAGCATATTCAGCATCATTGTACATACCCTGACCGTAAAGATCCTTTCCATAATCCCGGATTATCTTCTGACCCCGGTCTGAAGACAGAAAATCAATAAATGCAGATGCTGTCTTCTGCACTGCACTTCCGTCTGCCGGGCGGCAAAGGCCATGATATGTATTGATAAGCATGGGATCGCCCCTGAACAATACCTTGAGATTTTTCAGTTCCTTTCTGCCTGCAACCCAGGTGGAAGAATCGGTCATGAAATACCCTTTTTCCCTGTCAGCCCTTTTCAGGGTAGCCATCATAAAATCTCCTGTTATAATATACCAGCTGCCTGAAGGTGTTATTCCCGCTTTTTTCCAGATTGCAAGTTCTTTTTTGTTTGTGCCTGAATTATCCCCTCTGGAAAAAAACTTTGATCCTGTACGGGCAATCATGGCATAGGCATCTGATGCTTTTTTTGCACTGGCAATGCCGGCTGGATCATCTTTTGGCCCGACAATGTAAAACTCGTTTGACCCTATCAGGGTGCGTTTTACTGCCCAGCCCTCCTTTACTGCTTTTTTCTCGGCACCAGGAGCATGAACCATGATAATATCAACTTCTCCCAAATGCAGCAGCTTCAACGATCTGCCTGACCCGGCCTTGATCCAGCACATGGAAGTCCCATGGGTTTCATTGAATGCATCAGCAAATTTTTCAAGCAGGCCAAGCTCACCCGGGCTGCCTGTGGCAAGCCTGAATTCAGGGTTGCCTGTACCGTATACAGCCCTGCAGGAGCCTGCCATGGCAAATCCTGCCATTGTAAGTGCAAGTACAAGAACACCAGACAGATATAATATCTTTTTAAAATATTTCATTTTTTTCTCCCTCTTTAGATTTGTCCATATCAAACACTTTGAACTCCGGCAGGATATTTTTATTGTATCAGGTTAATATTTGTCAATATATATATACATATAAATAAAAAACAACCTTAAACAACCTTAACAGACCCAAAAACCAGACAAGCTCAATATTGTTAAGTGTAAAATTTTATACATTACCACTTGACTATCTTTCAAACAGATTGTATTTCTGTTTGAAAGTTTTATAATTTTACTAACAGGTTTTCAGGTGGTGTCAAATTTAATTTTTTTTCAAGAATCAATAATTAAACGAGGTAAAGATGAAAAAAATCACAATTACCGCAGCAGCGCTTATTCTTGCTGCTGTTATTGCAATGCCTGCATTTGCCGCAGGTGACTGGAATTTTTACGGTTCTGCCCGTATCTCAACCTTTGTCAAAGACATAGACAACAAACCTGGTGTCCGTGACACTAAAAACCTTGAACAGGCACTCCAGGGCAATGCCCGCATCGGAGCCACTGTCAAAGCAAGCGATGGAGTTACAGGATGTTTTGAATACGGAGCATCAGACGGCAATGCCAATGTGCGCAAATTATACGGACAGTGGGATTTCGGATCAGGCACATTACTCATAGGCCAGGATTATACGCCCATGAATTTCTTTTACAGCAACCAGGTGTATGACACTGATGACGGCCTTGGAACATACGGCGGAGTCGCAACTCCGCGCAAGCCCATGATCCAGTTGAGCTTCGGCAATTTCAAAATTGCTGCAATCAGCCCGGAAACCGATACTCTCAATGTTGCAAACGCAGACACAGAAACCACAATCCCCAAAATAGAAGCCTCTTTCACGCATAAATTTGACAATGCATTTGTGGATGCTGCTGCAGGATACAATACATATTCTGTGACAGACACTGCCACCGGCATTGAAAATGATATCACAAGCTATGTGCTGGCCATTGGCGGAGGGATCACCTTTGACCGCTATTACATCAATGCTGATGTCTTCATGGGACAGAATATAGGCCCCTACGGCCTGTTCAATGCTCCTGACAACGATCCTGTGGTATCAGGCAATACAGTGATCGACAATGATGTATTTGGTTATCTTCTGGTATTTGGAGCAAAAATCAATGACATGTTTTCCATTGAAGCAGGCTATGGGTACACAGAGGCAGAGCTTGACAGCACAAGCGCCCGGGAAGACGGAGCAGAATCATATTATATCCAGAGCACAATTACCCTGGCACCAGGCGTGTTCCTTGTCCCTGAAATCGGAATCAGAGATAACAAAACCGATAAAACAGGAGCTGATGAATCTGATATTGTCTACTATGGCGCAAAATGGCAGATCAATTTCTGATCAGCCCTTTTTCCTGATATTATAGTTTATAAATTTCTTCCACCTGAAACTTTTTTCCCTGCAGGCCGCAACAGGCCTGCAGGGAGAACCTTCCCCCGGTATCATGGCAACTATTTTATTCTTGACACATGTTCAAACAAAAAATATTGTTGTTCAATTCATTGAAAAGGGGAAAAAATGCCTGATCAGAACAAGCAGGAAGAGATACTCAAAGCTGCCAGCACATGCTTTGCCCAATACGGGTTTGCCAAAACCACCATGGATGACATCGGAAAAATGGTCGGGCTTAACAAGGCTTCCTTATATTATTACTACAAAAACAAGGAAGCCATATTCTGTGAAATCATCACCAGAGAAAGGGAAAAATTCTTATGTTCCCTGACAGAAAAAATTGATGCAATAGATACCTGGCATGAAAAAATTCAGGTCTATATACTGGAACGACAGCGTTATTCCCAGAAAACCATCAATCTGCACAAGCTTTCCACCAAAACATCTGAGCAGCTGCAATTCCAGCCCATATTCAGAAAACTCCTGAAGCGCTTCACCATAAGTGAAACAAAAATAATACGCAGAATTCTTGATCAGGCCCTTGAAAAAAAACAGATATGCCCGGTTGATACACACAAAGCAGCTTCTGCAATACTTCTTGTTGCCAACGGGATCAAACAGCAGCAGATGCTTTTACAGAACCATACCATGACCCTTGCACAATTCGATTTTGACCAGCTTGAAGATGAAACCAGATTTACAATTTCCCTGATTCTCAAGGGCCTGACCGTAACAAAGCCGCTGCCCTGATCCCGGACTGACAGGATTCAGACAGACGACAGGGGTTTACAAAATGTTTCGCAGACTTATATTATCTGCTGCATTTAAACAAAAAAACCATTGAATCATGGAGTATAATCAATTGAAACAGACCACCATTGTACTTGCAACAAGAAATAAAAACAAAACAAGAGAAATCACAAGTCTTTTAAAGGATTTTCCGGTTAAAATAAAAAATCTGGACGATTTCGGCCCCATTCCCGAAGTCATTGAAGACGGAAAGACTTTTGATGACAATGCATACAAAAAAGCCTCATTTACTTCAAGAATACTTGGATATCCTGCAATGGCAGATGATTCAGGCCTGTGTGTCGAGGCCCTTGGAGGAGCACCCGGAATCTTTTCAGCAAGATATGCAGGAGAAAATGCCACTGACCGGGATAATGTAAAAAAAGTTCTGGAAGACCTCAGGGGCAAAGAAAACCGCAATGCATCATTTAAATGTGTGATCTCCATTGCAGTTCCCACAGGCGCTGCCCTGACCTATGAAGGAGAATGCAAAGGAGTTCTCATTGATGAACCGGCCGGAGAAAACGGATTCGGGTATGACCCTGTTTTCTTTTACCCGGAACTTGATAAAACCTTTGCCCAGCTCACAATGGAACAAAAGGCAATGGTCAGTCACAGAGGAAAGGCATTAAGGGAAATTACCGATGAAATGGACAAAATTCTTGAATGGATTGAAATCAACATGCCAAGGTTCAGGCATGTGGAATGTAAAGGAGACTGACAATGGATTTTGAAACATTCAGACAGCTTGTCAGAAGCAACCGTTCATGCAGAAGGTTTGACAACAGCTTCAGGCTTGACCGGCAGACCCTGACAGATCTTGTGGATCTTGCCAGAACAAGTGCTTCTGCCGCCAACATGCAGCCTTTAAAGTATATAACATGCTGTAATGAAGCTGAAAATGAACAGATTTTCTCATGCCTTGCCTGGGCAGCCTATCTCAAGGACTGGAAAGGCCCTGAAAAAAAAGAAAGACCCACAGGATATATCATAATTCTGGCAGATCACAATATCACTGACAGATTCTGGTGCGATCACGGCATTGCAGCACAGACCATACTGCTTGGAGCAAGGGCCATGGGGCTTGGCGGGTGCATGTTCGGGGCCATAAACATGAAAAAACTCAAGGCTTTCTTCAATATTGAAGAACATCTTGAAATCAAGCTTGTAATAGCCATTGGCAAACCTGTTGAAAAGATACAGATAGATGAACTCGGCCAGGATGGAGACATAAAATACTGGCGTGATAAAAATCAGGTTCACCATGTTCCCAAAAGAAAACTTGAAGATATTATAATAGGCTCATGGTAAAACCCATGAAAATTGCCCTTGTCAATCCTGCATGCCTTGATCCGAGAATTTCAGACAAAGATGCAGGCATTGTGCCCATCGGACTTTTTTATATAGGAGCTGTACTGGAACACAACGGTTTCAGCACTGAAATAGTCAACCTTGCACAGAAAGGCACAGATCCTTTACAGGCATTCAGGGATTTCGCAGCCCGGGTCATGCCTGACATAATCGGATTTTCAGTAACAAACCCAAACAGATGGAATGCAATTGAATGCGCTATTGCCGCACAGCAGCTGCCCTGTGATCCCGTGATTGTGTTTGGAGGGCCTGCTGCCACTTTCATGGCCCAGTATTTTCTCACACTCTGCCCTGCAATTGACTACATTGTCACAGGGGAAGGGGAAATCACATTTCTGGAGCTTGTAAAAGCAGTTTCACAGGGCAGAAAACAGGATATAAAAAACATAAAAGGGCTTGTATTCAGGCAGGATAAAAACAATATCACAGAAACAGGCAGGCGCAGGCCCGCTGACAGCCTTGACAGTTTTGCCCATCCTTCAGACTATTTTGTTTACAATCATCTTGCAATGTCACGGGGCTGTCCAGGTAAATGCACATTCTGCGGATCACCTGAATTCTGGAAAGATTCCAGGGTCAGATCCCATTCGCCCTCATGGTTTGCAGATGAGATACAGGCCCTTGCCAGAAAGGGAGTATCCCATTTTTATATATCTGATGACACCTTTACCATGGACAGGCAAAAGACCATGCAGCTTTGCCGCCTTATAATTGAAAAAAAACTGCGAATCACATGGAATGCCATTTCAAGGGTAGACTGCATTGATGAGGATATATTGTTCCACATGCGCAGGGCAGGCTGTATCCAGTTGAGCTTCGGGGTTGAATCAGGGTCTGAAAAAATCAGAAAAACCCTTGGCAAGCCGGTTAACCAGGAAACCATTATATCGGCTTTCCGTCTTACAGCATCATACGGGATACTGCCAAGGGCATATTTCATATATGGATCGCCAGGCGAAACATCTGAAACAATACAGAACAGCGTTGAGCTTTTAAAAAAAATAAAACCCCTGGCAGCCATTTTTTACATGCTGGTTATTTTTCCAGGCACTTTTCTTTACAGAAAAGCATTAAAACAGGGTCTTGTCAGCCCAGAAATCTGGAATGACAAAATAGAAGACATTCCCTGGTTTGAGCTTGATGAAAACCTTGATTTTCCAATGGTCAAATCATTTGGAGACCAGTTGAGAACTGCTTTTTACTCCAGTGTGGATGAATTTGCACACAGCCTGACTCCTGTGGACATAAACGAGCTGTACCCCTTTCACGCCGATTTTCTGTCAAGGCTTGCAATGACCTTTTCCCATGGTGAATATGCAAAGGATTCAAGGATAAAAAATCAGGATATCACAGCAGAGCATCTCTATCACAAGGCCCTTTCCTTCTGGCCTGATTCAAGGGCTTTTCTGGGGCTTGCAATGCTTGCCCAGAAAAAAAGGCAATTTGACAAAGCAGGGCAGATTCTTGAAAAAGGCTTGAAAGAACATCCTTCAGACAGGGATCTGAATATCTGCACAGGTATAAATTTCATGAACCAGGGACGTTTCAGGGCAGCACTTGATATTTTTGAACCATTCAGACAATTTCCTGAAACAGCCCGCTACATAAATATATGCAGACAACGGATATAATTGACATGAACACAGATTACAGACTTGCAAATATAAAAAAAAGGCAGATAAAGCTTCGTGCCATGCGCCGGGATATTCTTTCAAGTGATTCTGAAAAAGCGCTTGACATGATCCTTGATGCACCTTCTCCTGCCACGCTTGTGCAGTCATTTCCAGACCAGGATCTTTATTATCTCATGCACAAGATCGGGCCGTACGACTTTATCCCGGTTCTGGCCCTTGCCAGGTCAGACCAGTGGGAATACATCATGGATGTTGAGGTATGGGATAATGACAGGCTTGATCCTGTCCATATGACAAAGATATTTGATGTATTGTTCCAGGCTGATCCAAAAAGACTGATGCGCTGGATTATCAAGGAAAAACCGGATTTCTTTGAATTTTATCTGTTCAGGCACATGGAAATTTATATAAGGGAACACGATGAGGTGCCTCCTGACAAATTTGATGATTACATAACCCTTGATGACAAATTTTATTTCAGGTTCCCTGACAAGCCAGAGAACCCTGATGAAGATGCACCACCGGCAGACAGCATGCATGCATGGGAACTTATAGAAAAAATGCTCAGACTTGTTGCAGACATGGATCTGTCTGTTTTTCACGGGCTTTTACTTGAAACAAACGCCCTTTTAACTGCGGAAGTGGAAGAAGAACAATACCGGCTGAAAAACGTACGCCTTGCTGAAAAAGGTTTTCTGCCCTCCCATGAAGCCATTGGCATCTATCAGCCCACAAAGCTTTCTTCTGTGCGCAGACGGCCTGAAAATTATTTTAAGACAGATTCAGAGCCTGATCCTGACATTCCCCTGCCTCCACAGTTCTTTCATGGGGCTATCAAGGGCGAAGACCTGCTTAAGTCTGCTCTCAGACTCTTTGACCAGGATGCAGCCCTGATGCTTGAATCAGAGCTTGCCGCCCTTATAAACAAGGTGATAAGTGCGGACAAAATCAAACTGAGAACAAGGCAGGATATTGAAAAAGCCATAAATAAAACATGTGCCGGCCTTAACCTTGGTCTTGAGCTCATTTTAGAAGGCAGGCCTTCTGCAGGTGCGGCAAAAGCCGCCATTGAGCAATACTTTCTTGAGGATATATTCAGGACAGGATCAAGAGCAGGAATCAAGCTGAAAACAAAAGCTGTTGAATGGTTTGCAAAAAGCTTCATGAATCACAGAAGCCTTCCGCTAAGCTTTCTTGGAGAAGATTTTCTTGGAGTTGCAGGCGGGCTTTTCCTTGAGCGGCCCATGTATTTTGACAATTACACCACAGGAGAGCTTTACCGTGATTTCAGAACAATTGAAGACATCACACATACCAATGAACAGCTTGATAAAATCATGGCCATTGATATGATTCTTGGCAGAATTGACGCTGACACAACAACATTCACACAGGGTATTCTTACATACAAAACCCTTGTTCTGACATTATGGGCAAAGGACAGGCTCGGCCTTGCGCCCACCCTTGAACCGATCAGGGTTGAAGATTTCAGGCAGTTTTTCACACAGTTCTTTTCAGATGCTGTAAGAAACGCCAAAGACAATATCAGGCAAAAGGATTTTCTGCTCTGGATCGCCCAGGCAGCACATCTTGAGGAAGCTCGGATTCCCCGGGCCTTTGTCCAGGTTGCACAGGATCTGATCAATGAACTTGAAGATGAATACGCAGGGGTAAGCCCGGACCATATTGACCCAAGATTCATACCTCATTTTATGCTGACAGACACATAGAATCTGATTGACAACCCCTGGTTTTTCTGACAAGCTTCCATTCGTATGAAAAAATTGTTTCAGGGGTCTAATTTATTTAAAAAAAACATCAGGATCAGGCCATGATTATTGGAATAGACGTTGGCGGCACACACACGGATGCCGTTCTTTTAAGTGCTGATAAAATTGAAAAAAAAGTCAAGGTACCAACAGATTCAGCAGATCTTTTCCACACCATACTTTCAGGTTTTACCCTGCTTCTGGAGGATACAGACCCTAAAAAAATAAAAAGGGTCGTTCTGTCCACCACACTGACAACTAATGCCATTGTACAGCAGGACATGAACCCGGTGGGAATGATTGTTTCAGCAGGGCCGGGAATTGATCCTGAAGCTTTCAGAACAGGTGAACATTATTACTGCGTATCAGGTTCCATAAATCACAGGGGAAGGGAAAAGGCTCCGGTCAACAAAATGCAGATCGAAGATATTGCAGTTAAAATGAAAAAGGCCGGAATTGAGTATGTAGGTGTTGTGAGCAAATTCTGTGTAAGAAACCCAAGCCATGAAATTCTCATAAGAAGAATACTCAACAAACATTTCAAAAAAATATTTCTGGGCCACCATGTATCAGGCAACCTCAATTTCCCAAGGCGTATTGCAACAACCCACCTGAATGCTGCAGTATTTTCAGTGCACAAATCCTTTTTCGAGGCTGTAAGGGATTCCCTTGCAGAAAAGGGGCTGACAGTTCCGATACAGATCCTCAAGGCAGACGGAGGCACCATGTCCCTTGAATCATCCATGGCGTTTCCCGGTCAGACAGTGCTTTCAGGCCCGGCAGCCAGTATCATGGGAGCGATTCCATATGCACCTGAAGGCCAGGATGCCATTGTCCTTGATATTGGAGGCACAACAACAGATATTGCCTTTCTTGTTGACAAAACCCCGCTGCTGGAGCCCATGGGCATACAGAGAGGCCGCTACAAAAGCCTGATCCGTTCACTTCGAACCGACTCAAAGGGCATTGGCGGAGACAGCATCATAAGAGTAAAAGACAAAAAGCTTGTAATAGGCCCTGAAAGGCTTGGCCCTGCCATGGCCTTTGGAGGCCCAGGCCCCACCCTGACAGATGCTCTTTTTGTGCTGGGCCTGATGAAAGACGGTGATATTGACAATGCACAAAAAGGCATTCATGAGCTTGCCAGGGCAATTGGCAAAGATGACATACAGACCGCAGAAGCAATTTTCAGGCAATGCTGTTCAATTATTCTGAAAAAAACCTTTGAGATGATTGACAAACTCAACTCAAAACCCGTTTATACTGTGCACGAATTTCTTGAAGGCTACAAGATCAGCCCCAGCAAAATCCTGCTGCTTGGCGGGCCTGCCCCTTATTTTGCAGAAAAGATAGAAGAACTTTACCAGATCGAAACCATTGCAGTTCCGGAATCATCAGTGGCAAACGCCATTGGCGCAGCACTGGCAAGGACAACCTGCGAGGTTACACTGAATGCTGATACTGAGCAGGGAATTTTAACTGCCCATGAAGAAGATTTTGCAGAACCTGTTTCAAAATCATTTTCAGACAAGGACCTGATTGAAACTGCACGCACTCTTTTAAGGGAAAAGGCTGTCAACTCAGGGGCAGATCCTGAAAACCTGGATGACGTGGAAATCATTGAACTGCAGAAATTTAATATTGTACGCAATTTTTCCCCGCGGGGCAAAATATTCAGGACCAAAGTTCAGATCAAGCCCGGGCTTATCAAAGGATTTGAAAAAATTTGCAATAATTGAACGAGGTAATAATGTTAAAAGCACTGAACAGAACAGGCCTGGTATTTTTCCCTGCATTTGACTGGGCCATAGATGCAACCCATCCTGAAAGGGAAGAAAGGCTTTTATACACCCAGGATCAGGTAATTGAGGAAGGTATCCTTGATATCAGCGGCATCATTGAATACAAGCCTGATATTGTCGATATCCGTGATATCAGACGTGCCCATTTCTGCGTGCCGGATGAAAACTCCATTACAACCCAGTCCCATCTCATAAGTGCAGGCGGAGCCAAGGCCATTGCCGATGCCGTCATGAACAAGGAGGTGAAAAACGGATTTGCCCTGGTAAGGCCTCCCGGACACCATGCCATGAGAGTTACCCACGGCGGCAGAGGCTTCTGCCACATAAACATGGAAGCAATAATGGTTGAATATATCCGGTCATGCTATGGGGTAAAAAAAATCGCTGTCATTGATACGGACTGTCACCACGGCGATGGAACCAATGATATTTTCTGGCATGACCCTGACGTATTATTCATATCCCTGCATCAGGACGGAAGAACCATGTATCCGGGCACAGGATTTCCAGGAGAACTGGGAGACCCCAATGCAAAGGGCTCAAACCTTAATATTCCCCTGCCTCCCGGCACATCAGCAGAAGGTTATCTTTATGTGATCAGAAACTGTGTCATGCCTGTTCTGGAAGAATTCAAACCAGACCTTGTTGTCAATTCCGCAGGACAGGACAATCATTATACAGATCCATTGACCAACATGAATTTTTCAGCACAGGGCTATGCAACCATGACCTCGCTTCTGAAACCTGACATAGCTGTCCTTGAAGGCGGATATTCCATTGAAGGCGCCCTGCCCTATGTAAACCTTGGAATCATCCTTGCCATGGCAGGGCTTGATTATTCAGGCGTTATTGAGCCTGATTTTGACCCTGACCGGCTGAAACAGTCTGTCAGCATAACAGACAAAATCAAAAAAACAACAGATCTGATCAACTCATACTGGGCACAGAGAGACGAGTTAAAACACAAGGCCGGCAAACCCGGAGAATTTGAGGTCAGGCACAGAGAAATTTATTACGATACAGACAATATATTTGAACGTCAGAAGGAAAAAACAAGAATATGCCACGACTGCGGAGGCTGTATTGAGATAGATTCAAAAGCTGCTCCAGGCAAGCATATACTTGCAGTGCATATACCGATAAATGCATGCAAATCATGCGCTGAGGCAGGATATGAGCTCTTTGACAGGGCGGATCAGGAAAAATTCGATGCAGTCTTTCTTCAGGACAGAACAAAAGACACCTACCAGATAAAGTGACTCCGGACAATCAGAAGCTATACCAGAACCTTCACACAAGAGCGCTTGTTCTCAATGCTGTCAGGGAGTTCTTCAGCACAAGAGGATTTCTTGAGGTGGAAACCCCTGTCAGATGCCCCGGAATAATACCTGAAGCCCATATTGATCCTGTAAAATCAGAAGGATGGTTTTTACAGGCATCGCCGGAGCTTTGCATGAAGCGCCTCATGTCAAGGGGATTCAAACATATATTCCAGATATGCAGATGTTTCCGCAGGCAGGAAAGGGGAACACGCCATCTTCCTGAGCTCACGCTTCTGGAATGGTATTCAGCAGGCCGGACCTGGCTTGATCTCATGGATCAATGCCAGGATCTTATCAGGTTTACGGCATCCAGGCTTGATATGCAGGGCAGGCTCAGATACCAGGGTCAGACCATAGATCTTGAGCCTCCCTGGCAAAGGCTTGAAATTTCCAGAGCCTTTGACAAGTTTTCGGATAAATCCATTGAATCCGCACTGGCAGATGGTGATTTTGATGAAATTTTAAGTTTTAAAATAGAGCCGCACCTTGGTCGCAGCACTCCGGTTTTTTTAACTGATTATCCTGCACAGCTTGCCTCGCTCGCCAGGCTGAACCCTGAAAACAGCTCATATGCCCAGAGATTTGAACTGTATATTGCAGGAATTGAGCTTGCAAACGCATTTACAGAGCTGAATGATCCAGAAGAACAGAAGTCAAGGTTTCAGGAAGAGAACAGGTTAAGGGTCTTGCAGGGAAAACCGGCCTTGCCCATGCCTGCAAAATTTCTTGCAGACCTTGAAACAATGCCTGATGCAGCAGGTATTGCAATGGGAATTGACCGGCTTGTAATGCTTTTCTGCGACAGCCCGTCCATTGACGATGTAGTGGCATTTACCCCAGAAACCCTTTGAACAGGGCAATCAGAAAAATCAGAATCAGAGTAAATGCAAAAAAGAAAAAAGTGGAAGCAAGTGTAGCTATTATTATCTCTGATATTAGAATTGATTTGCCAGGCACGCAGCACTGATAATGCTTGAACATGTTAAAGGCAAATATATAGGCTGCCACGGCAATGGGAGGAAGCGGCAGGACAAATCTTACGCTCCCGCATGACAGATAGTCTTTAAAAAGATAGAGAATTATTCCTGCCACCAGCATCAGCAGACCGGAAACAGCAATTGACATGATATTGATTTTTAAAAGTTCATTTTCCATTATGCAAAAACCTGTAAGATCGATCCCAGAATTTTCCTGCTTGCCGTGTTCCATATTTTCAGCTACTATGAAATCAGGCCGATGATATAATGAGTGGCAGCAATTGGCAAGTATTAATTAAGGCAGAACAATGAACAGTGAAAAACTAAAAGCAGCCTCAGAATATGCCGGCAGGATCAATTACACTCTTTATGAAATCTCCAATGCAGTTAATACCACCCATAATCTTGAAGAACTATACCAGTCGATCTATGATTCCCTGAACAGGCTGATGCCCCTGCCCAATTTCTTCATAGCCCTTTACAACCATGAAAACAAAACCATCAATTTTGAATTTTTCATTGATGAATATGATGACGATTTCCCCATAATTGACACACTTGAAGGGCCCAGCACACTTACAGGCGAGGTCATAAGCACGGGCCAGCCTTTGTTTCTAAAAGAAAACAAATTAAAGCAGAGGGCAAAACAGAAAAAGCTTACAGGTACAGTATCAAAGGTCTGGATAGGAATTCCTCTTATTATTCAGGACCATGTAATAGGGGTCTTAAGTGTTCAGCACTATGAAGATCCTGAATATTTTTCCCATCACCACCTTGAAATTCTGGTATCAGTTTCGGATCAGATTGCCATGGCAATAGAAAGAAAACAGATACTGGACGACCTTGAAAAAAAGGGAAAAACCCTGAATCTCATCATGGAAAACATGGGCTCAATCCTTGCCATAATAAATTCAGCAGGACTGTATGAATTTGCCAATCCTGCCCACAAACTGCTGGGATATGACGGCAGGACACTCACAGGGACATCTTTTTTTGACATTGTTCACCCCGATGATATTAAAAAGCTCATGGAATTTTTCAAAAAAGGGATTGAAAACCATATCTTTCATGTATTCATGGAGTTACGCCTTCGTAATTCAGAGGGGCAATATGTTCCCATGTCAGGAACATTTGACCTGATCATGAATGCAGACGGCATGATGGAAAAAGCAATTTTCATAAGCAAGTATACAGATAGTGACAATACCTGTAAGGTACCTGAAGGCTCAGACATGGATATTAACCGGCTGGCAGATCTGCTGCATAAAAGGGTCAAGAGCCTTGTGACAGCCATTGAAGCAGGATCTGAACCCATATCTGAAAAAAATCAGACCAGAATCGTACAGACCATTGCGTCACTCAGACAGAGTCTTAGAATACTGGAGCATTCAAAACTGCGTAATGCCAAACTTTTAAAATCAAAATCATCAGAACACCATGGTATAAGATGCAAGGTTCCCGCTGGTAACAGGAAAAAAACAGTGCTGATAATCGAAGACGAGGATATGGTAAGAGATGTTGCATCCAATGCCCTGAAAACATTCGGATATACCACCATGGAAGCAGGTGATGGAGAAATGGGAGTCAATATCTACAAACAAAATCATATGTATATTGATGTTGTTCTTCTGGATATAATCATACCGAAACTTTCAGGGACAGAGACCTTTAAACAGATACGCAAGATCAATCCGGGAGCAAGGATCATCGTCACTTCAGGGCATATTACAAACCAGGATCAGCAAAAAATGTTTGCCGGAGCTGCCGCATATCTGGACAAGCCATATCAGATCATGCAGCTTAAAAAAGTGGTGGAATCCGTACTTGACGAGTGAATCAGTTCTCATGCCGGACAAAAAAAGCCATGATCACGCAGCCTGCAGCAAATGCTGCCAAAGAAAAATACAGGTGAGGATCAGTTTTGGAAGGCATCTGGTTAATATTGGTATAAATTCTGGCATGTTCAATTACCCTGATCACACCATCATGCCTGATATATTGCTCTGCCATTATAATACTTTTTTTAAACGGCCAGAGTGCATACAGGGAACCTGCCATCAATCCTGTCAGAAATGCCATGACAGGGTTATAAAATCTTTTCAGCAGGCCGTTAACAATCCTTGCAAACAAAAGGCCTCCTGCAGCAAGCCCCACGGCAAAACACCCCAGAAACAATATATGATCCAGTCTGAGACTACCAAGTCCTGCAATGGCGGAAATAATTTCAAAATACTCACCCATCAGAATCAGAACCAGTGAACCGCTGATGCCGGGAAGAATCATGGCTGATACAGCAATGGCCCCACATGCAAGCGCATAGACATAATCTTCTGCCGTGTATTCCGATGTCAGGTCATGCCTGCCTGATGAAGATCCATTTATATAGCGGGCATGGTAAATTTCTGATTTAAGCTTTACCTTGTCATACGGATTGACAGCCGAGCTGACCCATATGGTTGCAAAAACTCCAAAAGCAAAAAACAGGATCATATAAACTTTTTTTTCAGTCATCATTTTTAAAGGCACTATTATGGAAACAAGAATAAGTCCGAAAAACAATGCATATGTCGGGCTGAAATAATGCACAAGCAGATATTTCATCAGTCCAGACAAAAGAAAAATTGCGGCCGCAGCTCCTGCAGCCAGCCTGAAAACAAAGAAAAAATCCCTTGATTCAAAAAAATGTGTCAGATCCTTCAGATGGGCCTGCCTGGCAGGCCCGCAAATAATTTTCCAGATACGGGTAAGCACATTGATAATATTTGACGGATTTATACACTCAAGCACAGTGAAAACCCGCTCATATATATTAAAAATCAAAAGAAAGGTACCGCCTGAAACTCCTGGAATGATATTGGCGGTTCCAAGGCAGAAACCCATGGCAATATCCCTGAGCAGGGAAAAAGCCGGGCTGCCTGTATCAGGCCTGTCCTGCCTGTGCCTAATGTTATCCATTCCAGCCATGCTGCCCGATCAGTTTAACAAATCTGCATGCTCCCAGATTCCGGGTTTTAATTCCGCAGGAAGTCTTTTCAAGCTTTATCAATTCCTGAGAAAAGCTGCCGCCCACAGGCATTATCAGGCGCCCTCCCATTGCAAGCTGATCAACAAGCGGGTCCGGGATTTTATGGCCTCCTGCCGTAACAATAATTGCATCAAAGGGAGCTTCCTGTTTCCAGCCCTGAGTACCGTCTGAATATCGCGTAACAATATTATAGTATTTCAATGTGTCAAAAAGCTTCCTGGTCTGCATAAAAAGGGTATTATTTCTTTCTATGGTATATACCTTGTAAACGATTTGTGCCAGAACAGCAGCCTGGTAACCAGATCCGGTACCAATCTCAAGCACCCTTTCATTTCCCTTCAATTCAAGGCTCTGGGTCATCTCTGCAATTATATAGGGCTGGGAAATTGTCTGTCCTTCGCCGATGGGAAGGGGGAAATCCCCGTAAGCACTGTCAAACAATGCTTCGCTGACAAACAGATGCCTTGGGACCTCAGACATTGCACGCAGCACCAGAGGGTCGGTCACCCCCCTGGCTGCAATCTGTTTTTCCACCATTTCCAGACGACGGCGGACATATTTTTTGGGTTCATCTTTCATGGCTCCCTTAATAGCAGCATTACAGCCTTTCAGTCAAGGTTATACACAGCTTTCAATCTTGTCTTGATTTTTACTGCCCGCACAAGTATTTATAAATCTATGAACAGACTTGATCAAATTCTGCGGGCATTGATAGTATCCGGTATTATCATGCTCATCGGCATAAGCGGTTATATGATAATTGAAAAATGGAGTTTTCTTGATGCACTTTACATGACTGTTATCACCATGAGTACAGTGGGTTTTATGGAAGTGCATAAAACAGGGTGCGCAGGAAGGGTCTTCACCATTGTCATGATATTTGCCGGTGTGGGATATTATCTGTATATCGCAGGTGTTATAATGCAGGCCATTGTTGAAGGAGAAATACAATCTCTTCTGGGGAGAAAAAGATTGGACAAAAAAATCAGCAAATTGAAAAATCACTATATTGTCTGCGGGTACGGGCGTATAGGCAGGGTATTATGCCAGCTAATCAGAGAAGAAACAGATGATATTGTGGTAATAGAAAATGACAAATCCCTTATTGATGCACTGACACAGGACAAAATGCATTATCTTCAGGGAGATGCATCTGATGAAGATATCCTGACCAAGGCAGGCATAGAGCGGGCATCTTTTCTTGTGGCTGCCCTTGGAACTGACACTGCCAATGTATTCCTTGTGCTGACAGCAAGGCAGCTCAACTCCGATATTTTCATCATGGCCCGTGCAAGCAGTCCTGGAGTGCGAAACAAACTCATGGTTGCAGGGGCCAATATTGTTGAATCTCCCTATGACACGGGAGCTGTATCAATGGGCCTGAAACTGCTGCGTCCCAGTGTCAGCAGTTTCCTTGATGTTGCATTGTCAAGAAAACGGGAAGCCATACAGATAGAAGAATTGTTTGTCCCTACAAAAAGCCGTTACACAGATGTCGCACTAAAAGATTCCGGAATACGACAGGATTTCAATCTCATTATAATCTCCATTAAAAAAGCCTCAGGAGAAATGCTGTTCAACCCGCATTTTGAAACCCTGATCGAACCTGGAGATACTGTAATAGTAATGGGTAAGACTCCTGACCTGAGAAAATTCGCTGCTGCAATAAATCAGTCCTGAAGGTCTTATCAGCCCTTCAGGACTTAAGCATGATGACCACAGAACACGCGCAGTATGTCTGGTACTGTTATATCTTGTAAATTACACGTTCATCCGTAATAATGATATCAATGGTAAATTTCCTTGACTCCATCTGGATCTGATCAACTATCTGATCCTCATAGGCAAGAGAAACCTTTCTGCATGTTTCAGGCAGTTTAGTTATGAGCTTTGTATAAAAATTATTGCCAAAACCTATCCTGCCGCCCTTATCATCAAAGGCGAGCCCGGGTATTATGGCAATATCAATATCTTCCAGCGCTATTTTCTTGCATTTTGAGGTATCAGGTTCAAGAATTCCGTCAGCATTGGTGACCAGATCCTTGTCATAATTTGTTATTTTATAAAGATTGATGGAATTTTTGGCTTCAGTAAATACCGGCAGGACAATCCCCTTTTCAATCTGCAGAGCTTTTTTAATAATGCTGGCAGTGGGAATCTCATGGCTCACCGGAGTATACAGAAATGCAAGCTGAGCTTCCATGAAATTGGCAAATTCAAAAAGCTTGTGCTCTATTTTCCTGTATTTTGCCTCAAGTTCTTCATTTGTAAGCTTGTCCAGCCGTTCGGCAACCAGAGCCAGATTGTTTTTTTTTGCATTCTTTATATCATCCATAAGTTTTGCATCCCTTCATTTTACAAAAAAAGTTTTTAGCAAATATTATACACGTGTTATGAATTGTCAACCTGCAATAACCATTGACTGTTTACAGCCTCCATGGTATCAGGTTAGGTTGTTGAGTAATCTTTTAAATATAGGAATATAGCGATTATTAAAGGGGTAAAACGACAAACCAATGCTGGATCTAAAATATATAACAGCAAACCTGGACCATGTTAAAAACGGAATGGAAAAAAGGAAGGCTGAAATTGATTTTGCCTTTCTTATGGAAAATGACAAAAAAAGAAAGGCTCTTCTTTCAGACATTGAAGGCTTAAGACACAAAAGAAATATTGTTTCAGATGAAATAGCTGCAATGAAAAAATCGGGCAAAGATGCAACAGCTGTTATAGATGAAATGCGCAAGGTGTCTGAAACCATTAAAAATCTTGACAAACAGCTTACACAAGTTGATGAGCTGATTAAAGACTTTCTCATATCAATACCCAATATCCCCCATGATGACGTACCAGTGGGCAAGGATGATACACAGAACCGCCTTGAAAAAACCTGGGGCCAGCCAAAACAGTTTGATTTCAAGCCCAGACCCCACTGGGACATTGGTGAGTCCCTTGGCATACTTGACCTTGCAAGAGCTGCCAAACTGGCAGGAGCAAGATTTCCCCTTTATATCGGAAACGGAGCAAGACTTGAAAGAGCTCTTATCAATTTCATGCTGGACACCCATATTACCAGGCACGGATATACAGAAACCCTGCCTCCTTTCATAGTGAACCGCACCACAATGACAGGAACCGGCCAGCTGCCGAAATTTGAAGAGGATCTTTTCAGGCTGAAAGGCTGGGATTATTACCTAATCCCCACTTCAGAAGTTCCCATGACAAACATGTACGCAGGCGAAATCATAGATGAATCTGTACTGCCATGTAAATTCACCGCCTATACCCCATGTTTCCGGTCAGAAGCAGGCTCATACGGAAGAGATACAAAGGGCCTGATACGGCAGCACCAGTTTAATAAAGTGGAGCTTGTAAAACTGACCACTCCTGAGACATCTTTTGATGAGCTTGATTCGCTTCTTGCTGATGCTGAAACAATTCTTCAGATGCTTGACCTTCCATATCAGGTGGTGACCCTGTGTACCGGCGATCTTGGATTTTCCGCAACTAAAACCTTTGATATAGAAGTCTGGATGCCCGGGCAGGATGAGGGAAGAGGCAAATACAGGGAAATTTCATCATGCAGCAACTGCCTTGATTTTCAGGCAAGGCGCGCAGGAATCAGATTCAGAAGAAAAAATACAAAAAAACCTGAATACGTCCATACTTTGAACGGATCAGGGCTAGCAGTGGGCAGGACATTTGCCGCCATACTGGAAAATTATCAGCAGCCTGACGGCTCTGTCATTATTCCGGATGTCCTTGTTCCCTATATGGGGGGGCAGGAGGTAATCCCAAATGAAAACTGATTTTTTCCCCGATGACATAAAGCCTTATATTATTCCGGAACCAGATGGGCAACTATACTACAAATGCCTTGGATGTTCTGCTGAATATTCTGTTGACAAGCTTTTGTATGTGTGTCCAGCATGTCATCAGGTACTGCTCATTCATGACCGGAATACAGACGATTTGAAAAAAATTTCCGGGCAATTATGGCGGAAAATCTTTGATTTCAGAAAAATGCTCAGGATACCTGCATTAAAAGGTATTTACAGATATCATGAATTTACGGGTTCATGCATTCCCCTGGAATCAGTTATCTACCTTGGCGAAGGAGACACTCCTGTTGTGGAAGCCAATAGATTTCTGCAGGAAAAAGTCGGGCTGAGATTTTTTTATAAAAACGATGGTCAGAATCCAAGCGCCTCGTTCAAGGACCGCGGAATGGCAAGTGCCCTTTCCAGCATAAAATACATGCTGGATAAAAACATAGTTTCCAATATCATTGCGGTGTGTGCATCAACAGGAGACACCTCTGCTGCAGCTGCACTTTATGCCTCATATCTTGGCACGGCAATCAAGTCTGCTGTTATCCTGCCCCATAAAAAAGTGACATCACAGCAGCTTTCCCAGCCCCTTGGAAGCGGAGCCAGGGTTTTTGAAATTCCAGGCGTATTTGATGACTGCATGAAAATTGTGGAAGCCCTGTCTTCCAGGTACAATGTTGCCCTGCTCAATTCAAAAAATGCATGGCGCATTCTGGGCCAGGAATCATATTCATATGAAATTGCCCAGGACTTTGACTGGGACATGAAAAACAAGGCAATTGTCGTACCCATCGGTAATGCAGGCAATATTTCTGCTGTAATGAACGGGTTCATAAAATTTTATGAAACAGGTATAATTAATGACCTGCCCAAAATAATAGGAGTGCAGTCTGAACATGCAGATCCTGTTTTCCGTTACTATCTTGAGCCTGATAAGGCAAAAAGAAAATTCATTCCTGTGGATACCAGGCCAAGTGTTGCCCAGGCGGCAATGATAGGCAATCCTGTTTCCATGCCGCGTGTCATACAGATAACAGAAAGATATAATTGCCTTGCCGGATGTTCCAGGGTATTTTTTGTCCAGGTAACAGAACAGGCCATAATGGACTGGCAGATTGCTGCCAACAGAAACGGGCATATAGCCTGTACCCAGGGAGGAGAATGCCTTGCAGGGCTTGTTAAGGCTGTTAAGAAAAAAATAATTGACAGCACTGAAACTGCTGTTCTTGATTCAACTGCACATGCACTTAAATTTTCAGAATTTCAGGATCTTTATTTCAGATCCAAAATTCCGGAAAACTATAAAATAGAAACCGATCCTGCCAATACCAATCTGCCTAGCCTGATAATGCCGGATAATCTCAAGACAGTTCCGTCACAGGAAAAACGTCTTGGAAAAGATGATATGCAAAAATTTGTGGAAAACATATGCGCACAGATCGCACAACAACTTGACCTGGAAAAAGTTTAACTACCAGATGAAAAATAGTATTGTTTATAGATTCTTATTTTCAGCCATGATTATATCCTGTATTTTCACATGGACTCCTGCTGTCACATGCCATGCCGGAGGCATCACGACTTCATATAAACAATATTCCATTTTCAGGTATAAAAACCAGGATTTTCTGTGTGAGCCATATGTGGTGCATAAAGATGACTGGCTGTATAAAATTTTCAGGGCAAAAGGAGAGATATCTGAAAAGGATTTCCCGTATTTTCTGAATATCTTCAAGCGCATTAACCCTAAAATCAGTAATATTGATGCTATTGAGCCTGGAAACCATATCCTGATCCCCTTAAAAAAGATTAATAAGGAAGACTACAACCAGACAAAGTCAGGCAAGGTTGATGTTTCTGTTGTTGAATTTTCAGCCCTGCCAAAGGATATTGATTTAAACCCGTATATTAAAAAGCATCTGGTAAAAAAAGGAGAAAATGTTTCAAGCCTGATGGATAAAAGTTTTCTAAAGAAAAACGGACAGCTTTCTGAAGAAGGCATCAAGGCATTCAGGCTTGCAAATCCCAATATCAAAGATATCAATATAGTATATGAAGGCACTGATATTTACCTGCCTGACCCTTCCATAAAATCAGCCTCTTGGTTCCAGGATTTTATGGGTAAAAAAACTGCTCTGCCGGGATCTGATGCACAAGCCCCGGCTGATGCATTGACATCTCACCAGCTGTTGCAGCTAAAACGCTATGCAGCACTGATAGGCGGAACTCTTCTGAGCAGAGGAGAGATGGTCTTTCCCGGTGAGAATCATTCAACCAGGATTCTGAACCTTTCCTCAACTCCTCTCATTGAAACATCCACAGGAGAAAAAATTCTCATTCTTCCCGGTGAAAACCGCAATCAGCAATTATTAAAAAGCATAAGAACATATTGGAAAAACCTGAAAGTACAATCTGTTTCAAAAGCACTTACATCCCTTAAAAAGGCTGAACCAGAAGCCCGGCCTTCTGCAAGCATAACTGCATGCCGCAAAAAAATGATAAGGGCAATTTTTTCAAAAACAGATTATGAATACATTGCTGAAGCAAAAATACCTTTTACCATCAACAACCTTACGCTTGAAGCTGCCTTTGGCAGAATTGTCAGGGAAAACAGGCCTGACCTTCTGCTGAATTTCGGAAATGTATACGGAACTGCCCTAGATATACTAAAAAAACGGGAATTTGAAATCATAGATATTAATCCAGGCCTTGGTCCACTTCAGACAATAGAAAGAATCTTTTCACATCTTGGATATGATACATGGGCTGACCCGTCATTTCATACAGGTGAACATGTTGAAATCCTTCACGGCCTGTATGCTGTAAAATCAGATAACAGGGAAAAATTATTTATCACTCTGTCAAAGCTCACTCCTGATGCAATAATTTACCTTAATAATGAAAATATTAAAATCCTGCGTGCCGATTCATATGACTGTGTAAAACCCTGAAGGAGATTTTTTTAATGAAAAATTTATCATGTCTTATACTGTGCATGGTTATGATAATATCATGCGCCGTACACAACAAACCAGGTGAAGACAAAAAACAGATCGCAATCGCAACCCAGCGCCTTGGCGAACAATACTATAATGCCGGTCAGTACACAAAAGCTTTAAAAAACCTTCTGGAAGCCTATAAGACCATGCCGGATGACCCCTATCTCAATAACAGCCTTGGCCTTGTATATCTTGCAAAAAACAGATATGAACTTGCGCGTCAGAAATTTCAGAGAGCCCTTGAGCTCAAACCGGATTACCCGCTGGCAAGAAACAATCTCGGGGCTGCTCTGCTGAAGGAAAAAAAATGGAAACCTGCCATAAAATGTTTCAAACAGGTGACAGAAAATCTCTTATATGCAACCCCTGAAGTACCTTTGTCCAATCTGGGCTGGGCATATTATCATCAGAAAATGTATAAAAAAGCTGTAAAATACTTCAGAAAGTCCCTGGGACTGCGCCCTGACTTTCTGGTTGCCATCCATGGTCTTGCAACCACCTTTATCGCCTCAGGTTCTCCTGAGCCTGCTCTCATGCTGCTGCGCCATGCCATGAGAAACAATCCTGATGCTGCAATTCTTTACTCTGATACAGCAAAGGCATATGAGGCATTGAAAAGGTTCACCAAAGCACAGGAATACTGGAAACATGTTATCCAGACTGAGCCTGAGACATCATCCCTGGCCAGAGAAGCCAGAGAACATACAGCCCAGTTTGATTAATTTTTTACAGTCCCTTCAGGTTCAGGCATGTTGCGTTTCTGTGCCAGCTGAACAATTGACGGGGTGATAAAGATCAGAAGTTCGTTTCTTTTATCCTTGTCAATATCCGTTCTGAAAAGCCTTCCTATGATAGGTATTCCTGAAAGAATCGGGGTTCCTGAGCTGCTTTTATTATCTGTTGTTTTCACGATACCGCCAATGACAATGGTATCATTGTTATTCACCAGAAGCTCTGTCTGAGCCTCATTTGTGGAAAGAGACGGCACTCCATTGGTAACAGAATCAATATCGTTTTTAGTCAGATAAACTGTCATGGAAATCCTCTTGTCAGGAGTGACATGGGGAGTGACTTCCAGGAGCAGGTCAATATTCTTGAACTTGACAGATGAGCCACCTGTATCATCACGCTCAAGATATGCATATTCAAGGCCCTGCTTTATTCTGGCTTTTTTATTGTCCAAAGTAAGAATTCTGGGAGAAGACACAACTTTTACATCTCCCTTTGTTTCTGAAGCGGCAATCTGGGCGTTCAGATTCAGAAAATTGGAGCCCAGGATCCTGTAGAAATTAAAAGCCCCTGAATTCACAGGTGATGTCACAGGAGAATTCAGGGCAATACTGAAATCGCTGTTCTGTCCTGAATGTGCAGTCTGGGTCTTGGTCAGGCTTAATCCAAGTCCAAGTTCTCTTGAAAAATCCTTTGTCACCTCAACTACCTTGGCCTCTATCATTATTTGAGGAGTGACCTGATCAAGACGGTATATAAGCTCTTTTGCCTGTTTTATCTTTGCTCTTGTATCAGTGATAATGACCATGTTTGTACGCTTGTCCACACTGATCTTACCTCTGTTCTTTGTCAGAATCTGGCTTATGTGAGGCTTGATATCCTTTTCTGCATCAGAATAATTTATGGGAATATATTCGGTCACAAGAGGTTCAAGGCTTTTTTTCTGTTCAATGGATTTTTTTCTGGCAGCAATGGCTTCCTGTGCAAGTTTTTCTTCTTTTTTAATGGTTTCCAGAGTTGCGATACGAATGACATTACCCTCTTTTTTCATGCCAAGGTCATTCATCTTAAGAACAAGATCAAGTACCTGATCCCAGGGCACAGGATCCTGAAGACTGAGCGTCACCTTGCCTTTGACGTTTTTGTCAATTGCAAAATTAAGCCCGCCCACGCTTCTTAAAATTCTGAAAACATTTTTAATATCAGTCTCATAAAAATCAAGCTTGATTTTTTCTCCTGTATATTTCTTCTCAGTTCCCAAAACCTGTTCTGCCATTGTCTTCTTTTCAGGGGGTTTACCCTGCGCAACAGCAGGTAAGGCTGTGCCTTTACTTACAACCGGGCCTGCTGATTCAGAACCGGAAACAATTTTTTTCTCAGCTTTGGCAAATACAGGCGGTTCAATGGAAGAAGGCTCAAAAATCATTGAAATTGTATTGTTGTTCCTGATAATTCTGTACGGTACCTGATCCCGTATATCTATCTCAACTCTGACATTTTTACCCTTTCCAGGAGCCTTGTCAGGCATTATGCGGTATACGGCTGACTTGAAATACTGAGTCAGAAACGGACGTCTGCGGTATTCAGGAATAATTGTGTTATAAAGATTCAGATAAATTTTATCTTTACCGGCAGGAGTAACATCGTATTTCACTGGATGATCCGTCTGTATGACAATATCAGACCTGCCTCCATCTGCCACATTGAAGTTTATATCAGTCATTGTGGCAGTTTTGCCGGAAACAACAGAAGAAGCCTGATTCACACCGGCATCAGAGGGCATAGCAGGATTCTGTACTGACACAGGGACAGGCGCTGTATCAGAGGAAGCGCCTTCAAGTGAAACCAGCAGTCCTTTATCCTCCTGAACAACTTTATAACTAAGATCTTTTTTCAGAAGGATCTCAACCCTTGCTGTGGTTTTTTCCTTGTCAGCATAACTTACCTGTATATCACTTATGGTATCATTATCAGGGACAACAACAGGTTTTATCGGTTCTGAAAGTCCTGTTTCCGGGAAATATACAGCAATGCCGAACGGGAATGACTGTTTTATTGAAGTGTAAACAAGTTTGCGATTGCCTTTGATTCTGACTTCAAAATTACCGTCCCTGTGGTCAAAGGAAACTGCATTGATATACCTTGCCTCCTGCGGTGCCGGCAGAGCCTTGTTGGTTTCATGCCTGACCACTACCTTCCCGGCCTTAGCCTGTTCAGCAGTTTTTACCGGAGCCTTTTTATCGGCAACACATCCTGCCGCCATGAATACTGCCAGAATAACCACCAGTAATTCTGCTGAAAACCGTATTCTTTTCATCTGAAAAAAAGGCATATTACTCCCCATTGTCATTTTTATGAAGCTTGATTGTCTTAACACGTTCTTTAAGCCTTCCTCTATAATCTCTTATTAATTCCCTGACAATTATACTGTCATGTCTGATTTCAGATATCCGTCCCTGATTCTTACCTATAAATGTTCCCACCTTGACCTCATAACCTTTCCCGCTTGCATCTTCCACCATGGCAAGCTGTCTTTTTTTCATTATGATAACAGCCACAAGGCGGATCTGGCTTAATTCAATTTTCTCAAGCGGGGTTAAAATATGTGTCGGTTTTTTAATGCCTGCCATCACAGGCACAGCAGCTTTTTCCTGGAGCAGAGGCATAAAAGGATCAATTTTGCCTTTTGGATTATAATGGGCACTCTTGTTCTCATCCGGGATTTTCTTTGGCTTTATATCTGCCTGTAATGGAGAAGGCTTTTCAGCACAGGGCTTTGCAACACTGCCAGAAACCTGCTTCTTTACTCCTGTATTTTTTTTCACTGGCCCGGGTTTAACAGCTATGGTGCCTGAAACAACACCTGTAGCAGCCTGCTGTTTTGATGAAGACGAGTCATTACATGCACAGACCGCAAAAATAAGCGTACATATAAACAATAATGAAATTATCCTTGACTTCATCACCTATCCTTTTCTTCTTTTTCTGCCTTTGTGTTTGCCGGATTTTTTCTTTCTTTCAACAAACATGTAAGTCACTGCACGGCAGCTCATTTCAAGTGTCTTTCCTGCTCTTCTACTTTTGACATATACTGAATTGATATTGACAATCCTGTTGAGATGCATGATCTGGAAAAGAAAATCAGTAATCTGATGGTAACGCCCCTCCACTTTTATGGAGACTGGAATCTGCTTGTAAAAATCCCTGTTAATTTCATTTTCAGGTTTGAACAGCTGAAAAACAAGGCCAGCATCGCTTCCTGCCCTTGAAATTGCAGTCAGCAGGCCGGGCAGTTCCCTTTTGTCCGGAAGAGCTTTCATTGCAAGGTTGAATTCTTCCCTTGTTGCTGCCATCATTTTCTCATATTTAAGAATCTTTGAAGCCCTTTTTCTGTAAGTGGCAAGGGTTTTCACCTGATTCTGATAATTTTTCTGCAGTTTGGCAAGCATCTCATACCGCGGCATGAAGAAAAAATAATAATATCCCCCGCCCAGCACAGCAAAAGTTGCAAGACAGATGAGCAGGCGCTGTAATTTTGTAAGCGCGCCCACTTTCTCAAAAAACAGGCCCATCTTTTCCTTTACGCCGTCAAATTTGATTTTACCTTTGCTCATTTCCTGCCTTTTTTAGATTTTTTTGATTTTGCCGGTTTTTTGGGTTGAGTTTTTCTGCACAATAATTCAAAGGATTTCAACATTACATCGCCCTTGAATTTCTTCAGTTTGGACCTTTTCAGATCAACCTTGTCAAAAAGCGGTGATTTTTCAAGTTTTTTCATGAAATCTGCTATGGTGGGATTATCAAAGGCAATCCCTTTAATGGTCACATGCTTTGAGTCTGTTTTAAAACTTGTAAGCCACATTCTGTCTTTCACAACAAGGTCTGTCATGGCATCAAACAGTATAAACTGACGGTCCCTCTGTTTTTTCAGAGATTTCACTATTTTCAGCTTTGCCTTGAGAAGTTTCAGGTTTTTCTTTATCTTTGCAACCCGGTCAGCCTTTTCCTTGTACTTGGCAATCTGGTAATTGACCTGCTTTGTTTTCTCCTGCACAGCCGCAATCTTGTTATTGATCACCTGAGTGTACCAGAAAAAAGCCACCAGAGTCAGCAGTATCAACAGGAAAAAGATGGAAATCTGCCGTCTGATATTTTCTTTTTTTCTGGCAATCCTGAATGGTAACAGATTAATTCTTATCATTTATCATCCACTTTTCGTAATGCAAGTCCAATGGCAATGGGAGCCAGTGGGGCTGCCCGGGTGATAAAGGATTCAGGAAATTTTTTTTCGCTGACATTTAAGGCTGTAAATGGATTTATAATCGAGATATCAGCCTCAAGCTCAGCCATAAGACAGTCCTGAAATCCTTCAATAAAAATACCTCCACCGCTCAATATAATTTTTTCAACATTTTCATCATTACCGGATTGATAGGTATTAACCACTTCACCTATCTCAGAGCACCAGGTCTGTGCAATTTTCAGGCATATCTCCCTGACCGCATCCCTGGGGACTCCTTCGATCCTCTCTCCGTTCATGACCTGTTCAGCAATATTTGAATCAACTTCAAACTGATTTACTATTTCCTCCACTATCTGGCCTGTCCCGGATACATTATCTCTCATCATCAGGGATGAATTTGCTTTTACTATATTCAACGAAGTCTTTGAAGCTCCCACATCAATAAGCAAAGTGGTTTTTTCCCTGTTTTCGTAGGGGAGAATTTCATATGCATTCTGCAGGGCGAATGTATCAACATCAATAATTTTAGGGTCAAGTCCGGCAAGGTGTATAAGATCAATATATTCTGCCACAAGGTCTTTTTTGACAGCAACCACAAGCACATTCATCTGATCAGGGCTGAATTCACTTTCTCCCAGAATCTGATAATCAATGTTGACATCATCAATATCATAGGGAATATATTGTTCCGCCTCGGAATAGATGGTGTCATGCAGCTCCTTTTCAGGACGCCTGGATGTATTGATTGTCTTTATAACGACTGAATGGCCTCCTGTTGAAATGGCCACGTTCTTTTCACGGATCTTCTGGGATTTGAAAAGTGTTCTGATATCATTTGCAAGGGCATCTGGATCTGCCACCCTGCCTTCAACTATGGAGCCTGCCGTAGTCCGGATCATACCGAATTTATGCAATATGTATCCTTTACCGCTCTCCTTAAGCTCGGCAACCTTAATGAAAGAGGAACCGATATCCAGACCCACCAGATGATCTTTTTTACCAAATATCATAGGCTTCCACAAAAACAGGTAATTTTAAAGTTCATACCGCATCCTAAAGATGGCAGATAATATTGTGTTCACTATCTCAATATTACTGTACTTTGATACGATATTGCTGTAAAGTCAAGTATTATCGTGCCCTTTGTTCAAGTAATAGCAGAGGGTACAACAGGCTGTCAAACAAAAACGGTAAAATTATGTAATAAATGTTACAAAAAAACGATAATTTAAAACATGTAAAGCCATTCAGGCTGGTCAAATTCTTTACTTTTTCCTCCCTTGTGATCATGTTTACAGCAACAATTGTTATTTCTGCCCTAAATGCACACTGGGTCAGAAATATCCTTCTGGAAAAAAGCGAGGAATATGCATCTTTGCTTGTGGCAAACTTAAATCACCAGATAATATCAAGGTTCATGCTTCCTGTTCTGATACGCTACGGCAAGGTCAGGCTCAGGGAAAAAGAGCAGTTTCTTCTGATGGACAAGGTGGTAAGGTCAACCCTTCACAGCTTTAATGTGGAGATGGTTACAATTTATGATGAAAATAATATTATTTCCTACAGCTATGACCGCAGCAGAATAGGCCAGAAAAATGCCGGAGGAGTTCATTATAAAAAAGCCATGCACAACCAGACAAGTTCCAAGCTGCTGCAGCAGGGAAGTTTTCTTGAGCTTTTGTTCTGGTTTCCCCAGAAAACAAAAATAATCACTTTTTCTCCCCTAAGGGCAGAAAAACAATTATCACCCGATCTTGCTGGCCCTGTAATGGGGGTTGTGGAAATTGTCAGGGATATTTCAGATGATTATAAAAAAATTTTCAAGCTCCAGGGCCTTATTGTGGGATCATGCTTTGTTGTCATGGGTATTTTGTTCATTGTTTTAAGGTTTGTGGTAAAACATGGTGAAAAAATTATCCAGAAAAGGGCTGAGGAAAGACTTAAACTGGAAGAAAAACTGAACCGTGCAGAGCACCTTTCCGCCATCGGTGAAATGACAGCCGGAGTATCACATGAGATCAGAAATCCCCTTGGTATCATCAAAAGCAGTGCCCAGTTATTGAAAAAAAAGATGGAAAAACTGGATGCAAGCACAACCATACCGGATATCATTGTGGAGGAATCAGCAAGGCTTGACCGCATCATCACAGATTTCCTCGATTTTGCAAGGCCAAGGACACCAGACCTTCGTCCATGCAGAATCAGTGAGATCATTGATAAGAATCTTGCCTTTCTTGCACCCCAGATAGCAAGGAATAATATAAAAATCATAAGACAGGTACCAGATGATCTGCCAGAAATAATGGCTGACAGCACAATGCTTTATCAGGCTTTTTTAAATATTTTTATCAATGCCTTCCAGTCAATGGACAAGGATGGATGTATCACAGTGAAGGCACGGCATGAAGCTGGCTGCATCATCATCAATTTCATTGACAATGGCAGAGGAATTGACCAGGAAGTTTTAAAAAAAATATGGACACCGTTTTTTACGACAAAAGATACCGGAACTGGCCTTGGGCTGGGCATTGTCAAGAACATGATTGAGGCCCACAACGGAACCATTACCATTGAAAACGGCGATCCAGATGGTGTTAATGCAGAAATCAGGCTGCCTGTGCAGGAGAGTTGATATATGGAAACCATTCTGATTGTTGATGATGAAAAAAACTATCCCATGATCATAGGAGAGTTGTTAAAGGAGGAAGGCTATGATTCCATGACCGCTTCAAGCGGGATGGAAGCCCTTGATATTTTGAGAACACACTCAGTGGATCTTGTGCTCACCGATGTCAAGATGCCCGGAATGAGCGGAATACAACTGCTTGAAAAAATCAAGGAAATCACCCCTGACGTTCCAGTCATCATAATGACAGCATATGGAAGCGTTGAAAAGGCTGTGGAAGCAATGCACAAGGGGGCATATACCTTCATACTCAAACCCTTTGAAAACCAGGCATTGATCGCCCATATTGCCAAAGCAATATCTGTTTACAGGATAGTTCAGGAAAACAGCGCGCTCAAGGATGCCATAAGCTCAAAATACTGCTTTGACAATATCATAGGCAAAAGCAAACCCATGCAGGAAGTCTATGAGATCATCAAAAAAGCTGCTCCGTCCAGCGCAAGCATCCTGATAGAAGGAGAAAGCGGTACTGGCAAGGAACTTGTGGCAAAGTCCATACATTACAACAGCACAAGAAAGGACAGGCCTCTCATTGCCGTAAACTGTTCTGCATTTGCCCAGTCTCTGCTGGAAAGCGAATTGTTCGGCCATGAAAAAGGCGCCTTTACAGGTGCTGATTCAATGAAAAAAGGCAGGTTTGAGCTTGCAGACAAAGGCACCCTTTTTCTGGATGAAATAGGAGAGCTTACCATGCCTTTACAGGTGAAACTCCTGCGGGTGCTGCAGGAAAAAACAATTGAGCGGGTCGGTGGTACAACTCCGATTTCAGTTGATTTCCGCCTGATAGCAGCAACCAATAAAAATCTTGAAGAAGAGGTAAAAAACGGCAGATTCAGGGAAGATCTGTTTTACAGGCTGAATGTTGTAAGAGCTGTCATCCCCCCACTTCGCGACAGACCTGAGGATATTCCCCTTCTCATAAGCCATTTCATCAAAAAATACAGTTCAGAAGCCCAGCCTCCGGGCCGTGTCGTCCGCATTGATCCTGAGGCAGTGAAAATCCTGTGTGACTATAAATGGCAGGGCAATGTAAGGGAACTTGAAAATGTAATTGAAAGGTCAATAATATTGTGCAGCAAAGACAGCATCACCATATCAGACCTGCCTTTGCATATCCGTCAATACATGCCCTCAATCCTCGACCTGGACGGAATTCCTGAAGGAGTGGGCCTTGCAGAAACCCTGGCTGCAGTTGAAAAAAGAATGATACAGCGCGCCATGAAACTTTCCGGCAATGTTCAGACAAAGGCTGCCAGGCTGCTGGGAATAGGCAAAAGCGGACTTAATCAAAAATTGAAAAAATTCAATCTTGTGGATAAACAGGGCAGCTGATTATTTGATGACCTCATCCTTTCTGACATCAGCAATGGGCAGGTACATGGAATCTGTATGATTCATAACAATTTTTTCATACAGCTTTCTGCTCTTTTCAATTTTTCCTTCTTTCTCATACATGACTGCCAGGTTAAATTCAGCCTCATCCTTTAAAAGAGGGGTATTGCCGCTGTCGATTTCAAGAAAATATTCAGCAGCCTTTTTCATATCTTTTTCTGCAATACAGACCCGCCCCAGTGCTGCAAGTATGAGGTTTTTCATCAAAGGATCTGACTTGAATGTTTCAAAGGCCTTTTCATAAAACTTACGGCTCTTATCAAACAGGGAAGCATCATAACATATTCTTGCAAATTTAAGTTCAGCCCTGTGGCCTGCTTTTGTATTGGAATAATCTGAAAAAATAGTCTTAAAATCATTTTCAACTGCAGCATAAGCCTTTTTGGGATCATCTGCCCTTGCCTTTGAATAGTGCATCACAGCCTTGTTCAGAAGCAGGGCAGCATTTGTTTCAGATCTCTGAAAACTTATCATTATCCCTGAAACAACCACAGCTATGATTACAATTGCACCTGCTGCAAGAGACAATTGTGTCCTGTATTTTTTTGCCCATGCAACCGCATCCAGCAGACTCTGCTGAAAAGGGTCAATCTGCTCAAGTTCTTTTCTGCGTTCATTTGATACTTTCTTGTTTGCCATTTATCTGTTCCACCTTCATGAAAATTAATTAATATTCACCATACAAGAGTCTTGTAAATCCAGCCTGTATCACCGTCTGCATGCTCTATTTTAATCCAGTTGCCCTTATGTTTCAGCACCTTGAACGGTACCCCTTTTTCAACTGTGAACAATATGCGGCCCTTTTTATCCGGTTCTGACCTTACATTACATTTGTTCTTAATCGTAATAACTGTTTTCATTCTGCCCACAAGAGATTTATGTATCCAGGCAGTATCTTTTTCAAAATCTCTGATTTTATACCAGGGACCTTTCTTTTTAAGAATTATCAAAGGATGATACTGTTCAACCTGCCACAGCACATCATATTTTGTGCCAGGGCCTGAACGCATATTGGCAATACTTGTAATCACGCATACCCGCTGGGCTGCATTGGCAGGAACTGCAATACTCATCAATAATACAGACAAGACATATAGATTCACATAAACAAAAGCAGTTTTTACACGCTGCATAAAGCCTCCATGTTATTTTACCCAAACCCCAGAATCATTCCCGTACGATATACCAGAAAAGCCATGCACCATGCAACCATGGTGGTATATAACAGATTGAACCCTGCCCATTTTGCCGAAGTTTCCCTGTAAATAACTGCAACCGTGGCAAAACAAGGAACATACAAAAGAACAAAAACCATCATGGACAGGGCTGAAAGAGATGTCATGCCGGAACGCTTAAGCGCTTTTTCAAGGGCTTTGCCCCCATTGTGGCCGACTCCGTACAGAACCCCCATTGTGCTTACAACCACTTCCTTTGCAACAAATCCGGTGACCAGTGCCACACTTGACTGCCACTGAATCCCGATGGGCCTGAACAATGGTTCCAGAAATCTTCCAATCCTGCCTATATAGGATTGTGCAACTTTCTGCTGCTCTTTTTTGTTTTCAAGAAGGCTCAGTTCAGTTTCAAGTTCATGCTTCAGGTTCGCTGCTGCCTGCTTATCTGCGGCCTGAGCTATTCTGGCAGAATATTCAGCTCTTGCATCATCAATCAGCCTGTCAAATTTTCCGGTATCAGCAGAACCTGCAGGAAAGCTTGACAGAACCCAGATAATAATTGAGCCAACCAAGATAACCCCTGTCATTTTTTTAAGAAACATTTTGCTTCTGTCCCACATATGTATCACAAGGCTTTTGAACATTGGCATTCTGTAGGGCGGCAGTTCCATTATAAAAGGCGCATCCTGTCCCTTGAACAGCAGGGTTTTAAGAATCCTTCCTGACAATATTGCAACAAGGATGCCTGTAAAATACAGAGCGAAAATCACGGTTCCGGCACGCCCTGCAAAAAAAGTTCCTGCAAGCACTATATATACGGGAAGTCTTGCGGAACATGACATGAAAGGAGTCATCAGAATGGTCAGTATCCTGTCCTTTTCATTTTCAAGAGTACGCGTGGCCATGATGGCAGGCACATTACATCCAAAGCCCATGAGCATGGGAATAAAGGACTTGCCGTGCAGGCCCGAGGTGTGCATCACCCTGTCCATAAGAAATGCAGCCCTTGCCATATAACCTGTGTCCTCAAAAAGGGCAATGCAGAAAAAAAGAATGAGAATATTGGGAAGAAAAATCACAACACTGCCTATGCCGGCAATGATTCCGTTTAAAAGCAGATCCTTGAACAGACTTGCAGGCAGAACCTTGTCAATATTATCCGACAGCAGGGCCACTCCTGCCTGAAGCCATTCCATGGGATATGCACCAAGGGAAAAAGTCAGTTGAAACATGGCCCAGATAAAAAAAATAAATACAGGTATTCCTAAAAACTTATCTGTAAGCACAAGGTCGATATTGCGCGAAATATCCATTCTGGCCGTACCGAGGCTGCTCACAGTTTCCTTGACAATTCCTGCAATCACACCGTATCTGTCATCGGTAAGAACTATTTCAAAATCATCTTCAAACAGGCCATGTATCCTGTTTCTGCATTCTTCTGAAGCCTTCAGAATATCATCGGCCATGCCAGGATATGATTGAGCAAGCCTGGCCTTTATTATTTTGTCATCTTCAAGAATCTTGATGGCAGTCCATCTTGCAAGCCCGTCAAAGGAATCCTCAGGTTCAGGGATCATTTCTTCAATTCTTGAAATACAGTTTTCTATCTCATTGCTGTACCTGATCCTCCTTGTTTTCTTGCCTTCATCAAAACGCCTTATTTCATCAATGGCAGCTTCAACAAGGGCCTGTGTCCCCCTGTTCCTGTTCCCCACTGTAAACACGACAGGCAGCCCCATCAACATGGACAATTTTTTTTCATCAATCTTTATTCCCCTGGCTCTTGCAACATCTGCCATGTTCAGGACAAACAGGGCAGGACGCCCCAGCTCAAGGATCTGAATTGCCAGAAAAAGGCTTCTTTCAAGGTTGGATGCATCAATGATATTGACAACAATATCAGGATGTTCGTTAAGAATGAAATCCCTTGCTGTAATTTCCTCAATGGAAAACGGTGTAAGACTGTATGTACCGGGCAGGTCAACAATTTTAAGTTCATAATCCCTGTAAGCCATGCTGCCTTCTTTTTTTTCCACTGTAACCCCGGGCCAGTTGCCGACCTTCTGTCTTGCACCTGTCAGATTATTGAATATGGTTGTCTTACCGCAGTTGGGATTTCCTGCAAGGGCAATGGTTAATTTTTTCTTCATTTTATCTGTGCTTAAACCTTACATTGTCAACCAGAATATTGGCAGCTTCCTCCACCCTCAAGGATATGTGATAGCCTTTTACAACAAGTTCAATGGGATCCTTTAAAGGGGCATATTTTTCAACATAGATTCTGGTTCCCCTGTTAATCCCCATTTCAAGGAGCCTGCGCCTTAAAATGCTTTTGCCTGATACCTTGCGGATAATTCCTTCCTGGCCTGTTTTCATCTGGCTGAGCTTCACAGGAGGCATGGAAGGCTCTGCCGGCGGCTCATCTTTCCGGCACTCAGAACTTTTCATGGGATCAAGGGGCTGTACCATGATTTTTTCTGCCATACCCTTGCCAACAACCATTCTGTTATCTCCTGTGGCAATGACCACCTGCCCCCCAAAGCCGCTGGATACAACTTCAACCATATCCCCGGTTTTAAGACCCATGGACGAAAGGCGAAGCTGCATGTTCTTACCTGAGTCGACAGAACTGATAACCAGCTTCTCCCCTGTTTTTGCCTTGTGAAGCGGCACAACATCGCTGCGTTTTGCAAGACATTCTGAACAGATTCCGTAAATTTCCATTTTGTGCTGAAGCATCAGAAATCCATAGGCATCTGCAAGTTTGAGCTGCTGTTTTTCAATGGCCTCATCCCTGAACTCCAGTATACGTCCGCATTTTGTACAGACCATGTGGTCGTGATGAAGCCCGAGATGGCGGTGTTCATACTGAATATCATTAACATTGAATTCTCTTTTTGAGGCAAATCCGAACCTGCACAGAAGTTCCATGGTGCTGAGCACAAACCCCCTGTCCATACTGTATCCTGCACTGGCAACCCTGTCCATGATATCATCAATGGTCACATGATGTTCCAGAGTCAAAAAAGCTTCCAGCACCCTGAATCTGGCATCCAGCTGATCAACTCCCTGATTGCGGAACAATCGTTGAAACTGTTTTTTTTCCTGATCGTGCGTATGGGTCATTGCGTTTGTCCTATAAAAATAACAGTCTAAAATATTATAGCAGACCCTGTATGTCAAGGCAGTGTTTGGTCAGGCCGGAACTATATAAATATAACGGATCAGCTCCAGCCCGCAAGATTTATTCTGATGAGTGAAAACGATACGGAAAGGATTAAAATCACCAGATACTATTTGTTCATTTCCTGCATTGTTCTGGCAAATTTTTTATGAGCCTCCATGACTTCAGGGTCAGTCATATACTTCATGACCTTCATGAATGAGCTCGCCAGTTTTACACCGGCCTGCCTGGCTTTCTCATTTGTCTCCTTCAATTTTTCAGGCAGATCCTTGTCAGCCATCATTTCTGGATATTTTTTATGAATTTCATTCATTTTCGGAATCAGTTCTTCAAATTTTTCTGTGTAATCGTTCATTGCCCTGGCAACATCTGCTCCCGAATGAGCATTATCAAGATCATTAATATATTTTTCCGTCATTTTGATAAAATCTTCATTGACCTTGACAGCATCATCATATTTCCCCTGACCGCAGGCAAAAAGAACTGTAACCACCATAAGGCCCATTAGTACACCAGCTAATTTTTTCACGATATCTCCTTGTAAACAGTGTTTTATAAAAATCAGCCATAATTTAGTCAATAAACGCATAAGTGTCAAACAGGTTTGATATTAATCTTGACCTGACACCTGTCTTTCTGTTTTATTGCTGTCATGCTTTCATCTTATGTTTTAAAAAAACTGGTCATAGGAAACCGAACCATAAACAACTCAATGGTTCTGGCTCCCATGGCAGGCCTTGGCCATATTGCGCTGCGGCAGCTCATATCAGGGTTCGGCGGTTTTGGACTGCTGTTCACAGGCATGTGCAGTGCAAAGGCCGTGCCCTTTGAAAACCCGGAAATTTCTCCGGTATTCAGATGGAGGCAGAAGGAACTGGATTATCTTGTATGCCAGATTTTCGGTTCTGACCCTGATACAATGGCAGAGGCTGCCATCCGCATAGAAAAGGAAGGTTTCTTCGGGGTTGACCTGAATTTTGGATGTTCTGTTGCTGCAATCTGCAAAAAAGGAGCGGGAGCTGCCCTTCTGCGCAATCCTCAGCTTTGTTTTAAAATTGTAAAAACTGTGCGTGACAATGTATCCATACCTTTATTTGTCAAATTCCGCACAGGCTGGAAAAATGATCCGGAATTTGCCGCATACATGGCAAAAGGCTTTGAAGATGCAGGGGCTGATGCCCTTACATTCCATCCCAGGGTGGCCCCTGACAGGCGCAGCCGCCCCCCGCACTGGGGCCAGATCGGCCTTGTGCAGGATGCAGTCAGTATTCCTGTGTTTGGAAACGGTAATATCTTCAGTGCCGAACATGGGCTCAGAATGCTCAGTCAGACAGGATGCAAAGGGTTATCCATAGGCAGAATGGCAGTTGCAAGACCGTGGATTTTTGCACAATGGACAAGGGGCTTTACCCCGGACAATGATATTTTTTTTACCACAGCCCTTGAAATGACCCGGATTCTCTCATGCCACTATGATGATCATTATGCAGTGAAACTGTTCAGAAAATTTGCAGTGTATTTCTGTGCAAACTTCAAATTCGGCCACCAGATGCAAAAAAAGCTTTTCAAGCCTGAAACCATTAAAGATCTGTGCCATACCCTTGAATCCATATTTGAGAAACGCCCGGAAACTTTATCCGGCCCCAACCAGAACCTTTTTGTATGAACACTGATATATCAGAATTCAGATGCCTTGACTGCGGCGCATGCTGCCGCCAGGAAGGTTATGTAAGGCTTGAGCAGAACGAACCTGACATGATTGCTGCATTCCTGCACATGGATGTTCTTGATTTCATTGAGACCTATACACGTCTCACAAGGGACAGACACAGCCTTGCCCTGATTGACAAAGCCAATGGAGAGTGCATTTTCCTCAATTCAAAAGGATGCAGAATAAATGAGGTCAAGCCCAGACAATGCAGGGAATTTCCACTTTCCTGGAGATTCAGGAATTTTGAAAATATCTGTGCCTGGGCTGTAAAAAATCTTAAAAAACTATAAACCCAGAATGGACAGGCCTTCCTCAAGCTCAAAATACGGTTTTAAATCATATTTGTATCCTGGTACTCCAAAATATATGGAAAGGCTTTCACCAAGAACCTTCAGGCCTTCTGCCAGCCTGTCTTCATCCAGTTCATAAAAGGTGATGGAATTCATGCCTCCGGTTTTGCTTGCAGAAACATACGGGCCTTTTTTGATCAGAAAATCAGGCAGCACAGGAGCCTTAAGATAGCGTTTTGCAATTTCCCTTGTACTTTCAGGCGGATAAGTCACATTCGATATGATGACCATGTATTTTCTCCTCTTCTGTTAAATGTCCCAATTGCCAATATCTGCATGAACTATGACCATATCACGGCTTTTGTGTCAAATCATTTTAAGGAAGTATTATAAATTTCAATATTAATCAGGATATGTATCCAATATAGCTATTTGACTTGCGAATGAACCGATTTTAAAATACTGAAAAATTTATCTGTTAAATTCAGGAATAACACAATGACAAAAAAACTAGACTGCACAAATCTTCAATGCCCGGCTCCGGTTCTGAAGACAAAGGAATATATTGAAAAACACTCACCTGAAACAATCAATATTGTTGTTGATAATGAAGCTGCTGCCGAAAATGTAAACAGATTCTTAAATTTTCAGGGATTTGAAGTTTCAATCACTCCTGACGGGAACAATTTCATCATATCAGGGCTGTGCAGTTCAGACAACAAGCAGGACAGACATGAAAGCCGCCCTCAGGAAACCTGTGTGCAGGCCACTACGAAAGACAGCGCCAAAATTCTAGTTGTCATTTCTTCTGTTCAGATCGGAACAGGAGATGATGAGCTTGGCAGAAAACTTATGATCAATTTTGTAAAGACGCTCAGGGAAATGGGCAATGACCTGTGGCGGCTGATACTTTTAAACCATGGAGTAAAACTGTGCACGGAAAGCTCTAAAGTAGTTGAGGACCTCAAAGAGCTTGAAAAATCAGGAGTCAGCATTCTTGTCTGCGGAACATGCCTGACCCATCTTGACCTCATGTCTGAAAAGGCAGTGGGAGAAACAACCAATATGCTTGATGTTGTAACCTCCATGCAGGTGGCAGGAAAAATCATTCAGGTATAACCGGCTGCAAGACAGTTACAGCCTGTTCACAGGAACATCTGCCAGCTGTTCTTCAAGATAGTCATCCATCATATCCTTGTATCTGTTTTCAGGGTATTTTTTTGCGCAGGACCTGCAGCACAGAAATACCCTTTTTCACGTACGCTTTATATAAAGTTCTCCCCCGCATTCAGGGCATCTTGTATTTATCTTTTCCAATATTATTATCCTTTATGTTTTTATTGCACTGGGCTAAAATAAAGCCTGATTTTACAAAAGTCAAAACCAAATACGCAATTAATGTACAGGAGCATGAAATTGGCTGAAAACAATGAGCAGAGATACAGACGCAGCTATCCCATTTCATGGGAACAGCTTCACAGGGATGCAAAAGCCCTTTCATGGCGCATCCATGATCTTGAAAGGAAATGGGAATGCCTTGTTGCTGTGACAAGGGGCGGGCTTGTGCCTGCTGCCGTAATTGCCAGGGAGCTTGGCATTCATTATATTGATACCATATGCATTCAAAGTTATGACTATAAAAATCAGGGACAGATCAGCATATTGAAATCAGTTGAAAGATCAGGGAAAAATGTTCTCATAATAGATGATCTTGTGGATACAGGTTCCACAGCAAAGGTAGTCAGAAACATGTTGCCTGATGCCTATTTTGCAACCGTATATGCCAAGCCTGCAGGCAAACCCCTTGTGGATGCCTATGTAACTGAAGTCAGCCAGGACACATGGATTCTTTTTCCATGGGATTCAGAATCAAGGTTTGTGGAACCCATTGCCGGCAACTGAAATTTACTGCCTGGAACAATATAAACGGCAATGGCCGGCAGGAAAAAGTCCCATGCCGGCCATTGCCATGCAGTTATAACATAATGTTTCTCTTATCTGACAGCCCTGTCTCTATTCTTTTCAATAATATTTCTGTGGGCCATAAGCCTTATGGCATTGATCCTGATGAAACCTTCAGCATCTTCCTGGTTGTAGCCGCCTTCAATATCCATTGATGACAGGTCCTGATCATATAAAGAAGAAGGGCTTGTCCTGGCAACGGGGTAAGCTGTTCCCTTGTAAAGTTTCAGAGTAACCTCTCCGTCAATGACCTCCTGGCTCTTGTCAATTGCAACCCTTAAAAATTCCATTTCAGGGCTGAACCAGAATCCATTGTAGACAAGTTCGGCAAACTTTGCTGAAAGCATGTCGCGCAGGCGCATGACTTCCCTGTCCATGGCAATGCCCTCAATATCCTTGTGAGCCTCGTGCAGGATCGTGCCGCCCGGAGTTTCATACACGCCCCTGGACTTGATTCCCACAAACCGGTTTTCCACCATGTCAAGCCTGCCGATTCCGTTTTCCCTGCCAAGTTTGTTAAGATACTCAAACAGTTCAAGAGGATCTGTTTTTACTGTATTGTCTTCAAGGTTTGTAACCCTGACAGGAATACCGTCCTTAAATTCAATTTTAATTTTAACCGGTCTGTCAGGAGCATTTTCAGGAGATACAGTGTGAGAATATATGCTCTCATCGCATTCATGGCCCGGATCTTCCAGTATGCCTGCCTCATGGGAGATATGAAGCAGATTGTCATCTTCGCTGTATGGTTTGGATGCAGACTGCTTGGTCGGGATCCCGTGTTTTTCAGCATAGGCAAGCAGATCAGTTCTGCCCTTGAATGCATTGAGAAATTCAGAATTCTTCCATGGAGCAATGACCTTTATCCTGGGATTTAATGCATAATAGGCCAGCTCAAATCTCACCTGGTCATTTCCCTTGCCTGTTGCCCCGTGGGAGACATATGCAGCTCCGACTTCCTGAGCTATTTCTATCTGTTTTTTTGCAATAAGAGGCCTTGCAATGGCTGTCCCTAGAAGGTAGCGGCCCTCATATATCGTATTTGCCTTGTAAACCGGAAAAATATAATCAGTGACAAACTCCTTTCTCATATCCTCGATGAAAACCCTTGTGGCACCGATTGCAAGCGCTTTTTTTTCTGCTGCCTTGAAATCTTCCTTCTGTCCTATATTTGCCATATATGCAAATACTTCATAACCCTGCTCCAGCAGCCATTTTAATATAACAGAGGTATCAAGACCTCCTGAATATGCAAGAACAACCTTTTCCCTTGACATTGCTTCTCCTTTGTTTTCTTAAAAATCTCCATAAATATTCAAATATTGCGGGCCATCATATCATGATTCATGATCCATAGAAATGTTTTTGTGAGTTTGAGTGACACTGCTTTATATGCTATAGTTCAAAAAACAACATATTCTGACAATCCTTAGGATTCTGGACAAGGGGAAAACAATGTTCAAACAATTCTGGTACACCGTGATGAAACGAATCAACCAGAATAACATTGATGATACAGATACCCTGGCTGTATGGCGTGCCCAGATATTGTCGAGCATCCTGCTGTTCGGAGTTACAGCAGGATTTTTCATCATAGTATATATTGTCCCGGTTATCATGGCAGACAGGCTATGGGGGCTTATTTTCTGGGATGTCACCCTATGGGCTGCAGGATTATACCTGCTTGTGAGGCCCGGAATAAACTATATGACACGCGCTGTGTTTGTGATGATAATCCTGTATGGAGTGGGCCTTGCCATAATGACTTCAGTTGGACCTTTAAGCGGAGGGCCTGCCTGGCTTTTTGCCTTTGCTGTTCTTTCCGGAGTTATGCTTGGATCACGTGCTGCAATAGTGGCTCTTTCAATAAACGGTCTAACCTTTACAATTATAGGATTTCTAATAACCACGGGGAAATGGACTCCTGATTTTCCATTTTTCCCTTCTGTAAAATCCATGTACATAGCAAGCATAAATTTTTTATTTCTCAATGCCCTGGCTTCGATTTCCGTATCTGTACTTCTGAAGGGACTTACCCGCTCCCATAAAAAAGTACAGGATCTTGCAGCTTCTCTGAAAAAAGAGCAGATAAAACTGGAAGCTCAGATATATGAACGCAGGCTTGCTGAAACAGCTCTCAAGGAAAGTGAAAAAAAATACAGAAATATTCTTGAAAGCATTGAAGACGGTTTTTTTGAAGTGGATACAGCCGGCAATTTCACCTTTTTCAATGATTCCATGTGCCGCATATTAAAATATGAAAGACATGAACTTGCAGGCATGAACAACAAGGAATACATGGATAAAAAAAATGCCCAGAAAATCTATCAGGCATTTAACCATGTATACAGGACAGGCCAACCGACCAAAGCCATTGACTGGCAGCTCATACGCAGGGACGGAACTCCGTGCTTTGTTGAAACTGTTGTGTCACTGATAAGGGATAAAAACGGCAAAGGCATAGGATTTCGCGGAGTGGCAAGGGATGTCACAGAACGCAAAAGCCTTGAAACCCAGCTTCGCCAGGCCCATAAAATGGAATCAATCGGCAGAATTGCAGGCGGAATTGCCCATGATTTCAATAATATCCTTTATATTATTCTGGGCAATACAGAGCTTGCCATTCATGAGATATCCGGATACAGTCCTGCTGCCTCAAAACTGGAGAAGATAAAGGCCTCATGCCTGCGCGGCCGTGATATTGTCAAACAGCTTCTCAATTTCAGCAGGGAAACTGACCAGAAACTCATACCAATGGATGCTGTTTCCGCCATCAGGGAAGAGTCCAGATTTCTCAGATCTGCCATGCCTGCCACCATTGAATTTGAGTTTGAACTCCCGGATGAAAAAATACCAATCATGGCAGATCAGGTTCAGTTCAACCAGGTTCTGATGAATATCTGCACCAATGCAGCCCAGGCAATGGGAAAAACAGGCGGTACAATTAAAATAAGTGCAGAACAAATTCATATCACCAGGGAAAAATGTGAAAAATATCCGGGCATTGCCGAAGGAAAGCATCTGTGCATCACAATCCAGGACACAGGCCCCGGCATTGATCCTGAAAACATGGATAAAATTTTTGACCCGTATTTTACCACCAAAACATTTGGGAAAGGTTCAGGCATGGGCCTTGCCGTGGTTCACGGCATTGTCAAACACCATGGAGGCAGCATTGTGGCAGAAAACCTGCCCGGTTTCGGAGCTGCATTTCATATAGTGTTTCCTGTCATAAACGAACAGCCTGAACCTGCACAATCCCTGCCGGAATATAATATCACCCGCGGAAATGAAACAATACTTTTTGTGGATGATGAAAAGCCTGTTGCAGACATGGCATACGATATGCTCAATACTCTGGGATATCATGTTAAAACAAGCCTTGATCCGCTCAATGCACTTGAAGTATTCAGATCAAGGCCAGATGAGTTTGACCTTGTAATAGCTGACATGACAATGCCACGCATGAACGGGGCTGAACTTGCTGAGGAGCTGATGAGCCTGCGCCCTGACATACCTGTTATTCTGTGTACAGGATACAGCGAACTTATGGACGAGCACAAGGCACAGCAGATCGGAGCTGCCGGTTTTATCATGAAACCCGTTTCCATGGACACTCTTTCACATATAGTCAGAAAGGTATTGAACAGGCATGAAAAACAATAATATTTTCAAATACTTTGCAGCTCATTTATCCATGCTTGGCCTGCCTGCCACAGACGGGCTTGCGGATATCTTAAGGGAGAACTTCAGCAAAGAAGAAGCTGAAATTGCCATGATGCTGCCTCCAGACAACATTCCCCTGACTCCGGTAACCCCTGATGAGCTTGCCAATGAAACAGGCCGGGACAGGGAGCGCATTGCAGAAATTTTGTCCGGGCTTGCTGCAAGAAACATGATCTATACCGGAAAAAACCGGGATGGACTGACAGGTTATGCTCTTCATCATCCAGGGTTCGGGTTCCCACAGACCTTTTTCTGGAAAGGTGAAAAAAACCGATATGCCCTTGAAATGAGCAGGCTTGTCATTAAATACTTTAACAGAAAAGTTACAAGAGAAGCATTTGGAGGCACCAGCACCAAGGCTTACCGCTACGTACCAGTACAAAGATCCTTAAATCCGGAAGTTCAGACAGTGCTGCCCCATGATATAATGACCAACCTGCTTGACAGGGCACACAGATTTGCTGTAGCCCACTGCACATGCAGGGTACAGGCAGATCTCATGGGAAGGCCATGCGACCATCCCCTTGAGGTCTGCATCAAATTTGATGAAATGGCAGATTATATAATTGACCAGAACCTTGGCCGTGAAATAACCCGTGAACAGGCGGGCAGGATCGTTGATCAGGCAGCAGAAGCCGGGCTGGTTCATTTTGTGGACAATGCAGAAGGAAAAATAAAGCACAACTGCAACTGCTGCGGATGCGCATGCTGGAACGTTGGAACCATAAGGCGGCGCAAAATCCCAAGAGACGAGCTCATGGCTGTTTATTTCATAAGGCGTACAGACACTGACCTGTGTGCAGGATGCGGGCTGTGCATTGATATATGCCCTGTAAATGCAGTCACAATGGAAGACGGTACAGCTTCAGTGGATGAAGACTGGTGCATAGGATGCGGAGTGTGCACGTCAAGATGTGAATTTGATGCAATAGAAATTGTTTACAGGGAAAACATGAAAAAAATACCTGAAGATTTTGACACCCTTCACAAAAAGATCATAAAAGAAACTGACCCAGGACACCAATGAAGATCCTCCATACTTCTGACTGGCACATTGGCCGCATGCTTTACGGCCGTACCCGGTATGACGAATTTTCCATGTTCCTGAACTGGCTGGCTGAATTCATTGAAAATCACAGCATAGACATACTTGTCATTGCAGGCGATATATTTGATACCACAACTCCCAGCCACAGGGCTCAGCAATTGTACTACAGATTCCTTCACAGGATCTGCACCTCCTCTGACAGGCATGTGGCTGTAACCGGAGGCAACCATGATTCACCCTCGTTTCTGGATGCTCCCAAACAGCTGCTTCAGGCTCTTAATGTCCATGTCACAGGCTGTATGCCTGAAAACCCTGAAGATGAAGTCATTGTAATCAGGGACAGAACAGGACAGGCAAAGGCTGTTATATGCGCTGTGCCATTTCTGAGGGACAGGGATATCAGAACAGCAGGCCCAGGAGAAACTGCCAGGGACAAGGACTTGAAACTTATCAGAGGAATCAGGAAACATTATGAACTGATTGCAGAAATTGCAAAGAAAAAACTTGAAGAACACGGAGAAATTCCTGTTGTGGGAATGGGACACCTCTTTGCAGCCGGAGGCAGCACCACGGACGGAGACGGAGTCAGAGAACTTTATGTAGGCTCCCTTGCCCATGTGGGTGCAGATATTTTTCCCGGCATATTTGATTATGTGGCACTGGGCCATCTGCATTCAGCCCAGAAAGTGGCCCAAAAAAATCATATACGCTATTCAGGCTCTCCTCTGCCCATGGGATTCGGCGAAGCAGATCAGACAAAAAAACTGATTATCGTGGAATTTAACAACAGAACACCGGAAATAAGTGAACAGGATATCCCGTGTTTTCAGGAATTAAAAAAAATCAAAGGGAACATGGAACAGATCATTGACGCAATCACATACCTGAAGCACCGGAACAGCAGGGCATGGCTGGAAATAGAATTTACCGGAACAATGAGTGCATCTCTTCTGCGCGCAGGAATTGACAGGGCTGTTGAGGGAAGTGACATGGAGATACGCAGAATAAAAAAAAGCCAGACCACAGGCCAGATTATTCTTAAAAAGGATTTAACTGAAGTTCTTGCCGACCTTGAGGAAAAAGATGTATTCACACGGCTGCTGGATTCACACAATATACCTGAACAGGACAGGCCTGCCCTTGTCATGGCCCATGAACAGATCCTGACTGAGTTGAGACAAAGGGATATCAATGCTCAATAGAGGAATCTGTCCATGAAAATTCTTAAACTTAAGTTTAAAAATATAAACTCGCTTTATGGGGAATGGACCTGCGATTTTACCCTGCCTGAATATTCCTCAAACGGGATATTTGCCATAACAGGCCCGACCGGAGCTGGAAAATCAAGCCTGCTTGATGCCATGTGCCTTGCCATTTACGGAAGAACCCCAAGGCTTAAATTCATTACAAAATCCTCCAATGAAATAATGTCCCGCCATACTGGCGAATGCTTTGCAGAAGCTGTTTTTGAAACGCCGGAAGGGCAATTTTGCTGTCACTGGAGCCAGCGCAGGGCATATGCAAAACCTGACGGCAATCTTCTTGAATCAAAACATGAAATATCCAATGCTGTCACAGGCGTGGTGCTTGAAACAAAAAAACGTGACGTAAGCAGGCTTGTGGAAAAAATAACTGGCATGGATTTTGAGAGATTTACAAGATCAATGCTTCTGGCCCAGGGAGGATTTGCCGCATTTCTCAATGCCCCACCAGATCACAGGGCCCCCATTTTAGAACAGATCACAGGCACACAGATTTACAGCGAAATCTCAAAACTGGTGCATGAACGAAAGAAAACAGAACAGGAAAAGCTTGACAGGCTCACAGCAGAAACTTCAGGAATCCGCCTTTTAAGCGATGATCAGGAAACACAATTATTAAAGGAAATAGAATCAAAAAAAAACCAGGAAAAAAAACTGAGCCTGCGTGCCCATGAAATTGAAAAGGCAGTATTGTGGCACAATACAATTGAAAGCCTTGAAAACGAGCTTGCAGAAATTAAAAAGGAATCTCAAAGCCTGACCCTGGAACTTGAAGCTTTTAAAAAACACAGAAAAAAGCTTGAACGTGCCATGAAGGCTGCTGACCTGGAAACAGAACATGCAGGTCTTGAGGCAGCAAGGCTTCAGCAGAAAGAGGAAACTTCAGCACTCGCAGAATCACAGGCATCTTTCTTAAAAAAGAGAAAAGACCTTGAACTGAAGAAAAATTTTCTGAGCCAGTGCACAGAAAAACTGGACACGGCAAAAGACGAATACAGAAAAGAGCTTGGCATCATAAAACAGGTCAGGCAGATGGATGTGCTGATTGAGGAAAAATCCCTTGCACTTAAGCAGGTAAGGTCTGAAGCCAGAGAAACTGCACTGGCAATTGCACAAGAGCAGCAGAACCTGAAAAAAGCAGCTCAGGACATGGACAAAGCCAAAAAAAAACTTGGTTCAATCAACAGGTATCTTACAGCCAATGAATGTGATGCTGATCTGACAGCCGAACTTGCAGGCCTTGTGGAACAGGCCAACGCCCTTGAAGCTGCTGTATCACAATATCAAAAGACAGAAAAGCAGGCAAAAGATGCAGACAGAAAATATGAAAAAACCTGCATGAAACTCAAGGCCTGCAACACCATATCACAGGATCTTGCAAAAAAACTTGATCAGGCAGAGCAAAAAACTGCCAGGGCAGAAAAAGAGCTTGAAAAACTTTTAAATGGGCGCCTTATACGCGAATACCGGACTGAATATGAACACCTTCTCAGTAAAAGGGCTTTTCTGTTAAGGATTGCAAGCCTTGAAGAGGAAAGACTGAAGCTGATAGACGGTGATCCTTGCCCTTTGTGCGGATCAAGGCATCACCCCTTTGCCCGGGGCAATATACCGGAAACAGATCAGGTGGATAAAAAAATCTCAGACCTGTCCCTGCTGCTGAAAAAAGCAGAACAGCTTGAGCTGAAAATACAGAATTGCAGGACAAAAAAACTTGAAGCAGATAAAGCCTTTTCTCAGGCTGAAAAAGACAATATCCATGCCCGCCATGAAAAGGAACAGGCACAGGCCATGGCGGAAAATGCCAGAACAGGTCATGACAATATGGCTTTACAGATAAAAAAGATAGAAAATGCTTTCAGACAGCGCATGGAACCTTTTGGTTTCAGGGAAGAACAGGGCCTGGACAGGCCGTCCAGAATAATTGAGGCATTAAAGGCAAGACAGAAAAAATGGCAGGAATATCATGAACGCAGGCTTCAGATTCAGGAACAGATCAACAGTCTTTCAACAGCAATACAGGGGCTTGAAAAATCTTTACATAATCTTGAAAAAGACATGACAAAAAAGAACAACCGCCTTGAATCTGTAAAAACTGAACTTGAAAAAATAAAAGCAGACCGGACAGCCCTGTATGGGAAAAACAACCCTGACATAAGGGAAAAAAAGCTTGATAATCTTGTACAGGCCCGTGAAAAAGAACTTGCCATGGCACGAGCTGCAAAAGACAAAGCAGAACTTGAAACCCGTACCCTGAGTGCACGTATCAGGGGGCTTGAGCAATCCGTTTCAGAGCGTGCAAAAAAACTTGATTCACTTGAATCATCATTTATAATGCAATGCCGTAATTTAAATTTTGAAAATGAATCTGAATTTAAAACCTGTCTGCTTTCCAGGGAGGAAAAAACCAGGCTGGAACAAAGGGCAATGGCCCTTGATACAGAACAGGCAAAGATATCTGCAAGACAAAAAGACAGGCAGCAGCGCCTTTTTGAAGAAAAACAAAAAAATATCACACAAACTGACTGCAATGAATTGAAAAATGAAATCGCATCCCTGGAAAAGGCTCTGAAAACCATAAATGAACAGATGGGGGCAATAAAACAGCAGTTAAATGATAACACAGAGGCGAAAAAACTGCTTGACCAGAAAAAACTGCTGATAACTGCACAGCAGAAGGAATATGAAAAATGGAGCGCCCTTCATGAACTGATAGGATCAGCAGATGGCAAAAAATACCGCAATTTTGCCCAGGGCCTTACCCTTGAAGCCATGATAAACCATGCAAACATCCAGCTTAAGAAAATGACAGACCGCTATATTCTGGTAAGGGATACGGCAGTGCCCCTTGAGCTGAACATAATTGACAATTACCAGGCAGGAGAAATCAGATCCACAAAAAACCTTTCGGGCGGAGAAACCTTTATTGTCAGCCTGGCTCTTGCCCTTGGCCTGTCATGCATGGCAGGCAGAAATGTCAGAGTGGATTCCCTTTTTCTGGACGAGGGTTTCGGAACCCTGGACGACGAAGCCCTTGAAACAGCATTGAATGCACTTTCAGGGCTTCAGAGAACAGGCAGGCTCATTGGAATCATTTCACATGTGCCGGCGCTCAGGGACAGAATCAGCACAAGGATCAATATCATTCCTGTATCAGGAGGAAAAAGCATAATCAAAGGCCCTGGATGCACCATGAAACACAGGATCAGGAACCATTGACCGCATCTTTGATCATCTCAAAAACAGCCATTGATTCCATATTGTTTTTTTCTGCTATATCCTTAATTGTCTGGTCTGATCCGGCCTTTACTCCTTTTTCGGACAGGCCCTGTATTATCCTGGTTATATCAAGGCCAAAATCAGTGCAGACCTGACCAAGTTTTTTTCTGCCAAATCCTGGAGGAGGCAATGCCGGAAAAGCATGACCCCTGCCTGTGTCCTCTTTTTGAACCGCAGGTCTGATGATATCGTATATCTGTTTTGGGGAAAGATTGTTTTCCTGTGCAATTTCATTTATGGTCTGTGCTTCATTTTCAAACCTGATTCCGGCCTGACGAAGCAAATCCACGCTTTCAGCCAGATCCATATTGACCTTGCGGCTAAACATTTTCAAAGAAGACAGTTCAGCATGGCCATAGGGCGGCTCACCGTATTTCAAGGCAGCTGAATCCTTTATTGATTCGCTGATGTTGATTATGGTGCTCATTGGCGGAACCTGGAAATAGGTGCCGATCCCGACAACAAGGGTGAGCAGCAGGGCAATATTGAAATCCGCAGTAAACACCTTCATCTGTTTTGCCCTGTTTTTTAAATAGGCAGTGATAGGTTTCCAGTTATAACAAATGTGCACAAACCCTGCCACCAGAAAAAGAATACCCAGATTAAGGTGCAGCTCGCTCCACTGAGTCTTGGTCAGTCCCCACAGACGCCAGTCTGACCAGTATGCAACCCGTCCATGGGGCACAATATAAAGTATGACACTCGTCAAAATGCACGCTGCAAACGAAATCAGCATGGTCAATGATGTAATTTTCCGAATATTCATAATCAACACCTATAATACCTTTATTTGCCAGGTTCTCAGAAACAATATCAGTACTGGTATTTTTTGGGGTTTTCGCCATATTTATTATCTTCTTTGCTGTCTGTTGCAAACCAGACAACTATCAATATCCAGCCTATGACAGGTATCAGTATTATTAACTGCCACCACCCGCTTTTGCCTATATCATGCAGCCTTCTCGTTCCCACAGCTAAGGAAGGCACCAAGACCGCCAGTGTATAGATTCCGTTTAAATTAAATGCTGATTGTGTATTAAATCCCAGTATAACATCCAATATACTCAGACTAATGCTGAATATCATATTGAAAAGTGTAAAATACCAATATTCTGCCCTCTGTGCCCTTCCACTGAAAACCGCATACTTTTTCAATACAGCCAAATACCAGTTCATCTTTCTGACTCCTTCAAATTTAGTTAACCTATATCCAGAGCATAGTGAATCAACCAAACACCCTGGTTTATTTTTCTTTCCAGATACCGGCTTTTACCAGCCGTTGAATCAGGGCCCTGCGCCGCATATGGCCTGTCATAAATTTCTTCAATTCCTGGTGAAAGCATTGCTGTTCCCCTATAAGTACATGTGCCTCAAAAATATCTACAAGAGAACGGCAGGCCTCATCGTAAGCCAGGCCCGATCCGCGTTTAATGGTATGCTCAACCGAGTTCCACATCTTTGGAAAATTCTTTGACAGGTTCTGAAGATACTCTTTTCTCTCCTTGAGGCGTCTGATCTCCTTTTGTTTCTGGTCCTGCTTTTTCTGTGCAATCCTTATCTGGGCGGCTTTATCTGCATTTTTTTTCAACTCTCCCACCGTACGCCGGGGTATCCGGGATTTATCTTCCTCCAGATCACGCTGCCAGGCCGCAAAT
>CAYOYY010000002.1:53175-115808 GCA_964408295.1 uncultured Desulfobacula sp. | reverse complement strand
TCAAACCCTTTGATCTGGTCTTTTATAATCTGGCTTATTTCTTCTGCTTTAATTTCCATTAGACACTCTCACCTTTTTTTAATGTTTCTCTCATATTAATCAGCTGAGTTTTTACGCTGCCATCCATAACAAGATCCCCTATTTTTGTAATAACTCCACCGATGAGACTTGGATCCTGTTCAACGTTCAGAACAATAGTTTTTCCGGTCTTTTTTGACAATGCTTCCTTTATTTTATTAACTGCATCTGATGACAGTTCAGTTGCAGATACAATGCTGGCCTTGACAACTCCCTTGAGTTCATCAGCCAGGTCTCTGTAATAAGAAGCAATTTCCCGCAAGAATCCGATCCTGCCCTTATCAAACAAAAGAGTAAGAAAAGATTTCATAATGGCTGACAAGTCGGTTGCCGCCAGAACCGCTTCAAGAACCTTTCTGCGGTCATTTTTATTATACAATGGATTTGTCAATGCCTTTTCAAAATCCTTCTGCGTATCAAAAAGACCTACAATTGATGATAATTCCTTGCTGTATTGTTCTGCATTGCCGTCTTCCTGTCCGATAAGAATCAATGCCTTGGCATAACGCCTGGAAACTGCTAAATTTTTCATTATGCCACCACCTTTTTTAAATATTCATCAACTAGTTTTTCCTGATCATCGGATGAAATCGAGGCAACAATTATTTGTTCAGCCTTTTCCACGGCTTTCTCAGCAATTTCCCGCTGAAGCTTTATCCTTGCAGCCTTAAACTCCTGTTCGATATTGCGTTTGGCCATATCTTCGAGTTTCTCAGCCTGTGCTTCAGCTTCCCTGATAATCCTTGCCCTGGCTTCTTCGCCCTGTTTGATATAATCCTCCAGAATCTTTTTTGATTCCTGATCAAGATTTCTGAACCGGGCCTGGTATTCAGCAAGTTTTTTTTCAGCTTCCGCCTTTCTGCGCTCAAGATCATTAATTTCATCTTCAATGCCCTTGGCACGTGATGAAAAAAACTGAGCAACCGGTTTCTTTGCAAGAAGAAACAGAGCAATGGCAAGAATGCAGAAATTCAACGTCTTCCAGGTATCATTTGCAATCCAGTGATTAACATGATGAGCGCCTTCATGGGCTTCCCCTCCAGAAGATGCCCATACAATGCCGCACAACGCCACCAGAAACATTGACACCATAAAACCGACACGCATTATTTTTTTGTTTGTCAAATTGTTTTTCATCAGCAGGCCCTCCCTAAAATCTTCTCGCCTATGGCTCTGGCATATTCCTCAACCTCACCTTCAAGCGTTTTGCGGGCCTGCTCAGTCTCATCTGCCACCTGCTTTTTGATCTTGGCAAGATTGGCCTGAGCCTTTTTGTTAATCCTGTCGATTATTTCCTTTTCTTCTTTTGATGCTTCCTCGATAAAGGCTTCCTTTTTTTTCAAGCCTTCAGCTCTGGCCTGCCTCAACCCGTTCTTATATTCCTCTTCGCCGGCAACAAGGTCATCTGCAGCTTTTTCGGCTGCATTCTGCATCCCCTCAATCTTTGCCTTTCTCTCAAGAATAACATTCCGGATTGGTTTGTACAAAACCAGATTAAGCACAAAAAGCAGAATCAGGAAATTAATCATCTGATATACCAATGATATATCAGGAATAACCGTTATCATAAGTTCCCCTCCGCCAGTTAATAATTATAAATAAATCAACTACTTATATCTAACAGCTGTTCTTACTCAAAAACAGCTAAAATCCACACGAAATCCTGACCTGAGTACCATTCAGGTAAACATTTGTCAATATTGAAAGAGAAAATATTTCAAGGTTTGATTTCCCCTGTTTTTATCATTTGGAAGCATACCTGCGCATGCTTATATTCAATAAAATTCCAAATCCCACCATATTTGTGATAACAGATGAGCCGCCATAGGACACAAGGGGCAGAGGCACACCCACCACAGGCATAAGCCCCATGACCATGCCGAAATTAATAAAAATCTGCCATGCAATCATGATGGTGATCCCGAATGCAAGAATTGACCCGAACATATTTCTGCAGTTATAGGCAATATTAAGCCCCCAGAACAACAAAATAAAATAAAGTGCTAAAAGCACTGTACACCCTGCAAGTCCCCATTCTTCAGCAAGAACTGACCCTATGAAATCAGTATGCTGCTCAGGCAGAAACGACAATGCATTCTGGGTACCCTTTAAAAATCCTTTACCCGTCAGCATGCCCGAACCAATTGCAATTTTCGACTGAATTATATGATAGCCTGCCCCGAGAGGATCGCGTTCAGGATTTAAAAAAGTCAAAATCCTTGATTTCTGATAATCCTTAAGCACAAACCACACAGAAGGAGCCAGAGCAAAACCAAGACCTGCAAAGCTGATCAGAACCTTTTTTTCCACCTTGACAAACAAAGTAATTGAAACCGTTATCAAAAGCAGAAGAAGCCCTGTTCCAAGATCAGGCTGCTGCACTATCAGAATAAAAGGAATAATGCATAGAAAGGCAGGCTTTAAAAGCTTTCTGAAATCAAGCCCTGTCTGTGATACACAGGTTGAATATGCAGAAGCAAGGCTTATGATAAGCGCAATCTTCATGAGTTCAGACGGCTGAACTCTTATGGGTCCAAGCATGAGCCAGCGTCTGGAACCGCCAACCACATGACCGAACAGAAGAACACTGATCAAAAGTCCCACACAAAACGTATAAAACACAAGGTTCAGTTTGTCCAGTTCCTTAAAATCCAGCACCAGGGTCACGAGCATTATACCAAAACCCGCTCCCATCCATATGATCTGTTTTTTAAAAAGCCCGTGAATCACCGCAGCATTCCCTGCCTGCCCTGCTGTCAGGGCACTGTACAGCACAACAAGCCCGACTGAGCATATCAGTATGACAACCGCAAGAAAACCCCAGTCAAAATTTTCCACAAGCCTTCTGTCAAACATAAGCTAATTTTTCTCCCCATGCCAGGACGGTACTGATCCGAGATATTTTTTGATCAAAGCCCCTGCAACAGGCGCTGCTGCACTGGATCCATGTTCCCCATGCTCAACTATTACAGCTATGGCAATAACAGGATGACAGGCCGGAGCATAACACACAAACCATGCATGATCCCTTAATGAATACCCAAGATCTCTGCGCCGCAGTTTTTCTCCTTTTTTAACACTGAAAACCTGGGCAGTTCCTGTTTTTCCGGCGATCTCAATGTTTTTAAGCCTTATTCTTCTGGCAGTTCCTCTTTCTCCCTGCACAACCCTTAAAAGGCCTTTTCTTATGATGGCCAAAGTTGTTTTGCTGGCTGGCAGTCCACCTCTTATTTCAGGATCTATTTTTTTTATGACATTGCCGCGGCTGTCTTCAATTGTCTTGACTATTCTCGGTCTGTACAATGTGCCCCCGTTTCCGACAGCTGAAATGAATACAGCCATCTGAAGCGGAGTTACAAGGTCATATCCCTGGCCTATTGCCACGGACAATGTTTCGCCGCCCTGCCATGGTTCGTGAAAACGTTTCCTTTTCCAGGAAGAAGTGGGAATAAGCCCTCTGCGCTCATTACCCAGCATAATACCGGTTTTTCTTCCAAACCCGCAGCCCATTGCATATTGTGCAAGAGCATCCACTCCAACCTTGTCTCCTGCCTGATAGAAAAAGACATCACATGACCGCGCAATGGCATCAATTACATTCAGTTCTCCATGGCCATGCTTGTTCCAGCACCTGTATATCCTGTTTCCGTATTTTAAAAATCCGGGACAAAATTCTGTTGTATGAACATCAATGGCTTTTTCTTCAAGGGCTGCAAGCGCTGTAACAATCTTATATGTTGAAGCGGGAGGATATTCAGCCTGAATTGCTTTATTGATCATGGGTTTTCCTGGATCTGAAATCAGGGCTTTCCATTTCTTCTGACTGATCCCGCCTATGAAATCATTCTGATCAAAGCTGGGACTGCTTGCCATTACAAGGACATCACCGTTATTGGGGTCAAGCGCCACCACAGCACCGTTTTTGGCCTTAAGCAGATTTTCAGCCTCTTTCTGCAGATCAAGATCCAAAGTGAGAATCAGATCCCGGCCCGCAACAGGAGGAACTGTTTTTAAAACCTTGATTGTCCTTCCGCTGGCATCAACTTCTATCTGCTTGCCGCCTCTTTTACCCTGCAGATATTTTTCAAAACTTTTTTCAATTCCATACCTGCCGATTGAATCACCTGACCTTACATTAGGGAACTTTCCTGTCTTAAGTTCAGAGGGATTTACCTGCCCCAGATACCCCAGAAGATGGGCCGCAGTTCTGCTGTAAATATAATGCCTTGTGGGCTCAATATCCACATGCACACCAGGAAGATCAAATTTATGTGATTCAACAACAGCAAGCTGATCTCTGGAAATATCTGTTTTCAATACAACAGACCTGTAAAATGCGCCTCTTCCGGCATGATTGATGGTGTTCATGAGTTCATCAAAAGGTATGCCGGTGAGATCGGCAAGCTTTTTAACGGTTTTTTTCACCTCGCCTGCATCCTCAAGCACTATTTTCAGATTGAATGACGGCCGGTTATCCACAAGCAGCCTGCGGTTTCTGTCAAAAATAAGCCCTCTTGATGATTTTATGCTCTTAAGGCGCACAGCATTTTTTTCAGATTTAAGCCGGTATTCCTCCCCTCTTATGAGCTGCAGGTATACAAGACGCAGAAACAAAAGGATAAAAGCAAACAAAATACATATACTTGCACTTATCAGTCTCTGTTTCAGCCATTCCCTGTCCGGGGTTTTGTGAAATTCGGTCAAATCCTACCTTCTGTGCTTTTTCATTATCTGCTTTTGCAATTGTTTTACAATATATATCCAGTTCATGCGTAACCCCCTGACAACCCATATCCCGGCAGGAATAAGAACAAGCCCCCATAAAGCCTGTTTCATCAAAAGATCAGCGTCTGATGAATCAAAATCAATCTGCCCGTGCTTTACAAGTATGGAAAATACAAGCAGCCCGTGCTGAATCAATACAGCCACAACACTCATGATCACAATAAATATGAAACTGTGTTTGAAAACCAGCTGCCTTGCCAGGCGTACAATAATATAAATCCAGAGATATGAAAAAAGATAATACCCGAATGGTGTGCCTGAAATGCTGTCCATGATGCAGCCTATGCCTGCTATTGCAAAAACCATTGAATTGCGGGATGCAATAAGGCTTAAAAACAATACATTGATAATCATAAGATCAAAACATTGGGGAAACCAGGAAAAGCACGGAAGAATAATTGTCTGCACCACCAGCAGGCATAATGTAAGGATAATGAAGAAAACAGCATTCATTTATTTTTTTTGAGTACAAGAACTTCTTCAATTTTATCAAAATCCACACTGGTCTGTATGGAAATATCCTGAAAAATCTGAGAATGGGTCTTTGTCACCTTAAGCACCTTTCCTATTTTAAGTCCTTTTGGAAAAACCTGATCCAGACCGGATGAAATTATGAGCTGCCCTTCTTTTACTTCATCCTTTCTCAATGCATAGACAAAGGAACATACATCAGTATTGGTTCCCTTGACAATGCCGCGAACACGGGAATTCTGAACAAGGGCATCAACAGCGGAATTTCTGTCAGTAATAAGCAATACTCTTGAATAATTTTCAGCCACCTTGATGATCTGCCCCACAATGCCCTCGGAAACAAGGACAGGACTTCCCTTGACAAGGCCATCGCTGTTACCTTTGTCAATTATAATGGTCTTAAACCAGGGAGATGGATCTCTCGCAATGATCTGTGCTGCAACATAAGTATCAGGAACCGATTCTGTAAAATTGACAAATTTTTTAAGCCGCCTGTTTTCAAGCTCAAGTTCCCTGTACCTGTTCCTGATTTCAAGTGCCTGGCCAAGCTGCTTTTTAAGTTCAATATTTTCCTTTACCGCAAGAACAGCCATAAAATATGTGTTCCAGATATCCCTTGTCATGTCAAAGGTATTTGCAACAGCTTTCTGAAAAGGTGATATAACAGAAACCGTAAGCTTTTCCACCCCGCTGACAGGCAGGGCTTCCCTGGTGCTCATGGTTATTACTATGCAATTGATGGCAATAAACAGAGCAAGACCCACAAAAATAAGCAGATTCCGTGAAAACATTAAATCAGTTTATGACAACTTCTCTTAAGATGTCTATGTTATCAAGCACCTTTCCACAGCCAAGCGCAACGGTTGAAAGCGGATCATCCGTGACCACAATGGGAAGTCCGCTTTTTTCCTTCAGAAGCTTGTCCAGATTTTTCAGAAGAGCACCGCCGCCGGTCAGGACAATGCCTGAATCCACAATATCGGCTGCCAGTTCCGGTGGTGTCTGTTCAAGGGCAATTCTTACGGTTTCAACAATTGCATCAATCTGTTCTGAAATGGCCACCCTTACTTCTTCTGAATCAATGGCCAGGATTTTAGGAATTCCAGATACAAGATCCCTTCCCTTTACCTCGATTGTTTCAAGGTTTTCAAGGTCAGGATATGCATTTCCTATGGTGGTTTTGATAATTTCAGAGGTTCTTTCACCGATAAGAAGATTGTATTTGCGTTTGATGTGCTGGCTTATGGATGCATCCATTTTATCACCCGCAACTCTCAGGGATCTTGTATAAACCACCCCGGCAAGGGAAATTACAGCGACCTCGGTTGTGCCTCCGCCAATATCAACAACCATATTACATGTAGGTTCAGTAATGGGAAGGCCGGCCCCGATAGCTGCTGCCATTGGCTCTTCAATAAGAAAAACCTCCCTTGCACCGGCAGACTCAGCAGATTCCCTGACTGCCCGTTTTTCAACCTGGGTGATGCCGGAAGGCACTGCAATGACAATTCTCGGCCGCACAAGAGCTTTACGGTTGTTATGGACTTTCCTGATAAAATGTTTAAGCATGGCTTCTGTAACTTCAAAATCAGCAATCACACCGTCCCGCATGGGCCTTATGGCCACAATATTGCCGGGGGTACGGCCAAGCATGCGTTTTGCCTCGAGACCCACTGCAAGTACCTTGCTCTTAGCTCTTTTATCTGTCCTCACTGCAACAACCGATGGTTCACTCAGTACGATTCCCTTCCCCTTAACATAAACAAGCGTGTTTGCCGTCCCAAGATCAATGGCAAGATCATTGGAAAACGCACCAAGCAAAGAATCTGTTATAAAGCTCATTTTACCTCTTTCAAGAATAATATTTATAATATTGCATACAATACAAAGGATTCATTAAACATTATTTGCTAACAGACTTGACAGTTTTTTACAAGCCAAAAAACCCTTAACCACTAATATTTATACAAGCTGTGTATACACAATATCATGTATTTCAGGGCGCAAGCGCCTGATTGCCTGATTGGATCTTGAAGGATGAACCCTGTTAGTCAGAAGAATTACCACAAAAGATGTTTCAGGATCAATCCAGAATGAAGTTCCGGTAAATCCCAGATGACCTATGGAAGAGCCTGAAAAATATCTGCCTGAAGAGGAATTCTGCTTTGAAGGAGTATCAAATCCGGCAGCCATTTCATCTGTATCTTTCCTGCTTGCAAACTGCTGAATGATACGGGCGGGCAGAACCTTTGTCCGCTCTCCTTTAAGGGCATCAAGGATTTCACAGCAAAGCATAAAAACTGACTGAGCATCACCGAAAAGCCCGGCATGCCCCTCAATTCCACCTGCTGCCCAGGCATTTTCATCATCCACTTCTCCTGTCAGTACTTTCCTGCGCCATGGACATTTCTGTGTGGAGGCAAAATTATTATTATATTCTGAAATAAAAAAATCACGCCTGGCTGTCTCAGGGAAAAAAAGTCTTTCAATTCCCAGGGGCAGATAGATACGCTCCCGGACAAACCGGTCAAGCCTGATGCCTGACACATGTTCAGCAATCCATGACAGGACCATGAACCCAAGGTCGCTGTACACCTGACATTCATCAATCCCATATTCCAGAGGTTCTCTGGCAAGAAGAGTCCTCAGCATGGGCTGAGATTGTCTGCCGGCCTGCATTATTTCTCTGTAATATTTGCGATGGGCTGCAAGGCCTGAACGGTGGCGCAGCAGCATGTCAATGGTGATGCCTGATTTTTCTGTTGATGCAAACTCAGGCAGGACAGAACCCATGGCAAGATCGGGAAAAATTGAACCTTCTTCAACAAGCTTTGCAATGGCAAGGGTGGTGGCCAGCGGTTTGGTAAGGGAAGCAAGGTCAAAAATCGTGTCTCTGTGCATAGGTCTTTTTTCAAAGATATCAGCATGGCCAAAGGCCTGATGAAATATTATCTCCCGGTCCAGGCCGCATAAAAGTACGGCTCCTGGAAACACTGCATCCAGCACAGCATTTTCCATGAATTTTATTATTTTATCGGATCTTCCTGTATTCATTCATATCCATTCAATGGTCAGTCTGTCAGTATCAATACTGATTTGAGTTCCCATGAGCAGAGGCAGATTAACCTTTCCATGGCCGGATGCCAGCCCGGAGATGACCGGGACATTATACGGCATAAAAATTTCACGCAGGATCTGGTCAAGATATTCATCATTGGAACAGTTTTCAAATGATCCTGTGACCACTGCCCGAACTCCATCAAACATGCCTGCCATCTTCATCTGACTCAGCATGCGGTCAATTCTGTATGCAGATTCCCCTGTGTCTTCAAGAAACACAACTGCATCCTTAAAGTCAGGCTGAAACCCTGTGCCCAGAAGATGGGATAATGTAGAAAGGTTTCCGCCCGTGAGAATCCCGGCTGCCCTGCCATGTCTTATCACCCCTGCATGGTCAAAGTGCACAGGTGTCAGCACGCCTGTAAGATTGTCATATACACATGACAGCATTGCATCGTCTGCATCAGCCAGATATAAAACATCAGGGCCATGAAAAACAGGAATCATAGCCCTTTGTATAATATTGACCACTAATGCAGTATTGTCTGAATATCCCATGAAAGGCTTTGAACTGGTGCAGACACCATCCCAGTCGATCAGTTCAAGAATACGCATGGAACCGAACCCTCCCCTCGCACAAATAATGCCGTCAATACCGGAATCTGAAAAAAGAGAATTTACAACACAGGCTCTTTTTTCATCATCTCCTGCCAGGTATCTTTTACGTTCAAAGATTTCATCCGGGATCAATGCCTTAAATCCCATGGTTTCAAGTGCATTGATTCCCCTGGCAAAACGTTCACGTTCAAAGCAGGCCGCAGGAGCACAGATTCCTATTGTGTCTCCGGGATTTAAAAAAAAATTTTCATCCAGATTTTTCATGCCGGAATCATAGAATTTTGACTTGTGATTGTAAAGGCAGGATTCATAATCACTCATGGCAAACACATAGAATTCCGTTGACCTTATGTATAGTTTTATGCTGTATCTATATTAAATGAACAGGATATCGGCATATAAAATAAATTTCCATGTTCCACATCTTAACCGGTTCAGCGGGTTGTGATCACCCCCCTCATGCCATACAGAGCTAAATTCAGACAAAAAAATCAATTTTTTATAAAAAAAGGAAACATCATGAAAATTATTGTACTTGGCGCAGGCCTTGTTGGCAGCCCCATGGCTGTGGATCTGGCAAAAGATAAAAACATGAAGATAAGTGTGGCAGATATTTCAGAACATAATCTGGCAAAATTCAATAACAATCCGGCAATAACAACAATTTGCCAGGATCTGTCTGACCGTGCCCTGCTGTCAGACCTTGTGAAAGGTTTTGATATGGCTGTCAGTGCAGTTCCCGGCTTCATGGGCTATCAAACCCTTGAAACAATAATAGAGACCGGAACTGATGTAATTGATATTGCATTTTTCCCTGAGGATGCATTCACCCTTGATGAGCTTGCACAAAAGAACGGGGTAACAGCTGTGGTGGACTGTGGTGTGGCCCCAGGCATGAGCAATATGCTGGTGGCATACGGGAACAGCATGCTTGAAAAAACCACAGAGGCAGAGATATATGTGGGCGGGCTGCCTGAAACAAGAACCCTGCCATGGGAATATAAAGCAGTTTTTTCGCCTGTGGACGTGATTGAGGAATATATCAGGCCTGCCTTTTATGTCAGGGATGGTAAGATCATTGAAAAGCCTGCATTAAGCGAGCCTGAACTTATTGATTTTCCTGTTGTGGGTACTCTGGAAGCATTTAATACTGACGGTCTCAGATCCCTTATAAAAACAATGGATATTCCCAACATGAAAGAAAAAACCATGAGATATCCAGGCCATATTGAAAAAATCAGGCTTCTGCGGGACAATGGATTTTTCAGCAAAAAACCGGTAAAGGTAAACAATCATGAGATACGGCCCATTGACCTTGCTGCAAAACTTTTATTCCCGTCCTGGGAACTGAAAAAAGGCCAGGCTGATATTACAATCATGAGAGTTGAGGTAAAAGGCGAAAAACACGGCAGAAAAGCATCATATACATGGGATCTGTTTGATCGCTATGATGTTGAGACAAAGATCCATTCCATGGCGCGCACCACAGGGTACACAGCCACAGCAGTCCTGCGTCTTATCAGGGAAGGCCTGTTCAGCCGCAGGGGGATAATTGCTCCGGAATTTATCGGCCAGGACAGGCTCTGCATGGAATTTATAATGAATGAACTGAAAAAACGTCGTGTAATCTATAAACAGACAAGTTCTTCTGAATAGATTAATACGTAATTATTCTGCCGGTCGCAGGCCCTGATGCAGTCCGGCAGAATAATCTTATCCATTCCCTCAATATAGGCTGCAAAGCCCTGTGAATTATATTTTGCAAATATCTGTGTTTTTCCTTTGCACCCTGGTATTATTATTGATATTTAAGATCATTCTGACAATTTCTATTATAACAATATTTATTTTATAAAAGGTTTAAACAATTTTGACTCTACCTAAAATTCTGGCTCCGGCAGGCAACAGGGACTGCTTTTTAGCTGCTGTTGCAGCAGGAGCTGATGCAGTCTACTGCGGACTTAAAATTTTTTCCGCCCGCATGGAAGCTGAAAACTTCAGCATTGAGGAACTGAGTGCATTAACCAGGCTTGCACATTCAAAAAACGTGGAAGTCTTTCTGGCGTTAAATTCAATAATCAAGGAAAAAGAAAAAGAAAAAGTATTCAGGATACTTTGCAAACTGCGCAGGTTTGTTGATTGTGACGCTCTGATCATACAGGATCCTGCCATTATTGTTCTTGCACAGAAAGCCGGGTTTAAAAATAAATTTCATCTGTCAACACTGGGAAACTGCACTTTCCCGTCAGGCCTTGCCGCTGCTGCAGACATGGGATTTAAAACAATTGTCCTTCCAAGGGAATTTACAATTGATGAAATAAAAAACATGGCTGAAAAAATTCCTGAAAATACAGATCTTGAAATCTTTGTACATGGAGCTTTGTGCTATTCAGTATCAGGAAGATGTTACTGGAGTTCATGGTTTGGCGGCAAAAGCGCGCTAAGGGGAAGGTGTGTCCAGCCCTGCCGGAGAATGTATGAACAAAAGGGAAAAAAACAGCAATATTTTTCCTGCATGGATTTTTCAGCAGATGTGCTCTGCAAAGTATTAAGGCAGATACCTGAAATTGGTGCCTGGAAAATAGAAGGCAGAAAAAAAGGGCCTCATTATGTATATTATACGGTCAAAGCCTATAAAATTTTAAGAGATCATCCAGAAGACAAAAAACAGGCTCTTTTGTTCCTTGACTATGCCATGGGAAGGCAGTTCACCCATTACAATCTTTTATCCCAGAGAAAAATGAATCCTCTGGATCATCTGTCTGAAACAGGTTCAGGCCTTTTTGCAGGAAGAGTCAAAAATCCAGGTGAACCCTATTTTATCACGAGAGAATCTCTTTTCCCTTCAGATCTTCTGAGAATAGGATTTGAAGATGATACATTCCATGACATTCAAAAAGTAACCAGGGCTGTGCCTAAAAAAGCAAAATTTTATCTGAACAGAAAATTAAAACATAAAATCAAAAAAGGAACTCCTGTATTTATCATAGACCGCAGGGGAAAGGAACTTGCAGACAAGCTTGATATTCTTGCGGCTGAGCTTGAGAATATAACCAGACCAGGGGTGGGCCCTGTCAAAAAGAGCCTTGACCTGCCACCTGGCAGAAAACACAGAAAAATACTTTTATCTGAAACACAGATCCATGTTTCAAGGGGAAACCAGAGGCAGGCTACACAAAAAAACGCTTCATGGATATCAACCGGAAATTACGGCAATGCTCCTTCTTCCGGCGGCTGGCTGTGGCTTGACCCCCTGATATTTCCGGACGAGGAAAAAAAATGCGCACAATATATATCGCGCGCCATCAGAAAAGGAGCAAAAAAATTTGTCTTAAATGCACCATGGCAGTTATCATTTTTTAAAAACCCTGAAAAACTTAACCTCTGGGCAGGCCCGTTCTGCAATATTGCAAATTCAGCAGCCATATACAGGCTGAAAAAATCAGGATTCTCAGGAGTAATTATCAGCCCCGAACTTGACAGGGAAACAATATTAAGCCTTCCTGCATCAAGCACCCTGCCGCTGGGTATAGTCATACACGGGCTGTGGCCGCTGGGTATTTCAAGAAGTATTTCCAGCGATCTTGCCCTGAACAAACCGTTTACAAGTCCTAAGGGTGAAATATCCTGGGTATCAAAACACAACAATAACTATTATGTGTTTCCCAACTGGTATCTTGATCTCAGATCAAAAAAGGATCTGCTGAAAAAGGCTGGATTCTGTGTCTTTGTTCATATTAACGAACACATCCCGCGGGGAATAAGACTTAAAAAGCGCCCTGGTCTGTGGAACTGGAATCTGACATTATTGTAATAATTCAGCAATGCTTTAATTTGTTCAGACCATCTTCAGAACCGAAAAGAATCAGTATATCACTGTCCTTTAACACAAAATCAGCCTTTGGTATGAAATGCACCTTTTCAGGCACCATTTCCTTGATTGCCACAACCTGGACTCCGAAACGGTTGGTCAAGTCAACCTGGCGAAGGGTCTTGCCTATGAAATTTTTAGGCACAACCAGCTCAATGATCCCGTAACCCTCCATAAAGGGCAGATAATCAATAAGATTGGGATTGTGAAGACGTTCTGCCATGAGGATGGCATTATCTTTTTCAGGAAATGAAATCTCATTGACACCCAGCTTTTCAAGCACACGCCTGTGAGGTTCATTAATGGCTTTTGCAACAATGTGCTTTACGCCAACTTCCTGGAGATTCAGAACCGCAAGAATGGAATTGCTCAATATGGAACCTATGCTGACCACAGCAGTGTCCACATCAGCAACGCCTAAAGCTTCAATTGTCTTCACATCAGTTGCATCTGCCACAATTGCCTGGGTTACATTATCCTTGATATTCTGAACAAGGTCTGGATTCTTGTCAATTGCAAGAATATCATGGCCTTTATTGAACAGATGAGTTGCAAGATAATACCCGAAATTTCCAAGACCTATAATAAGAAATTGTTTCATAATTTTTTCTGCCCTATCCTATCATGATATTTTCCTGTGCATAATAATATCGTTCAGGAGTTCTGGCCCGGCTGACAGCCATGGCAATTGCCAGAGGCCCAAGACGCCCTATGAACATCATTATCGAGATAATCAGCTTGCCTGCCACAGAAAGCCCCGGAGTTATTCCGGTGGACAGTCCCACCGTGCCAAAGGCACTGACGGTCTCAAACATCAATTCCAGAAATTTCCCGCGGCTTGCCATATGAGAGATTTCTCCTATTTCCATCTGCTGAAGAAGAACAATGCCCACCCCGATAACAAACAGGCTGATCATGATAAGGCTCACTGCCTTGGCAATACTGGTGTCTGAAATTTTTCTGTGAAAAACCTGGGGGTATTCCTGACCAAGAAGCCGGGAAAATCCCAGAATCACCATGCTTGAAAATGTAGTTATTTTCACCCCGCCCCCACACGATCCAGGTGCTGTCCCGATGAACATCAGAATTATGGTGACAAACAGGGTCTCATTGGTAAGGTTGCCAATGGAAAGGGTGTTGAATCCGGCAGTTCTGGAATTGACTGCCAGAAAAAAAGAAGCAAGAATCTTATGGGGAAAAGACTGGGCTGTCAAGGTATTATGGTATTCAAGCACACAGATAAGGCTTGTGCTCATCACAAGCAGGATAAGGGTGCTTGACAGCACCAGTTTGGAATGCAGGCTCAAAAAACCCCAGGCACGGCGTGAAAAGGGAAAATGGTGTTTGATCTCAGACAAGACAATAAAACCAATGCCACCAAGGATAATCAGAATGCATATGGTCATATTGACAAGAAAATCATCCCTGTAGCCCACAAAACTGTCTGTGAACAATGAAAACCCTGCATTGCAAAAAGCACTTATAGAATGAAAAACACAGTAAAATATGGCCTTTTGGGTTGGATACTGGGAATGAAACCTGAAAAACAGCAGAGCCGCTCCTGCCAGTTCAATGACCAGAGTAAAGAATATAACATCCTTGATGAGAAACAACACTCCTTTTCCCTCACCATAGCTGTAAGTATCACGGATGAGCATTTTTCCTGTCATGCTCACCCTTTTTCCGATAGAGAATAAAAAAATAGTGGATAAAACCATTATACCTATACCGCCTATCTGAATCAGCAACATGATAATAATTTTACCGGTTACACTGAATATGCTCACTGTATCGACCACAGTAAGTCCGGTAACGCAGACAGCTGAAGAAGCAGTAAAAAAAGCATCAATAAAGGCAAGGTTTCCCCTGACAGTGGATACAGGAAGCATGAGCAGTACAGAACCCAATGCTATTAGCCCTGCATATCCGAGAATAAGAATACGGCCGGGCGATCTGCCCAGAGGCCTGCTGAAATCTTTCTTTCTCAATTTTAAATTTCTTTCATCAGATTCAATATCATGGGGCCAAGTTTTACCCGATACCCTTAAAAAGTCAAGTTTATTTGAAGTTATAATGCACACATATAAAACTCACCATACAATTAAAATACAAAAATGAAATAAATATTACTATTATAACAACAATAATGATATTAAAGCTTTGCGCTCCTTAAACAAAAACCGGTTTTAATTTTATTTCACAATGTATCTACCTGAAATATATATAAAAAAGCAGTCAGCCTCATGAGTGGTGATTTATGAGGTATGAATTTTGCTAAAATTCATATGGAGATTATTTTAATAACCATTTAATTACTATTCTGGAGGAATTTCATGTCATCTAAAAAATTTTTTTTCTGCGCCGGGTCTGCCATGATGTTGTTGTCAAGTCCTGCCCATGCTGCCGGAATCCCGGCAATTGACACTGGAAGCACAAGCTGGATGCTGATTTCAACCGCCCTTGTCCTGCTCATGATGCCAGGCCTTGCCATGTTTTACGGAGGCCTTGTAAGATCCAAGAATGTCCTGGGCACCATGATGCACACATTTGTATCCATTGCTGTTATAGGTGTTTTATGGGTGATCTGCGGGTATTCACTTACATTCGGCAAAAGTATTTTAGGAGGGATAATAGGGTGGAATCCAGACTTTGTTTTTTTAAAAGGAATTGACAACATGATCTCCAATGGGATCCCTGAATACATACTTGCCATGTTTCAGGGAAAATTTGCCATCATAACACCTGCTCTCATCAGCGGAGCAATAGCGGAAAGAGTCTATTTCAGAGGATATATCCTGTTCATAGCCCTGTGGTTCTTTGCTGTTTATGCCCCCCTGTGCCACTGGATCTGGGCAAATGACGGCTGGCTTTTCAATGCAGGCCCATCCGGGGTCATAGATCTTGCAGGCGGGCTTGTAATCCATGTATCAGCAGGAATCAGCGCCCTTGTTGCTGCCATTTACCTGAAGCCAAGGATCGGCTACCCAAAGCATCCGGCTTCTCCCAACAACCTTGTAATGACTCTGATGGGCGCAGGCCTTTTATGGGTGGGATGGTTTGGATTCAATGCAGGCTCAACTCTTCAAAGTGGACTTGATACTGCAAGAGCATTGACCATGACTCAGATTTCAGCTGCCAGCGGAGCTCTGACATGGCTTGCCATAGAAGCAGTTCATTTTAAAAAGGCTTCTGCCCTTGGTTTTGCATCCGGCATTCTTGCGGGCCTTGTGGTCATCACCCCGGCAGCAGCAGTTGTCCTTCCTTCAGGAGCACTGATTCTGGGCGCACTTTCATCAATTATCTGCTATGGGGCATTGCAGCTGAAAATGAAACTGGGATATGACGACACCCTTGACTGTTTCGGTATCCACGGCGTGGGCAGCGGGTTTGGAGTGCTGGCCTTAAGCTTCTTCATCCGCGACTCATGGTTTGAAAGAGCTTCAGCATCAGCAGGTCACGCATGGACGGCATGGAACCAGGTTTTCATCCAGTTCAAAGGCCTTGTGGCCACCATTGTTCTTGCAGCTGTCATGACATTGATAATCTGCTTCATTGTTGAAAAAACAATAGGATTCAGGCTGGATCAGGAAAGCGAAATCACAGGCCTTGATACTGCACTGCACGGAGAACATGGATATGATTTCTGATAAATGATCCAATAATTGTCAGGACTTTCACCCGGCATGACAGGACAGGCGCCCTTTCACTGCCGGGTGAATAATTATTGCAGACTTATTTTGCAGTGCGGGCCTGTAACAAGCAGATTGTTCGGTAATGTGGACTGAATTTTCTCCATTTTGCTGCCCATCAAAATATCCTTTATAATGCCATGACCGTATGCCCCTAAAACAATCAGGGAATCATGGGCAATATCATACAGCATTGAATCAAAACCAGAAATCTCATAAAAATTCCAGGAGGTGCACAATTGTTCAAAAGGCTCTGAAAGGCCTTCATTGCTCACTATCTGCCTGTAATGATCCTCGCTGTGTTTTTCCATCATGGTGTAAAGATTAAGATCAAACCCTGAAGACATTGCCATTTTAAGGCCCAGTTTCAGAGCATTCAATGCATTTTCAGAGCCTCCGAAAAACACGGAAATACTTTTCCAGGGCTTGAATACAGGGCTTGCTATCAGTACCGGAAAGGTTGCATGTTTTAAAACCCTTCTCACCTTGGGCCCTATATGACCAAGCCCGATTTTTGAAGACAGATCACTGATTGATCTTGGGCTGCACATGAAATCAAAATTTGTGGGAATATCAGGCAAAGAAGAGGCAGTAAAATTCTTAGGTTCATAAAACATGGGTTTCATTCCCATTTCATTGAACAATTCCTCTGCATGCTTTTTTGCAGTTTCAGGAGAAAAAAGATATGATTTATCAAGATCAATCTGAATGGCATCATTGGAAAAATACATTAAAAACTTATCACTTTTGGGAATATACACCACAGGGAAAGCGTTTATGGTCCTGCAAAAATACAGTGACTGAAGAAAAGTCTCCCTGCCAAAGGGAGTATTCCTGAAAATATGAAGCAGTTTATAATTCATTTTCTTCTCCTTTATCTGCTTTGTTCATTTATCATACTCATAATCAATGGACACTGGTCTGCATGATCAATTCCCTGCGATATAAATCCAGTATTCTTGTTTTCGAAATCATGCCTATGAACCTGTCATTTTCAACAACCGGTATTGTTGACATATTATTGATATCCATCATATCCAGGACTTCCTGCAGATCATTTTCAAGGCAGGCAGTCATTACATCTGTATCCATTATCTGATTTAAAAAAATCATGTCATATATACCTGGATTAAGAGCATATTTTCTGATTGAGCTTATCTGGATAATCCCCCTGTAATCCCCGGTTTCATCCTCAACCACAGGAAAAAAATCCTGGTCAGAGGTTTTTAACAGCTCAATAAACTCCCTGAATACCATATTTTCTGAAACACTTATGTATCCGGATTCAATCAGCTCGGTTATATTAAGGTCAGAAAGAATTCTTGCATCAGTTCCGGGTCTTAAGAACTGTCCTCTTTCAATCAGTTCCTTGAAATAAAAGGAAGCAGGTTCAATATAATGACTCATGGTAGATGAAATTGAAGACACAACAATCAAAGGAAGAATGGTTTCATACCCGCCTGTGATTTCAACAATAAGAAAAATCCCGGTCAAAGGGGCCTGCATGACCCCGCTTATAACCCCTGCCATGCCGAGAAGAGCATAGGCTCCTTCGCTTGCGCATCCTGCAGCAGGAAATATCATTAAAAAAATTTTGTAGAACATTATGCCTGCAAGGCTGCCGATCACAAGGCACGGGGCAAATATACCGCCTGAGCCTCCCCAGCCTAAAGTTATAGCCGTGGCAATAATTTTTGCAAAAACAGCGACCGAGGTTAAAAACAGTCCCATGGGAAAAGTGCCTGAAACCATGGCCTGAATATAATGATATCCCTCACCAAGGACAACAGGCATGAACATCCCGATCAGCCCCACAACACTTCCTCCCAGGATCGCCCTTGTCCACAGGGAAGATGTGAACTGTTTTGCAAATCTGCCTGTCTGTCTTAGAATCTTTGTAAAACACACTGAAATAAGGGCTGTGACAACTGCAAGACAGAGAGCCGGCAACAGGTCTGCTATGCTGATCTGAAAAAGATTGTGATTGAAAATAACCTGTTCCGGAATAATGCTTTCACTGACCTCGGTGCCTGCAACAGCAGCAATGGCAATGGGAATGATATTGACGAATTTCCACTCACCCAGAATCACCTCAACCGAAAAGACAAGCCCTGCAATGGGAGCATTGAATATTGCGGCAATGGCACCTGCCGTGCCGCATCCCACAAGGGTGATACGCTGGCGGTCATTGAGCACAAGCAGTTTTGCAATATTGGAACCAATGGCTGACCCGCTCATGACAACCGGAGCTTCAGGCCCGGCAGAGCCTCCGCTTCCAATGGTAAAAAAATTGGAAATAAGTCTTGACCAGCTTGAACGAAGCCGCAAAAGCCCGCCGTATCTTGAAACAGAATAAATCACCTCAGGCACTCCGTGGCCGGCACCTTCCCTGGCAACTTTTTCAAGATAAAAGGTGGAAAGAAGGGCTCCTATTCCCGGAAATACAAAGGCCCAGCTGTAGCTGCGGAAAGGCTCAAGCCATTCAACAGCAGCTTCAAGGGATAATCTCAAGGTAACAGCAGCAACCCCGCTGAAAATCCCGGTAACAGAACCTGCAATGATCAGAAGCAGGCGGTCGTCAAGCCGGAACAATTTGTTATATACAGTTCTATACCAGTCTTTCAAGTGTAACATTTATCAAATTTTATTCAGCTAAATCGGGTTAGTTTTCTCTATCAATTCAATTTGCTCAATTATCTGATCCGGGTCGGGACGTGATTCCAGCATTTTTCTGAACTGTGTATTGCGCAGGCAGAATGAAAGCACGGACAGCAGATGCAGATGCAGTTTCAATGAAGGGCACAATAAAAAAAACAAAACAGATACAGGTACCTGATCCAGGGAATTATAATCAACAGATTTTTCAAGAAAACACAATGGGACCAGAGGGGTTTTCAGATATGTCAGCTGGCTTCTTGGATGGGGGATGGCAATGCCGTTGCCTATTCCGGTGGAAAGGGCCTGCTCTCTTTCCATCAGCTGGGTTACAAGATCAGCCTTAAAATCATCAGGTATCGTGGAAATCTGCTCAAGGCATGACTCAAGCACAGACTTAACATCATCTCCCCTGATACCAAAATAAATACCACCGTCCCTGACAGCTTCTGACAATGTGACAGTTTCATTGTTCTGCTTTTCAGGTTCTGGTCTGTCTGACAGGTTCAGGCGGATATTATGCCTGGCAGCCCATTCAGCAAGCTCACTTGTACGGAATCTGTAATGCGTTCCTGTTCTGAAAACAGGCAGCTTGCCCTGGCGCACCCAGCGTTCAATGGTGGTCGGTGCCACCCCGAGATGTTTTGACAGATCAAAAACTGAAAGTTCCATACAGATTTCCTTATTTTTTTATGCATGTTATAAAACATACTGCATATAATGACAACCGATAAGTTTGCACAATAGCTTATGTTCCATTATGCAACACAAGCGTTCACTTACCGTTGACAAAGTCAAGGGGCTCGTATAATTAAACTAATCTGAATCTTTAAAATTTTATTATGGCTCAGACCGGACAAGGCCGTGGTGCTGGTGTCCGGACAATATAAATAAAGAATATAATTTTTCTGGAGACAGATTATGATTTTTAAAATTTTTCCCTTTATGTTGTGGTTCAAAGACTACAACACAGAAAAACTCAGCGCAGATGTCATAGCTGGAATCACAGTGGCAATGGTATTGATCCCGCAGTCCATGGCATATGCACAGCTTGCAGGGCTTCCTGCATATTTTGGTCTTTATGCTGCATTTTTACCTCCAATGGTGGCCTCATTGTTCGGATCAAGCCGCCAGCTCGCCACAGGCCCTGTTGCCGTGGTATCCCTTATGTCGGCAGCCTCACTGGAACCCCTTGCAACTGCCGGAAGTTCCCAGTTTATTGCATATTCCATCATTCTTGCACTAACTGTGGGATGTTTTCAGCTTTTTCTCGGAGTATTCAGACTGGGGCTTGTGGTAAACCTGCTGTCCCATCCGGTTGTCAACGGATTTACCAATGCTGCGGCAATAGTGATTGCCTCATCCCAATTGTCAAAGCTTTTCGGGGTATATGTGGACAAAGCCCCCCACCATTATCAGACAATCATAAACGTATGCAGGTCAGCTCTTCATTATACCCATCTTCCGACCCTGGGCCTTGGCATACTTGCCATTTTTATAATGGTGATATTAAAGCGTGTAAACCCTAAAATCCCCAACGTTCTTGTTGCCGTTGCAATAACGATACTGATCTCAAAATTCACAGGATTCAACCATGATGTTTTTATCCCCATTGAAAATATCAAGGATCATGCGATTGTGGAAACGATCACACAATTCAACAAGGATCTGTCATCAATTGAAACCCTGAGCCTGAAAAGGGCAGCCCTTAACAAGAGACTTCAGTCTGTAAAAACCCTGGAAAAAAAGCATCATTCCAGTGATGCCACCCAAAAAAGACTGGACACTGAATACAGGCTTGGCCTGATCCAGGCAGAAATTGACAGAATAAAAAATGAAGCCCATCTCAAACGGGAATCTCTCAGGCTTGTTCTTTTCATGACCCCTGAAGATTCAGGAGAAAACCCTGTATTCTACACTGATGCTACACTGCCGGCCGGGCTTGAAACAGACGGACGCAAATGGAGAATTAAACTCGGCAACAAGCCTGTTGATACAGGCCATATCAAGATGATGGGGGCAGGAGCTGTTGTGGGAAAAATTCCGGAAGGCCTGAAATTTGCTGTACCAGAAGCTCCCAAGGGAACATCATATTTTGCTGCATTCATCCAGATGCTTCCATTTGCAGTTATCATATCGCTTCTGGGTTTTATGGAAGCCATTGCCATTGCCAAATCAATGGCAGCCAAAACAGGCCAGAAACTTGATCCGAACCAGGAACTGATAGGCCAGGGCCTTGCCAATATCATAGGGGCCTTTGGGCAGGGCTATGCTGTCTCAGGATCATTTTCAAGGTCTGCGGTAAATCTTCAGGCCAATGCAGTAACAGGCATATCATCGGTTGTTACAAGCATCATGGTCGGCCTGACCCTGCTTTTTTTCACTCCCCTGTTATACCATCTGCCACAGTCTGTGCTGGCGGCAGTAATAATGATGGCTGTAATAGGGCTTGTGAATGCATCAGGTTTTATCCATGCATGGAAAGCCAAACGCTCTGAAGGTATAATCTCTCTGATCTCCTTTGGAGCAACCCTTTATTTTGCACCCCACCTGGAAGAAGGTATAATGATCGGAGTTGCCCTTACCTTTGCCCTGTTCATATACAAGCATCTGAGGCCAAGCGTGTCCCTGCTTTCAAAAGCAAGGGACAACAGCTTAAGAGATGCGGTAAAGGCAGGCCTGAAACAATGCAGACACATTGCTGTTGTCCGTTTTGACGGCTCCCTGATATTCACAAATGCAACATATCTTGAAGACAAGGTACTTGAATATATTGCAGAAAAACCTGAACTGCTCCATGTTCTGATTGCTTCAAAGGGAATCAATGATATTGATGCATCAGGAGAAGATGCCATATCCATTCTCATTGACACTGTCAGAAGCAGTGGAAGGCAGATTTCATTCTGCGGTCTTAAAGAAAACGTTCTTGCAGTGATGGAACGCACCCATCTTATAGACAAAATAGGAAGGGAAAATATCTATCCTGATTCAAGGGCGGCCCTTGAATCAATTTACCAGCAGATCCATTCAAAGGGAGACTGCGATGACTGCCCACTGAAAAGCTACATGCCTCTTGAGGCATGACAATGATATTCCGGTTCCCGGTTGTTTTAGAGCTGATACAGCCAAAAGCCGGGAACCGGATGCATTGTAAAACTTAAGGCAAAATCCTTATAAAGGGATACAGGCCCAGGTTTTCTCCTGAACGGTACGGCTGAAGCGTATTAAATGAAATCTGCTGTCCTTTCTGGGCGTGGCCCTGACTCCCGCCATCATAATAAGCTCCGTTTGCCTCCAGTATATGTTCAATGCGATCCATAAACGCCTGAACAAAAACCTTGCCTTTCCCTGTAAACTCCATGTCTCCCATAACCAATTTTCCCTTTACAGCAGCAAGCTTATCAATGGCAATTGTATTTTTTTCAAGATCCTCTGAAGTCCTGATATATCCCCAGACCACATGATCATCTGGAATTTTAATTCCTTTATCACAATCAATTATGGTATGAGGCATGACAATACACCTTTTACCTATCACAAGTCCGCCTCTGTGTCCTGCAGAAAGAAAGCTGTTAAAGCCAACAAAAGTTTTCTGCCCTATTTCAGCATTTATGATCTTGCCTCCGTGCGCAGTGATATTCATGCCTTCCAGACAGGAATTGATGATAAAGGTATTTTCCTGGGCATTGGAACCATCTCCCATATGGGCTTCATCAAGATAGGCTCTCTGGGAAATAAGAACATTTTCACCGATTTTGACTTTGCCTTTTATAACGGCATATCTGTTCACAGCAGAAGTTTCAGGACATTGAAACACAGAAGGCTCAACACGGGAAAAAAGATGCTCATATTCAGGCTCCCTGTCCCTGACAAACTGATAGATCAGACCACGTGGCTGAAACTGCCGGTTTACTCCAATATAGGTGTCAAGTACCTGTTCTGCATGTCTGAACAGGAAGCAGAAATCATCTGTTTCAATATGAATGAGTCCTGGATCGATCTTTTTATGAAACAATGAGTTTGTCTGTATATATGAAAATTCACCCACAATACACGAATGAAGATTCATAAGATCAATTGTTGAAAAAGCACCCAGAAAACATCCCTCCATGGTGGACCCATGGATATTTGCATAATGGGCGGAAACAGTGTTGCGTATGGAAAATTCTTCCGGTGTCCCTGGATTATGGGAATTATTATGAACAAGTGTTTTATACAAAAGGCTTCCAGCTATTACTATGCTTTCATCCTCGATCAGGCCCGGACCCTCTCCCTGCTCTGTTGTCTCCCCCTTGCGTTTGAGCTCATCTCCTCTTATATCACTTTTGTATACAATGGACCGGGCAACAGAACATTTACCAAGAAAATAGCTGCCTGCCATGCTGGAATCCCTGAACTTGAAATCAATGGGATGATGGGCAGTGATACCGTAAAAGCAGTAGAACTTTGACAATTTATCATATTCAATTGCAGTTTTAATAAATTCCTGTGTGTCAAAACCAAATTCACGCAGGTTTGCATTGACTCTGCTGATAATCATTTTTTCAAGCAATTTCAGATTCTTCATGTGATAAATCTCTTTATTTTTTATTTAAATTATCTTCGCCATAAAAATTTTTAAACAATACTGTCCTCATACCACAGGTTTCGTTTTGAAACAATTATAATGAAAATTTGAATTTTAACACCAATTTGATTTGCCTAATAAAATTTTAGATGATAGTAAGAACAAGTTGTATTCTGATTTATTAAACTATTCAGGCCCTGTGAAATGGATTCATCACCTGCCCATATCAATAAGCTTTTAAACTGTCCGGTTGATTTCATGCGCCTTGCCGACGACATACCCCTTGGCATTCTGATCCTGGACAAAGACCGACACCTTGTATTTCTGAACCATTCCTTTGAGGCGATCTCAGGGTTTTCAATGTCATCTGCCCGTGGCATACATTGCCGCAATATATTGAGAAGCAAAGCCTGCATCAATGACTGCCCGGTACTTAAGATGAACAAAGACAGGGATTTCCGCCCTGTTTCCTGCACAAGTGACATGATAAATCTTGATCGTCAGCGTTTTCCCATAAGAATAACAAGCTCGCCCCTTTTTGATACCAGAGGTGATATTGCAGGGTTCATGGAAACAATTGAGGATATAAGGCTCACCCAGACTTTTGATGCAAAAAAAAACCTGGCCTATAGTTTTGCCAATATCATAGGCAGAAGCAGACAGATGGAAAAAATTTTCCAGACCCTGCCTGTACTTGCTCAAAGCGATGCCTCTGTGCTTATTACAGGAGAAACAGGCACAGGAAAAGATCTGGTTGCAGAAGCCATCCACAGAACATCAGGACGAGCATCCGGACCTTTTATCAAGATAAACTGCGGGGCCCTGCCTGCCACTCTCCTTGAATCAGAGATATTCGGCCATAAAAAAGGCGCCTTTACAGGAGCTGTGGAAAACAAGCCGGGCCGGTTCAGGCTTGCCCATAACGGCACTATTTTCCTGACTGAAATCGGAGACCTGCCCCTGCCCCTTCAGGTCAAGCTTCTTACTTTTCTGGATGACAAGATAATATATCCTCTGGGAGGAACAAAGGGATTCAGGGCCAATGTAAGAATGATTGCCGCAACCCACAGAAATCTTGAACAGATGGTAAAGCAAGGCAAATTCCGCAAAGATCTTTTATTCCGTCTTAATGTTGCAAGGATACATCTGCCGCCCTTAAGGGAAAGGCCGGGAGATATCAGGCTGCTTCTGGATCATTTTTTCAACAAATATAAAAGCCAGCTTGAAAAACAGGTCAATGGTTTTTCCCCTGAAGCTTTGCACAAATTAGTTAAATACAGATATGAGGGCAATATAAGGGAATTGAAAAATATTGTGGAATACGCTGTCAACATTGCAAGCAAACCCATGATAGGACTCAGTGATCTTCCTGCCTATATTACGGACAATCCACCCTCCTGTATGGATGACAAAAATGCAGACACAGATGAAATCAAGGCAGCAGAGGATTCTCATGATGCAGGTGTGTCCCGCAAGGCAACATGGCGGATGGCAGAAAAGCAGATGATTCTGGACGCGCTTGTAAAGGCAAAGGGAAGAAAAATCAAGGCAGCTCAAATCCTTGGCTGGGGCAGAAGCACATTGTGGCGTAAAATAAAACTTCATCAGATTGAATAACCTGGTATCTTATTATGCTTACACGGGTCATGATCACATTATATAAACAGGAAGTGGCTCCACGCTTTGATCTTTCTTCCGAAGTCATGCTTGCCATTGTTTCATCGGACAATATTGTGGAAGAACAGAAAACCATTGTTCTTCCAAGAGCATCTGCAGAGGATCTTTGCCAGTGGATACTTGCAGAGGGCGTTACAGTGCTGATATGCGGAGCAATAGAAGACGAATATTATCAGTTCCTAAGATGGAAAAAACTGTCCATATTCGATAATGTTTCAGGAGACTGGCACAAAGCTTTTGATAGTTTTCTCAACAACTGCCTGCACAGGGGAGACAATTTTTCCAGAAGGATAATCCAGGGCAGGCCTGTCTGATTTATTTATGTTTTATTTTGTTTCATTTTGTTTTAAAATCGTATCATGATATTTGTTTCAAAATGTTTTATAAGGTTTAAGAGACAGGTGCATAGCTGTGATATATCAGGAGAATTTATCCCTGGCATGATCATTGCTTAAGCTTATGTCCCGGAATATCAGGAAAAAATAATTTTAACGAGGTTAATATGCCAGTCATCACATTATCCAACGGCCTGTACTCAAATGCAGGGGAAATTGCAAATCAGATATGCAGGGAATATAATTGTTCCCTCATAACAGATCAGGATATCATTGACACAACATCACAAAAATATCACATAAAGCCTTCCATCATAAAAAAGGTCATGGAAAGCAGATCCATTGCCTTTAATGATTTCACACATGAAAAGGAAAAATGCACGGCCAGCCTGAAACAGACTGTCGCCCGGCATGTAAGAACAGGTAACTGCCTTCTGCATGGAATGTCTGGCCACCTTATACCAAGACATATATCACATGTATTGAGGATTCTGGTCATCACAGACAGAGAGACCAGAATAGAAAACGGAATGCAGCGCACAGGAAAATCGCGTAGAGAAATAGAAAAAAATATCATGAATTCAGACAAATACGCCATCCTGTGGACAACGGCTCTCACCGGCAAAAAGGCTTTTGATTCAGCATTGTACGATATTGTGATACCAACGGACAAACTTGATCTTTCCCGGTCAATTGAACTGATCTTAAAACATGGAAAAAGATTCTGCGAACTTCCTGAAGCACTTGTTGCAAAAGAGGCCATAGATTTTGACCTGGCTGCAAGGGTTGAAGTCGCCCTTGCAGGCGCAGGAAGCAGACTGAGTGTTGAAGCAGATGACGGCAATATCTTAATAACCATTGATAAAAACGTCATGATGCTGGCAAAATTCAAACAGAAAATCACCCAGATTGCACAGTCAGTTGAAGGGGTTAAATCCGTTGAAACCAGGCTTGGCAAAAATTACTATTCAAATACCATGGTGAGAAATCTTGAAGTTGAAACTCCGCTCAGGCTTCTGCTGGTTGACGATGAAAAGGAATTTGTTCAGACACTTTCAGAACGCCTGAAACTGCGCCAGTTCCCAAGCGAAATCGCATATGACGGAGAGCAGGCCCTTGAATTCACAGACAAAGAAGACACGGAAGTCATGATCCTTGACCTGAAAATGCCTGGCATTGACGGTATTGAAGTATTGAAAAAAATCAAGGCAACCAGACCTGAAATTGAGGTCATCATATTAACCGGGCATGGATCAGACAAGGACAGAAAAACATGTATGGAACTGGGCGCATTTGCCTATCTTGAAAAGCCTGCTGACATTGACCTTCTCACAGCAACAATGAAAAAGGCATATGAGAAAATCAACAGAAGAAAAAAAACTTCAGCCGGTATTGAATAAACCGGATATTTTCCAAATTTAACCCCAAGGAGGCCGGAATAATGGCAATTATCAAAGCTTTCAGTGCTGAATTCTGCAGAGGAAACGATGTAATTGAACAATTGGTCAATACAACTGATTTCAGGCATACCACAACAAGACAGATAGTTTCTGAAGCTGCCCTGCTTTCAGGCATGAGTGAATCAAAGGTGCAAAAAGCACTTACCCTTAAAACATCAGTATTTGAAAAATTCACCCATGAAAAAAAATATGCCCTGGCATATATAAAACTTGTGCTTTCAAAAATGCTTATGGTTTCAGCAGGGAGGGATCTGATTCTGACAGGATACTCAACCCAGCTTATACCAAGGGATATAACACATTTTTTCAGGGTGGGGCTCATTGCTGACATGGATTTTCGTATTGCTGTATTCAGAGAGCAGCGGGGAGGCTCAAAAAAGGACGCAGAGCAGACAATACGCAGGCTTGATGAAGAACAGGCCCAGTGGCTGGCAAAATACTGCGGAATTTACAAAGCTTTTAATCCTGCAGACTATGATATTATAATACCAATGAACACAGAATCCGTGGAAGAGGCATGTGATCTGATTCTTCAGAATCTTGAGGAAGATATTTTCAAACCCACCCGGACCTCAACCCAGGCAGTGCAGGATTTCAATCTTCAGGCATCCATTGAGGTTGCTCTGGCAAAAAAAGGCCATGATGTTCTTGTAAACACACAGGGAGGCAAGGCCATAATCACCATAAACAAGGATGCTTCCAGGATCAACCGCCTTAAAAATGAACTTAAGTCAATTGTTGAACAGGTGGACGGAGTAATGGAGGTTGAAATAGGGGTTGAAGGCGACAGCAGCAATCATGAAATTTACCGCAGATATGACAAAAATCAGCCGTCAAAAATATTATTGGTAGACGATGAGCAGGAATTTGTAAGAACGCTTTCCGAACGCCTGACTCTCAGAAACATGGGCTCCGCAGTGGTTCACGATGGAGAATCTGCCCTGAAACTTGTTGAGCATGACGAGCCGGATGTCATGGTGCTTGATTTGAAAATGCCTGGACAAAGCGGAATTGAAGTTCTGGAAAAAGTCAAGAAAACCCATCCCAACATTGAGGTTATCATTCTGACAGGCCATGGTTCCGATGATGACAGGGCACAGTGCATGAAGCTCGGAGCATTTGAGTATCTGCGCAAACCCGTGGATATTTCAAAACTGAGTGAAGTTATTAAAAAAGCCCATGAAAAAGCAGACCGGTCAGCCAGATAAAAAGATCTTTATGCAGGCTTTGAAAAATATGATCCCGGAATTCTGGGATCACAGGGAACGGGTTGCCGGTAAAAAAGGCCAGCAATATATTTTCCGCAGCAAATGGTACCTGCTCATCAAAGTTACATTTGTTCTGACCATTGTACCGCTGGTATTGTCCACCATTTATTTTTACAGGACAAACAGGGCTGAAACCATAACAGACCTGCTTGCAGAAACCAGGGTTCTGACAGCAGGAGTGGCTGCGGACATGCATATTTTTTTCGATCAATACCTGTCCACCCTGCAGATAATCAAATCTCAATATTCTCCTGACGAACTTGAAAACAGACATATACTGGAAAAAATATTCAACTCGGTCAGAAAAACCAGCACACGTTTTTCAGGGCTTGCAGTGGTGGGAAAAGATGCAAAACTTATCTGCTCTTATGGCAGCAATCCTGCAACTGATTATAAACCCATGGCCATTGAAATCTGCACCAGAAAAAATAAGCGTTATACCGGCCATATCACAGGTTCTGACGGCAGACCAATAATTTTTGTCAGCCTCGGTCTTGAGCATTCAGGCCGCCATAAAGGCCTTTTCATTGCAGGATTCATAGAACCTAAAGCTGTTGCCGGATTCTTACGCAATCTCAGGGTAAAGGAAATACTGGATATCTATCTTATGGACAGGAACAATATTCTGCTGACAGAATCCCTGTTTCTGGGAGGCCCTGGTTCAAAATCTGCCATAAACATAAAAGTATCTGACCTTCCTTCATCTTTTGTGACTAACAACCCAAAGAGTTCCGGCCATACAGAAAATTTTTTATTTTCAGGTATCAGCAGAATAGACAACACAGAAATGAAACTCGGTATTCTGATGTCAAACCGCAGTTTTGAAGCATTCATGTCGCGTATCCGCTCACATATCATCACCATGACATTTTTTTCACTGCTTTTTGTCTTTATAGCGGTGTTATGGCTTGTAACAAATGTGGTACAGGTGTTGTACCGCGCAGACAAGGTGCGCCAAGTCTATCTGACCAAAGCCGCACGCAACAGCAAAATGGCTTCCATAGGCCAGCTCGCCGCAGGAGTGGCACATGAAATCAACAACCCTCTTGCCATTATCAATGAAAAAGCAGGTTTTTTAATGGATCTTTTTTCATTTCAGGAGGAATACAAGGCAGATGCAAGGCTCACAGAAGCACTTGATTCAATAATACGCGCGGTTAAAAGAGCCGGGACCATCACACACAGGCTACTTGGGTTTGCCAGGAAAACTGACAGCTGTGCAGAATCAATCAGCATAGAAGAAACTGTCCGGGAAGTGATCGGTTTTGTCAGAAAAGAGGCTGAATACAAATCCATCAACATCAACATACATATTCCTCCTTCCATTCCAAAGATCATAACAGACCGCGGAAAACTGCAGCAAATACTCATAAACCTTGTGACAAATGCCATTGCAGCCCTTGATGAACACGGCACATTGACAATAAGGGCGCGCAACAATAAAGACAATGAAAGCATAGAACTTTATGTGGAAGACAATGGCTGTGGAATCCCTCTGGAAAATCAGAAAAAGGTGTTTGAACCCTTTTTCACCACAAAGGCAAAAATCGGAGGCACGGGCCTGGGCCTTGCCCTGACCTACGGGCTTATCAGAGATCTGCATGGCACGCTTGAACTGGAAAGCCAGCCTGATGTCGGAACAAGTTTTACAATAACATTGCCCTATGAAATAAATACAAAGGAGTTATCCTGATATGAATATTCTGCTGGTAGATGATGAAAAGGAACTGGTTTCAACTCTGGCACAGAGGCTTGAGTTCCGCGGATTTAATGCTGACTGGGCTGCAAGCGGTGCAGAAGCCTTAAAAAACGCAGAAACCAAAAAATATGACGCTGCTGTACTGGATATAAAAATGCCTGGAATCAGTGGTATTGAACTTGGCAGGGAGCTTAAAAAAATTCTTCCGGAAATCAGGATTATTTTCTGCACAGGATATGGGCAGACAGAAAACACTGATACTGATTATCTGTCAAAGCCGGTTGACATCAATATCCTGATTGAAAAACTGAATATGACACCTAAAAAATAAAAGGAGAACAACTTGGACACTAGCCATCAACAGCCACCAGCCCTGGGTCTGCAGTTTTTCGGCAGGATAACCTCTGCAACCACGCATGAACTGAACAATATAATAGGAATAATTAATGAACATGCAGGCCTGCTTGAAGACCTTGTCATGATGGCAGCGCAGAAAAACGCTCCTGAATCAGGTACAGAACAATACGCACAGATATGCCAAAAAATTTCAGCCCAGGTGCACAGAGCCAAGTCTGTGATAAAGAACCTAAACCATTTTGCCCACAGCGTTGACAATGATATGGCAATGATAAACCCTGACACAATGATAGACTGGACAGTTTCTTTATCAGGGCGCATGCTTGCACAGAAAAACATAAAAATCATATTTGAACCCAATGAAAATGATTTAAAAATCATGACCAGGCCCTTTGAGTTCATGAATGCCGTATATTTGTGCCTCATGTTTGCAGCAGACAATGTCCAGAAGGACAATACAGTCTGCATTGAGTGCAGATGTGCCAAAGACAGCCCTGATATCTGTGTTCATTTTTCCGGGCTGCTGCTGAAAGACAGCACTTGTTTTCCAGATTCAGAAGACCAGCTGTTAAACAGGCTTGAAGCCAAAATAAAATTCAGTGATGGTCAGCTCTGCCTGATTATCCCTGAAACCAAAAACAGATCGGAAATTTCAGGGTAGGATATTATCCTGACGCAATAATTATGACAAAGAGGAGTTAACAGTGAAACACAGGATTGAACAATTATTAATCTTAACGGGAATTATGATAACCTGCCTGCTGTTCACGGCAGTCCCGTCCTTTGCCGGAAGCAGCGGATCAGAAGGCATGAGAATCACCGCCCAGATGGGAATTGTCATGGGTGTCCTGGTATTGGCAATTATTCTGTTCATTTTTGAATTCGTCCGGGTGGATGTTGTTGGAATCATAATGATGGTCATACTTCCCATTCTTGGAGTGGTTACCCCAAAGGAGGCCATCAGCGGCTTGTCCAGCAATGCTGTTGTATCCATAATTGCCGTTATTATCATTGGTGCGGGCCTTGATAAAACCGGGGTGATGAATGTCCTGGCAAGAAAAATTCTCCAGATTGCAGGTAAGGCTGAAAGCCGCATTGTCACCCTGATTGCAGGAACAGTTGCCTTTATTTCAAGCTTCATGCAGAATATAGGAGCAGCAGCCCTGTTCATGCCAGCTGCCATAAGAATCGGCAGGCAGACCGGAATCCCCATTTCCAGGATATTGATGCCCATGGGTTTCTGCGCCATCATAGGTGGAACCGTCACCCTTGTTGGAGCAAGCCCCACTATTTTACTTAATGATCTTATAGAACAGGCAAACTCACTTGGATTCATGCCTGAAAAAATAGAACCCTTAGGATTATTCACGCAGACTCCCATAGGGGTTGCACTTGTGGCTAGCGCAATCATCTATTTTATTGTGCTTGGCCGCTTTGTTCTGCCGGCAAAATCAAGCCAGCAGAGTGATTCTTCTCTTGTTCCTGAATCAATTGTGGATACCTATGACATGATTGACGCCATCTATGAGCTTGAAGTTCCTGAAGATCATAACGATCCCAGAAACCTTGATGAGCTTGGCATAAGGGAACAATATCACATCAATATCATTGCCATCTATCATGACAAGATCCAGGCCAAAATTCTTGCTCCAAGAAGAACAGATCGTCTTGAAAACAAAGACAGATTTGCTGTCATTGCCCACAGCAAAAGAATTGTTCAGGCCATGGCAAAGGACATGGGTTATATCCTGAAACCTGATCTGGATTTTTTTGCAGAAGACCTGTCCCCTAATAATTCAGGCCTGATGGAGGGGATTATTACGGCAAGGTCAGAACTTGTCGGTAAAAAACTTGGAGAAATCCATTTTACTGAATCATTTGACGCCGTCCCCATTACAATATGCACAGACGGATACTGCCATTTCAATGATCTTCCTGAACATAAATTCAAACCAGGCGATGCTGTTCTCATGTTTGGCACATGGAAAGTCTTTCATTGGCTGAAGTCCAAGAACACCTTTGCTTTTACAACGGAAATCAAGGGAGAACTCATGAGAACAGATAAGGCAGGCATAGCAATTGTCTGGCTTGTGGTTGCCCTGTCGCTTGTCATGGGCTTCCAGCCTTTAATGGCCATGCTAGGATTTCCAGGCATGAAATTGTCCCTGTCCGTATGCCTGCTTGCAGGCGCACTTGGCATGATTCTGACCAATGTTCTCAGTATTGATGAAGCATATGAATCTGTGGACTGGATGACGGTGTTTCTTCTGGGCGGCCTGATACCCCTCGGTCTTGCATTTCAGAAGACAGGAGCAGCAGAATTTATTGCCACAACCATAATGACTGCGATCGGATCTGTTCCCACAATAATTTTCCTGCTGGTTGTAGGAATACTGACCTCTTTTTTCACCCTGGTGGTATCCAATGTGGGTGCGACTGTTCTTCTGGTCCCATTGTGCATGTCCATGGCAGTGAAGGCCGGGGCTGATCCGAAAATTACTGCCATGGTCGTGGCCATTGCAGCATCCAATACTTTTGTTCTTCCCACCCATCAGGTCAATGCCCTTATCATGAGACCGGGTGGATATAAAACAATGGATTATGCAAAGGCAGGGGCAGGCATGACAGTATTGTTTCTAATTGTTCTGATCGGTATGCTGTACCTGTTTTATTGATTCATACAAAAATCAGCTAATCATCATTGAGCTTGAACTGGCCTGTAAGGCCTGACATCTTCCGGGCCAGTTCATTCAATTCCCCGGCAGTTGCGCTTAATTGCCCGCTGTTATCTGTCATTGCAGACGACACTTTGTCCACTGCTGCAATCTGCCCTGTTATCTGCTCTGAAACATTACTGGCCTGGGCAATATTTTCATTCACTTCAGCAAACCCGGATGATATCTGATTAATATTGCTGGTAATCTCACTGGTCGTTGAAGTCTGTTCTTCAACAGACACAGCAACACCATTCACAAGATCATTTGCATCATTTATGATTGCTGCCACACGCCTGATTTCCTCCACAGCCTGCGAGCTTATTAACTGAATCCCTTCTATTTTCTTTCTGATATCAATTGTGGCCTCTTCAGTCTGACCTGCAAGATTTTTGATTTCCTCTGCAACCACGGCAAAGCCTTTTCCGGCCTCCCCTGCCCTTGCAGCCTCAATGGTGGCGTTCAGAGCCAGAAGATTGGTCTGTTCACTGATATCCTGAATGGTCTGGGTTACCTTGCCGATCTTGCTTGCTGACACCCCAAGTTCACCAATCTTTTCTGCTGTTTTTTCGGTCTCACTGACAGCCTGCATTGTAATTGATCTTGTCCTGCCGGTATTGGAGGAAATTTCATTGATTGTGGAGGTCATTTCCTGTGCTGCTGATGCGACCTGATTCACACTTAAGGCAGCCTGGTCCATGGTCTGCTTCACAAAACTCATATTGGAGGTCATTTCCTGTGCTGCCACAGCAACAGTATTTGCCTGCCCAGACACCTGACCGGCATCTGCAACCAGCAGATCAGAAATCTGAGAAAGTTTAACAGATGAATTATTCAAATGCACGGTATTATCAACAAGATGCTGAATAATATTATTAAGCTTCAGAACAAAGATATTAAACCATCCGGCAAGTTCGCCTATTTCATCCTTTGAAGAGACTTCAATGCTGACACTGAGATCTCCCTCTCCTTCTGCTATGTCCTTCATTGTATTAACAACCCTTTTTAGAGGACGGGTCACATAGCCGTTAATGACAGATATGATCAATACTCCAAGGCATAATGCCATGAAAGAAAAAATACCAATAACCCGGTAAACCATATTGGCACCGGCATTAATAACACTCATTACAACCCCGGTTTTCTCTCCAAGGACAAACAGCCCAAGTCTTCTGCCTGAAAAATCCATGGCAGGCAGGGCAATGGTAAAATATTTTTCATCAAAAACACCCTGTGTCAATGCCTTGTTCAGATCCAGCCTGTTCATGACATGGGATAAGAAATCATCATCAACATCTTTCTGGCTCAGATAATAATTTTTAAAATTGGGCTTTGATTTCAGCTTTCCTGCAATATTAAGGTATCTGCCATTTAAAAAATAAAGGAATTCAATATCATTGGGTTTAAGACTCCTTTTAATCGAATTAAGGCCTCCTTCAAATTCAGCGATTCCCAGAAACCTGCCTTTGTTCATAACAGGAAACAGGCCTTTCAACCTCAACCCCTTTGGAGATTCTTCAAGTGTTATCACAGGCTTTTTTAGATTCCTGACTTCTTTATATGCATTACTATAGTCCAGTTTTTCACCATGACTCGAAGGATTCCAGGATTTTACAAATGATTTCAGATCAGAATCAATTATATGAATGGATACATTTTTAAACCCAGTATATTTTCTGAAAATCTTGCTATAATTTTTAAGAGCCCCGACAATTTTTTCTCTGTCATTTGACAGCATGCCGTCGATTATAGTCGGGTTAAAGGCAATTTGCAGAGCATTTGTGCACCAGGTATCTTTTTTGGCATTCAGGGCATTATAAAAAATTGTTTTCATATTATTTTTTGTACTTGCAAGTTCGGTAAGTCTGATATTGTTCAGCTGAAAATAAACAAAAACAGAAAGTACAACCAATGACACAATAAACAGCACTGCAAAAATAATATGCATTTTTTTAATGATACTGAAATCTTTGAATCTCATTAAACCCTCCTTGTTATCCCCGGCAGGATATCAGTTAGTAGGCTCTGCGAAATATGATGATTTGAGATTGTTGAAATAAACAGCTGATTTTATAATCAGAAGAGAAGTATTATTATCCGGTCAGCAAAACTAAGATATAAAACCAGCCAGGACAGAATATATTCTAAAATATACCAGAAATATGCCAAACTTCAATAAAAAATTTAAATTCATGGTATTGCCGCTCAGATCGGACATTATTTACAGACAGGTACGGGGTGGTACGGGGAATTAATGCTGACAAAAAAAGCAGGCCATCTTTTCTGATGGCCTGCTTTTTTTGTCTGTGCAGACAGGTTACAAATCTAGTCTTCAGATCCGGGCAGATCATTGAGCTGGTTCTTGATGGCTGAGAGTTCAGCTTCCAGCATATCAGCACGTGCCCGCAGATCTTCTTTTATATCAACATTTCCTGCAGGTGCATATCCAGCCTGGCTGGCTCCGAAGCCCATACCGCGGCCACCGCCGCCATAGCCTCCACGGCCGCCTCTGCATCTTATACCCATTCCCATGCCGCGTCCGCGTCTTCCGGCAGACCCGTAACCCGGATCACCATTTCCTGTACATATACCGCGTCCCCATCCTGTCATGGGGCCTTCATTTCTTGGACCTCTCTGATTAAATCCTGGCATGATACATCCTCCTTATAATTATTTAATAAAATTAACCGCGATTTTTCTGACCACGCATTCTGCCGTTTCCCATGCCAAATCCTGCAGCCATGCTGCCGCACCTTCTGCCGCGTCTGCCGCGGCCACCACCTTTCTGATTTCGCGGGCCTGAACCATGCACCCTGTAACAGCCTCCGTCAACTTTAAAGGGATGGCCGTCCACAATGGCCTTGGCAAGCTTGAGACGCCCTGATTTAAGAATACGTCCCACAGTCTGCCGCGAAACATTCATGATCTGTGCAGCTCCGCTTTGATCCATGCCTTCGTAATCAATCAGACGGATGGCCTCGAACTCCTCAAGAGAAATTACTATCTGCCCGGCATCCTTCCTGATTCCCCTGGGATCAAACTGTCTGGCAGCTGGTTGCGAAAATATATATCTTGGCAATTTGGGTCTTGGCATATTCAAACCTCATTGTTTTGATCATTTGACCATAATATAAAGCGCAAAATCATGGCTGTCAATAAAAATTATGATCAAATGACCATAATTTTTTAAAGAATCCGGGAAACAGCTCTTCTGGCGCTTTCCAGAGCACCCTGAAGATAGCCTGCAAACCTGCCTGAGGTTTCAGAGCCTGCGAATTGTACCATACCGTTCCATATGGAGGTTGTGCCGTCAGGAGGGGAATATAAGGGATGTTCATGAATAGCTGTCTGATCAAACTCAGTGGCTGTAAATGATTCATATGCCCAATCCTGATAATAAAATTTAAGAGCAGATTCAGCAGGCCCGCCAAAAACTGCTGATAACTGGGAAAAAATCTGTTTTAAAATCATCTGCCTGTCACGGCGCTGGAATGGAGGAACTCCCACAAAGCCTGTAAGCCCGTAAGGGCCTGTATTTTCATTTGAACCGTCATGAATTTCACTCAATGGCCCTGTCTGGCTGAAGGCCTGGCCTGATAATTCCCGCTGGCGCCAGAAGGGTTTTTCATAAAGAGCATAAAATTTTGCCTGTCCTGCCATCCAGGTTGAAGTTTTAAGCATGGCCTGGGTAAGTTCATGGGACAGATCAGGAGTAAACAGAATGGAAGAGGCAGCAAGGCGTGGAGGCAAGGCAAGAATCACCTTGTCAGCAATGTATTGTATTTTATCCTCCTGTTCAAGATCTCCGACACATACACTTACACCTGAATGATCTTCTCTTCTGATCTCACATACCGGCTGACTGCATCTGATATCAGAGCTGTCGATTCTGTCAACAAGCCCATCAATGATGGATATCATTCCGCCATAAAGTCTCCATGATTCAGGTTCAGATGCATAGCCTCTGACAGTGGCCACAGTACCGTCAGCATACTGAAAGCGCCCATTTCCCTTTTCAAACTGAGGATATCCTTCAAGGCCAAGCTCATTGATCAACTGTGTCAGCTCAGGATTGATTTCAGGCCAGTACCAGGAAGGGCCCAGGTCTGCAGAAAAATTTCCGTACCTGCTGCACAATATCCGCCCTCCAAGACGCGACCGCCCCTCAAGAAGCAGAAAATTTTTTTTCATACAAGACAGAATATATGCGCAATAGATTCCGCAAAGCCCCCCTCCGATTATAATGATGTCAATCTTATGAGTTTTGAATTTCATGATATATAAAAATGCTTGATTTCAGGCATTGTTCAGGTATACTTTCTTAAAGATTTCCATTTTTATTCCAGAAAAAATGGTATGCTTGAATTCAAGGATGATGTCAATAATTTTTAAAATAAAAGATGCACAATGACAATTGTTACAATTTCAAGGGGAACATACACAAAAGGAAAGGAAGTTGCGGAAATCCTGGCACAAGAACTCAATTATGAATGCCTTTCCCGCGAAATCATAATTGAGGCATCAGAAGAGTTCAATATTCCTGAGATAAAACTTGTCCGCGCCATACATGATGCTCCATCCATTCTGGACAGGTTCACATATGGGCGGGAACGCTATCTTGCCTTTATAAAGGCTGCTTTCTTAAAACATCTTCAGCGTGACAACATCATTTATCACGGGCTTGCAGGCCATGTATTTGTACAGGATATATCCCATGTAATAAAAATACGCATCACTGCAGACCTTGAATTCCGCATACAGGAAGAAATGAAAAGGGAAAACATCTCCAGGGAACAGGCCCGGTCCATAATTGTAAAAGACGATGCTGAGCGCAACAAATGGACCATGTCTGTCTTTGACGCAGACATATCTGATCCTGGCTTTTACGATATAATCCTGCACATTGATACAATGGGAGTAAAAGAAGCTGTTTCCATTATCAGGCATGCCATTGCCCTTCCATGTTTTAAATCCACCCCCAAAAGCCGCCGCAGACTTGGAGATCTGTGCCTTGCTTCACAGGTGGAAGCTGCATTGATCAGTGATTTTCCCAAAGTCACTGCATCTGCTTCCAATGGCAATGTATTTGTAAATATACGCGGTTCCCTTATTGACGAAAAAACCGTATCAGAAAAAGTATGCAGGATGCTTGAGAATCTTGAGGGCATTGATAAAATCCATGTAAACATGATCCCTTATGTCATTGAAGACTGACACAGATTTATCACAATATGATACCAGGAAAATACAGACTGAAAACTGACAGCACCATTGTTTTTTTAAGGAAAATTTTTCCTTTCCTCAGATGGTGGAATTTCATTGGATGGGACACAACAAGGGCAGATCTTCTTGCAGGACTGACAGGAGCTGTCATAGTGCTGCCCCAGGCAGTTGCCTTTGCAATGATAGCAGGGCTTCCTCCAGAATACGGAATTTATACAGCAATTGTTGTTCCGCTTGTTGCAGCCCTTTTCGGGTCTTCTCTGCATCTTATTTCAGGGCCCACAACTGCCATTTCAATCATTGTGTTTTCATCCTTAAGCCCCATTGCCGAGCCTGGTTCTTCCCAGTTCATACATCTTGCCCTGACCATGACCCTGCTTGCAGGAATTTTTCAGTTTCTTTTCGGGGTATTCCGTTTCGGAGTCCTGATTAATTTTGTATCACATTCGGTTCTGGTAGGTTTTACTGCCGGAGCTGCAATTTTAATCGCCACAAGCCAGCTTAAACATATTTTCGGCATTGAGCTTCCCGGCTCAGGCTCATTTTTTCACACCTGGATTCATATTGCAGCAAAAGCAGGACAGATAAATCCATATGCATTGTCGATTGCAGGAATAACATTTTGTTGTGCAGGTGCATTGAAATTTTTCAGACCCAGGTGGCCCGGCCTTCTCATTGCAATGATTGCAGGCAGCCTTGTATCCATCATACTGAAAGCCGATACACATGGAGTGCATCTCATGTCAGGCCTGCCTGTTCATCTTCCGCCCTTTTGTGTGCCTGACCTGTCTTTTTCCCTTATGGAACAATTGGGGCCCAAAGCCTTTGCAATTGCCATTGTAGGACTTATTGAAGCCCTGTCAATTGCCCGTTCAATTGCTGCATTTTCCCGCCAGCAGATAGACGGAAATCAGGAATTTATCGGTCAGGGAATATCCAATATTGTTGGAAGCTTTTTCTCAAGCTATGCAGGCTCAGGATCGTTTACCCGTTCCGGTATCAATTATCAGGCAGGAGCCATGACACCCCTGTCTGCCATTTTTTCCGCCGTGTTTCTGGCTGGGATTCTTATGCTCATGGCGCCTTTGACTGAATATCTTCCCATCCCTGCCATGGGAGGGGTTATTCTGCTGGTTGCCTTTGGACTGATCGATATCCATGCCATAAAAAACATCATCAGAACCAGTCGGGATGAAACTGCTGTCATGGCTGTCAGTTTTTTTTCAACCCTGTTCCTTGATCTTGAGTTTGCAATCTATGCAGGCGTAATCCTGTCTCTGGTTCTGTATCTTGCAAGGACATCACATCCTGAAATTGTGGAACTTAAACAGCCTGATACAGACATCAGCCAGAACCTGAAAATCATCCGCATTGACGGGTCATTATTCTTCGGAGCTGTGGATCATATAATGGATTTCTTTTATCAGATAGACAAACATGAAAATTTTAAATATCATATCCTGATTGTGGCATATGGAATAAACTTCATAGATATAACAGGAGCCCAGATGCTTGTGACCGAAGCAAAACGCCGCAGGGCACTTAAAGGAGGCCTGTATTTGTGTGGACTTAAAAAGCAGGCCAGACAGGTGCTTGAGGCTGGAGGCTTCATGGATGAACTTGGAAGGGACAATATTTTTGAATCAGAAACCCAGGCTGTTAAAAATATTGCCGGAAAAATCGGAGACCTTATTTGAAGATAATCATAGTAGGTGCAGGAGAAGTAGGGTACAATATTGCACACCGTCTTGCTGCAGAAGACAAGAATGTAATTGTCATTGACAAAAAACCTGATGCCATACGCAGAATCAGTGAAGACCTTGACGTGGAAGTTGTTACAGCTTCAGGCAGCAATCCTGAGGTTCTGATTGATGCCGGCATACGCGGGGCTGATATTCTTCTTGCCGTGACAGACAGTGATGAGACAAATCTTGCCGCCTGTCTCATGGCTGATCTCATATCACCCACCACAAGGAAGCTTGCCAGAATAAGAACATCTGAATTTGATCCTTACCATTCAAGATTAAAAGACCAGTGTCCCCATATTGACACCATTATTAATCCTGAAACAGAAGTTGTCAGAACCATCAAAAAACTCATGGATGCTCCCAAAGCCGTTGATATCGGCGATTTTGTGGAAGGCCAGGTAAAATATGCAGGAATCCGCATAGAACGGACATCTGCACTTACAGGAATGAAACTGATTGACTTTCCCTTAAAATTTCCGGATGAACGCCCGCTCATTGCAGCCATAATACGCAACAACGAAGTAATTGTGCCAAGGGGAACTGACAGGCTGAAATCAGGAGATCTGATCTATTTTGTATGCGAGGCCGGTGAACTTGACAAGATGCTTGAGCTTTTCGGCAAAAAATCCAGGCCTGCACAGAGTGCCCTGATAGTCGGAGGCGGCAGGACAGGAGAACACCTTGGCCAGATACTTGAAAACAATAATATAAAAACCAGAATCATTGAATCTGACATAGACCGGTGCCGCCACCTGGCCAGGAAAATGAACAATAGCGTTATCCTGCATGGTGACGGCTCAGATCAGAAACTTTTCATTGAAGAAAATGCAGGCAGCAGTGATGTGGTAGTGGCTGTAACCAATGATGATGAAACCAATATACTGGTCTGTCTGCTGGCAAAAAACATGGGTGTAAAAAATATAATCGCCCGAATCACCAGATCAAGCTATTTTCCTCTGCTTGCCACTCTGGGAATTGATAAGGTTGTGAGCCCGAGGCTTTCCGCTGTAAGTTCCATACTCCACAATGTAAGAAAGGGGAAAATACTTTCAGACATATCAATCTCCGGTGAACAGGGAGAATTTATAGAGGCAATTGCCCTTGAAACTTCTGACATCACAGACCGGCCGCTTAAAAAAATTTCCTTTCCAAAGGGAAGTATCCTTGTATGCGTGGTAAGACACGGCAAAATCATCATTCCATCGGGGAACAGCGTTGTAAAACCGGGTGACAGGATCATCATGTTTGCCGTGAGAAAAGCTGTTAAAAAGCTGGAAAAACTATTGACTGTTAAACTGGATTTCTTCTGATGCGCTGGTCTTTTATTGCGGGAATTACAGGAATACTTCTGATATTTCTGGGGCTTTTCATGGCAGTGCCTCTTATTGTGAGTATATATTACCATGATTCAGCCACTGGATATTTTACCAGATCCATTGTGTTTACACTTTGCGCCGGCCTTGTGCTTGTGGGTATTTCAAGAATATATGCCCAGGATCCATATATCAACCAGAAAGAGGCAATGACAGCAGTTGCCCTGTCATGGGCAGCCATTGGAATCTTCGGTGCCCTGCCCTTTTATCTGAGCCCTGAATTTACAAATTTCACTGACGCTTTTTTTGAATCAGTGTCAGGGTTCACCACAACAGGTTCTTCTGTGATGACAGATATTCAGGCAAGCGCCAGAAGTATTCTTTTCTGGCGAAGCCTGATACAATGGCTGGGAGGGATGGGAATCATTGTTCTGTCCCTTGCAGTACTGCCTTTTCTGGGAATAGGCGGAATACAATTATACAAGGCAGAGGTTCCAAGCCCTGTGCCTGATAAACTGACTCCCAGGCTTACTGACTCAGCCAAAATTTTATGGGCAGTGTATGCAGGAATCACAATTCTTGAAATAATTTTTCTTCTTGGAGGAGGCATGCCCCTGTTTGATGCTGCCTGCCATGCCATGACAACCCTGCCCACAGGAGGATTTTCCCCTGCCAATGCCTCAGTAGCCCATTACAGCAGTGCATATATTGATTATGTCATTACAGGATTCATGATACTGGCAGGGATCAATTTTTCACTCCATTACCAGGTTCTGCGCGGAAGGCCCCTGGCATTCTGGCGCGACACTGAATGCCGTTTCTTTCTGGGACTTACCCTGGTATTAACCCTGATTGTGGCCTTTGACACCTATGGAAGCGTTTATGACTCATTTAAAAATGCTTTCAGATTTGCAGGGTTTCAGGTGAGCTCAATTATTACCACAACAGGTTTTGCAACGGCTGACTATGAAAAATTTCCAGGCTTGAGCCAGATAGTGCTTTTCATCTGCATGTTCATAGGAGCCTGCGCAGGTTCCACAGGCGGAGGAATAAAATGCAGCCGCATCATTGTATGTTTTAAATATTGTTACAGGGAATTGTTCAAAATCATCCACCCAAGGAGTATAAGCCATATAAAACTCAATTGCATTGTTGTACCGGATGAGGTGGTGAACAGTATCATGGTTTTTCTGGCATTGTATATCGGGCTTTTTGTTGCAGGATCCATTCTTCTCGGGGCCATGGGGGTTGATATGATGACATCACTGGGAGCTGTTGCCGCCTGTCTTGGAAACATAGGCCCCGGATTCGGCAGCGTGGGTCCAAGTGAAAACTTTGCCCATCTGCCAGGCCTTGGAAAATGGCTGCTCTCCTTATGCATGCTTCTGGGCAGGCTGGAAATTTACACCATAATTATTTTATTTGTTCCTGAGTTCTGGAAAAGATAGATATGACAATCCAACAGGGCAATACAGGCTGCCTCAGGCTATAAGATTCAGATAAACCTGCTGATTTCAGGATGAGTTGTCAGAGAATGAATAAAATAACGGGTATGCTTTTCCATTCTTGATCTGAATATTTCCACTACCTTTGCCATGATAAGATGTCCTGCCAGAAAATCACTTTTAAAAAGGCTGCGCATTTCTTCACTGGATATGGTAATTATGGAACTTGTCTCAGCACATACAGCGGAAAAAGTTCCGGATGATTCCTCTATCAGTGCAGACAGCCCGAAAGTTCTTCCGGGGGTTACTTCGTCAAGGGTGATGGAATGCCCTGAAGATGATCTGCTGTTCAAAAATACTCTGCCCGATACCAGCATATATACAAGAGCAAGCTCCTGATTCTGTCTGAAAAGAATGCTTTCCTCATCAAAAGTTTCAAGCCGGGCAATTGCGCTGATTTTTTCCAGCACTGGATCAGGAAGACCCCTTAAAAAACCGATTTTTTTCAGTGTATCCTTGTCAACCATTCTAAACGGAATCCTATGAAATAAGGTTAAATTCTATAATCACGCCACCAGAGTCAGATCATTGAAATTTTTTATGCTGTCCTTAAGATCCGGATTTTCATTAACAGCCTTCATTATCATCTGAGCCCTCAGATCCATTTTGTGTTTGTACTGAGCAGCAATGCCAAGCATCATATGACAGGCAAGTTCATGATTATCCTCAAACAGACGGGCAAGATGATCTCCTGAAATTGTAATGGCCTCGCAGGGTTCCTGACAGACAGCAGTATATGATGCCTTTGAATCCTTGAAAAAAGCTGAAGTGCCAAATGTAGCACCTGACTGAAGATAATCCATTATAACTTCCAGGTTTGAAGATATCTCTTTTTTAATGGCCACCTGACCCATTATCAGCATGTAAAAGACATCAACATCCTCGTTGACGCTTATAAGTTCGGTATCAGCCCCGAAAATACTCAATTGTGCCTGTTCTGCAATAATTTCAAGCAGGTGATCAGGAACGTTCTTAAGAAGGTTGATTCGTTTTAGATCTTCTAATTTTACCATATCAGGCCTCGCAGACATTCATAATTTAGGTTAACAGATAAACAAGGACAACAAAACTTATGGCAACTGCTGCACCGATTCCGGCCGGGATGGTGCCCTGAATGACATCATCGTATAATCTGCGTTTCTTTATCTCAAGCCTTTTATCCCGGTAACCAAGGGCAAGCCAGATATTGACAGAAAAAAACAGCACAATTCCTGCTGCCATGTTCCTGAAAGCTTTGGCAATTGTTCTGACAAAAGCCATCAAGCCGGTTTCAGCAATATAGTTCAATGAGTTCAGACCCTTGTCAAGGATGCGGTATGCAAGGCTGCCAAGTTTCCTGTATGTCCAGTCAATATCCAGGTTCCTGCTTCTGACCTCTGGAACATAATATCCTGACAGGATCAGCAGGGTAAATGCAAGAGCTCCGAACAGAAGAAGCTCAAGCTGTCCGATCACATGGCCGCCTGAATATGGTGTATAGTGCACCGGAAACGGAAGCAGATTGTATAAGGGCTGATAAAATATGCCCAGCCCAACGCACAGGGCAGAGGCTATCCCCATGGCAAGCAGCATGTTTACTGGCGGTTCCTTGGCCCTTATGCCTGAGTCGTGTCCGAAAAAAGTAAAGAACGGAACCTTGATTCCTGCATGATCAACAACCCCTGTAGAGGCAAACTGCAGTATGAGCCATACCAGGAACAGCTTCTCATGGGCAGAGGCGCTTATAATCATTGACTTGGAAATAAAGCCTGAAAACAGGGGAAATGCAGATATGGATGCAGCGCCTATAATACAGAACAGGCATGTAAGAGGCATTGTCTTGTACAGTCCTCCGATTTCCGTGCATTTTATCTTTCCGGTCATCTGAAGCACTGATCCTGCCGCCATGAACAAAAGCGCCTTGTAGATGATATGGCAGAATGCATGAGCCACGGCTCCGTTAATTGCAAGCTCGGTTCCTATGCCGACCCCGACCAGCATGAAGCCGACCTGGTTCATAAGGCTGTAGGACAGCACTCTTCTTATATCATTTTCAAGAACTGCATAAAATATGGGTAAAGATACCATAAGCCCGCCTATGATGATCAGAAGATGTGCTCCGGGAAAGGTGCGGATCAGAAGATAAACCGCTGATTTGGTAGTAAAAGCACTTAAAAAGACTGTGCTTGTGGGAGTTCCCATGGGATATGCATCAGGCAGCCATGCATGAAGCGGAATTGCTGCTGCATTCAGGGCAATACCGAAAAAAATCAGATAGGATTCAATCCCTGAAAGACCTATATAATTGAACTGTGCTGTCCCGTTCTTGGTGATATAAATAAGTATTCCTGCAAGCAGCAGAAGACCGCCGAACAGGTGAAATAGAATATACCTGAAACCTGCCCTGCGGGATTCATCAGTTCTGGATGCAATAATCAGAAAGGTGGAACTTACAGCCATGATTTCCCAGAACAGATAAAGGGATATAAAATCACCTGCAAGCACAACCCCAAGGGTTGAACCCACGTAAACAAGCCCGGAAACATGCTGAAGGTCATCTTTTACATTAAGGGCAAATAAAACCCCTAAAAAAGCCATGATGGTAAATACATAGGAAAAAACAAGAGAAAGCCTGTCAATACGGCCAAGGATCAGCTCATAACCCCAGAAATTCACTGTCCAGATATTACCGTATGAAAGATTCAAGAGCCCTGTAAATACCACAACAGGAAGGGCAAGCATATAAACTGATTTTGCCTTGCCCCTTAAAAATGGAATCAAAAGGGAACCCAGTATGAATACAGCCGCAGGAGGCACAAAACTATTCATCATAATAATCCTCTTTACGCATGACAATTTTTCTGAGCAGTTTGGCTGCAAATATCAAAAACACATAGGAAATAAATCCATAGACAGCAAAAAAGCCATAAAAGTGTTCAACTTCAAATTCACCATGCATTTCCACAAAGCTCTCGGCAATAAGAACCAATACCAGAACTATGAAAAAACCCATGCGGAAACGCTTGATATTTCTAGGGTTGTCAAAAATTGTCAGTTCTTTTTTCATATCTTTAACTTACTCCTTCAAAATAGGATAAAACTGCCAAACCTAGCCATGTGATACATGTGAAAAAATATAAATAAAATAAACAACGGCAAAGGTAATAATAATATAAAATGCTGTTCTGAACCCAGGCACCTCGTCATGATCCAGGATTTCAAATTCCTGGCCGTTGAATTTATTTTTTTTAAGTCCCATATCCATATTCTCCTGAATTTATTTTATATGCCAAGCCATGTTTTTATCAGATTGATAAAAAGGGTGGGGTAAAAAAACAGCACTATTGAAACACATGCTGTAATGACCAGGGGAACAAGCATGCACATATTGGCCTCTTCAATTTTTACAGGCCCCTGGTGATCTTCCCCGGTTTTTCCGAAAAAGCCCTTGTAAACAATGGGCAGAAAATAAAAGGCATTAAGAAATGATGACACAAGAAGCACAATCATGAAACCTGTATGATGAGCCTCAATTGTGCCAAGAAGAAGATTCCATTTGCTGTAGAACCCCCCGCTCGGCGGAAGCCCTATGACTCCTAAAGCTCCAATGAAAAATGCGGCAAAGGTTATGGGCATTTTTTTACCAAGCCCTGTCATCTGGCTTATATATTTCTTGCCGGTTGCCACATATATTGCACCTGCACAAAAAAACAGGGTAATCTTGCCAAAGGCATGCATTACTATATGAATTATCCCTCCAATAAGCCCCTTAGGAGATAAAAGTGCAACACCGAATACAATATATGACAGCTGGCTTATGGTAGAATACGCAAGGCGCCTTTTAAGCTCGTCCTGGGACAGGGCAATACAGGAGGCCACAAGGATTGTAACCGATGCAATAATCATCACCATGATACCAAGATGAAAATGTGCAAGCAGGTCTATTCCGAAAATTCCAGTCATCACCCTGACAATTGAGAACACACCTACCTTGACCACGGCAACGGCATGTAAGAGAGCACTCACCGGAGTAGGCGCAACCATTGCGGCAGGAAGCCATGAGTGAACCGGCATTATACCTGCCTTGGCAAAACCGAAAACAAACATCAAAAGAAGCACAACAGCAGCAGGGCGGCTCAGATGGCCTGCAAAAATGCCTCCAGGTGCAAATTCAAGTGTTCCTGTGACATGATAGCAGTAAATCATGGCCGGAAGCACAATTCCTATGGATGTACCAAGAATAAAGGTCAGATATCTTCTGCCTGAAATTTTTGATTCAGCATTCTGATGATGCGTGACAAGAGGATATGTTGCAAGGGACAATACCTCGTAAAAAAGATAGAGAGTAAGAAGGTTTGCAGAAAAAGCAGCACCTATGGTGGCTGAAATTGCAAGGGCAAAAAAGCATACAAATCTTGTCTGACCGTGCTCATTTAGCCCTCTCATATAACCTATGGAATATATGGAGGTAATTATATAAAGAGAAGATGCAACCAGGGCAAACAGCATGCCAAGGCCGTCAACCCTGAAAGCAATATCAGCGCCGGGCACAATCTTAAAAAGGGTAAGAGTGATCTGTTTTCCCTGCAGTACTGCCGGAAGCATGGAAATGACAATTAAAAATTTTATTATTCCGGCAATGAATATCCATGATTCTCTTGCATTGGGTTTTTCCGAAGAAGAGATCAGAATAGGGATCACAAGAAGCGAAACTAAAACTGCCAAAAGAGGTTTAATTGAAATGATGGTTTCCATTTATTGGTTTGCCTTTTTTATAATAATCCTGTTCATCTTTATTTTCTGTTCATCTTCACTTCAGGAAAGGAACAATAATGGTATTTACAATGGTTCCTGAAAACAGTCCCGCTACAATCAGGGACAGGCCGGCAAGCCCTGAGATGACCAGCATGGATACCGGAGCTTCCTCGATAACAGGACACGAATATCCCTCTCCATGTCCGTGGCCATGCATCTCCTGATCTTCTGACGGAAAAAAACATATCTCAAACACCCTGAAAAACAGAACAGCACAGACAAGGCTTGAAAACAGCAGGGCAGCAGCAAAATGATATGCCCCCTTTTCAAATGCACCCATGATCAGATACCATTTACTGAAAAATCCACAGGTGGGCGGAACCCCTATTATGCTGAAGGCAGCAAGCACAAAGGCTGCCATGGTCCATGGCATTTTGGCAAAAAGGCCCTTAAGATCCTCAAGCTCAACCCTGTGCAGCCTGTACACCATATTGCCAACTGCAAGAAAAACTGCAAAGGTCATGAGAGCATCATTCAAGATATGCAGGATTGCCCCTGTCATTCCGGCCTGATTGCCCATCCATGCTCCTCCAACCATGTATCCTATTTCAGAAACAATTATATAGGTCAGCATTTTTTTCAGGTTTTTCTGGGCAAGTGCCATTACCCCGCCTGCCACGATGGCGATTGTGGCAAGCCAGACAACGGCTCCTGAAAGATTGAGGGTTGTGAAAATATATTCAAACCCGAACACCGAGATCATAAGCCGTATCATCACGTAAATCATGACCTTTGTCATCAAAGGAGCAACAACCCTTGAAAATGCCACAGGCGAGTATGCATATGCATTGGGCAGCCATACATGCAAAGGGAAAAATGCCATTTTTATCCACAGGCCCACCATACACAGAATAAATGCAGTCAATACTATGGACGATCCATGATGGGAGTGCAGTATCATGGCTGTATCAGCCATATTGAGCGAGCCTGTCTGCATGTAAAGATAGCCCACTCCAAGCAGATAGAAACTTGCTCCTATGACACCTACAAAAATATAGTTCATTCCTGCAATGGGTCCTCTGTCCCTGTCTCCCAGGGCAACCATTGTATAACTTGTCAAAGAGGTTATCTCCACAAGCACATAAAGGTTGAAAAGATCGCCCGTGGCAGTGACGCCTAAAAGCCCTGTGCAGAAAAGACAATAAACAGTATAGAAGAAACCTGTCCTGTCATGGGTTTCCTGCTCAACACTTCTGTAGCTTGCAACAAGATTTAAAAATGCAATTGCCGAAACAACCATGAGCACCATGGCATTGAGCAGATCGATTCTGTATTCGATCCCTATGGGAGGGGCCCAGCCTGCAAGCTTGTACTGGATGGTTCCAGTGGACATGACTTTCATAAGCACATGAAAGGCAGAAAAACAGGAAATGCCAAGTCCCAGCAAAGCAATGACATATGACAGTTTCTGCTCTATCCAGGCGGCAATTCCGGCAAAAAGGGCAGCTAAAAGCGGAGCAACAACAATTAGTACTGGGTAATTATCCATAATTTATTCTTCCGATAAACGCATTCTTAACTCATCTTCCTCCAGGGTCTGATACCGCTGATAAATCCTGAGGGCTATGGCCATTGCAACTCCAAATGTCGCAACAGACACAACAATTGCGGTCAGCATGAGGACATGGGGAAGAGGGTTGATATAATCAATGGCATGAACAGCAGGCCCATGCCCTCCTTCGTGTGCAAGTTCAATAATGGGCAGGGTTGCATCCTTCTTATAGCCTATGGACAGATAAAACAGGATAATGGCTGTCTGAAAGATATTCATGCCAACCACCTTTTTAATGAAATTGTTTTTTGCAATCATGGCATAAAGCCCTATCATCATCAGAATCACATAGAGCCAGTAATTATATTTTGCCACGATCAGGGGTAATAAATCTGTCATAATTCTTACCTATAATCCTTCATCATGTCTGCCTTCAGAGACTATGTTGATATAAATGATACACATGACCGCCATTACAGCAATGCCTACTCCTATCTCGATTCCAAGCATTCCAAGCGCCCTTACATGATCAGGGTCGCCAGGCACCAGAGGAGCAAGCTTGCCATAGTTTAAGAACCTGCCTCCCATTGGCATGCAGATGGCTGCAATGCCTGCATAGATCAGCACTCCCACGGCAGCACAGATTCCAAAGATTTTCTCTTTTATTCTTTGAACCAGAGTTTTAAGATTATAGGCTATGGCAATGAGAATAAGGCTGGCTCCAAAGATAACCCCGCCCTGAAATCCTCCTCCCGGCGAAAAATCGCCGTGTGCAACCACATAAAAGGCATAGATCTGGATAAAGGGGATAAGGATCCTGCACACGGTTTTAATAATGAGGTCAGGAGGAACCCATTCCCTGTCCATGTATTCAAATTCCTTTCCAACGGACAGGGTTTCTTCGGTATTTTTCACATGAAGTATGACTCCAGTGGGAACATGGCGGTAAAAATGCTCTTTTTTCTTTCTGAAATCCCTCAGAAGCAGAAAGCATGCAAGCCCTGCACAGAAAATAACCGAAGTTTCAAACATGGTGTCATATCCACGATAGTCAGCCAGAACAGCCGTGACAATATTGGGGACATGGGTCTGTTCAAAGGTCTTTTCAATATATACATTTGACACATGAGTGGCAGCAGGGCAGGCAGGATCTCCCCAGGCAGGAAAATCAGCCGTGCCGTACAAAAGCAAGACACCTGTCATACAGGCGACAATAAATCCGAGAATTTTCAATCTTTTGTCCTCCTGCTTGTTCTGAAAATAGCCGCAACAAAGAAAACCGTACTCACGCCGGCTCCGACAGAAGCCTCGGTAAATGCCACGTCAACTGCTCCCATGATTGCCCACAAAAGGCACATCATAAAGGAATAAGCACCAAACAATATGGCAGTACCCAGCAGATCCTTCACGGAAATTGCAGCAATAGCACAGAAAATCACAAAGGTTAACACAATAAAATCAATAGGCCAGTGCATGATTAACCCTTCCGTTTCTTTTTTGTCCAGTGCCGCAGGCCTGCTCTCATTCCCGCATCCACAATGGAATGCGTGGCAGTGGGACTGGCAAGAAACACAAAAAATACGATTAAAAACATCTTAAGGGATACCAGAAAGGATTCCAGGGAAAAATGATGAAGGTTATAAAGGGCAAGGCCCATAACCATGGCAAGGCTTCCCAGGGTATCCAGTTTTCCTGCCGGGTGAAGCCGGCTGTAGAAATCCGGCATGCGGATAATTCCGACAGCACCTCCCAGGAAAAAAATCAGACCAAAAACCAGTAAGGCAATAACAATTATATCCATGATTACTCCGGGTAAATGATCATTCCATAAAAGATTCCTCGTACAGGCCTTTTCTCTTGTGAAAATATCGTGAAGCAGCCAGCACGGCAATAAAGTTCAAAAAAGCATAGGCAAGTGCGATATCAACAAACATGTCAACACGTTCATAAAGATATCCGATAAGAAGCAGAAGAATAACAGTCTTGCTGCCTATGGCGTTTACCCCTATGAGCCTGTCAAGAACTGTGGGACCGAAAAGGGTACGATACATTGAAAACAGCATCATAAAGCACAGTCCCAGCGCAACACTTAAAAAAAATGTAGTCATATTTTCTCTCCAAAAACTTTTGCAACCTTTTCCAGCATGACTCCAGGCAAAGCTTCTGCTGATTCATTGTCAATGGCATGTACCTGAAACACACCGTCACTGTCTGCGGTCACCGTTATTGTTCCCGGCGTCAGGGTGATTGAATTGGCAAGGGTTGCAATGGCAATATCAGATTTAAGTCCGGTTTCAAAAGTGATGATCTGAGGTTCAATGAGCTCGTTCATACGGGGATGAAAAGAAAGATACAGAAGATGGAAATTTGCCTTTACAATTTCCCAGATAAGCCAGGGACAATATTTAACAAACCTTAAAAAGATTATAATATATTCAGGTTTAAGATCAGGAAAAAGCAGGTCATGGAAAAAATAGGAAACAATAAAACAGGAAACTGCACCTAGAAACAGGAGCAGGGGTTCAAATTTTCCTGACAATACAAGCCAGGATACTGCCATCAGAACAAATGTAATGGAAAAAGAAAAAAAAGATTTCAAAAATGTGGATGAAGACCTGCTGTCTGTTGCAGCAGTATCATTACCTTCTGAACTCACTGGATCCTCCTTATCCTTGTTGATTCATTGCGGGCAAAGTCTATAAGATTCAGATGCTATTTATCGACCCCGTAAAGCTTGCGGAATTTACCATACAATTTTGTGATGGGGCCCTGTTTTGCAGAATCTGTACGCCCGTCTCCGGATGCGGAGGTCTGTTTTTCCTTTTCCATTCTGTGATCATAAGCCGCATTGATGGTTTCAATGAGAGTATCCATGTCAACGGGCTTTGATAAAAATTTAAATGCATTGTATTTGCCGCTTTCAAGGGCATTTTCAACACTGCCGTGACCGGTGAGGACAATACATGGCAAGGTGGGCTGCAGATCCTTGAGCCTTTTCTGAACCTCGATACCATCAATACCCGGCATCTGCAGGTCAACAACTGCAACATCAAAATTTTCCTTTGCAGCGGCATCAACCCCTTCCTCACCGGAAAAAGTCGTTTTTACTGTGTATCCGTCCAGCACAAGGCGTTTGGCAAGATATTTTAAAAATGTCTGTTCATCGTCTATGAATAGAAGTTTCATAATATATCCTTAACAATTTAAGCTGTATTTTAAGCTTTGTTCCAGGCCAGTTTTTGCATATAACAGACCTGAAATAACCAGTCAACAACTAATATATCCGCCAGAAAAGCTGTTAACTAAGCGAAATTTCTATACCCTGTCACAGGAAAATGCAAGCATTAAATTTCTTTTGCACCTGGAATCAGAAGACAGGGAAAAATGGTTTTCACCGCGATATTTTTCGATACAGAACCCATCCAGCGTTCCAGAATGGCTGCCTTGTCACTTGAGCCCAATATGATCATGGTTGCCTGATATTCCTTTGCAGCCTTTTGAATTTCCTTTTGCGGATCACCCACATAGACATGTGCCCTTGCCCGGATGCCTTCCTGCTCAAGTTCATCGCACAGGGCATCAAGACGTTTTCTCTCAGCCTTGCGGACTTTCTGGACTTCGTGAGTATCAGGGCTTTTCAGTGCGTTTTCCTTTACCACGTGCATCACATGCACTTCTCCGATGACATTTTTCATGGCCTTTATATATGCCACAGCCTTTTCACCGGTCTGCGACCAGTTGGTGGCAAAAAGGGGGCGTTCAAATAATTTTTCAGGGACAATATTATCTTCAAGTATGTGTTTGAATACAAGAGTAGGGATGCTTGTGCGCCGTATCAATTCTGTCACGTCTGTGCCGGAATAAAGCTGTTCAAGAGTCCCTTTATGGGAATGGCCTATGACAATAAGATCCGGAGATTCTTTTTTTACAACCTTTAAAATTTCAGGTATAAGCGTGGACACCTCAATATATGCTCCCACTTCAAGACCCATCTCAAACAGGTTCTCAGCCCAGTCGATGAAACGGATATTGGCTGTCTCCTTTAATTTTACCTCCTCCTCCTTTAAATATCCGGTTCCCCTTTTCATGGCGACCTTGTCTCTTTCAATGACATTCAAAAAGACAACATGTTCCAGAGCTGCTTTCCTCAGTACCAGAAGCGAATTTAAAGCATCATAGCAAAGGTCTTCAAATTTTGTCACAAAAAGCAATTTTCTTATTTTCATAATCTCTCCAATCCGGATTTTACCTGATTTCCATTATCCCAGCTGATTTTTCACGGCCTCTGCCAGCTCTTCGGGTTCAACCGGTTTTTCAAGATATACCTCGGGTTCAGGCACCTTGCTTCCCTTGAATTCATCAAGCACTTTCTGGGATTTTAAAAAAGATCTCAGGGCAATGCCTGTAAACATTATAATCGGTATTTTCTTTAAATTTTCATCCATTTTCAGCTTGCGGTACAGACGGATACCGCTGCCCCTTGGCATCAGTACATCAAGGATTACCAGGTCAGGCTGATGTTCTTCAATCATTTCCAGGCCTTCAACTCCATCTGCCGCTACCAGAGGCGTATACTGGTTTTCCTCCAGAACTGTGACTACAAATGATCTGACATCAGGATCATCATCCACCACAAGAACCTTTTTACTCATATTTCATCCTCCATGGTCGTTTTTTCTTCACATAGTTTTTCATAGGGCAGTTTAATTGTAAAGGCACTTCCTTTTCCTTTCTGCGTTTCAACATCAATTACACCATTGTGTTCCTCAATGAGCTTGCCTGTGACAAGAAGCCCCAGGCCTGTTCCTTTGCCTCCCTTGGAGCTGAACATTGGGTCAAACAGATGTTTTCTTGTTTCCTCATCCATGCCGCATCCATTATCCTCAACCCTGAAACAAAGATATGAATCAGGGCCTTCAGGATTTTCCACAAAACTTTTTATAATCACTTCATGGTCCTTATCAATGTCTTCATCTTCAATGCAGGCATCCATGGCATTGGTCACAAGATTTAGCAGGGAACGATGAAGGGTATGGGGATCAACCCTTGCCCTGCCTATGTTCTTATCCAGGGATTCTGAAATATTTATGCCCTTTGATAATGCTGAATCACGTACCAGTTCAATGACCTCTTCTGCAATATCATTGGGCGAACATATTTCAATGGAAGGCTCCCGCGGCTTTGAATAGGTCAGAAGATCCTGGGTAAGATCTCCAACCCTTTTGATATTCTTTTTTATGGTTTCCCAGCCTGTCTTGAATTTTTCCATGTCATTTTTTGCAATTCCGACATCAACCACATAACTGCCTCCCTTAAGACCTATCAGGATATTTTTCACATAATGTGCAAGCCCGCTGACAGTCTGCCCCACGGCAGCCATCCGCTCAGATTCCACAAGTTCCTTTTCAAGGCGCTTGATTTCTGTAAGATCCTGGAAAAAATTCACTGTGCCCACAAATTCCCCGTTTTCATGGAGAACATTTGCAGTATAACGCACTGGTATCGTCTTACCCTGTCTTGTGGCAAACTGCATTTCATTCCATGGAAGCGTATTGTCATTTTTGATTTTCATGGCCTGTTTCTTAAATTTTTCTGCCATATCAGGAGGATAGAGTTCATCAATGGTAAGCTTATTTCTGATCTCCTTTGCCTTTCTGCCGAACATTCTTGCTGCTTCCGGGTTATACACCACAACCTTCCATTCACTGTCAAAGGCAATTATGGCATCTGTTGAGCTTTTGATCAGAAGGCGCTGAAAATTTGATTTTCTCCTGATTTCCTCTGTGGCCTGGGCAATTTTAAGCTCAAGATTTTCCGTATATTCTGCAAGCTGTTCTCTTATGGCAATCTTGGATTTTGCCCTTTCAAGGGCAATGGCAAGAGCTTCATCCCTTACGGGCTTGTTGATGAAATCACTTGCCCCGTACTGAAGAGCTGTTATGGTGGAATCTATATCACCATGGCCTGTGACAATAATAACTTCCTTGTCAGAATCCAGTTCCTTGATTTTCTTCAGAAGCTCAAGCCCGTCCATTCCAGGCATTTTAATATCAGTTACAACGATATCAGGGGACTTTGTTCTGAACACCTCGAGACCCTCCTCACCGCTGCATGCGGTCAGAGTTTCATAGCCGTCGCTTTTAAGCGACATGGAAAGCAGTCTGACAATCGCCTCCTCGTCATCAACTATCAAAATTGTGTTTGCCGGCATATCATTTTCCTCATTCTATGGCCGGGAACCTTACGATGAATGTGGCACCCTTGCCGAACTTACTCTGTATATCAATGGAACCGCCATAGTCCTTGATTATCCCGAAACTTATGCTAGTGCCAAGACCTGTTCCCTTGCCTGTTTCCTTGGTTGTGAAAAACGGCTCAAATATTTTTCTTTTTACTTCATCTGTCATGCCCATACCGGTATCAGACACCTTTGCCACAACCCATCCATCTTCGGCAAAAGTTGATATCTCAAGTATTTTTTCCACCTTGCCTTCGGTTTTTTCTTCCTTTTCATCCATTGAATCGATTGCATTTGTAACAAGATTGATAAACACCTGCTCAAGACGATTGTGCTCAGCCCTTATTTCAGGCAGTTCAGGATCAAGGGCCAGCCTGACCTGTATGGAATGCACTGCCAGCTGATGGCCGAGTACCTTGAATACATCATTTATAGGGTCGTTAAGAACAAGTTTTTTAAGATCTCTTTCCGACTGCCTTGCAAAATCACGCACATGCTTTATCACTCCTGCCGCCCTTGCCACATTGTCGATAATGTCGGTCGCCATGCTCGCAAGATCTTCCTCAGAAATTGCAACACCTTTTTTAATCATCTTCAATATGAGATCTGCGCATATCTGGATAACATTCAAAGGCTGGTTGATCTCATGGGCCATGCCTGCCGCCATGGTTCCAAGGGTTGCAAGCTTGCCTGCCTGAATCAGCTGGGTTTCCTTTTCAACACTTTCTGTTATATCTGTGGCAGATGCGATAAAAACCTGCCTGTTATGATAGGTGGCTCCGGCAACCTTAAGGTTTACAAAAAAGGAGGTTCTGTCCTTTTTATAGTGTTTTTTCTTTGTAAAAAGAATTGACTGGCCTTCTCCCAGTTTTTCAAGCCCTGCCCTGACAGTTTCATCGTCTTTGTCTCCGATATCCAGAAAAGACATGCCGAACAATTCTGATTTTGAGTATCCATAGTCTTCCTCAACCCTGTGATTTACATCCAGGATTTCCCATGTTTCGCGGTCAACGATGAAAATGGGATTGGGATTGTTGTTGAAAAGGGATCTGTATTTTTCTTCTGATGCCTTGTATTTTTCATAAAGCGCAGCAAGCTCTTTGTCCTGAAGTTCAAGCTCTTCCTGGGCCTTTTTATCTTCTGTAATATCCCTTAATGTTTCAATTGCTCCTATGATCCTGCCATCCGGAGATTTAATGGGTGCAGCTGTGAAAAAAATCCATTTCCCGTCTTTTCCAAGGTGCGGGAAAAATTCTTCTGCCTCATATGCCTCCTTTATCAGGCCTGATTTTCTCCATGTAGATCCATAATATTGATTAACCTCTTCTTCTGACATCTGCCCCACAATCACATCGGCCATTGTGGGCCTTTTGGCAGACCTGAACGGAACCCATTGCTTGTCTGTTCCCACAAGCTCATATGCCTTGTACCCGGTAAGATCCTCACATGCACGGTTCCAATGTGTCAGTATATGCTCATTATTCACGATAAAAGTAGGAATCATGCTTCCCTGAATGATCTGGGACAATTCTTTTTCCATTTCAATCAGATCTTCACGCTCTGCTTTTAAAAACCTGGTTTCTCTGGCTGCATTATCCTGAATGCGCCCTGCAAATCTGTCAAACAGGGATATGATTTCATTCTGATCCAGTCTGTTTTTTTCAAGTTTTTCCCTTATCTTGATTTTTTCTTCCTCCGCAGAAAGATAATTAAGCAATGATGCGGCCTTGAATGAATCAAGATTGATAATGCTCATATTCTCACGGTTGACCCTGTCAAGAATACAGCTCAGTATTTCATCGTTTTTCAGCTTCAGCACAACATCAATATCCTTCATGGAGCACAGTTCCTGATAATCAGTGGTGGTAAAAATTAAATTTTCTTTTGCATAGACAACACCCTCAACCCTGGTCAATGTATCTGCAACAGCAACCACCCTGATACCAAAAGATTTCATGGCAGGGCTCAACAGCCTTTCCAATATCTGCCTGCAGGGGCTGTTCCCTCCTATCACGGCAATGTTCAGGCCTTTAAGATCAATGTCCATTATGTTATGCCCCTCCTGTTATTGCAGTTCCTTCCATGTGGTAAATATATTAAAAGAAAACAAGGCTTACAACGATAAAGGTCGGGATTAAAAATACCAGGGAATATTTCAGAATATAACCAAAAAAGCTCGGCATATCTGTTCCTGATTCCGTTGCAATGGAACGGACCATGAAATTGGGAGCATTTCCTATATAGCTGCATGCTCCGAAAAAAACAGCTCCTGCTGAAATCGCCTCAAGATAAAGCGTTTTATCCGCCATGAGATGGGGGACAGATATCGCCTCTGCAACACCTGGATAAAAACTGCCAAGGGCTGTATTGAAAAATGTAAGATAGGTCGGTGCATTGTCCAGAAAGCTTGACAGGGCCCCTGTTACCCAAAAATAATGGACAGGCTCTTTCACTGCATTGATGAGAAATGCAAAAGCTCCGTTGGGGCCTGCCTTGAGAAGCAGCAGACATGGAATCATGGTAATGAAAATTCCAATAAAAAGATAGGCAACCTCAATAATGGGAAACCAGGAAAATTCGTTTTCTTCCCGAAGTTCAGTCGGAGTCGCCACAAGAGAGGCAATGCCGAGTGCGATGAGAAGACCGTCCCTTACCCAATCCTGAACTGCACGGTGCACAGACAGAACCGATATTTCACCCATGTCTGCAACTCCGCTCATGAGAACTGCACCAATAATACCGGCAAGAAAAATAAAATTGCATTTTCCGGCAAGGCCAAGAGGTGCTTTTTCTCCGTCATCAGGCGGGGTTGCCCCTTCTTTTTTGTAATAATATAAATCCATTACAAAATATACAACAAGGAGTATCGCAGCAGCAATAAGCATATGAGGCAGAACATGCATTGTCCAGAAAAAGCTCACCCCATGAAGAAAACCCAGGAACAGGGGCGGATCACCAAGCGGGGTCAGGGCACCTCCTATGTTGGCGACAAGAAATATAAAGAATACAACCATGAAAGTTTTGTTTTTTCTATATGCATTGGCCCTTAAAAAAGGGCGGATCATGAGCATGGCAGCGCCTGTGGTTCCCATCCATGAGGCAAGAAGTGTTCCGATGAGAATTATTATTGTATTTATAAACGGAGTGCCGCGAAGAGTTCCCTTGAGCAGGATCCCGCCTGAAACGGTGAACAGCGCCCATAAAAGTATGATAAAAGGAACATAATCTGCAAGAATGATGTGCATGATTTCATGCACAGCTTCTCCTCTGTATGCATAGATAAAGGGCAAAGCAAGGCTGGCTGCCCAGAAAGCTGAAATCTTGCCGAAATGATGATGCCATATATTGCCGGCAATAAGGGGCAGAAGTGCGATGGACAGCAGCATGCATGCAAACGGGATACATGAATAAAGGGGAAGCACTTCCCCAAGTTCAGGGCCTTCATGACCCTGCTCTGCTGTACCTGCAGCATCAATTCCGGAATCATGATCTGCCGCCCTGGTGGCAGAAAAACCGGGCTCAGAACTGCTGCCTGCCGCAGAGTGCGTATTTGCAATGCTTAAACTGAAACATCCTGACAAGAAAAGAAAAAATACAACCAGTGCCAGCCTTTTGAATTTCATCGATTCGTTCCCTCCTGAGAGTGTTGGGTGCAACGTAACCTTTGAATATCTGCAGGGTTAACCAATGGTTAAAAATTGAAGGGTACTGGTCGGGACGGCTGGATTTGAACCAGCGACCACTTGTCCCCCAGACAAGTGCGCTACCAGACTGCGCTACGCCCCGACTGCTTTTAAACAGGAGTAATGTCTATCATTCTTTGAAAAATGTGTCAAGAAGTTTCACCCAAAAAAAACTGCACAAAAAAGGTTGACTTCATCAACTTTGCCTGCTAATGATTTAGCTTTTTTTTGAAGGTAAAAGAGATATATATAATAAATCTCAATTATTTTATAATGTTAAAATATAAAATAATTGAGATTTAATAAAGAAACAGCAAAGGTATTTAAAGGCAGGTACAGGAACATGGAAACCCTGATTTATGAAAAAAGAATTCTGGTCTTTGGATGCGGCAATACCCTGTTCGGAGATGACGGGTTCGGGCCGGAAGTTATTGCACATCTTAACACTGCCCACAAATTCACTGGAGATGTCCTGGTTCTGGATGCAGGAACCGGAATCAGGGATTTTGTTTTTGACCTGCTTTTGATGGAAAACAAACCGGACCAGATCTTCATCATTGATGCTGTCACTGTTGACGGCAGAAAAAAAGGTGAGCTTTTTGAAATCAGCCTTGAGGACGTGCCAAGGGAGAAATTAAGTGATTTTTCCCTTCACCAGTCCCCTTCATCAAATCTTCTTGCTGAGTTGAAACACCAGGGTGTCAAGGTGAGAATTCTTTGTGCACACACGGACAATGTGCCTGATTTCATATGCCCGGGACTTTCAGATGAACTTAAAAACGCAGTGCCCAAGGCATGCGAATGGATAATAGAACAGATCGGAAAATAATCAAACAAAGGAAGGTGCAAATGACAGACAAAACAATTGGTTCCGTCCTGATTGCAGGCGGTGGTATTGCCGGAATTCAGGCTGCCCTGGATCTTGCGGATTCAGGGTATTATGTTTATCTGGTTGAAAAAAGTTCCGGGATAGGCGGGGCAATGGCCCAGCTTGACAAGACTTTCCCCACCAATGACTGTGCAATGTGAATTATTTCGCCCAAGCTGGTTGAGTGCGGTCGGCACTTGAATATCAAATTATTGACTTTGAGCGAGATTGAAAACGTAACAGGAGAACAGGGTAATTTTACAATCACCATCAGAAAAAACCCGCGTTTTGTTGACGAGGACAAGTGCATTGCCTGTGGATTATGTGCTGAAAAATGCCCTAAAAAAGTTGCAGATGAATACAATGCAGGCCTGAACACAAGAAAGGCCGCCTATATCAAATACGGGCAGACAGTTCCGCTGAAATATGCCATTGATCCTGAAAACTGCATATACCATGTCAAGGGAAGGTGCAGGGCATGTGAAAAGATCTGCCCTGCAAATGCCATTGACCTTGACATGAAGCCTGAGACCATCGAGCTTAATGTGGGATCTGTTATCCTGGCTCCTGGATTTGAGCCTTTCTCTCCGGCAGGAATTGACTATTACGGGTATGATGAAATTGCAGATGTTGTCACAAGTCTTGAATTTGAACGCATGCTTTCTGCTTCAGGGCCAAGCATGGGACACCTGTCAAGGCCGTCTGACGGAGGAACTCCAGAAAAAATTGCATGGATCCAGTGTGTGGGTTCAAGAAACACCAACTGTGCTGACAATGGATACTGCTCAAGCATCTGCTGCATGTATTCCATCAAACAGGCTGTAATGACAGGAAGCCACATTGACGGCGGCGGAGAACAGGCTGTGTTCTACATGGACATAAGGGCAGCCGGAAAGGAATATGAAAAATATTTCCAGGATTCAAAGCGCAAGGGAGTAAGGTATGTAAAGGCCCGCCCCCATACGCTTGTTAAAGGCCCTGATGGTGTCGGGGTTGTCATGAACTGGACAGATGAACAGGGCAGAACCACAGAGGAATATTTTGACATGGTTGTCCTTGCCATAGGCCTTCAGGCACCTTCTGATGCAGCGGCTCTGGCGGAAAAATTCAAGATTGAGCTTGGTGAATACAATTTTGCAAAAACTGACAGTTTCAGCCCTGTTTCCTCCACAAGAGATGGAATATTTGTCACAGGAGCTTTTCATTCACCAAAATCCATTCCAAAATCCGTCACCTATGCCTCATCTGCTGCCGCAGAAGTTGAGGCCCTGCTGTCCGATGCAAAAGGCAGCCTTACACAGGAAAAAACCTGGCCTGAAGAACAGGATATAGCAGGACAGGAGCCAAGGGTCGGGGTTTTTGTATGTTCATGCGGAACAAACATTGCAGGCGTCATTGATGTAAAAGCCCTTGCACAATATGCTGAAACCCTTGATTCTGTTGTCTATGTTGAAAACAACATGTTCACCTGTTCCACTGATACCCAGAACCTGATTGCCGAAAAAATAAAAGAAAACAATCTCAACAGGGTTGTGATTGCAGCATGCACTCCAAGAACCCATGAACCTCTTTTTCAGGAAACCCTTCAGAATACAGGCCTGAACAAATACATGATTGAAATGGCCAATATAAGAAACCAGAACTCATGGGTTCATCCCAATGAGCCTGAAAAAGCCCTTGAAAAGGCAAAGGATCAGGTAAGAATGGCAGTGTCCAAGGTAATACAGAATTATCCTCTTCAGGATATAAAAGTGAATGTAACTCCGCGTGCCATCGTGATAGGAGGCGGACTTGCAGGCATGAGTGCAGGCCTTAATCTTGCAGACCAGGGATATGAAACCATTATCGTGGAAAAGCAGGACAGGCTGGGAGGAACAGCACACAAGCTTCATGAAACCTGGAAAAACGAAGATATAAGCGCATGCATGGAAAAGATGCTGTCCAGGATCATGACCAACCCGCTTATCAAGGTATATACCAATGCCACTCTTGACCGTGTTTCAGGATCAGTGGGAAATTTCATGGGCAGAATAAAACTGAATTCCAATAACGGAAATGAAAAACAGACCCTGCCCATTGAATTCGGAGTCTGTATAATTGCCACAGGCGCCATGCCGTACACTCCTGATGAATATCTTTACGGCAAGGACAGCCGCGTTGTGACCGGGCTTGAATTTGACAGGCTCATGTCTGAAAACAAAGACGAGGCAGCACATGCTTCCACCACGGTTTTTATCCAGTGTGTGGGTTCGCGTGATGACAGCAGGCCCTATTGCAGCCGTGTCTGCTGCACTGCAAGCATTTCTTCTGCAATCGCACTGAAAAAGATAAATCCTGACATGGAAATCTTTATCCTTTACAGGGATATAAGAACCTATGGAGAAAGGGAACTTCTTTACAGACAGGCAAGGGATCTTGGCATTATCTTCATCCGCTACACCACTGATTCAAAGCCTGTGGTATCA
>CAYOYY010000002.1:1073-53165 GCA_964408295.1 uncultured Desulfobacula sp. | reverse complement strand
CCATCTCAGGCCTGCCCCTTGAAATACATACTGACAGGATAGTGCTGGCAACAGCAATAGTGCCCAGGGACAATTCATCTCTTGTTGACATGTTCAAGTGCGGCACAAACAGCGAGGGTTTTCTTTCAGAAGCCCATCCCAAGCTCAGGCCGGTTGATTCCACAGTGGACGGTGTATTCCTGGCCGGCATGTGCCATTATCCCAAACCGGTGAGTGAATCCATTGCACAGGGAAAGGCTGCGGCATCACGTGCAGGAGTGATCCTTTCAAAAAAGACAATGAAACTGGATGCAATAAAATCCCATGTGACCATGAACTGTGACGGATGTGCCCTTTGTGTTGATGTCTGCCCGTACAATGCCATTACACTTGAGGAATATGAACAGGATGGCAGAAAACACAGAAAAATTGTAACTGACAAGGCTCTGTGCAAGGGATGCGGCATATGCACTGCAACCTGCCCCAAGGGCGGTGTTGTGGTGGACGGATTCACCCTGAGCCAGCTCAAGGCACAGGTTGATACTATTCTGGCCAATGTATGAAAAACAATTTAAGGAGAAAAATATAATGTCTGATAATTTTGAACCGGTAATAATTGGATTCTGCTGTAACTGGTGCGCCTATGCCGGAGCTGACCTGGCCGGTGTTTCAAGGCTTGAATATCCCGCCAACATGAGGGTTGTGCGGGTGATGTGCTCAGGCATGGTACACCCTGAGCTTGTGGTGGATTCATTGAAAAAGGGAGCTGACGGCATCATGGTCATGGGGTGACATCTTGGTGAATGTCATTACCTGGATGGTAATTATAAAGCTCTTGCAAGAACCGATATCATCAATATGCTGCTTGAGGACGCAGGAATTGAACCGGAACGGTATGCAATTGAATGGGTTTCAGGCGCCGAAGGACCGAGATTTGCTGAAAAAGTCACTGAATTTACAAAAAAAATCAAGGCTCTTGGGCCAAACAGATTCGGAAAAGAGGAGGTGGAACAATGCCTGTAAATGTAGCCAGTGAATGGCTGAACTCATGTTCAGGTTGTGAGATCGCGATACTGAATTTAGGGGAAACCCTGATTGACCTGCTTTCCGAGCTCAATTTTGTTCATATTCCCGTGCTGATGGATCACAAGCACCTAGGCCAGCTCGGTGACAAAGATGAAATAGACATACCTGAAGCAGATGTGGGGCTTTTAAGCGGAGGAATCAGAAACGAAGAGCATCTTGAAGTTGCCCTGGAAATGAGAAAAAAATGCAAGATTCTCATTGCGCTTGGAACCTGCGCAACACATGGCGGCATACCTGCCCTCATAAACTCATACACCAATGAGGAGCTGTTTGACAGGTATTATTCAACCCAGAGCACAGATCCTGAAGGCAAGCCTTCATTTTCAGGTGTGCCTGCCCTGCTTGACAGGTGCTATGCACTTGATGAAAAAATTGATGTGGATCTTTATCTGCCGGGATGCCCTCCCCATCCTGATCAGATTGCAGGAGCGATTCTGTCCCTGCTCAAGGGAGAACAGATTCAGCTTCCATTTAAAAGCGTCTGTGACACATGCCCGACAAGAAGGGAGGGCAAAGGCAGTGTAAAGGAAATCAAAAGATTTGTCACAACACCTGAATTTGACCCGGACGAAGAAATCAGCAGTATGCGCTGTCTTCTGGAACAGGGTTATATGTGCATGGGCCCTGTGACCCGTGCAGGCTGCGCAGGAAACAGCGGAGATGCTCCACGATGCATCAGTGCAAGGGTTCCGTGCAGGGGCTGTTACGGGCCTGTGCAGCAGGACGGCAATCAGCTTCTTGACATGCTCAATGCCCTGGTAAGCAACGGCATAGACATAAAGAACATTCAGGACAGAAACAATCTTTTAAGGTTTTCAGGTGCCCACAACAGGCTAGTTTCACGAAAAAAACCAATGCATATCAGATCAGGAGAAAAATAAAATGGGCAGGACAATAAATATTCAGCCTTTATCCCGCATAGAAGGCCATGCCAGTATTGAAATAAGACTGGATGAAAGCGGCAATGTTGAAAAGGCAATAACCCATTTCAGCAGCATAAGGGGATTTGAAAAATATGTTGAAGGCAAACCAGCAGAAGAAGTCACAAGAATAGTAACCAGAATCTGCGGCATATGCCCGTGGCATCATCACATGGCATCTGTCAAGGCTGTTGACGGATGTTTCGGGGCAAATGTGCCTGAAGCAGGCCATATTCTAAGGGAATGCATGCAGAACATGGCTCACATAAACGATAAAATTCTGCATTTCTATTTTCTGGCTGCCCCTGATTTTGTCATGGGCCCGGATGCTGATTATTCTGTAAGAAACATCATAGGAATAGTGGGAGCTGCCCCTGACCTTGCAAAACGGGTTGTTAAAATGCGTCAGCTCGGCCAGATGATGATGGAAAAATTTGCAGGCAAGGTGATTCATCCAATAGCAGGAGTTCCGGGCGGGTTTTCAAAACCCATGTCAGAAAGCACAAGAAAGGAATTAATAGGCAATACAGAAGAACTTCTGGAATTTGCAAAATTTTCCATTGCCCATGCAAAGGAAAATATTTTCCCGAAATATCTTGATACTGTAACAACCCTTGGCACAATCACAACCGGATTCATCGGAACCGTGGATGATGACGGTTCAATGAATTTTTATGACGGAAAACTGCGCCTGATGAAACCGGACGGAACATTTGAGGATTTCAGCGACAGCGACTACCTTGATTATATTGGCGAGCACCCGGTTGATGTCTCATATGGCAAGTATCCATATGCCAAATCCTGGAATGAAGGTTTTTCCATGGATCTTGAAAACCCCAAGGGTATTTACAGATCAAACTGCCTTGCCCGCATTAATGTGTGCGATCAGATAAGCACCCCCCTTGCCCAGGCAGAGCTTGAAGAATTCAGAAAGAATTTCGGAAGACCTGCACAGCACACCCTTCTTTATCACTGGGCACGGCTCATCGAGCTTGTCTATGCATGTGAAAAAACCCTGGAACTGCTTAAAAACGACGCAATAACCGGCACAGAAACAAGAAACGATGTCACACCGGGCGCAGGCCGCGGTGTTGGCCATGTTGAAGCTCCCAGGGGAACTTTGATCCATGACTATACAACAGATGAAAACGGGTGTATGATATCTGCAAACATGATAGTCGGTACAACCCACAATCTTGGACCCATCAGCATGAGCGTTGAACAGTCCGCAAGAATGCTTATCAGGGACGGCCATGTTGACGAAGGTATTTTAAACAGGGTTGAAATGTCGGTACGGGCCTATGACCCCTGAGTCAGCTGTGCCACACACCGCCTGGACGGCGGCCCTGTCATTGCTGTAAATGTCGTGAATTCAGATGGAAGGCTTCTTTTTTCAAATTCTTAAATGGAAGGGGGATGTTCATGAAAACATTTTTTGACCTTGTCCAGGAAGTCCAGAAAAAAAACCGGTGCCATCATTGCGGAGGATGCGTAAGTTTCTGTTCCGCCATAAATTACGGTGCCCTCAAATTCGATGACAATGGCAGTCCCTGTTATGATGACGTTGCAAAATGCATTGAATGCGGCATCTGCTACATGATCTGTCCTGAAATCAGCGAGCTTGACAATGCAATCAAGAAACAGGCAAAGTGGAGCAGCCCTGCCGGAAGAATCATAGGCACCTCCATTGTCAGGGCATCAGATGAGAGCTTGAGACAGAAGGCAACAGACGGAGGGGCTGTAACAGCCATCCTGCTTCACCTTTTTGAAACAGGAAGAATAAACGGAGCCATTGTTTCAAGGACAACGGAAAAAGGAAGGCAGCCCTGGCTTGCCACTTCAAAGCAGGAAATCTTTGACTCAGCAGGCACACATTTTGATGCTTCCCATGGCATGGCGAATTTTGCAGATACATATTCCACATATTCCCCTTCCATCAAAGCATTGAAAGAGCTGAGAAAAGAGGGTATTGAACGCATTGCATTTGTAGGGACACCATGTCAGATCAACACGATAAGAAAAATGCAGGCCATAGGAATCGTACCTGCAGATTCCATTGAATTCTGTTTCGGCCTGTTCTGCTCTGGCAATTTTGTTTTTTCCGGTGATGAATTCAGACATATTGAAGAAGAATTCGGTTTCAGGCATGAGGATGTTGAATCCATAAATGTAAAGGACCAGTTCATTTTCACACTTGAATCAGGCAAAACCATAACCGTGCCCCTTGAAAAACTGGACAGGGTAAAAAGAACTGCATGCAGGTTCTGCAATGATTTTTCAGCAGAATATGCTGATATTTCCTTTGGAGGAATCGGAGCTGATAAAGACTGGACAACTGTTATCACACGCAATCCCCTTGGAAGAGCTGTTCTTGCCGATGCCATTGATTCCGTGCTGGATGCATATAAATATGAAGACAATCCCAAATATGCAACCCTTGCTGAAGATGCGGTCTTAAAAGCATCACGCACAAAGAAACATAATGCACAAGACATGCTGAAACAGCTTGAAACCAAAGGAGTCTCAGTCATCGGCTGATATCTGCCAATATATTTTTACATTGAAACTGAACCGTTTCAATCCCGCGCACAGCCCCTGTTTTTCCATTTTCAGGGGCTGTGTATTTTTTCAATCCTGTTCGCCTGCACTGATTCCGGATTAGGTCTTGATTATCAGCAATGCCTGTATTAGATTGAAGTTACTATAAAAAACAGAGAACTGCGCTCTCCGGAATTGCCAAAACTGTTTTATAATCACGGATTATAAAACCGAAAAAATATTCAAGGAAAAAATTATGCCGATCCCGGGCAACCTGCTTACAACCGCAATGGCAGTAATGCCACACACCAATGTGGAAAAAGCCCTTGAAACCGCCATGACAATGGATATTCCCTTCTGGCCACAGCTGCCCAACTATAATTATTATGAAGATATGTATGTCCAGGCGGCTGAACATTTTCCCGGAATTGTACTGGATGTTGAAAACAGAATTTTAAAATTTTCCATTGACAAATTCATTGAAGAATTTGAACAGACCATGGCCAGGTTTGATGATCCTCAATACTTTGATGTGAGCCCGAAATATTCAGTGGTATATCACAGATTTCTGGAAATGGATTTTTCAGACAGAAAGGCTGTAAGAGGCCAGCTTGAAGGCCCTGTAAGTTTTGGATTCAATATTCTTGATCAGGATGAAAGGCCGATTCTTTTTGATGACACTGTAAGGCCCTTTATGTTTGAATTCATGACAAAAAGAATCAATGTCCAGCTTACGCGTCTTAAAAAACTCCATCCAGATGCTTTTATGTTTATTGACGAACCAGGCCTGCAATTTATTTTTTCTGCCATGTCAGGTTACAATGATATCAGGGCAAAACAGGATCTTGATGAATTTTTTTCCATGATAGAAAGACCCAGGGGAATTCATTTATGCGGAAACCCTGACTGGAATTTTCTTCTGGGCCTTGACATGGACATTCTTTCAATGGATATCCATTCCAATGCTGAGATATTCGTGTCCTGCGCAGATTCCGTGAAAAAATTCCTTGACCGGCAGGCAGTTCTTGTGTGGGGTATTGTCCCCACTGGTTTTGAAGCCTATGAAAAAGAAAACCTTGATTTTCTGTGTTTCAGGCTGGAAAATATATGGAAAACCCTGGCCAGAAAAGGAATTGACATAGATCAGATAATTGAATGCAGCATGATTTCCCCTGCAACCTGCTGCCTTGTGAACCCGGATGGAGCCCATACTGTTGAACAAGCGTTTTCAATGGTCAATAAGGTTGCAGAAATATTAAAAGAAAAATACAAGGCCTTTTAAACACCCCGGCAAATTACAGAACAGCAGAGGTAAGTCCCTGGGCAATGGCAAACCTTGTCAGCTCAGCAACGCTGTAAATTCCAAGCTTTGCCTTTAGATTGGTTCTGTGCACTCCAACTGTTTTTACACTGATATCCAGAAATTCTGCAATTTCCCGGCTTGTATTGCCCTCTGCAATCAATTGAAGCACCTGGCGTTCTCTCAGGGACAGAATTGAGAACACAGAGCCAACCGGGCCGGAACCTGTATTGTTTTTCTTCATGGCTGTGACACGCCTGATTTCCTCACAGAAAAATTTTTTGCCGGACAAGATTGTTCTGATGCATTCAAGCAGTTCACGGAATGAACACGATTTCACGACATAACCGCTTGCTCCTGCATTGATCATCCCGTCCACATAGACCTTTTCCGTGTGCATGGACAAAGCCACTATTTTTGTTTCAGGATGGCTGGCAAGGATCTGCCTTGTTGCCTCCATTCCATTGAGTCCCGGCATGCTTACATCCATTATAACCAGGTCTGGATGCAACAGATCACTAAGTTCAATCACTTCCGTTCCCGAACCTGCCACAGCCACTTCAAAATCCTTTTCCATTTTCAGGGAATTGGCAAGACCATGCTGAAGAATATTATGATCATCTGCTATGATAATTCTTATTTTTTCCATATGATTTCATTTCCATGCATTACTCAAGAGGTATTGTCAAAAGAACCTGTGTTCCCTTTGCAATCTGTGATTCTATTTCCATTCTGCCCCCGAAATTTTCCATGCGCTGTGAAAGGGAATGCAGGCCGAATCCTGATGAACACGGCCTGTCCATACAGCTTACATCAAACCCGCATCCATTATCTTCCACACAGATGACAAGACTGCCTGCCTGTTTTAAGATCTGAATCTTACCGGAGCGTGTTCCTGAATGTTTCAGTATATTGGAAATCAGTTCATTCACTGCCCGGTATAAGGTGACTTTCAGAGAATGGCCAAGAAAAACAGGGGCATTAAGGCAATTGATATAATGAAAACTGCATCCTTTTGATGCATTGGTTTCCTCAATAAGAAACCCCAAAGCAATATCAATATCAAAATCATCCAGAACAGGAGGGCTGAGCTGATAGATCAATGACCTGATTTCCCGTACTGCCTGTTCAAGATAAGTCTGAATACAATCAAGTTTTTTCTCATCTCCCGGCCTGCATAAATCCTTCAGGTTCTTGATTTCCGAAATACTCATTGCAAGGGTCTGACTTACACTGTCGTGCAGATCACTGGCAATGGTCTTGCGTTCCTGTTCCTCTGTGCATACTATATGTTCGTTCAGGCGTCTGAGCTGTCTGGTCTTAAGATTGATCATCTCCTGTGAATTCTTAAGTTCTTCTCCCATTTTTTTTATGGGAAGAGCAAATTTTCTGAAAACATACCAGATAAAGGCCAGCACTCCTGCTGCCAGAAGAATGGCACTTAACACAATTATTTTCTGTAACAGAACAACCTGCAATGTTCACATTTCCCGAAAACTCAGCATAAAATTAATCTTAAAATCTTGCACATTGTATTAATTTAAGTTAACATTCTGCCATGTTTAATCAAAGCCAGCTTGACGCAATTGATAAGATTATTACCACCAACCTCATTGAGGCTGGACTTGACCATGTTATTTTCATGGACATGGCAGGCAATACAATTGCAAAACATGATAACGGAAAAAGTGCACTGGATGCAACAGCTTTTGCAGCTCTTGCAGCAGGTAATTTTGCAGCAGTTGATGCCATGGCGAAATTAATCGGTGAATCTGAGTTCTCATTATTGTTCCATAAGGGGGAAAAATCCAGCATTCATTTCAGCAAGGCCAATAAAGAAACCCTTCTTATCACCATGTTCAATAAAGATATATCTCTGGGGCTTGTCAGGCTGAAAGTGGCGGAAACAATTAAAAAAATCAATGCTGTTCTGGCTGACGGCTGATCCTGATATCTGCATTTTGTTACAGGAGACATGGCTTGGCGCTTATAAACGTAAAAACCAGGGAAGTTCAGATTAAAATCGTATATTACGGTCCAGGGCGTGGTGGGAAAACCACAAACCTTGAATATATAAATCACAAATACCGCAATCAGATAAAAACAGAAATGGTCAGCCTGAAAACCCAGGATGACAGGACTCTCTTTTTTGATTTTCTGCCATTTGATGTGGGGCAGATCAAGGGATTTGACATCACTATACAATTATATACAGTACCGGGCCAGGTAAAATATAACGCAACCAGAAGGCTTGTGTTAAGGGGTGTGGACGGGATAGTATTTGTGGCAGACGTACAAAAGCAGCAGCGCAGAAAAAACATTGAGTCCCTTAATCAATTATATGAAAATCTTGAGACATACGGGCTGGATCTTTTTAAGATGCCCCTTGTCATGCAGTATAATAAAATAGACCTGAAACACTCTGACATTCCTGTTCTGCCCACCCGTACCATGCAAAAAGACCTGAATGGTCTGTTAAGGGCACCGGCCTTTGAAGCCTGTGCCCTTAAAGGCGGCAATGTTATTCCCACCCTGAAAAAAATTATTTCCATGACATTGACTTCCATCCAAACTCAGCTTTAGCAATGAGGAGGTTTCTGTGAATTGCCTGACTGAACTTAAACAGATTACAGATTCACTTAATACAAGAATTACAGATCATGACCTTGCCGCCCTGAACAGGATTCTTCCTGTAATAGGGGCACAATACGGGAATATCGCCGGGATACCGACAATATTAAAAATGTTGAATTCCCTTGCCGCCTATCTGAATTCCAGAAAGGCCGGTGCACATTCTGATGCTGTTTATGTATTGGCTTGTCTTGGCACCTGCCTTGAACGCCTTGCTGACGATCCTGACACAGACAGAGCAACAGCAGAAAAACTGGTTTCAGACCAGATCCGGACATATAATGTTTTAAAAAACAAGATAGCTTCACGCCCGGATCTCACACCGGATGATATCCAGGACTTCAAGGCTGCCATTCTTGCCATTGACTGGGAAATTTCCTCCGGAAACCTGCACAATTTTGAAACCACAGCCACAAAATTATTATCACAGCTTAAAGAATATAAAATTCACTGCTATTTTTTAAAAATCATGTACTACACAGGAAGGCATATTGCTTCTGAAAAAGCAGATGCCCATACAGATTCAATACCTTTTTTGCGCTCTGTATTTGAAAATTTTGAATATCTTGTACAAAATCCAGATCTGTCATTCACCCGCAAAAAAGAATTACTTTTATCTGATATAAAACGCTTCAATGAATTCAAGACCAGAATCAGCAAAAGAAAATCCAGGGCTCTTCAACAGATACAGGACAATGACGATGATGTTTCCATGCCCCCTGCCCTTTCCCATATCAGGCCGGACAGGGCATCTTCAGAGATCAAGGACAAAGAACCGCCCGTGACCAGGCTTTCCGATGACCAGGATTCCTGCGATCAGAATGAAGACAGTCAATCTCTGTCAGATCTTGTGGAACCTGCTCTTGCCGGCAGACAGCCCGCTTCTGCCGGGTCAAGGGATGTAATGGATGATCTGTTCACCATGAAAGAATCCCCTGCAGACGAACTGCTTGACGAAATTCACCTGCTTGAGGTGCAGGGAGCAGATCCTGCCGAGGCCCTGGCACAGGTACACCCGGAATTGTCAGATGACACAGGAACCGGAGAAATAAAAAAAGTCACTCCCAAACGTGTGGAAAATGACCCCATACCGGAAATCGGGACAACGCTGGATGAATTTTTCAATCTTGAAAATCCAGAGGATGAAAAACCTGATGCAGGTATTGTTCCATTTAATTATGAGGATGAGGAACCAGAGATACAGATACCTGACACCAGGCCGCCCGAATATACTATCAAGGAAAAATATCTGCCTGAAAATGATACTGCATCAACAATATTGACACGTCTGGAATCAGGCATTGAATCCATGGACTGGGCGCAAAATAAAACTGCGCTTGACTCAATTACCGCAGATATTTCTCTTCTTGAGAAAACATGGCACAATGATGCAGAAAAAAGCACATTGATCAGAATCATTTCCTTTCTGGTGCATAAGACAAAGGAAAAATCAATACCTGTCACTTCTTCCGATGATGCTGATAAAGACTCAGAACCGGTTCGCAAAGGCATACTGACAAAAATAAAAAAACTATTTTCATGAGTTAAAAATTTTCATCATCTAAAATTGCCCGTATCACAAGGGCAAGTTCATTATTGTCGACAGGTTTCTGGATATATTGTCTGATTCCCATTTCAATGGCCTTTGCCTCAACAATGGTTTCACTGTAACCTGTACATAAAATTACAGGAATATTGTTTTTCAATGCCAGGATATTCTGCGCAAGTTCTGCACCGGTCATTTTCGGCATTGTCATGTCAGTTATGACAAGATCAAAATGATCAGGACAGTTTTTAAAGGCCTTAAAAGCTGTTTCACCGTTTTCAAACACAGAGACAGTATAACCAAGATCAGTCAAAAAAGTATCCAGGATAAGGCGGATGTCTTCTTCATCATCCACAACCATTATATGTTCATTCCCTTTTGTCAGCTCATTATTGCCTGCACGGTCAGCAGGAGCAGATTCAATATCATCAGCAACGGGCAGAAAAATATAAAAACTCGAGCCTTTGCCGACTGAAGTTACAACCTTGATATAACCGCCATGCTCGTCAACAATGGCATGAACCAGGGAAAGTCCGAATCCCGTGCCTTTGCCTATATCCTTTGTTGTGAAATAAGGGTCAAACGCCTTTGACAATACCTTCAGGCTCATGCCGTGGCCTGTATCGGTAATTTCGAGTTCAATATATTGACCTGGCCTGACTTCATTGTTGAAAACATCCTTGTCTCTTATGATTTCAGTATTTTTAAGCCTTATTGTAAGCTGCCCGCCTGTCTTTTCCATGGCATGATAGGCATTGGTGCAGAGATTCATGACAACCTGATGCATCTGTGTTGCATCTGCCATGACCTTTGCCTTTGAGACAATATTTTCATTGATTGCAATGGTGGAAGGAATGGAAGAACGCAGAAGTTTTACAGTTTCCTTGACCACAAGATACAGGGCAAGGGGATTTTTTTCATATTCTGTCTGACGGCTGAATGTCAGGATCTGCTGGGTAAGGCCTGCTGCCCTCCGGGCGCCTTTGACAATCTGGGCAATATGCCGTCTTGCCTTTGCAGGAGAATCAAGGTTAAGTTCAGCAAGTTGAGCATATCCCAGGATTCCTGACAATATATTATTAAAATCATGGGCAATACCACCTGCCAGAGTACCTATGGCCTCCATTTTCTGGGATTTTGCCAGCTGAACAGACAATTTTTCCCTTTCCCTGGCTGTCTGTTTGAATTCTGTTATATCACGGGCCTCTGTAATGATGAAGACAACCTCACCTGAAGTGCTGAAAACAGGAGTGATGGAAAAATCGATGTTTCTTATTTCTCCGTCTTTTGAAACAATTGTTGTTTCATATCGGCTGGCCTTTCCGCTGCCAGCCTCTTCAAGCAGTTCTCTAAGCCTTGAACGTTCATTTTCGTCATGACTCCAGAAAGGGATTGTCCAGAAAGGTTTATATATCACTTCTGCGGCAGTGCATCCCATGAAGTCAAGCCCGCTTTGATTCATTTCTTCCAGAACCCCATAGGGAGACAATATACCTATGTATTGAAAGGACTGGTTGAACAGGCTGCGCAGTTTCAATTCATTTTCAATCAGGGCAGCCCTTGTCTCCATGTTCTTACGGGCTTCAGCCTCAATTTCCCTGTGATTGAGTTCAAGCTGATGTATGAAAAAATTAAAATGTTTTGACAAAAGCCCGAGTTCACCCGGAGCCATGGTATCCATACGAACTGAGAAATCTCCTCCTGCACCCTTTTCAAGCTTGTCCATCATTGATTCAAGGGGCTTTGTAACCGAGGCACTTATCAGATATGTAATTATACATGACAACAGGACAGCAATTCCAAGTAAAACCAGCAGAAATATCTTAAATTTTCCCAGAGGAGCAAAAACTTCATCAACATAACTGGAAGAAACAACAATCCATTTATATTCAGGAAGATACCGGAAAATTGCAAGCTTCATGCGCGGATCTTCCTCACCGGGATTTTTCCACGAATACATCAGCCTGCCGTTTTTCCTTTCAAGTATTTCTTTTAAAAAACCGGAAGGAAGCTCAGGATGTTCAAGTATGTTGACCCCCTGAAAATATGGATGCACAATGGCTGTGCCCTTTTCATCAAGCAGGTATGAGTATCCTGTTCTGCCTGATTTACATGCAAGAATTGCATCCCTGAAATCATTGACATCCACAAGGTCTGAAAATTCCTTTCTGTAAGATGAAACTGAGATGATCCAGTCAAAGGGTTTGAAATATACCATATATAAGGCTTTGGCACGGTTTCTCGATTCTCCTGGATTTCTCCAGTAATATTCAAGATACCCGTTTTTTCGCCTTATCTGCTCCCTGATGAATTCAAAGGAGGAAACATCTGAATTTCTAAGCTGTTTTTCAGGATGGACAACAATAATACCCTTCGAATTAAGGCAGTATATATACCCGTTTACACCTATGTGCTGAGCTGCAAAAATCTGTTTGATCACAGCTTTTGCCCGGGATTCTGTCATAATCCCTGATTTATAGCGTTCATAATAGAAACAGGCTATTTCCCTGTTTTTTTCCGCAATGGCATGCAGCCTGTTCTTAACTGAAACAGCAGCAGAGGTCTTGATCAGTCTCACCAGTGAATTGGCATTATCTTCAAGCCTTTCTTCAATATCTGCCTGAATGATCTTTTTTACCTGAAAATATCCTAAAACTCCGCCCGCAGCAATCAGGGGAATAAAAACAAATAAAAAAGCAATCAAAAGCCTGTATCTGAATTTTATTTTTTGCAGATTCATCAGGATTTCCCCTGCTCAGCAGATAAACACAAGGCTGTAAGGAGTAATCAGTTTTAATGGCTCATATGACATCTTGGCCTGGCGAAGTCCCTTTATGCCCAGATCCTGCTCGCGGTTTAAAAATCTGCACCTTCTCTGAAGATATCTGGCTGTTTCCTGGTTTATCACCTGTGCTGCACCTTTAAAATCAGGATCTGATTTTTCAAACTGGATATCATAAACCATGGGGCCTGACAAGCTGAATACGCAAAAAGCGGCAATCCTGTTGTCTGCCAGCAGAACCAGGCCTTCAAGTTCAAGTTCATCAAAATTTTCAAAGGCTTTTTCCATGGCGCAGAACTCCTGTACAAGTGTGGGCAGAACAGGCTTATGCCGGTTCATCATCCTTGTACACAGGTCAAGTGATTTTTCAAAATAATTCTCATCAAGCATGCAGATTTTGAAATCAGGCCATAAATGCCTGAACTGAGAAATCAGATTACGCTTTTTATGAAGTTTTACTCCTGAAAGAACAACCAGTTTTTCAGTCTCGTAAATATATTCAGCATGATCAGGTTCCTCTGCTATCCTGTAATATTTTTCAATTTCAGGAAATTTTTCAATATATTCACGGGGTGCCAGGCAAAAATTGCCTGACAGGCCGGATTTTTTCATATCACGGGATAATTCTGCAAGCCCTTCAGGGGAAATTTCAGGGCCAAGGGGCATGAACGCACGGTTTTCAAGGCCGTCATAAATCAGGATTCTGTCCTGATAAACTGTCCACGACAGCCTGCATGCATTCTGCCACACAAAAAGATTGGCAAAATTATATTCACATGACATGGGATTAAATTCAAATGCATGGGATCTTATAAATTTTCTGTGCTCCAGCATGAATCTGCTGAATTCAGGAAAGGCAGGAACCTGAATTTTATGGGACAATGCTGTTTCAGGCCTGTACATATTATTTTCCCCTGTATTTCATGGGAACATGGGTATCAAGTACCTCAAACCCCATATCCCTGTAAAATGAAGCAGTTCCCGGCTCTGCAACAAGGCCTATCCAGTCAACCCCTTTTTCCTTCAAGGCCCTGACCAGGGCAAGAACAATTTCTTTCCCTATTCCCTTTTTTCTGTACTCTTTCAGAACAACTACATCCTGAATATAAGCATCACTTGCAAGGTCGGAAAGCGCTCTGCCCATCCCCACAAGTTTCTCACCGCAGAAAGCCCCTGCAAAAACTGCTGAATCCTTTACAATCCTGCTGAGAAATTCAGGATTTCTGCCCCATGAATCATCCCACCATCCAGCCTCTTTGTAAAGTGCTTCAATAAAATGCACAGGCACTGAGTTTACAAACTTTATATTTACCCTGTCAGGCGGGCAGTCATGCATGGATTATAATCTTCCCTTTTCCTGAATTATTCAGTGTGCATCAAGCATCTTCCGGGCAAAATAAGGCAGTACAAAGGAGGCTTCATGAATCTTGGGACAATAATATTTCAACTGATTCTGCAGCACATCATCAATGGGGCGGCATGGTTTTTTCACATCAGGGCCCATGGATCCAAGACAGATTCCTATATTTCCTCCGGGATAGGTTGGCACAAGAAAATAGGAATACGCCTGAACCGGAAACAATTGCTTTACCATTTTAACAAGTTTTTCCACGCATTCCCTGTGCATGAAAAATGACTCTCCCTGGGTTGCAACAATCCCGCCCGGCTTTAATGCCCTTTTAAGGCTTTCGTAAAACGGGCGTTCAAACAGGGCTTCTCCCGGGCCCACAGGATCTGACGAATCCACGATAATCACATCGTATTCACCTTTTTTATCCTTAAGCCAGGCGCTTGCATCTGCAATATTCACACTGACCCTTGAATCGTCAAAACCGCATGCAAGGTCAGGCAGAAATTTTCTGCACACCTTGATTACCTGCTCGTCAATTTCACAGAAATCAATATGTTTTATGATGTCATGTCGCCCAAGCTCACGCAGAACCCCTCCGTCTCCTCCGCCTATGACCAGTACTTTTTCAGGGCAGGGATGGGCAAAAACCGGCACATGGGCCATCATTTCCTGATATGCAAATTCATCAGACTGGGTCAGCTGGATAATACCGTCAAGAACCAGCATTCTGCCATGATTCCGGGTCTGATAAAGATCAATCTGCTGGAACCGGCTTTTTGCACTGTAAAGCACTTCCTCGATCTCAAGTGAAAGTGAAATTCCAGGCCACATGGGGCATATTTCCGAGAACCAGCCGTCAATTATTCTGCTGTAATTTTTCATTTTCTGATTATTGTCTCAATGCAATATGCATTTTATAATGGGTGCCTGTAAAATATGAAACAGCAAATTCTGCAACCTCACGTGGCTCATAAAATTTGCAGCTGAACACATCAAGATATGCTCTGTTCGATGCATTGGCAAAATGTCCTGAAATCAGGGAAGTTTCAATAAGCTGGGTCATGCTGAATCCCTCCACTTTTTCGTCCTGACCGAAATGTACCACCCGGCATTCACCAAAACGTTTCATATCAATGAGATCGCATAGTTCATGCACAAATTGTTTTATCCTGTCCCTGTCTTTTATTATATCAGGATCACACCCGTAAATGTCAACTGAGGTCAGAACGCCCCATGGATTTTTTACTTCATATTCCCTTTTCCATGAAACCGGATAATGACCTGACTTCTCAGGAATCTCACCATTTTTCTTCTCTATGAAAGGCCTGGGCAGAATCCCGCGGTTCTGATCTGAAGATACAACAAATTTTTCCGAGCCAAAGGAATCCTTTATGGAATTTACAGCGGTTTCAAGATCAATATTATCTGCACAGGTAAAAATATCCACTGCCGCATAATTGTATTCAGGCCATGTGTGAACAGTGAAATGCGATTCTGCAATGATCACAACACCACTGACACCCTGGGGGCTGAAACCATGAAACGAAGAGCTTATGACAGTGGCTCCGCTTTGTTCGGCAGCCTTTAGAAGAGCAGATTCAACAAAGGATTTGTCAAGCAGGGCATGGGAAGCACATTCATAGTATTCAATGGTCAGCTGCCGTCCCAGGGCAAAACACGAATTCTGATCAGAATCATTTGCAGATTTCATCTGATTACCGGACATTAATACTGTCTCCAAAATTTCTCATAAACAGGTTATCAAGATACAATCAATAAATTTCCATGATTGACCTGAATCTTTGTGCAGATGATGCAGCAGGCATTTTCCTGCGATTCAGATTCTCAATCATCTCAGGGGCATCAAAACGTATATAGGGATTTACCTTTAACTCGTCACCAAGACATGAGACAACCAGATCCTTGTCATAACAGGACAGGTATTTTTCTATATCAGGATCATTGTCTTCAATTATGGCCGCCATTTTCATTGAGTCTGCCACATAGTCATGGCCTGCATATATCAAAGTATCTGCAGGAAGGCTTATGAGACGTTTCAATGAATTGAAAAAAGCATCAAAATCACCTGAAAAACAATTGCCCACAGTGCCGTTAAAAAGAGTATCCCCTGTTACAATGAACCTGTCTGTTTTAAAGGTTATGCAGTCTTTTGTATGTCCTGGTGTCGGCCATATCTGCAGGGTTTCTTCTCCAAGCTGTAAAAAAGTGTCCAAGCTGATTTCAGTGCAGTCAATAAAAACGGCAGATGTTTTTTCAAGCAGGTGTGCATTGCCTGATGTATGATCAGGATGACAATGGGTATTGCAGACATATTTAATCTCAATGGAATGATCACGGGCAAATTTCAAAGTTTCTTCAACCGCGCCTGCATCAATGGCAATGCCCTTTGTACCGGAATATACAAGATAGCCCAGGTTATCGCTTGAATATCTAATCTGCTTTATATCCATCAGTATTCATCAAGATCATCATCACTGCCAAGATCAAGATCCAGATCAAGGCCGGTATCATCCTGTTCAAACCCGTCTTCCAGAAGGTCTGGAACATCATCAGGCACATATGCATCATCAATGAAAGCTATATCTTCGTTTTCTTCGACAATGGCATTGACAGCCTCTCTTAAATTACGTTCAAAGCTGTCTGAAAAATCGCCCTCAGAATCAGGATAGAACTCAAACTCCTCCTCATATTCATCAATCAGGTCATACAGGTCAGAAACAAGACTGGGATCTTCCAGTTCCTGTGCATAGGATTCAATAATATCCCTGTACAGGTCATAAGCTTCAAATTCTTCAACAGCAAACTGTATTGTCATTTTCTTTACCATTTGCCATACCTCAAACTCCAGGTTGAATATTTCAGATTCCCCTGAAAATATATTCAAATTTTTCTTTGTCAATACACCATTGTTCATTAACAGGTATTTAAAGACAAAAGAAAATCCGGTTTTCAGGACAGCAGTTCTGCAACCTTTTCAACCAGTTTATCAGCATCAAACGGCTTGCCGAATATTGCTGCTGCCTTTGGGATGGAATATTTCTGACTTGAGAGTCCGCTCACCACGATTACAGGAGTGTTGAAACCCTTTGCCTTGCTGATCCGCCTGAAAAATCTGGGCCCCCATTCTTCCGGCATTTCAAGATCAAGGGTGATCAGGTCAGGTTTCTGGGTTTCAAACACTTCAACAGCCTTTCTGCCGTCAGGCGCAACACAGGTATCATAACCATTATCCCTGAAAAGGGTTTCCAGATATTTTGTGATGGCAGGATCATCATCCACGATCATAATTTTCTTTGCCATTGTATCCTCCTTATTCTTTTTTATGGCACTCACCACAAAGTACCGGGCCTTTGTTTCTTTCAAAATGGCATGTTTTACATCGTCTGTGAAAAGCAACGGACAGAGAAATGCTGTTTTCAGCATTTCCGGTAAGGGAATGGCAGTCAGAACATGAACTGTCCTCGCTTGATTCATCCTTTACAAGTTTCCTGCCGTCATACACATGATGACATACAGCACAATCTTCTATTTGTGCCTTTTCATTGTGTTCATCATGCATGAATACAGCACCGGGTCTGTGAGGATTTTTAAAAGCCGAAGTATCTATCCTGTCTGTCTGGTCTTGTGCTGAAACTGCAATGGAGAATCCATAAACTGCGGTGAACACAACCAGTATAAAGCCCATAAAAATGATTTTGCGTTTCATCTTACTCTCCCGGCTTGTAAATTTTCTTTTCCATGGTTTCAAAAATAATATCTCCCAGAAATTTTACTTCCATATCCAGATGATAGTGTTCAACAATATCTTCAAGCCCGCTGTGGCAGTTATGGCATGGAGCTATCAGGACTTCAGCACCTGTGGCCTTTAATTGTTCAGCCTTGACCCTGTTGTTCACCATGCGTTCTCCCTTGTACGGAGGGCCGCAGTTGATTACTCCGCCGCCTGCGCCGCAACAATAATTGTGTTCACGGTTTGGCGTCATTTCAACAAAGGATTCGCACACCATGTTCACAACCTGTCTTGCCTTGTCATGCAGGCCCCTTCCCCTTGAAACATTGCAGGGGTCATGCAGGGTTACTGTTTTCTTAAACTTTTCAGCAATTTTTATCCTGCCTGAGCTTAATATCTCATGATAGAACTCCAGGGCATGAACAACCTCAAACGGCGGCATTGCCCAGCCTATCCAGCGGTTTCCGACATCATAGATGGACCTGAATGCATGGCCGCATTCTCCCATTACAATGCGTTTGACTTTCAGTCTTGCAGCTGTTTCATAAAACGCCCTTGCAATCCTGCCTGAGATTTCATTATCTCCTGTAAACATGGCCATGTTGCTGTTGTCCCAGCCAGGAGTTGAAGGCATTGTCCAGTTGATACCTGCAGCATGCATGATCGTGGCTGCCTGATATATCAGCCCTGCCTGAAATTTGGGTTCAGGCGCAATGACAGAATACATGATATCAGCGCCAACCTTGTCAAGAGGTATTCTCAGATCCTCAAACTCTTCCCTTGCATCCTCTTCCTGCCACTGCAGGGTGTCAATCCATTCATCTTCCTTTACCCACATCTGGTTAAGGGTGGCAGAATGACTGTTCACAGTATCCTGTATATATAAAGGTGTAATCTCAAGCTTGTGACAGATTCTTCTGACCATGAGCATGAGATAGGCAATATCAATACCAAAAGGACAGTACATGGAGCAGCGTTTGCACACATTGCACTGGGTATGAGCAATGTGAACTGCACGCCTTAAAAAATCCTTTGATACATTGCCTTTTTTTCTTATCATTTCCCAGATTGTCTGCTTTACCTTGCCTGCAGGTGAAAACCTGGGGTCCCTGTCATTGGAAAGAAAATAGGTGCAGGCTTCTGCACACAGACCGCAATGCATGCAGGTTTCAACATATGCCTTGAATCTAGGGCCTGTTTCTTTCTCAAGCACCTGATTGATAACGCTTTTTATTCTTTCAGGAGTGAGTTTGGCAAGCCCGGCCTCAATTGCCTCATCTGTTATCTGTACATTATCTGCCCCGGTTTCAGGGTTTTTGATCTCAGTTGTCATGTTTTTCTCCTTTGGCTTTTTACCAGTCTCTTGCATGCCTTACATTTCCAAATTCAGAACCCATATATGCTCTTGTGAAAGGAGCAATGATCATGTGGGAAAACCTGGAAAAAGGTATGAGAATCAGCATAAGTTCTCCGCAGATCACATGGGCAATAACCATGAAACGGTATGCGAAAAACTGATGAAAGGCCAGAAAGCCTGTGATGAACGGCAAAGCAACAATCAGCAGCAGTATATAGTCCTTATATGATGTAAGATATTTAACCTCAGGAACAATTGCCCTGCGCAATGCAAAAAACACAATGCCAAGAATGACAGCCAAAGTCAGGGCATCTGCAAGATTATCCTGGAGAGCTGCCCATGAAATCTGAAAGCTGTCATTTAAAAGTGAGATATGGGACATCAGAAAAATGGGGACAATGAACAAAAGCAGATGAAAAACATAGGATACAGCATATAAGGTGGGGTTCTGCCTTGTACTTGCCGGGAAGAAAGGAATCAGCCAGGCAAAGATGGATCTGGCGCTGTGCTTTAAGGTCATGTATGAATAAATATAAGGTTCCTTGCTGTTTACATTTTTAATCAGAACTGTGATTCTGCATATCAGGCCGGCAATGAAAACCAGAAAAGCAATCCAGACCATGGGCCCCATGATGAAATTTATAAAAGCATTCATATTTGTCTCCTTGGTTTGACATTCCTTTATAAAATCTTGTCAACACTTAGTATCCTGCGGCTGTAGATTCCGTCTTTCAGCGTCTTCAGGATCAGTTTTCCGCCGTCAGGGCTTACAACAGGGCAGGCCATGAATTCATAATCTTCAGGAAGGATGCGGTTGTTTACAGCAAGAAAATATCTGCCCTGTTTTTCAATTGCAGCAGCCACTATACTGCCGTCAGCGCTGATACACGGTTCAAAAACCTTATCAGCCATAAGATTCCATTTTTTCTGATTCACAGCAATAGTCCAGAATCCTTTGTCCTTGAGAACTGCAACAAGAGTGGAACCATCTTCTGAGTAAAAAAGATCTGAAATCATCTGATCGGCTGTAAGGTTCCAGGGACTGTCATTTTCAACAATTGTCCACACTCCGAATTTGACACAGGCTATTGCAGCTATATTACCTGTTTTTTCAGCAACCTCAAGCTTCCACAATTGCGAATACGGAGTTTTCCACAGTTCTTTACCGTCTTTGAAAAGCATCCATCTGCCTTCTGTCTTGACAGGGGCTATCACCTGTGAACTTGCCGGCATGAATACGGGTTTCCACACTGACTGAAATCTTGTATCCCATGCAGTATCGTTAACTACCACAACATAATCTGTCCTGGATGTTCTGGCTCCATAGGCAACATTTTTTCCTGTGGAATCAATGCTTATGTCCCAGACATTCAAAAATTTTTTATCAATGGTTTTACCATTTACAGCACATGAAAAAAGTCCCTGCTGAAATGCTTTAATATCAGCAGCAGCCATGGAATCCACCTGAACGGCAGCCGCAGTTGTACCCGAACTTCCAAGAGCTGTCTCATTTATATTCTCATATGCATTGTTCCAGGGCACATCATTTACTGCCATTGCATATTCCATATCCTTCTGGAATGTGAGGCTTATGTCTGATCCGTCATGACTGATTTTCAGATCCCAGATAAAATCAAACCAGTTTTTCCAGTCACTGCCGCCTATACTCAAAGTCCATTCTTCATCACTGCTGACCATGGCGGCAAATCTTCCGTCAGCCAGCGGGTGCAGCCCCCAGATCTTGTCATATTCCTTTTCCCATGTTTTTCCGTTCTCGCATACCGTAAAAACACCCTCTTCAATATTGACAATACTGGCAATGATTTCCCCGTCCGGACTTACATGGGGCTCTTCCACCCAGGCAAACCGGTCTTTCCAGTCACGGACAGGCACTTCCTTGACGTCCGTTGTCCAGTCAAAAGATTTAGCTTCTTGCATTTTTATCTCCGAATTTTTTGATAAACGCGCATTAATCCTTAAATCCGTTCCCCTTTTTCATAGTTCGCCAATAATAGTATCCACAGATGCAATGGTCAATGGTTTTTCCACAAACCGGTCAATCCCTGATCTGATGGCTGCAAGCCGGATATCGTCATTGACAATCGTTGTCATGAGGATACGTTTTATACGGCAGTCATGATGTCTGACCCTGTCCAGCAGGCTGATTCCGTCCATATCCGGCAGAAGATAATCTGAAATAACAATATCAGCATCCTGAGATTCAAGTGCATCCAGAGCCTGTATGCCGCTTGTGCATACAATAATTTTCATCGGGGTATTTTCAAAAAGCAGTTTCAGTGATCTGCGCACATGCTCATCATCATCAACGCAGATAAGGGTCAAAGGTTCTGCAGTTTTTCCGGTTTCAGCATCCATATCATGCCTTTTATAAAAATATCAGCAACAATCCTTAAGTACAAGATTATTTCTGTGAATCACCTCATCGTAATGTTTGCCTCCAAGGCAGGATTCTATCTGAGAAGTCTTAAGCCCCTTGATAAGATTTATGTCAGATGAATTATAATTGACAAGCCCGGTTCCAATAACCTCGCCTGCAAGATTTTCAAATACAACTGCAGCTCCCTGTTCAAAACTGCCCTGCACATCAACAACACCTATGGGCAGAAGGCTTTTGCCATTCTGTCTTACAGCCTTTACAGCTCCGTCATCAATTACAATACTGCCCTTCGGGACCAGGGTGTATGCAATCCAGCATTTGCGGCTTGCCATTTTTCTGTTTCTTGGCACAAAATACGTGCCCAGGCCCTCGCCACTGAAAAGGCGGGCAAGTACATTTTCCGCATTGCCCCTTGCAATGATCATCGGTATGCCGGCAGAAGTCACTTTTCTTGCAGCATGAATCTTGCTGAGCATCCCTCCTGTACCAAGTACTCCCGGCATGGCACTTGCAGCCCGCTCTGTCTCATCCCTTATATCGCAAACCCTTGAAATCAGCTTTGCGTTACTGTCCTGCCTTGGATCCCTGTCATAAAGCCCGTCAATATCAGTCAGTATGAAAAGAAAATGTGCATCCATGAGCAATGCAATCATGGCTGCAAGATTATCATTGTCACCGACCTTGATCTCTTCCACCATGATTGTATCATTTTCATTGACAATGGGAACAACATCCCATTCAATCAGAGTGTTCAGGGTATTTCTTGCATTGAGATATCTTTTCCGATTATTGAGATCTTCTCCTGTAAGAAGAATCTGGGCGACCTTTTTTCCATGTTTTTTAAAACTTTTTTCATAGGCATTCATCACACCGGGCTGGCCTATTGCAGAAATTGCCTGGCGTTTTGGAATCTCGTCAGGGCGGCGGCTCATGTGCATTTTTTTAAGACCTGCTGCCATGGCTCCGGACGAAACAAGAATAACTTCCATCCCTCTGTCCACCAGAGCGGCAATCTGTGCTGAAATGGAATCAATCACACCGTAATCCAGGCTGTTATCCGCTGTAATTACATTGCTGCCAAGTTTTACCACAACACGTTTTGCATTTATCAGTCTGTGTTCCGGCATAATACATCCCTTAAAGACTGGTTTTCAAGGGCAAGATGTGTAAATGACCTTGCATTCTCACCAGTATAATCTGCCACAACATGGCCATTGCCAATGAGGCGCCACTGATAGGTCATAAGCCCCTCCAGGCCCACAGGCCCTCTTGCATGAATCTTGTGGGTACTTATTCCGACCTCTGCTCCAAGCCCGAACCTGAATCCATCGCTGAATCTTGTGCTGCAGTTCACAAAAGCGTCTGCCGTGTCAACATGATCCATGAAATATAAAGCCCTTTCATGATCCATTGTCACTATGACATCTGTATGGCCTGAACCATAGGTATTGATATGATTCACAGCCTCATCAAGACATGAAACAACCCTGATGGAAAGTTTCAGATCAAGGTATTCAGTTTTCCAGTCATCCTCCGTGGCAGAATCCACTTCAATAATCCGGCAGGTTTTTTCACACCCGTAAATTTTCACGCCAGATGATTCAAGCCTGTCCTTTAAGACCGGAAGAATCTTTTCTGCCATGTCTTCATGAACCAGAAGTGTTTCAAGAGCATTGCACACGGCAACGTACTGGCATTTGCTGTCAACTGACAGAGCAACTGCCATTTCAGGGTCAGCAGACCGGTCAATATAAAGATGGCATATTCCGTCTGCATGTCCGAGAACAGGAATCAGGGTGTTATCCATTATATAGCGGACAAATTCATTGCTGCCCCTTGGAATAATAAGATCAACATATCTATCAAGTTTCAGCATTTCACTCACATCACTGCGGGTTTCAAGCAGATTGATCCATCCATCCGGCAAGCCTGCATCCGCACCTGCCTTCTGCATAATCTCAGCAAGCGCCTGATTGGTTGCAAAGGCTTCACTGCCGCCCTTGAGCAGCACTGCATTCCCGCTTTTAAGACAAAGGGAGGCTATCTGCACAAGGGCATCTGGTCTGGATTCAAATATAACCCCGATCACCCCAATGGGCCTTGTGACCCTGAACAGAGTAAGGTCTGAATCAAGCTGTGTTGTTCCAAGAATCTTGCCAACCGGATCATCCATGTTTACAAGGTCGTTCAGACCACGGCACACCTGGGCAAGCCCTGAGGCATCAAATTTCAGGCGTTTGACAAGAGCAGAACCCAGACTGTCTTTATGCGCCCTTTGAACATCCTGTTCATTTGCGGCAAAAACAGAATCTGCATTGTCTTCAAGTGCCTTTGCAATGGCAAGAAGAGCCCTGTCTTTAACCTTTCCAGGCAGAGCTGCCATGGTAACAGCAGATGACCTGCATTTACGGGCAATTGTATTTATATCCATGTTGTTTCTCCTTTCATCAGGCCGGAGTAACTGCATCTTCGGCATACAGGTCATAACCCCTGTTAAAAACTGTGCATTAACAGGATTCAGCACCAGTGTAAAGACATATTTAGCCCGGTATCAGTACAGACATATTAAATATTCCACAAGCACCCATGTTTCCGGCTGATTTTTTTAAGCTTGACTTTAATCTTAAAAACAAAACAATAAATATCCAATCATGATATACATGAACTGCACAATAATTTGCTGGACACACCAGTCACAGGGAGAAATTTATGAAACAGGACAGTCCCAGTTTAACTGCAAAAAAAGTTGCAATGATGCGGGCAGCACATCAGATTCTTGATAATCCCAAAATATTCGAAGATCCGATAGCATTAAGCATTATCGGCGCTCAAGGCCTTTCCGAAATCCGTTCCGAAAAACAGAAGCTCAAAACAAGACTGCACTCCTATCTGCGAGCTATTGTAGTTGCGCGCAGCCGGTTTGTTGAAGATGAGCTTTCCATGGCAATTAAACAAGGTATCCGTCAGTATGTTATCCTTGGTGCTGGACTTGATACATTTTCCTATCGCAATCCATACCCTGATGCAGGTTTGAGAGTATTTGAAACTGACTATCCAGCCACACAGGAATGGAAGCGCCAACAACTCAATGCTGTCAATATTTCCATACCAGAATCCCTAACTTTTGTTCCAATAGATTTTGAGACTCAGTCATTGAAAGACCGGTTACAAGAAGCCGGTTTCAAGGCAGACGAACCGAGCTTCTTTTCATGGCTTGGTGTAACCATGTATCTGAACAGGGAAACAGTGATGACTACAATGAAACATATAGCCTCATCCGCACCTTCTGGCAGCCTGATCATATTCGATTATACGGTTCCGCCTTGTTCACAGAATTTTATCCATCGATTTGTTTTCCGCTTATTGGCCCGTAAAATGGCAGCCCTTGGCGAACCCTGGCAAACATTTTTTGACCCGCAGCAACTTGCCATGGAGCTTAAAGATATAGGCTTTTCACACGTAAAAGATTTTGATCCGGAAAATATTAATTCCCGGTTTTTCAGCAACCGTACAGACAAATTAAAGGTAGGCAGTTTCGGGCATTTGATGAAAGCAACAGTTTAACTGCTATGATACCACCAGATCACTGCACTGGATTTTACTTCACTGCCCTGCGCAAAAAACCGGCGAGTTCAACTGTCATGCAATAAATGTAAAACCAGACTGGATTTAGACTGATCTTTAAGGTGTTTCCAATAATCGAGTTTTAAAATAGCAGGAAGGATGAGAAAGGTTTGAAATATTTTTGGCAGATCTTGATCCAAGTGTCGGTCATGAGCTAAAAGGGGCCTGTCCCTGCCTGATAATATCCCATGATGAAATGTTCAGCCTATGAGTTTAAGCCTTTTCCACCTGTACCTGAAAGTATGGTGATTCATGTTGACAAGCCTTGCGGCCATGCTTTCATTGCCGTTTGACAATGAAAGGGCTCTGGACATATATTTTTTTTCAATGGAATCAAGCAGCAAAGGAAGATCAATTCCTTCTTCACCAAATTCCTCATATATAACCGGAGGCCCTGGATTTTCAGGCAGAGCCTGATCTTCCATACCGGTCAGATCACGAAGTGTAAGAGTATCAGAGCAGGTCACAAGAACCCCGCGCTCGATCATGTTTTTAAGCTCGCGTGCATTTCCTGTAAATTCATGGTTCAGAAGATAGTCTTCTGCCTGCTTGGAAAACCCTTTCAAAGATTTTGAAAATTTGTGGTTGAATTCATTCAGAAAATGCTTGGCCAGAGGAATGATATCTTCTTTTCGATCATTTAAGGCTGGAATATCAGCTTTTACGACACAGAGTCTGAAATAGAGATCTTTTCTGAATTTTCCGGTTTCAACAAGATGATCGATCTTTTTATTGGTAGCTGAAACCACGCGGGTTTTAACAGTATATTTTCTTGTCCCGCCGATTTTATAGAATTCACCGCTTTCCAGAAACCTCAGAAGCTTTGCCTGTCCCGCAGGGCTCAAGTCTGCCACTTCATCAAGAAAAAGCGTGCCTTTGTCAGCTTCCTCTATGACTCCTTTTTTCCCCTGACGGCTTGCTCCTGAAAAAGCGCCAGGCTCATATCCAAACAATTCAGATTCTATCAGATCATCTGGAAATGCAGAACAGTTCACCGGGATGAAAGGCCCCTGAAAAACAGGGCTTCTAGCATGGACTGCCCTTGCAATCAACTCTTTGCCCGTGCCTGTTTCTCCAAGAATCATGACAGGGGTATCCGGGCTTTTTGCAACCATGCGGATAAAATCCATTACATTTTCAATTTTACGGCTCTGCCCTATAAAACACGGCAGGTTTTCCTGAAGATATTTTTCCTGAAGGATCTTGACTTCTTTTATGAGAGAAATTGACGACACTGCTTTTTTTATGGTGTGATCAAGAATATCCGGGTTGATGGGTTTAACTATAAAATCAAAGGCCCCTGATTTCATTGAATGAATTACCATATGGATATCTTCATACGCAGTAATCATGATTACCGGTATATCGCAATTTTTTCTCCGCACAGCTTCAAGCGCCTGGATTCCGTCCATTCCAGGAAGCCCGATATCCATCAATACCAGATCAGGGGTCTTTGTTTCCATTGATTCAAAAAACTTTTCAGCAGTTTCAAAAGCATGGATGTCATATTCATCTGACAATGTCATTTCAATGGCATCTGTGATGAATTGTTCATCATCCACAACTGCAATCTGAAACCTTAATCCCATCAGGCCGTCTCCTTACTGCATTCCTGTGGTTTTTCAATCGGAAGTTCGATCACAAAACAGGCTCCCTGATCTTCCGATGTATGTAGCCTCAATGCCCCGCCGTGATCACTTATTATTCTATGGCATATGCTAAGTCCTATACCTGCACTGTCTGATTTTGTGGTAAAAAAAGGATCAAAAATTTTATTTTTCCTTGAAAAGGGAATCCCGGGCCCGGTATCGCTGACACTTATGAAAACATGGTCATCATCTGCAAAGGTTTTAAGAATAATGCGTTTTTTACCTTTAAAATTTTTCATGGCTTCCCCGGCATTTGTTATAAGGTTCAGCACAACCTGTTCAATGAGGTGAGGGTCTGCATGGCATTCGGGAAGGTCAGGATCAAGATGCTGTTCAAATTTGACTGCATTTTTCCTGAGTGCAACGCGGGTGAGTTGAGTTGCCTCTTCAATATAATCATTGAGGCACACTCTGACAAATCTTGGACTGCCTGGTCTGGCAAAATCCATGACCCGCTTGACAATGGATTCGATTTTATATGCTGCAAGCTCAATCTTGCCGATGACCTGCAATGTCTGGGCAGCCTGATTCTTCCTGGTGCAGATATTTTTAAGCGCCTTAAGATAAATATAAATTCCGGAAAGAGGATTGCGTATTTCATGGACTATGCCCGCAGTGACTCTTCCAAGGGATGTCATTTTATCCTCAATTCTCAGGAAATCCTGCATTTCCCTGAAACGGGCCATATCCACTATACCTGTATTTTCACCGACTGCCCCGGGGCTGAAATTTTTCTGAAAATTCTCAAGCCTCAACCTGTAAATTCCAGCAGCAATATCATCACACACAGTTTTAAGAATCTTTTTTTCCGTTTCATCACAGTCCCACGGCATGGACAAGGCCATAAATCCCAAGGCACTGCCTGCGCATTCAAGGCGGAAAGCCCAGACCACTCTGTCAGAATCATTTTCAGGAAAAAAACAGAAACTGCGGAAATAATCCAGGTCTGAGTCTTTTTTTGCAGGGTTCTGCCTGCCAGGAAAAACCATTTTATAAAAACTGCAGGCACACTCGCGACTCAGAAATCTTGCAAAAGCCCCTGAAAAACCGGAAACAGCAGTTTTTTCGATATTGTTTCCTTTACCTGTCAGGCCTATGCATACTGCATCATATCCATGATTTTTCACCAGAAAATCACAGACTTCCCTGATCAGTGCCTGTTCTTCTTTCTTATCATTCAGCAAAGCTTTAATATGCTGCAATATCGCAAGAACAAGACTGACCCTGTTATTTTCCCTGTCTTTAAAATCCCTGTCCACAAAAATCCTTGTCCATTAAAACAATATTCTTCTCAATATTTGTTTTTGGTCTCAATGACAAGGAAAAATCAAATTTTCTGAATGAAAAACAATAAGGTTTTTTCTTTGCAGCTTTTTTCACCTGAACCGGCCTCAGCAATCTTGAAAGCATGATACTGCATCCCCAGAAAACGCCCAGGCCTCCGATATTGACCCATGGCATATAAGGGCTGTCGCTGCCCGCTGCAAGAAGCCCTGCAACCCAGATGATTCCGGTAATTGAGATAATGATATTTCTGTATATTGGCGGTTTTAAACAATGTTGCATTTTTATTCTCCCTGATTTGAAATTTTTCACATTTTGTTGAAAAAACTAAACAATATAAATAAAAAAATTTAACTCACCGGTATTCGCGGCAGCTCCAGATCACCTTCCCTATGATTCTGACCTTTTCTGTATCATGTTTTTCAAGAAAAATCGGATCATAATCCTTGTTATCACTGCAAAGAACCAGCCTGTCAGGATGCTTTTCCAGCCTTTTGATCAATATGGTATCCTCAATACCTACAGCATAGATTGCCCCTGCAAGTATATCCTTTCGTGACTGGTCAATAAGAACAATATCACCTTCCCTTATCACAGGTTCCATGCTCTGCCCGAAAACTTCCATGGCAACCATATCCTTTGCAGAGCCCTTTGAAGCAAGCCACCCTGCTTCAAACGACAGATAATCTGTTACATCATCACTGCATTCAAACGAGCCTGTGCCGGCGGAAAGCCTTGCTGCCACCTTTGGAATAAATCTGAAATTACGGTCAGAGCCGGAAGAAGCATGGACAAACATATTACCTGTCCCTGATTCAAGCCACCCCGGATTAAAGCCGAATTTTCTGTACAGCTTAACTATCCATTTATCAGGAATCCTGTTGCTGTTTCTGGCATGGGTAATTCCGGAACGGTTTATTCCAAGCTCCCTTGCAAGTTCAGACTGAGAACCCATTCCCGTTGCATCAAGAACTCTTTTAAGCAATGCATCAACCCTGTTGTATTCCATAAAAACCTTCCCTGAAATTCAAGAATCCTGTTACCTGTATTTCTTTGTTTCATACCTGATGAAAAAATGCAACACTTTTTTCATCAAAAAAAAGCATATAAAAATTCTGACCCATATGGCCTGTTTTTTCTGAAGTGCGATATTTGAGAAAAGCTGACGGGAGAATATGATGTCAAAGCCCGATCTTAAGAACAAGAGCCCCTGATCTTTTTCGGGGATCTGCCTGAAACTCCAGTTGCATTTTATCACCAAGGTATTGATTTAAAAACGAACTTGTCACACCAAAGGCCGGGCCCTGCTCTTTACCTGCCGGCCCTGTATCTGTTCCTGAACTGCTCAGCCGGATATATTTTAAGACCACAAGTGCCATTGGAAGCCATGTATCTTTATACACAGAATGCCTTCCATTGTCAGGCAGTCCATAATAGGATATGGACATCTGATTTCCTGCAACAGATGCATGAACAAACATGGCTGCTACAGTTTCATGTCTGCCTGTTTCCACTGCCAGAGCAGAAGATGCGAATATACAGAAAAATAAACATAATACAGAACATTTCATTCTCATAATCCTCATCTCCTTTTGCCAAAAGCACAATGATCCATGTGCTTTCACCTTTACCTGTTTTTAAATTTCAAAGAGCAAAAACCGTGCAAGCCTGCGTGGTGTTCCTTAAAAAAATCTGACCTGCCCTGATATCAGGCCACAGCCTCATGGAATTTCACTTGATCTGGCGGTCTGGAACATCGATCGATGATGAAATATCACAATTTGCACTATATTTCACAACAGAATAAAAAAACTGTGCTGCATATGGCAGGAAGCCTGTGTTTTAAGTCTGTAACCTTTTTGTAACCTGACCTGTGATATGGCTCATTTATAAGCCAGGGAGTTCACCACAGGTGATACAGGCAAAAAATCAACAATTATAAAGGAGGCATTCTCAGATGAAACTTAACAGACGGGATTTTATCAAAATTTCCGGGGCAACTGCTGCCGGGCTTGCCGTCAGCGGGCTGGGGTTTGATCTTGAGCCGGTCAGATCACATGCCGGCATGCTCAAGACAAGGTATGCCAGGGAAACCACAACCATATGCTGTTACTGCGCAGTGGGCTGTGGTGCAATAGTGCACACCAGCAAACAAGGAGACGGCAGGGTAATCAATATTGAAGGAGACCCGGATCATGTCATCAGCCGCGGATCTCTGTGTTCAAAGGGTTCTGCCCTGAAACAGCTTGCGGAAAATACCAACCGGCTTACAGAACCCATGTACAGAGCGCCATATTCTGACAAATGGCAGAAGGTTTCATGGGACTGGGCACTTGAAAAAATCGCGGAACGGGTGAAAAAGACCCGTGACATGAATTTTGAAAAAACCAATGCAAAGGGTCAGACCGTAAACAGAACCACAAGTATTGCTTCTGTGGGATCTGCTGCAATGGACAACGAAGAATGCTGGATCTACCAGACATTGATGAGGTCGCTTGGGCTTGTTTATATTGAACATCAGGCCAGGATCTGACACAGCGCAACTGTAGCGGCTCTGGCAGAGTCGTTTGGACGCGGTGCAATGACCAATCACTGGATTGATATTAAAAACAGTGACTGCATTCTGATCATGGGCAGCAATGCTGCTGAAAATCATCCCATCTCTTTTAAATATGTAACCCAGGCCCAGGCAAAGGGCGCCAAGCTCATAAGCGTGGATCCAAGGTTTACCAGAACCTCATCCAAGGCAGATCTTTATGCACATTTAAGATCAGGCACTGATATTGCCTTTTTGGGCGGCATGATCAAGTATATTCTGGACAACAACCTTTATAACAGGGAATACACGGCAGCATACACCAATGCTCCCTTTATTGTGGGCAAGGCCTATGGATTCAGGGACGGGCTTTTTTCAGGTTATAAAAAAAATGACAAAGGCCCTTCAATGGGAAGCTATGACAAGTCAAAATGGGCCTTTGAAATGGATGCACACGGGGTCCCGAAAATGGACCGCACACTCAGGCATGAACGCTGTGTTTTCCAGTTGATGAAAAAGCATTACAGCAGATATGACCTTGACACTGTTTCAAAAATAACAGGAACTTCAAAATCAGATCTTGTAAAGGTTTATTCCACCTTTGCTGCAACAGGCAAGAGGGGAAAGGCAGGAACCATAATGTATGCAATGGGATGGACACAGCATACAGTGGGAACCCAGAACATACGTTCAATGGCCATGATCCAGCTGCTGCTCGGTAATATGGGAGTTGCAGGCGGAGGAGTCAATGCATTGAGAGGTGAATCCAATGTCCAGGGTTCAACCGATCATTGTCTTTTATGGCATATTCTTCCCGGGTATCTTAAAACCCCGCGTGCGTCAAACACAAGCCTTGATGCATACAATGCAAAATGGACGCCTTCAAGCAATGATCCCATGTCAGCCAACTGGTGGAGCAATTATCCCAAGTATTCAGTAAGCCTGCTGAAATCATTTTTTGCAGATGCTGCAACAAAATCAAACCAGTTCGGGTACAACTGGCTGCCAAAGGTTGATGACGGCAAGGCCTACTCATGGTTTGACCTGTTTGATGAAATGTACAAGGGCAAAATCAAAGGCTTTTTCGCATGGGGCCAGAACCCTGCCTGCTCAGGCTCCAATGCATCCAAGGTCAGAAAGGCCATGGAAAAACTGGACTGGCTCGTCAATGTCAATATATTTGACAATGAAACCGGGTCATTCTGGAAAGGCCCTGGCAAAGATCCTTCCAAAATAAGGACAGAGGTTTTCATGCTCCCTGCTGCCGTATCAGTTGAAAAAGAAGGCTCCATCACCAATTCAGGCAGATGGATGCAGTGGCGGTATAAAGGCCCTGAGCCCCTTGGCAACAGCCGTCCGGACGGAGATATCATAATGGAGCTTGGCCGGAGGATAAAAAGCCTTTACAAAACTTCAGGCGGCGTGTTTCAGGAGCCCATATTGAACCTGAAATGGGATTATGAAACCAATGGGAACTATGATGCCCACAAGGTTGCCAGGGAAATAAACGGATATTTCACAAAGGATGTCAAGGTTAAAGGCAAGCTGTGCAGAAAAGGCACACTTGTTCCAAGCTTTGCATGGCTTCAGGCAGACGGCTCAACATCATCAGGCAACTGGCTGTACTGCAATTCATACACGGAAAAGGGCAATATGGCTGCAAGGAGAAGCCAGAAAGATGCTCCGAACAATATCGGGCTTTATCCTGAATTTGCATGGTGCTGGCCTGTCAACAGAAGAATCATATACAACCGTGCTTCAGTTGACCCCAAGGGCCGTCCCTGGGACAAGAAAGACTGGGTGATCAAATTTGCCGGAAAGGAACAAGGCGGCAAATATGTATCAAAAAAATGGATAGGAGATGTGCCTGACGGCGGATGGTATCCCATGGAAAATCCGGACGGGACAAAACGCAGCGATTCAAAATATCCCTTTATCATGCGAAAACACGGTCACGGCCAGATCTTCGGCCCCGGACGTGCTGACGGTCCCTTCCCTGAACACTATGAGCCTCTTGAAGGACCTGTGGAAAAGAACCTTTTGAACCCGCACAGGCTCAATCCCACAGCCGTGGTATATAATACAGACATTGATGCACATGCATCATGCGATCCCCGCTTTCCGTTTGTAGGAACCACATACAGGGTATCAGAGCACTGGCAGACAGGTGTCATGACCCGCCCGCAGCCGTGGCTCATGGAACTGCAGCCGGAAATGTTCGTTGAAATGAGCGAGGAACTGGCAAAAATGCGCGGAATCAAAAACGGGGAAAAGGTCAGGGTAACAAGCATAAGAGCTGCCATAGAATGCACAGCCATTGTGACAAGGCGTTTCAAGCCTTTTACAACCGGACAGAAAACCATTCACCAGGTAGGTCTTCCATGGCATTACGGCTGGAGATGGCCTGCTGAAGGGACAGAGGGAAGCGCAAATCTTCTGACGCCTCCGGCAGGAGATCCCAATACCAGGATTCCTGAAACCAAGGCCTTTATGGTCAATGTAACCAAGCTTTAAAGGAGGTGATGAATAATGCCAAAATCAATTCTGATAGATACGACCATCTGTACCGGATGCAGAGGATGCCAGGTTGCATGCAAGCAATGGCATAACCTGCCTGCCGAAAAAACCAGAAATATGGGAACATACCAGAACCCCCAGGATCTTTCATTCAATACATATAAACTTGTCAGAATGAATGAACAGGTAATAAACGGCAAACTTGAATGGCTTTTCTTTGCCGACCAGTGCAGGCACTGCATTGACGCCCCATGCCTTGAAACCGCATTTGACAAAAATGCAATTTACAGGGATGAAGAAACAGGGGCTGTTCAATATACAAAACAGACCAAAAAACTTGATGCTGACGAAATCATGGGATCATGCCCCTATAATATTCCAAGAAAAGCTCCTGACGGCACCCTTGCAAAATGCGACATGTGCAATGACAGAGTCCACAACGGGCTTAAGCCTGCCTGCGTTACAGCATGCCCGACAGGTGCAATGCAGTTTGGCGACAGGGACGAAATCCTTGAGCTTGCCGGCAGACGGCTGGCAGAAGTCAGGAAAAAATTCCCAAAGGCAAGGCTTTTAAACCCGGAAGAAGTTAATGTAATTTATCTTGTGGGATTTGATCCTGACCTTTATTCCAGATATGCCGTTGCAGACAATGGCTCAGTCAAAATCAGCAGAAGCGTGGCTTTGCGCAGAATGCTGGGGCCATTTGCCAGGATGATGCAGGTATAAATTCACCCATAACCAGTGCGCCCGGGAAATCATTTTTTTTCCCGGGCCTTTTTAAAAGGACACAAAGATATGACAAGCGTTGAACAAATGCAGAATGCTTCTGATACGATAAAAAAAACAAGACCTGCCTATGAATCTGTCCTTGATTTTTATACACGGGTATTTACAGCCCAGGAACTGAACCGCAGGGAGATATCAATTCCTCCCATTCTCATTGATGCGGATCTTTTAAAAATAAAACAGAAAAATGAAATGCCTTTGATTGATCAGTCCCAGTTTGCATATGACATAAAGGCCGGTGAAGAGTTATTTGATCAGGTCTGTGGTCTGGCCTGCAATTTTGCACCTGGCCTGTCTTCCAGTGCCCAGATTCTCAAAAAAAAATTTAATGACGGCTCCCTGGGTCTGGAAACTTTATTTGAAGCAATTATAAAAACTCATGATCAAACACTTCATGAACTTGCTCAATCCTTTGATATTTCTGAAAAAGATCTTGTTTTTTTCGGTTACACAAGCATTGCCCCTGCCATCAGAACATGTGCAATGCAGCTTGAGACCTATCTTGATAAAAACCCTGATTTTCAGAAGGGATACTGCCCTGTCTGCGGCAACCTGCCTGACCTGGCTTTTCTTGACCAGGATGGAACCCGCCACCTGAAATGCTGTTTTTGCAGCCATGAATGGAAAACAGCAAGAATGGGCTGCGTTTTCTGCGGAAACAATGATCAGCAGTCCCAGCACTATTTTTTCAATGAGGAGGAAAAGGAATACAGGGTCAATCTATGCGACAGGTGCCGCACCTACATCAAAATGGTTGACCTAAGGCAGATGGACAGGATATTTTATCCTCCCCTTGAACAGATCGCAACAATACATCTTGACATGATCGCAGAAAAAAAAGGATATATAAATCCAGGACAGACCCAAAAACACGAGGAGACCATGTCATGAAATTTGAAGAACTCATTCTTGAGATCCACAACACCCATGTTGCTGTTATAACCCTGAACCGCCCTGAAAGCTTGAATACATTCAGCAGTATCATGGCTGCAGAACTGAACCAGGCCCTGATACAGCTTGATCAGGACACAAAAATACGTGTGATTTTAATAAAAGGGGCAGGCAGGGCATTCTGCGCAGGCATTGATGTCAATGAGCTTGAAGGGAAAACCGCCCTTGAATACAGGGAATGGATAGAAAAAATGGAAAGCCCCCTTGTTACAATCTCAAAACTGAAAAAACCTGTTATAACCCAGGTGCATGGAGTGGCTGTGGCAAACGGCATGGGCCTCGTGGCGGCATCAGACCTTACAATTGCCTCTGAAAAAATCCGCATGGGCCTTACAGCGATCAATGTGGGATTAAACTGCATAGGACCTGTAATTCCGGTTGCAAAATGCGTGGGGCGCAAAAAAGCCCTTGAGCTCCTTATGTATGGAGATCTTATCAAAGCTGATGAAGCCCTGTCCCTTGGGTTAATAAATAAAATTGTCCCTGATGAAGACCTGGAAACAGAAGCTCTTAACTGGGCCGGTCAACTTGCCGCCAAAAGCCCTGTTGCCGTTCAGATCGCAAAAACAGCATTTTACAGAAGCGAAGACATGCATTATGATGCAAAATTTGCTTACATGAATGAAGCCTTTGCCCGTCTTTGCACAAGCAGTGATGCAAAGGAAGGAGTCAGGGCATTTTTTGAAAAAAGAACTCCTGAATGGCAGGAAAAATAGTATCACCCCGTCCTGCAACTGAAATAAGCGATAAAATAACTGAAAATTTTTCATAAGGATTATGGTACGCCTGGCAGGATTCGAACCTGCGGCCTACGGATTAGAAGTCCGTTGCTCTATCCAGCTGAGCTACAGGCGCACAAACAAAATGGTCTTTTATCAGATATTCTGCGCCTTGTCCACAAAAAATTCAACCTCGCCCATATTTTTTACCATGAAATATTGCTTTTAACATTATAATGATAATGATATACTTCTCTTTTATGAAAAATATCTTAAGGCGTATTTAATGAAAAAAGAAATTATCCCAAAAACCACAGTACCGGAAAAACTTACCAGAAAAGATTTTCTGGCCCCGGTCCGCAAGGAGGCTTCTTCAGGCACAAAAGCGCTTGTTAAGGCTGATCCGGTTCAGGCATATCTCAATGAGATAAGCAGATACAAACTGCTCACAAGGGAACAGGAAATCGAACTTGGAAAACGCATCCAGGAAGAAGGAGACCAGGAGGCTGCATATATCATGACCACATCAAATCTGCGTCTGGTGGTCAAGATTGCCCTGGAATTTCAGAGAATCTGGATGCAGAATCTTCTGGATCTCATTCAGGAAGGCAATATAGGCCTTGTACAGGCTGTCAAGAAATTCAATCCCTATAAAAATGTCAAATTTTCATATTATGCTTCATTCTGGATAAAAGCATACATACTCAAATTTATCATGGACAACTGGCGCATGGTCAAGATAGGGACGACCCAGGGTCAGCGCAAACTGTTTTTCAGGCTGAAAAAAGAGAAACGTCAACTCATTGAACAGGGATTTGATCCCAAGCCCAAGCTTTTATCCCAGAGACTCGGAGTAACGGAAAAAGAAGTCATTGATATGGATCAAAGGCTTGACAACTGGGATTTAAGCCTTGATGAGCCCCTGAAAAACGATTCAAACACGGAAAGAATCGAATTTATCAATGTTGATACTGATTCATCTGAAGACAGGGTTGCCAAAAAGGAAATTGAAGACATTCTTCACACCAAGATAAATGAATTCAAAAAAACCCTGAATGACCGGGAGCTTGACATATTCAACAGAAGAATCTTTTCCGATTCACCCCAGACTCTTCAGGAAATCGGTGAAGAATACAATATCTCCCGTGAACGTGTAAGGCAGATAGAAAATAATATAATAAAAAAAATGAAGGCTTATTTCAAAAAGGACATGCCTGATTTTGACATGTATGACCACAGCAGATGACAGCCCGGCAGCTTAAGCGTATTGTCAAAGGTGATTTAAGATATGAAAAATTTTATTTATGTTCTTGCCTTTCTGATTACAGGCTTCATTGCATCAGGGTGTATTCCTTCCGGGCATAACCTGAAACCTTCTGTCAGACCGGCAGAGCACAAAAAAACACAGACTGACCTGTCTTCTGCCTACTATTATCTTGAGGCAAGGTTTTACATAAAAGACAATGAAATTGACAAGGCAGAGCAATCACTTAAAAAAGCCATTGCAGAGGATCCTGGTTCCTTTATCCTCACAAGGGATCTTGTCAATCTATACATAAAAACCCATCAGAAAGCCAGGGCAGTCAGCGCAGCAGAACATCTTGCCCAAATATCCCCGGACAATGCCGATGCCCTGAGGCTGATCATCCATCTTGAAAAAGATTCAATGAATAAGGACAGGCTCATTAAAATCCTGAACAGTATAATAAAACTTGACCCTGACAGCAGGGAGAGTTTTCTGCGTCTTGGCAGGATTTACATGAAAGCTGGAGAAAATGACAGGGCATTAAAATTATTTAAAAAAATGACTGGCCAGTTTCCGGATTATTATGTCGCAAGATTTTATCTTGGCACAGCCCTGCTTGCTGAAAAAAAATACAATGCTGCAAAACAGCAGTTTATAAAAACAATTGAACTTGCACCCGACCTTATGGAGCCAAGATTTCAACTGATCAAAATCTACCAGGCTGCCCCGCAGTCCAGTGACATGTGTGCAAACATTCTTAAAACCTATGGGGAAATACTTGAGCTGGACCCAGGCAATTACAGGGCAAGACTGGGAATGGCCCTGTATGAATACAAGGCAGGCCATAAAAAAAAGGCACAGGCTGTTTTCAGAGAGCTTGCCCGGGATATCAGCTCAGATTCAAGGCTTGTCACAACAGCTTTTGATGAATATATAACAGCCAGAAAATACAAAGATGCTGTTATCGTGTTTTCCGGCATGCTGAAATCAGATCCTGACAATTCAACCCTGAACTTTTTTACAGCCATAGCCCTTGAGGCTGCAAAGGAATATAAAAAAGCCATCACCCATTACCTTAAGGTCAAACCTGATCATCCCCGGTACAAGAGGGCAATTCTCAGCACGGCCATGCTTTACAGACAGCTTGGGAAAATTTCAACTGCAATCAATTTTCTTGAGGACAAGACAAGGCTGTTTCCAAAAGATATTGATATACTGACCTATCTTGCATCGTTTTATGAAGAAAATCACAACTATGACAAGGCTGTTTCACTGCTGAAGCGCGGGCTTGCCAATTCACCTGAAAATACGGCACTGCTCTTCAGGCTGGGAGTTGTCCAGGACAAGGCCGGACTGCGTGACCAATGTTTTAATACAATGAAGCAGGTCATAAAAATTGATCCGGAAAATGCCAGCGCGCTGAACTACCTTGGATATTCCTATGCAGAGCTTGGAATCAGGCTTGACAAGGCATTGATGCTTTTAAAAAAGGCCATTGCAATACGGCCTGATGACGGATATATCACCGACAGCCTGGGCTGGGTTTATTATAAAAGGGGAAATCTGGATCAGGCTGTCAGATATCTTGAAAAAGCTGCTGACCTGACTTCTTTTGACCCGACAATTGCCGAGCATCTGGCAGATGCATATAAAAAATCAGGTCAGAAAAAAAAGGCTCTTGAAACCTATATAAAAGCACTTGAAAGCCTGAAAAATAAAAACAGAAAAAAGATGATTGAATTAAAACATAAAATCAAATTACTTCAAAAAGACCTGAATGATTCATAAATCAATATCTGCCCAAATTGTATATATAATTTTTCTTGCCTGGGTTGTTTCAGGATGTGTTCACACAAGACCTCCCGTTAACCCTGTCATGGACACAAAGGCTTTTAATCTTGCCATGTCAGCCCATATTCTGAACCACACCATAGTTTCAAGCAAGGGTACAGGTACGGCACGTCTTTGTGATAACGGCAATGTAAAAACATTCAGGTTTGCATGGGCAGCCATGATCCCCGACAGGATAAGAATAACCTTTCTTGTTTCAGGTATCCCTGCCGAAACCATTGTATCGGACGGAACCAGATTAAGCTTTGTTTCCCATACAGGAAATCATCGCACCTATACTTCATATTCTGAAAACCCTGACATGGAAAAATATATAAAAGTTCCGGTCAGGCTGTCAGAACTTGTATTGATACTGGCAGGCCGCCTGCCTGTAAAAAATTTTGATGATGCCTATTTTCTGCCTGACGACACCTCATTTTCCACGGTTCACACAAAAAATTCGCACAGTTCACAGTATCAGGAGATTCATTTCAGCCGGAACAGGCTTCCAGATTTTATCAGAACCCTTGGCGGAACAGGCATTCTTTTATATGAGATACGCATAATAAAGTACAGGCACACAGAAAAAAATTATATCCCGGTAAAATTGAGACTGGAAGACAGAACCGGCAGAAAACTTGATCTGAACATGGATAATTTCATTGTCAATCCTCCCATAAAAAAACCTGTATTTCAATTGACACGATCCAAATAATGATCATTATTTAGATGATTTATCAACCATATTTCTCAAAGGAGATGTTATAAAATGATTCATGACAGTGTTGACAGCGCAAAAAAAGGGAGTACCTGTCCATCCCAGGCCAATAACGACATGGCAGCAAGGCAGAAACAGGAAGAAGCAGCCATAAAGGCATCCCTTTCAAAAATAAAGCATAAAATTTTTGTATTAAGCGGCAAGGGCGGGGTTGGAAAAAGCAGTGTATCAGCCAACCTTGCAGCAGCCCTTTCAAAAAAGGGGTATAAAACCGGTCTTATGGATGTTGATGTTCATGGCCCTTCCATTGCACAGATGTTTGGAATGACCGAACTGCTGGACATTTCAGAAAAACAGCTTCTGCTTCCCAAAAAAATCAATGAAAACCTCAAGGTCGTTTCAGTTCAGGCCCTCATGCAGGACAAGGATCAGGCCATAATCTGGCGCGGCCCGGCCAAAACCGGCATGATCAAACAATTTGTTAGTTCCGTTGACTGGGGTGAGCTTGATTTTCTGATCATTGATGCGCCTCCGGGCACAGGGGACGAGCCTCTTACTGTTGTGCAGACCATACCCGAAGCCCTTGGCGTTGTTGTGACAACACCCCAGGAAGTTGCACTTGCAGATATCAGAAAATCCATTTCCTTCTGCAAGACTGTACACTTAAAAACCCTTGGTATTGTTGAAAATATGGCAGGATTCAGATGCCCGCACTGCAACGAGCCAATCGAGCTTTTCAGTTCAGGCGGCGGAGAAAAAACAGCAAAGGCACAGGGACTTACATTTCTTGGCTCTCTTCCCTTTGACACAAGGGTTGTCGAATCCGGCGACAAAGGTTCCCCTCTCATGTTCAAGGAAGAAGATACTGAATTTACAAAAGCATTTGACAAAATTGTGGAAAATATAATCAAACAATTATAGAAAAATACTTTTGAATGATAATTTTGAAAAAGCCGGGGAACTTAAAGAACTTCTCAACACCAGAGAAGAAAGCCATCTTTGTTCCCTGGCATGCTTAAGCCACAGCGCTGTACGCCGTCATAAGGAAAAATTTAAGGAATACGACTACAGGCAGGCCTTTGCCACAGATGCTGACAGAATTTTAAATTCCCTTGCCTTTACCCGCTACATTGACAAAACCCAGGTTTTTTCAATGATCAGCAATGATCACCTGACCCACAGGATAATTCATGTCAACCTTGTTTCAAGAATAGCAAGAACCATAGGCCGCTATCTTGGTCTGAACGAAGACCTGATTGAAGCTGCAAGCCTTGGACATGATATAGGACACCCCCCATTCGGCCATGATGGAGAGAGATTTCTTTCAGAACTCACCCATGCCTGCGGTGCAGGTTTTTTCCATCATAACCTTCAGAGTATCCAGCTTCTTGACAGAATAGAAAAAAACGGAAAAGGCTGGAATCTTGCCCTTCAGACCCTTGATGCAATTGTATGTCATAACGGAGAAGCCCATTCGACAAAACTTGTTCCCATCAAAACAAGGACTTTCAAAGAATTTGACACCCTTGTTCAAAATATGAAGAATCAAAAAATCTGCGATGCAGTTCCAATGACAATGGAGGGATGCGTGGTAAGAATGGCAGACACCATAAGCTATATAGGCCGAGATCTTGAAGATGCCATACGCCTGGGCATTGTCAGACGTCATGATATTCCTGAAACCTGCGGACACAGGCTTGGACAGACCAATGGAACCATTGTGTTCAGTCTTGTAACAGACCTTATTTCCAGCAGTCTTGGAAAACCCTTTATCTGTTTTTCAGAAAAAACAGCTTCAGCACTCAGGGAACTTAAAGCCTTCAATTACAGATTCATATATAAAAATCCAGTCATCAAGAAGCATCTGTCCTCAATCAGGGATATTTTCAGCTTCCTGTTTGAAAAATACATGACTGCCATTGAAAAAGAAGAGGAAACAAGTGTCATCTTTACAGATTTTTTAAATGGAATGTCAGATGAATACAGACAGGCCATGTCCGGCCCGGAGATTGTCAGGGATTATATCTCAGGCATGACTGATTCCTATTTCATCAGCCAGGCTCCGGAACATATGAGGCCCACACCGGTTGAAAATGTTTGAAAACCGCACATATCGCAGCATGCACAATAAAAAAGGTCTTGTTTCCTTTGAAGTTACTGTAAAGCAGACCAATCTGAACATTCAGGCAGAAACGGATCTTTCTGCAAAAGCAGTCAGAGCAGTTCTTGAATGCAGAAACCATATTGAAAATATCATACAGTCATGGCCTGAATTTGCAGGTTCGCTTGTGCCTCTTTCCGATCCAGGGCCCTGCCCTGCAATCATATCTGACATGCTTGAAGCAGGCAGGCTGGCAAAGGTGGGCCCCATGGCTGCCGTGGCAGGAGCTGTTGCAGAATATACAGGCAGGGCTCTGCTTGAATATTCAAGGGAAATTGTGGTGGAAAACGGAGGCGATATTTTCATAAAATCAGACAGTGACACAGTGTTCAGCATCTATGCCAAAGATTCCCCCTTCAGCATGACAACCGGAATCAGGGTAAAGGCACAGACAGGCGCATATGGAATGTGTACATCTTCAGGCACCCTGGGCCACTCAAAAAGCCTTGGAACGGCTGATGCAGCAAGTGTAATGGCAGATTCATGCTCCCTTGCCGATGCTGCTGCTACAGCACTGGGCAATATGATAAAACACCCTTCAGACATACAAAAGGCCATTGATACAATAAAATCCATACCCGGCGTCAGGGGGATTGTAGTCATCAAGGGCGATCACATCGGTCTCTGGGGCAATCTGAAGCTTGTCAAACTTTCATGATCATGCACATTACCGACTGATCAATATAATTTACCCACTTTTTTCTCAACTGCCCGCACAATATTTCCGCTTTCCAGAAGTTTTTTAACCTTTGCAATATCTTCAGAAAGAAACCTGTCTTCCTTCATGTATACCACATGTTTTCTGATTTCCCTGTATGCGGCAAGAGTGCCGTCCCCTGCTTTCATGTTTGTGAAAAGATCGATACCCTGAGCTCCGCACATGAGTTCTATGGCAATTACATCCTCTGTGTTGGAAAGAATGCTGCGGCATTTTCTTGCTGCAATGGAACCCATTGAAACATGGTCTTCCTTGTTGGCAGAGGTGGGAATTGAATCCACTGAGGCAGGATGGGCAAGCACCTTGTTTTCCGAAACAAGGGAAGCTGCTGCATACTGGGCAATCATGAACCCGGAATTAAGTCCGCCATCTTCTATGAGAAAGGCAGGAAGTCCTGAAAGCTGTGGATTTACAAGCCTTTCGATCCTGCGCTCTGAAATATTGGCAAGTTCGGCAATGGCAATGGCAAGAAAATCACAGGCAAGGGCAAGGGGCTGTCCATGAAAATTACCGCCTGACAAAAATTGTTCTGAATCGGAAAAAATAAGGGGATTTTCAGTGGACGAATTCATCTCAACCTTTATCACCCTGTCCACATAGGCAAATGCATCCCATGAGGCTCCATGAACCTGCGGAGAACAGCGCAGGGTATAGGCATCCTGTACCCTGGAACAGTCTCTGTGAGAAGAAATTATTTCTGAGTTTTCAGTAATTCGCAGCATATTGTCCGCTGCCATGATCTGGCCTGCATGGGGTCTTGCCATGTGAATCCTAGGATCAAAGGCGGTTCTTGTTCCCATGAGGGTTTCAAGGCTCATGCTGGCTGCAATATCAGCATGCTTGCAAAGGTTTAATGCATCATGCAGAACAAGACAGCCTAAAGCTATCATGAACTGGGTTCCGTTTATCAGGGCAAGCCCTTCGCCTGCTTCCAGTTCAAGGGGTTCAATAGCTTTTTCCTTTAAAGCCTTTACAGCAGGCATGATTTTTCCATCAACGCTTGCATTGCCCTCTCCTATCAGTACAAGGGCAAGGTGAGCCATGGGGACAAGGTCTCCGCTTGCTCCCACAGAGCCTTTTTCAGGAACAACAGGGATAATATCTGCATTCAGAACCTGTACAAGTTTTTCAATGGTTTCAAGCCTGAGCCCGGAATTGCCGCGGCAGAAATCATTGATTCTCAAGGCCATCATTGCCCTTACCACTTCCCTGTCAACAGGTTTGCCGATTCCGGCAGCATGGCTTAACAGAATATTTTTCTGAAGTTTTTTTGTATCATCAAAACAGATGGCAACCTCGGACAGGGCTCCAAATCCTGTTGTCACTCCATAGATTCGTTCCCCGTTTCTGACCCATTGATTAACAAGCTTTCTTGCATTGTTTATTCCTGACACAGATTCGTCGGCAATTTCTACCTTTGCCCCATATCTTGCAATTTTTACAAGATCATCCAGTTGAAAATCCTTTCCATTAAGGACAATTTTCTGTTCCATTGCTCTATCCTCTCATGAATTTACCAATTAATTTATAACGCGAACCAGGAGAAATCATGATATTGTATGTTGCCACCATATCAAATGACCATGTCCGTCTGGTAAGGGATATACAGGGCTCATGACGCGGGATCTTCAATGCCCTGCGTATGTGATCAGGGCATGTAACAGCCTCTATGACATGTTCAGCTTCCTGTACCGGAGCCTGTTCAAGAAGATAATCACTTGGGGTGATCCTGGTGAAATCCTGGTCAAGATAACCAGGAGCAATCTCAGGATTGATAAAACGCTCCGAATACTGAACAGGAAGCCCTCTGTCCATGTGAACAATGATTGAGTGGAAAACAGTGCTGCCCTGTGCAAGATTCATTCTGCCGGCAATTTCAGCATCAGGGATCTCTTCTTTTAAAACCAGCACCTTTGAAGAATGCACCCCGCCCCAGTCTGCAATTTCCCCTGCAATACTCTTGATTTCAAGCAGGGCTGCATCAGGTTTGGGCCTTGCCACAAATGAACCCACTCCCTGTACCCTGACAATTCTTCCCTCCTCTGTCAGCTCTTTAAGAGCGCGGTTGGCAGTCATTCTTGATGCATTGAACTTCCTTGCAAGCCGGGTTTCAGAAGGTATCTTATCATCAGGTTTCAGTCTGCCTGATTCAATATCCTTTAAAACACTTTTCTTGATTTTCTCGTATAATGCAAATGTCTGGGTATTTTGTGCCATAAAATTTCCCGGTATCTCTGGGGTTGTCAAAAAATCTGCTTGACATGATATATATACTTGTATAGACAAGTGTTTATAAAATTTAATCCCGAATGTCAACATCATTGAAAGGAAAATAAAAATAAATGCAGATGCAATTACCGGATAAGGCCGATATCCTGCTTTTCAACTGCAGGATTGCAACCATGGCAGGATCAGGTCTTTCATCAATTGATAATGGGGCTGTCGCAATAAGAAAAAATCTTATCTCATGGGTGGGCCCACAAAATGAACTGCCAAAAAAAATGAAGGACTGCTGCCTGCATCAGATTGACTGCAAAAAACGCTGGATACTGCCCGGATTTGTTGACTGCCATACCCATCTTGTATGGGCAGGGTCAAGAACTGATGAATTTGAGCAAAGGCTCAACGGCATAAGCTATGAAACAATTTCAAAACAGGGAGGAGGCATTTCTTCCACTGTAAAGGCCACAAGAAAAGCAACAGAAGATGAATTGTTCAACCTTGCCTCAAAACGGATCAGGACCATGCTTGATCAGGGAACCACCACCATTGAAATCAAATCAGGGTACGGGCTTGACCTTGAAACCGAACTTAAAATGCTTGAAGTTGCAGACCGTCTGAACAAAAATTTTCCAGTGCATATAAAGGCAAGTTTTCTGGGAGCACATGCCCTGCCCCCTGAATTTGAAAATCAGAGTGATTCATACATTGATTTTCTGATCAACACCATGCTGCCTGCAGTCAGGGAACAGTCAATTGCATCTGCCGTGGACGGATTCTGCGAGAAAATAGCATTCTCCCCCGCTCAGATAGAAAAATTATTCACTGCATCCATAAAATCAGGATTCAGGGTCAAACTTCATGCAGAACAGCTTTCAGACTCAGGCGGGGCTGCAATGGCAGCGCAATTCAATGCTCTTTCCTGCGATCATCTTGAATACCTGTCTGTATATGGGGCTGAAAAAATGGCAGAACACAATACTGTGGCAGTGCTTTTACCCGGGGCATTTTATTATTTAAGGGAAACAAAAAAACCTCCTGTGGATGTTTTAAGAAAATCAGGGGTTAAAATGGCTGTGGCAACGGATCTTAATCCCGGATCAAGCCCTGTATTCTCCATGCCTCTTATTCTAAACATGGCCTGTATTCTTTTCGGGCTTACCTGTGAGGAAGCCCTGACAGGAGCCACTATAAATGCAGCACATGCCCTGGGCCTTGAAAAATTCAAGGGAAGCATTGAGCCGGGAAAACACGCAGATCTTGTGGCATGGGATATTGACTCGGTTTATGATCTGTGCTGTTTTACAGGTGCGGCACCTGCTGATCTTATAATTGCAGAGGGAAGTATCCACAAAAACGCCCTTGAACCATGATTCATACAAAAAAGGCCTGACATGAAAAATCTGATTCTGATCACTGACTGGATAATTTTTATTGCTTCCTGTGGATTTTTTCTGATTTTAACTTTGTCTTCCATAAGAGAAAGGGAGATGCGTGCCGCTGCCATAGCTTTTGCCTCTTTTGCTGCCAATGCATTTTTATGGTCTTTTATCATAATCTTTGCAGACAAACTTTATTATATCAATATTTCTCTCATTGGTCTTGGCGCAGTTTCTCTTATCATCTCCATGATGCGCTTTTTCCCGGGCAGATCCCCTGAAAGAGATACTTCAAAGGCCTTGCAATACGACGAAAGGGATAATATGTTTGCAAGAAACAATCTTCAGCACCATCCTGACCTGATGAAAAAATATCATGCAATGCGCCCTGAAAATGAATCCACAGACCAACAGATTCATAAGAAACCAGAATTCGGGGACAAAGAGCAGTTTTTTCATGATCCATACACTGCTCCCTGGTTTTTGTCTGCATTTGAATACCTTGAACGTTCAATTCCCTTGTCAGACGGTGAGATATCAGAAAAGCGCAAAAATATTGATCCTGAAAAATTCAAACCGGTAATCAGAAGAGCTGCAGAATTTTACGGGGCCTGCGATGTGGGATTTGTACATCTTGCACCCCACCACTATTACAGTAACAGAGGCAGACATGCATCAAATTTTGGCATACCGACCGATCAAACCTGGAAAACAGCCATTGTCATTGTGATACCCATGCGGGTCAAAATGCTTAAAACAGCACCGGCAGAAAGCGTGCTACAGGAATCAGCACAAAAATATGTTGAAGCTGCAAAAATTTCAAATATCATGGCAGGCTATATACGCAGGTTCGGATACAGGGCAAGGGCACATAATGACGCAAATTACGATGTATTATGCGTTCCACTTGCCGTTGAATCAGGTCTTGGCGAACTCGGACGCATGGGGCTTTTCATGCACAGGGTTCACGGCCCCTGTGTAAGGCTTGCCGTTGTGACAACAGACCTTGAACTGCCTGCTTCTCCCCCCTCAGACACCTTTCACATGTCAGAATTCTGTAAAATCTGCAAAAAATGTGCTGACAACTGCCCGTCAGGTTCAATATCCCACGGAAATGAGCCATGCAGCCGTAATATGCGCCACTGGTCCATCCAACAGGAAAAATGCTTTTCATACTGGAAAAGCATGGGATCTGACTGCGGGCTATGCATAGGTGTGTGCCCCTATACCAAGCCTGACACTCTGATACATAAACTAGTCAGACTTTATATTTCCCGCAATGCCCTTAATCAGAAAATTGCCCTTTTCATGGATGACCTGCTTTACGGCAGGTATAAAAAGATCCCCAAAACAAATCCTGATCCTGTGTTTTTTCAGACAGAACCATGACAGGACAGGATGAGATTCATCAGGAGACATCTTTACCAGCCCACTCCTTGAAGGTATTAATCAATGCATTGGTGGAAGAATCAAACCCGTCAGCAGGCCCTCCCTGCCTTAACACGGGAAGGATTCTGCCGGCGAGCTGTTTTCCAAGCTCAACCCCCCACTGGTCAAAACTGAAAATATTCCATATTACCCCCTGAACAAAAATCTTGTGTTCATACATGGCAATGAGACTGCCAAGCACACGGGGTGTCAGTTTTCTGAACAATATTGAATTTGAAGGCCTGTTGCCTGAAAACACTTTATGAGGTACAAGCTTTTTTATCTGTTCAGGGGTTTTGCCGCATGAGCTTAACTCATCCTCAACTTCCCTGCGGGATTTTCCGTTCAGAAGCGCCTGTGTCTGAGCAAAAAAATTGGACAGAAGGATTTTGTGATGTTCCCCGACCGGGTTATGGCTGACAGCAGGTGCAAGAAAATCACAGGGGACAAGCCTTGTTCCCTGATGAATCAGCTGGAAAAATGCATGCTGACCATTTGTGCCTGGCTCTCCCCACAATATCTGGCCGGTGTCATATTCTGTGCCTGACCCTGTTCTGTCCACGGACTTGCCATTGCTTTCCATGGAAGCCTGCTGAAGATATGCAGGGAACCTGTGCATATACTGATCATAGGGCAGGACAGCCTCTGTTTCAGCTCCGAAAAAATTATTGTACCATATTCCGATAAGGCCTAAAATTACAGGAATATTTTTATTAAAAGGAGCCTGCCTGAAATGGCAGTCCATTTCAAAACCGCCCTGAAGAAGCTGCTTAAAATTTTCAAATCCGATATAGCAGGCAATGGAAAGCCCTATGGCAGACCACAGGGAATATCTGCCTCCAACCCAGTCCCAGAATTCAAACATGTTTTTTCTGTCAATTCCAAAGGAAGCAACTTTTTCCACACTGGTTGACAGAGCAATGAAATGCCGGGCTATATGCTTTTCATCCCCTGCTTTTTTCAGAAACCATTTACGCGCAGTAAATGCATTTGTCATGGTTTCCATTGTGGTGAATGTTTTGGAAGCTATCATGAACAATGTGGTTTCAGGATCAAGGTTTTTTAAAACCTCCATTATATGGGTGCCGTCTATATTGGAAACAAAATGTACATTGATTCCTTTGTCTGCATAGGGCTTAAGGCATTGAGTCACCATGACAGGCCCGAGATCTGACCCGCCTATGCCTATATTGACGATATCAATGATCTTTTTTGAAGTATACCCCCTGAACTTCCCAGATATGAGCCGGGAAGAAAAATCCTCCATCTTTTCAAGGACTTTTCTTATTCCCGGCATTATATCATGTCCGTCCACATAAACAGGGGTATTGTCCATGCTGCGCAAGGCTGTGTGAAGGACAGCCCTGTTTTCAGTTTCATTTATCAAATCCCCTGAAAACATTTTCTCAATGGCAGTTTCAAGGCCTGCTTCTTTGGCAAGCTCAGTCAGAAGCGCCATGGTCTGTTCTGTGATACGGTTTTTTGAATAATCAACAAGAATATTGTCAAGCCTGACGGAAAATTTATCAAACCTTTCAGGATCATCTGCAAAAAGGTCTTTCATGTGAACATTTTTTATCTTTTCATAATGATCTGCAAGTTTTTTCCACGCCTCAAGTTTTGCGGGATTTTTCCTGTCAAGCATGTTTTTTCTCCCTGAAAATTAATTTATTTCATGGCCTGCTCCACTGCAACGGCAACAGCAACTGAAGCCCCGACCATTGGATTGTTGCCCATGCCTATGAATCCCATCATGTCAACATGGGCAGGCACAGATGAAGACCCTGCAAACTGGGCATCTGAATGCATTCTTCCCATTGTATCTGTCATTCCGTAGGAAGCAGGACCTGCTGCCATGTTGTCAGGGTGAAGAGTACGTCCGGTTCCACCGCCCGAAGCCACGGAAAAATATTTTTTCCCGGCTTGCTGACATTCCTTTTTATATGTGCCTGCCACAGGATGCTGAAATCTTGTGGGGTTTGTGGAATTGCCTGTAATTGAAACATCAACCTTTTCAAGATGCATGATTGCGACACCTTCACGCACATCATCGGCTCCATAGCATCTTACTTTTGATCTTTCCCCGTCTGAATAGGATTTTTCCTTTACAATGCTGACCCTGCCGGTTTTGTAGTCAAAGCTTGTAATAACATGGGTAAACCCGTTCACCCTTGAGATAATATGTGCGGCATCCTTGCCAAGGCCGTTCAGTATAACCCTGAGCGGATTTTTTCTGGCCCTGTTTGCAGACTTTGCAAGCCCTATGGCACCTTCTGCCGCAGCAAATGATTCATGGCCTGCAAGAAATGCAAAGCATTGGGTTTCTTCTTTCAGCAGCATTGAAGCAAGATTTCCATGGCCTGTTCCCACTTTTCTGTCATCTGCAACAGAACCTGGAATACAGAAAGCCTGAAGCCCTTCACCAAGAGTAACTGCAATTTCGCTTGCTTCTTTCTGGCCTTTTTTTATGGCAATGGCTGCCCCCAGAGTATATGCCCAGCAGGCATTTTCAAAGGCAATGGGCTGAGTCTGCAATACAAGACCGTGGATATCAAGCCCTTTCTGCCCGCATATTTCTCCTGCTTCCTCAATGGAAGCCATCCCGTATTTTTCCAGAAGAGGAGAAATCTGGTTGATCCTTCTTTCATAACCCTCAAATAAAGCCATTTTATTCCTCCTTTCTATTCATGTCTGGGATTGATTGTTCTTGCAGCCTCTGCAAAACGGCCATAGGTTCCTGTGGCCTTTTCAAGAGCTTGTGAAGGATCCATCCCCTTTGAAATATTATCCATCATTATGCCAAGCTGTACAAACTTGTATCCTATGATCTCATCATCTGAATCAAGCGCAAGCTCGGTTACATAACCCTCAGCCACCTCAAGGTATCTTGGTCCCTTGGCACGGGTTCCATAGGTTGTGCCTATTACGCTTCTCAAGCCCTTGCCAATATCCTCAAGCCCTGCTCCAATGGGAAGTCCGCCTTCTGAAAAAGCTGTCTGGCTGCGGCCATATGCAATCTGAAGAAACAGCTCGCGCATGGCAACATTAATGGCATCACACACAAGGTCGCTGTTCAATGCTTCAAGTATGGTCTTGCCCGGAAGAATTTCCGATGCCATTGCAGCGGAATGGGTCATGCCTGTGCATCCTATTGTCTCCACAAGAGCTTCCTCAATTATTCCCTGTTTGATATTAAGTGTAAGCTTGCACCCGCCCTGCTGCGGAGCACACCATCCTATTCCATGTGTGAGCCCGGAAATATCTGTGATCTGTTTTACCTTTGTCCACTCTCCCTGCTGAGGTATGGGGGCAGGGCCGTTTTTTGCACCTTTGACCACACAGTGCATTGATTCAACTTCCGGAGTGTAATTCATTTATAATCTCCTTTCATTATATTATGACTGCATCCTGCTTAATTGCCCGGCCCATTCAACTGAGCCGTGATATGCTTTTTTGACCTTTGCTGTATCAAGACCAAGCTGATTTATCAAGGTTTCACTTTTATCAAATTCAAGTTCTTCCATGAACTGGGCAAGGTTCAACAAAGGAACATATTCATTGTTGCCCTGCCTGCACAACGCTGCCTTGAGTTTGTCAGCAAGGGGCAGAAATTTTACTATTTCTTCCATGGGCTGATTGAGCAGAGCATCAAGCAGAGAAAACATGCCCAGAAGGAAAAGACTGTCAGGCTTGAATCCCCAGAAATCATGATCAATACACACCTGTTCCAGAAATTTACCGCGCTGTGCAGACAAAAATACAAGTTCTGAACCATGACGGCTGTTTTCACCCATATCAGCTATAAGTGCAATTCTCAGCCAGTTTTTAAGATTGCGCCATCCAAGCATTGTAATTGCGTCTTTTATGGACTGAATTTTCTGTCTGAATCCAAAGCTTGCAGAGTTGAGATAGGAAAGGAGCCTGAAGCTTATGCCCACATCTGCCTGAATAATTTCTGCCAGTTTTTCAAAATCAGGGTCTTTATGCTCAATTGCCTTCATGAGCTCAAATTTTGAGATACCGGCAGAAGATATTTTCTGCACTGATACAAGCTCAGGCTGTTTGAAAAACGATCCCTGAAAAAGGGAAACCCCGGCTTTACTGCATATGTCAAAACAGGCCCTGCCATCCACATGAAAGGCAAGGACACGGGATTTGCGCAGTTTGGCAGAACCGGCCACATATTCAATATCAGGAAGTGTAAGGTCTGAAACATCAAGGTTTATCACATCAGCAAGTTCAAAAACCTTTGGCCATGATTCACTGGCAGGCATCCAGTCAGCAACAATCAGATAACCATCGTCCTTTAACTGGGTAATGGATTCAATGGCAGCAAATGATATACCCTCAGGATCAATTATTTTTACGGCAGCATTTGCAGGAGGCAGGGCATATGGAAGCCTGTCAAGAATATTTTTCCAGGTAAAATTCACCATTACCTTCCTGCCACGATCCATGATCTGCTGAAGCGCCATATAAGTGCTTGATGCAAGGTCTGAAGCTATGGTGTCCGTATCCTGTTCTTCATCAGTGCCCGGCACATGGACAAGCTCATATCCCCAGATGTTTGTCCTGGTATCAAACACAGGAAGCCTTGCAAAATAAAGGTTAGCCATATCCCTGTTTTCAGATGAATCGTTCATGTTTCCTCCGGCTGAATATTATTTTATCAGGGTGCAAGCGGTGC
>CAYOYY010000002.1:0-1063 GCA_964408295.1 uncultured Desulfobacula sp. | reverse complement strand
CATATATTGTCTGCATATTCCCTGACAGCTCTGTCGCTTGAAAATTTACCCATGTTTGATGTATTCAGAATGGATCTGCGTGTCCATTCCGAAGAATCCATATATAATTTTTCAACTTCCATGTGCTTTGCAGCATAATCGGCAAAATCGGCAAGCAGAAAATAATAATCTCCCTGCTCAAGCAGAGATCTTACAATGGGTTTGAACAGGCCTGGATCTTCAGGAGAAAAAAAACCTGAATCTATCATGTCAATGACCTGTTTAAGTTCAGAATTTTCCTCATAAAATTTCACAGGATTATACCCCTGTATTCTCATCTGATCCACCTCATGGGCCTTAAGCCCGAAAATAAAAATATTCTGTTCTCCAACTTCTTCCATTATTTCAACATTGGCGCCGTCCAGGGTTCCTATTGTCAAGGCACCGTTCAGCGCAAATTTCATGTTACCGGTTCCAGAAGCTTCCAGCCCGGCAGTGGAAATCTGTTCTGAAACATCTGCGGCAGGGATAATTTTTTCTGCCTGTGAAATGCAGTAATTGGGCAGAAAAATAACATTCAGCCTGCCGCGCACAACCGGGTCCTGATGAATGACATCAGATACAGATGTTATAAGCTTTATGATCAGTTTTGCCTGAAGATAGGCAGGAGCTGCCTTGCCAGCAAAGAAAAAGCTTCTTCTTACCCTGCATGATTTCTCATCATTTCGTATCCTGTTATAAAGAAAAATAATATGAAGAACATTTAAAAGCTGTCTTTTGTATTCATGGATACGTTTTGCATGAATATCAAAAAGAGTACCAGGATTAACCCCAAGCCCTGTTTTTCTCAGAGTATATCGTGCAAGGCGTTTTTTATTGTCAAGCTTTACCTTTCTCCATAATTGCCTGAAGGAAGAGTCTTCAGCAAAGGGAACAAGTTTTTCAAGCTCTGCAAGATCTGTTATCCAGCCAGGGCCTATGGCCTGTGTAATCAGCTTTGAAAGCCCGGGATTTGACTGATAAAGCCAGCGCCTCGGGGTGATTCCATTGGTCACGTTTCTTATCCTGCCGGGATATATTCTGT
>CAYOYY010000001.1:0-161528 GCA_964408295.1 uncultured Desulfobacula sp. | reverse complement strand
CTTGACTATCTTACCAAACCCTTTGATCCTGATGTGCTGATTTCAATGGTGGCAAATGCATATCGTGAATTTGAAATGGCACAGGCCAGAGTTGAAATTGTTGATTCAGTGATACTTGCGGGCGGTACTGAATTTTTCAGGCCTGACATGACAAAGAATCCCTATGGATACGGCATGTTTCCTGCCGTTATGACAGCACTTGAATTTGAACGCATGATAAGCGGGACAGGGCCTGGCACAACAGAGAAAGGAAAAGAACTTGTTCATCCTGTGACAGGGAAAACAGTAAGAAAAATTGCCTGGTTTCAGTGCGTTGGCTCAAGGGATTCACAGACCCAGACCCCTTTTTGCTCCAGTATATGCTGTATGATGTCCATCAAGGAAGCTGTGCTTGCAAAGGAAAAATTCGGCCCTGAAATTGAAACAGCGATTTTTTATATGGACATGAGAACCTTTGGCAAATCCTTTGATATATACAGGGAAAATGCCAGGGATAATATGGGTATAAGGTTTGTAAGGGCAAGGGTGCATTCCCTTACTCCTGTTGCTGAAACAGGCAGCCACGGGGTTGTGGCAAGGTATGTTGAAATGAACGGGAAAATCAGGGAAGAAAATTTTGATCTTGTTGTGCTTGCAACCGGGCAGAAACCAGCTTCCCAGCTTACAGCCCTTGCAATGAAAAACAGTATAAAAACCAATGAATGGGGCTTTATCAAAACCCTGCCGTTTTCAGCAGATCTTACCATGCGCGAGGGCATTATTGCAGCCGGATCATTTTCAGGGCTCAAGGATATAGGCGATTCTGTAACATGCGCTTCAGCAGCAGCATGCACTGCATGCAGCCTCATGCACAAAGCCGGCAGAATCAGGGTCCAGGACATGGAAAAAACCGGAAATGTCTTATGGGATACAAAGCAGCTTGCAAGGGAAAATCCGAAAATAATGACAATACTTTGCTCATGTTCCCGCACCATGGATTCTGAACTTGATATTGAGGCTGTAAAATCCGGTCTTGCAGGGATTCCAGAACTTGATGCCATTGAGATAAGGCAGGACCTGTGTACAGATGAACCATGGTCTGAGCTGGCAGAATATATAGGAAAGAAAAGACCTAACCGTCTTGTTATCGGAGCCTGTCTTGCATGCATTAAAAAGCAAAGACTGTCTGAACTGGCAGAACAGAGCGGCCTGCCTGTTTTTCTCATGGAAACTCTGAATATGGCAGGCCTCTGTCATGACGAGATTATGCGCAGGATGAAAATTCTGATATCAAAGGCCGGGTTTAAAAATCCTGATGTAATGGAAACTGTTGCGATAAAACCGTCTGCCCTTGTTGTGGGAGGAGGAATTGCAGGGCTTACAGCAGCGCTTGGCATTGCAGATTCAGGATTTCATGTGGATCTTGTTGAAAAAACTGACGAGCTTGGAGGCAATCTTCTGTGGATGGATACTGATATCAATAATAATGATATTGCAGCATTCTGTGAAGACATTGTCAAAAAGGCAGAATCCCACGAAAATATAAAAATTTATAAAAACACCTGTGTTGCTGCGGCAGTGAACAGGCCTGGAGAATTCATAAGCATTTTAAACTGCCAGGGCAGTGATCCTGAATCACTTCATCACAGTGTCACAGTTTTTGCCACAGGGGGAAAACAGGCTGAGCCTGAATCAGAATCTGTTCATGATGAAACCGGAAAGATTGAAATGACGCAGAAGCAGTTTGAGCTTGGCCTGCGCAATAACGAGGTTGTGGCGGAACAGCTTGAAACAATTGTAATGATACAGTGTTCAGGAACAAGGAATGAAAAACGTCCGTATTGTTCAAGGGTCTGCTGTATAAGGGCATTGAAACATGCACTGGATCTGAAAAAAAGAAATCCTGATATCCAGATATATATTCTTTACAGGGACATGATGAGTTACGGGTTTTATGAACAATACCACATAAAGGCAAGACAGGCAGGAGTCATCTTCATGCAGTATGATTCAGACTCAGTTCCTGAAATTGCTGTAAAACAGGGAAAGGCTTTTGTTTCAACCCGTGATCCTGTTCTTGATATGGATGTTGAAATTAAAGCTGACTTTATTGTACATGCAACAGGCATAGTGCCTGAGCATGATGATAATCTTCTGGCAGGCCACTACGGGGCTGAACTGGACAGATTCAATTTTTTTAAGGAAGCTGATTCAAAGTTCAGGCCGGTTGATACCATGAATTACAGGGTATTTGCCTGCGGGCTTGCCCTGAAGCCGTGTACAATAGAAGAAGCTGTAAGTTCAGCCCGGGCTGCTGCTGCACGGGCTGTCCGCATACTTTCCCATGAAAATCTTGTTTCAGGCAAATCTGTTTCCGCAACAAAAAGCGCAACTTGCAGTCTGTGCAGGATCTGTGTTGGGGCCTGCCCCTATGGAGCAAGGTTTGTAAACGAAACACAGGAAAGAATAGAAGTTGATCCTGCAGCATGTCAGGGATGTGGAATATGTGCTGCCATGTGTCCCAGTGATTCGGCATTTGTGGAAGGATTTTACGGTCAGCAGGTAATGGATATAATTGATATTGCATTGTCATGAACATCTTTTTCCCGGGTGTACATAAAATAGGCTTGTAAAAAACAGTGGGAAAAGTAAAGATATAAAAATAAAGGAAAAACTTATGGGCCAACAGGATAATAACAGGCTGGCAGATCAGGTAAATGCCGTGAAAGAAATGATACAGCCCTGCATCCAGTGCGGTACCTGTACAGGGTCATGTCCAAACAGCGAATTCATGGATATAACGCCAAGGCATATGTGGCGCATGGTTCTGATGGACAGGGTACAGGATATATTTAAAAGCAGATCATTTATCATGTGTTCATCGTGTTATTACTGCACCCTCAGGTGTCCCAGGGGGCTTGAGCTTACCCATGCCATGAATCTTTTGAAGCAGGCAGCTTCCAAGGCTGAACTTGGTGCATTCCGCAGGTCAACAGTCTTTTACCGGGCTTTTCTTGATAATGTACGGGAGCATGGCAGATTAAGGGAAATGCAGTTTATGACCCGATATTTTATTTCAATGAAAAATCCTGTTATTCCCCTGCAGTTTGCACCCCTTGGCCTTAAACTGATGGCAAAAAAAAAGATTCGCCCTGATTTTTCTTCAAAAGGCAGGGGCAAATTGAGTGCAATATTTGAAAAAGTGGCTCAACTGGAGGAATAAAATGAAATATTTATATTATCCTGGCTGTTCCCTGGAAGGCAGTTCAAGGGAATATGATATTTCCACAAGATTATTTGCAAAGATGCTTGATATTTCTCTTGAGGAAATTGATGACTGGACATGCTGCGGAGCCACGGCTGCTGAATCGCACAGCAGTCTTCTGTCCTATGTGCTTCCTGCAAGAACCCTTGCCCTTGCTGAAAAAATGGAGGGTTCTGATCAGATTATGGTTCCATGCAGCGCATGTTATCTTAATCTGAAGAAAACCTGTGAAAAAATCAGAACAGACAGACAGGTTCTTGAAAAAATCAATATTGCACTTGCACAGGACAATCTTGAGCTGAAATCAAATATTGAAGTCAGGCATTTTCTGGATATTGTGTCCAGGGATATTGATATTGAGAAAATAAAGGGAAAAATTGCAAATCCCATGACAGGGCTGAAAATTGCTCCGTATTACGGGTGTCAGTGTTTAAGGCCATTTGTCGTGTTTGATGACCCTGAACAACCACGTACCATGGAGCCTCTGATAGAGGCATGCAGGGCCCAGGTGTTTGAATGGGACATGGCAGCCCAGTGCTGCGGAGCTTCCAATACCAGCACAAAGCCTGAAGCAGGACAGGCCCTTGTGACAAAGATTTTAAAAGCTGCAAAAGGCGCTGATGCCATTTTAACTGTGTGTCCAATGTGTCAGATGAATCTTGAATCAGCCCAGAAAAAAATATCAAGGGATCAGGGTATGGATCTTGAGATACCAGTGCTTTTTCTGCCACAGTTTTTATGCCTTGCCATGGGAAGCACTGCCCGTGAGGCAGGGCTTGAACTTAATCTGTCCAACACAGAGGAACTGATAAAAAATATTGCATGAAAGATTTTTATAAATATCTCAAGCACAGCCTTGTATCAAAACTGATTTTCAGCGTTGGCCTGATTGTCATACTTTCCATTTCAGCATGGGCATATTTCAATATCAATAATATAAAAACCCAGATCATGAAAAATGTCATTGCCAGCACTGACCGCCTGGCAAATTCCATTAAACTGGGCACCCATTATGCAATGATGCTCAATTCCAGGGATGATATCACACAGATAATCAATAATATTGCCAATCAGCCGGGCATTGAGAGTATAAGAATATACAACAAGGAAAGTCAGATCAAATTTACCAACAGAAAGGAAGAAATAGATAAAATCGTTGATATCAAAGAGGAATCCTGTGATATCTGCCATAAACAGGATCCGCCCCTGGCAGAACTTGCCTTAAAGCAGAGGATGCGCTTTTTTACTTCTCCTGAGGGATACCGGGTGCTTGGAATTGTTCAGCCCATCTACAATGAGCCAGGATGTGCCACAAAATGCCATTTTCATCCGGAAGACCAGAAAATTTTAGGTTCCCTTGATGTTGTGGTGTCTCTTGAGCAGACAGACCAGCAGATTTCAAAAATCAAAAAAGGTATTATAAAGCTTGCTTTTTCCATTATTTTCATCACATCTGTAATTATATTTTTTGCCATCATGCAGTTTGTAAAAAAACCCATCAAAACATTGATTGAAGGGACAAGAAAAATTGCAGAAGGTAAATATGACGAGAAAATTGATATTGGAAAGGATTATGAAATAGGCCTTCTTGCCGAAGCCATCAAAAAAATGGGAGCCCAGATAGGCCGTGATCAGGCTGAGCTTAAAAAACAGAGAAACGAATACCAGTCTCTTTTTGAAATGGCTCCATGCATGATAACGGTTCAGTCAAGGGATTACAGGCTGATCAGGTGGAACAGGGTGTTTCAGGAAAGGTTTGATCCCAAACCCGGGACTTTCTGCTACCATGCCTATAAGGGCTTTGATGAAAAATGTGAAGACTGTGTTGTGGAGCAGACCTTTGTGGACGGCAGATCACATTACGGAGAAGCAGAAGGTGTGGGAAAAGATGGCGAAAAAACGCATTGGATGTTCATTACAGCTCCTGTGAAGGATGCTGACGGCAATATAGTTGCTGCAATGGAAATGAGCATTGATATCACACAGAGGCGCCGCCTTGAAGCTGAACTGAAAAGATCAGAAGAAAAATACCATGCTATTTTCAATAATATTTCAAACCCTGTGTTTGTTGTTGACGCAGAAAGTTTCAGGATTCTTGACTGTAATATCAAGGCAGTTGAATTATACGGTGAATACAAGGGCAATCTGCTGAAAAAAGAATTTTCTGATTTTTTCATGGACGAGGAAAGGGATGAACTTGTCATAAAAATGAAATCAGGCCAGGAGATTAACAAGGTCAAACACCGCATTGATGATGAAAAATTCATTTATGTTGACATGTGGGTGGCACAGTCCAGGTATTCTGACATGCAGGTGCTTCTTGTGACCATCAATGATATCACAAAGCGCCTTGAAGCTGAACAGCATCTGCTGCATGCAAGTAAAATGGCAACCCTTGGTGAAATGTCCACCGGCATAGCCCATGAACTGAATCAGCCCCTTTCTGTCATTAAATCTTCCAGCAGTTTTTTCATGAAAAAAATCAGGGAAAATGAGGAAATAAAGGAAGAAATTTTTCGCAAACTCATTGAAAAAATTGACACCAACGTGGACAGAGCTGACAAAATCATTCATCACATGCGCCAGTTTGCAAGAAAATCTGAAATAAAACTTGTGCCCACAAATCTCAATGAGGTGCTTCAGAGAACCTTTGAAATGTTCAATCAGCAGTTGAAAATTCATGGGATAGATGTTATCTGGAATAAAAAAGATTCTCTGCCTGAAATTCTGGCAGATCCGGACAGGCTGGAGCAGGTGTTTATCAATCTTGTCATGAATGCCAGGGACGCAATTGAGGAAAAATGGGAAACCAGGGGAAAAGACAGCGCAGAACCTGATATGATAAAAATTGTTACTGATGTCTGTGACAACATGGTGGTAATTGAGATACATGATACAGGGACAGGGATCCGCAAGGATGCCAAAGACAGGCTTTTTGAACCTTTTTTCACCACCAAGGAAGTCGGCAGGGGCACAGGCCTTGGGCTTTCCATCAGTTACGGCATTGTCCGGGACTGTTCTGGAACCATCAGGGTTGAGTCCGGAAAATCAGGGGGTGCGGTTTTTATTGTATCATTTCCAGTGCCTGAAGATGATGGAGATGAACTTGTGTATGGGGACAATTAACTGATGATGCCTGATAAAAACAGTATATCCATTCTTGTGGCAGATGATGAAGAGGACATCCGCGATGTTTTTGAAATTGCATTAATGGATGCGGGATATACGGTTTTTCTTGCGGAAAACGGGCAGAAGGCCCTTGATATATTCAGGGAAAATCGTCCGGATATCGTAATCACAGACATCAAGATGCCGGTAATGGACGGTATAGAACTGCTCAAGCGCATTAAAAGAGAAGATCCTGAAACCCAGGTGCTCATGATCACAGGGCATGGCGATATGGATCTGACCATACGAAGTCTTAAACACGATGCCTTTGATTTTATTACAAAACCCGTAAATGTCGATATTCTTGAAATCGCCATTGAAAAGGCTGTGGAAAAAATCATATCAAGGCAGAAACTTCTTGAATACACCCAGAAACTTGAGATGCTCATCCTTGAAAAGTCAAAGATGGCAGATCATCTGTCTTCCCTGGGCCTTATGATAGGAACAATTTCCCATAATATCAAAGGACTGCTTACCAGCCTTGACGGAGGTGTATATGTTGCCAGATCAGGCCTGAAAGCCCGTGACTATGAAACAGTGGAAGAAGGGCTTGATCTTCTTGACAAGGCCATTGACCGGATCAAGAAAATGATTATGGATATTTTATTGTATTCAAGAGACAGAAAGCTGAATAAGACTGCTGTAAAAACACGTGATTTCATTGCTGATATAAGAAAAACAGCAGAACAGAAATTAAGAGGAACAGATATAGTTTTCACCTGTTTCGATACTGATGCTCCTGACACCATTGTCATGGACAGGGAGTTTATCATGGTGGCCCTGATCAATATTATTGATAATGCCATTGACGCATGTGTCGCTGACAGAGATAAGAAAGGCCACGAAATCAGGTTCGGGATCATGAAAAATGATGATCAGGTGGAGATTCATATCCATGACAACGGATGCGGCATGGATATGGAAACAAAACAGAAAATATTTACCCTGTTTTTTTCTTCCAAAAGCACAAAGGGAACAGGGTTCGGGCTTTATATTTCAAATTCCATAATCCAGCAGCATGGCGGATCAATCCATGTGAATTCAGTTAAAGGAAAAGAAACAGGATTTAAAATTATTCTGCCCATTGAGTCATAAATTAATTTTAAAAGATAATTTGTATGGCAGCAGTTCTTATAATTGATGATGATATTCATATATGCAGGGTCCTTGCATCACGGTTTGAACGCATGGGTCATATGCCTTCATATTGTCTTAACCTGAATCATGGCTTTGATATGATATCATCGGGTGGCATTGATGTGGTTTTTCTTGATATAAATTTTCCGGAAGGAAGCGGACTTGATATCATAAACAATATTAACGAACTGCCTGATGCTCCTGAAATCATTGTCATGACAGGTATAAATGATTCTAAGGCAGCAGAATTTGCCATCAAGGCAAAGGTGTGGGATTATATACAGAAAACTGGATCACACAAACAATTTCAATTGTCACTTGAAAGGGCGGTCTCATACAGAAGGCAGAAACAGAAGACCAATTGCACACACTCATTTAAACGCAATAATATAATAGGAAGAACAGGCAGGATCAATACCTGTTTTGAAGCTGTACTCAAGGCTTCGAGAACTGATGCTCCTGTGCTGATTACAGGTGAAACAGGCTCTGGAAAGGAAATCTTTGCAAGGGCGGTTCATGACAACAGCTCCCGCTGCCATAATGATTTTATTATTGTGGACTGTGCAGCTTTGCCGGATCATCTGGTGGAAAGCGTTCTGTTTGGACATGCAAAGGGCTCTTTTACAGGAGCAGATTCAGATAAACCAGGACTTCTTGCACTAGCAGACAAGGGCACCCTGTTTCTTGACGAAATCGGAGAACTTCCCCTGGAACTTCAGAAAAAATTTTTAAGGGCATTGCAGGACAAAAGGGTCAGGCCTGTCGGCAGCAGAAGGGAAATCTCCAGCGATTTCAGGGTAATTGCAGCCACCCATCGCAATATACCTGAAATGATGGCAAAGGATGAATTCAGGCAAGACCTTTATTACAGGCTTGCCTCCATCAAAATTGAAATTCCTCCGTTAAGGGAGCGCAAGCCTGATATTCCCCTGCTGGTTGAGTATCACCTGGACAGAAAAAGAAAGCTTTTCAATGAAGAGCCCCGTAGATTGTCAGATGAGTTTGTTGCGGGCCTGATTCAATATGACTGGCCCGGAAATGTCAGAGAGCTGTTCAATGCAATGGATCATGCGTGCAGCGAAGCATTTGGCGAAGATACCCTTTTTGAAAAACATCTTCCTGATTATATAAGGCTGTCCAATATAAGGGATAAAATGAATCTGAATGAGCCTGCCGGCAATGGGGATGTAAAACCCTATGAACCTCTTGATGTAACAGCTTTTCAGTTCAGAGAATACATTGAAAGAATGAAATGCCGGTATATCATGCATCTTGTGTCCCATACAGATGGAGATATCAGACTGGCCTGCCGCCTTTCCGGACTTTCAAGGGGGCATCTTTATTCTCTTTTGAAAAAATACAATATAAAAATGTCATAAAAAACTGACATGTTTTTCTGATTGTCATGTTTTTCTGACAGTTCCGCACAGGATCTGTGGGCTGTACTATCCTGAAATTCAGGAGCCTGAGCGGAGTTGATCTGTATTATATGCACTGGCATATTAATTGAATAATCAGGTATCCAGATGAAAAACCTGAAAATACAACCCGATTCATACGGGATCAGACAAAGAAAACAAATATCATCATATTGTACAATGCAGGAAAAGACAATGACACTTGTCCTTTTTATCCATTGTGAAGCACGTCAACAGGGCAAAGTTTTTGAGAAGGCAATTGCAGGGTGCTTACCGGAAGCAGACCGCAGGATAATACGGACAATAACGGAATTTGTGGCAGAACTGAAAAGAAATCAGGGCAGTTATGAAACCACCTTGTTTGTATTGTTCGCAGATTCAAGATCAAGGCTTGAGGAACTGATTTCCTTAAGAGAACTGCTGGAGGACAGGCGTATACTCCTGATTCTTCCGGATGAGTCAAAATTTACTCTTTCCAGGGCTTTTAAACTGTCTCCCAGATTTTATACCTGTATAAGTGACTCATATGATGATCTTTGTGAAGTGATTAATAAAATGATGCTTCCTGGATATGGCATGGCATAAATCAAGTTTATTTAATGATGGAGGAAGGTGCAGATGGGCCGGTCAGGCGAATCAATTGATAAGGTTATAAGAGCTGTTCCGGGTAAGACCGGAAAATATCTTACATTTACCCTGGGCATGGAAGAATACGGTATAGGTATTCTCAAGGTCAAGGAAATCATAGGAATGATGCCCATAACCTGTGTGCCCCGTACTCCTGAATTTGTAAAAGGGGTCATAAATCTGCGTGGAAAGGTCATTCCGGTAATTGACCTCAGGCTCAGATTCAGGATGGAAGCAATATCATATACAGACCATACCTGTATTATTGTTGTGGAAACCGACAATGATATGGGGATAATTCTCATGGGAGTTGTTGTTGATTCGGTTTCTGAAGTTCTCAACATTGCAGATGACGAAATAGAAGAAACCCCTGATTTCGGCACTGATCTTGATACTGATTATATTCTGGGGCTGGCAAAGACACAGGGCCGTGTAACAATTCTTCTTGATATTGATAAAGTCCTGTCTGCCGGCGATCTTGAAAGTTTTGAAACCCATATCACAGGAAAATCTTTAATTAATATACAGGAGAATGAATAATGAAAAATATGAGCCTTAAATTCAAATTAACTGCTTTGTTTCTGCTGGTCGGGATTATCCCGTTTGGGGTCATAAGTACAATATCCTATGTGAAATCAAGCAATGCATTGTCGCGTGCAGCCTATGATCAGCTCAAAAGTATGCGGGCTGTAAAGAAAGCCCAGATCACACGGTTTTTTGAAGAGAGAAAAGGTGATATGGGTGTTCTTGTTGAAACGGTGAGCACCATGAGAAAGCAGGGAATTGACAAACTTGAGGCCATCCGCAACAACAAGGCACGGGCAGTCAGAATGTTTCTTGATCAGAGCCTGGTGGACATAAAGGCGCAGCAGAGCCGGTCCATCTGCACAAAGGGTATGGCACAATACCGCTACCAGATGGAATCAGGTCAGAAAAGCAGTGAATACATACGTTATGCTGATATAATAGATAAATTCATAAAAGCCACTGGATACTATGATTTTTTTGTCATTGATATGAGCGGTATGTGTGTATACACATATGCAAAGGAAGCTGACTATCATACAAATCTTTTAACAGGCAGATACAGGGACAGCGGGCTTGGAAGAGCCGTTGCAAAAGCTCTTAAAGGGGAAATAGTGTTTGAAGATTTTGCTCCCTATGCTCCTTCCAATAACGAACCGGCAGCATTTATTGCAGCTCCTATAATAAGCGGCAGGGAACAGACAGGTGTTGTGGCTCTCCAGTTATCCCTTGAGAAAATTCAGGCAGTTCTGAACGAACGCACAGGACTTGGCAGAACAGGAGAAGTCTATCTTGTGGGACATGACAGGCTCATGCGTTCAGATTCATTCCTTGACCCTGAACATCACAGTGTGAAAAATTCATTTGCCGATTCTGACAGAGGAAAGGTTGATACTGTGGCTGTCAATCTTGCTCTTGAAGGTAAAACAGGGTCCGGCCTGATTCAGGGATATACAGGCAAACCCGTGTTAAGCGCATATACCAGTATTGAGTTCCTTGGAACAAGATGGGCTCTTCTTGCAGAAATGGCCGTATCAGAAGCTTTCTGTCCCAAAGATACAAATGGCAAGATATTTTTTGAAAAATATAAGAATCTTTACGGATATTATGACATTTTTCTTATCAATCCAGATGGATATTGTTTTTATAATGTTGCAAGACAGTCAGATACAATAATAAACTTTAAAAACGGCAGATATGCAGCAACAGGTCTTGGCAGACTTTTCAGGCAGGTAATGAAGACAAGGACCTACGGGATTGTTGATTTTGCTCCCTATGCACCGGCCAATAATGAACCAAGTGCCTTTATTGCCCAGCCCCTTGTCCATGATGGCGAAGTTGAGGCGGTTGTGGCTCTGCAGCTTTCCCTTGATGCCATAAACAAGATCATGCAGGAGCGTTCCGGCATGGGGAAAACAGGAGAAACATATCTTGTGGGGCCTGATAAACTCATGCGTTCCGATAGCTTTCTTGATCCTGCAAATCACAGTGTAAAAGCCTCTTTTGCCAATCCTGCAAAAGGCAAAGTGGATACAGAAGCATCAAGACTTGCCCTTTCAGGCAGACAGGGAGAGAAACTGATCACTGATTATAAAGGAGATACAGTATTGTCTGCTTTTGCTCCTGTAAAATTTGGCAGTCTGACCTGGGCTCTTATCGCTGAAATAAACAAGAGTGAGGCTTTCAGCTCCATTGCAGCATTAAGGTGGCTGATTCTTGCTGTAACAATTGTTTCAGTTCTGGCAATTATCGGAATTGCACTTTTGATAGTCCGTTCCATTACAAAACCCATCAATACAATAACCATGGGTATGAGTGAAGGTGCTGATCATGTGGCTTCGGCTGCCGGCCAGCTTTCCTCTGCAAGTCAGTCCCTTGCAGAAGGCGCTTCCGAACAGGCAGCATCCATTGAGGAAACTTCTTCTTCAATGGAGGAAATGGCATCCATGACCAGGAAAAATGCTGAAAATGCCGGCCATGCGGATAACCTCATGAAAGAAGCCGGCAAACTTGTGAACGGAGCAAATGAATCAATGGAGCAGCTGATTGAGTCCATAGATGAAATTTCAAAGGCAAGTGAGGAAACTTCAAAGATAATAAAAAATATTGATGAAATTGCATTTCAGACAAATCTGCTTGCATTGAACGCAGCAGTTGAGGCGGCAAGGGCAGGTGAGGCCGGAGCAGGGTTTGCAGTTGTTGCAGAGGAAGTAAGGAATCTGGCCATGCGTTCGGCAGATTCTGCAAAGAATACAGCTGTTCTGATTGAAACCACTCTTAAAAAGGTGGGTGATGGTGCCAGGCTTGTTTCAGTTACCAATGAGGCTTTTGTAAAGGTGTCTGAAAATTTTGACAAGGTTGCAGGGCTGGTAACGGAAATTTCAGAAGCTTCCAGAGAACAGTCAGATGGTATCAACCAGGTGAATATTGCCATCAGTGACATGGACAAGGTGGTTCAGCATAATGCAGCCAATGCTGAACAGTCTGCATCAGCTGCAGAAGAAATGAATGCCCAGGCAGATCTTCTGAACGAGTATGTGGCTCAGCTTGTGAAGGTTGTTACAGGCAAAAATGATACCAAGGATATTAAAGGGCAGGGGAAAACAGTGAAACCAGCGGAACTGCGCACAACCGAGATGCCTGCCAGGCCGGGAAACCAGCATATGATTGCCGGATCAAGGGAAGTTCGTCCTGACCAGGTAATACCATTTGATGATGATGAGGATTTCAAGGATTTTTAGATCTGAAAGGCGTAAATTATGACAGAAGAAGTCATTGGAAATTTGATTGATCAATTGTCATGTGATTTTGTGCTTGCAGATCCGGCCGAGCCTGAAACATTGTCTAAACTTCTTCCTCTGCTTAAACATATACATGTAAATTGTGTGAAATCAGGCCTGCATGATAAAGCCGGCCTGGTTTTACAGGCAAAAAAGATCATTGATGATATTCTGAACAGCGGGAAAGATAATCCTGAACCGGATATGACAGCTTTGAAAGAGGTGATCTCTCAGCTTGCCATGTCTGAATCCAGAGAAGATTTGCATAGCCAGCATAAAGAGGATACAGAAGTTGAATTCCCGGATAAAGTTGAGCCCGAATTATTTGATGCAGATCTGCTTGAAAATTATCTGAAGGAATTTTCAGCCATTGTGGCCCGGTTCTGCCCCGGAGAAATTCCTGATATAGGAGCCATGCTCAACTGCCTGGATAAATTGATTGAGACTTCAGCCAGGTATGATTTCTCAGCATTTCACGATGTGTGCATTACCTGTAAGACCTATGTCGGGAATATGACCCTTGAGGATATTGAGAACACTAAACCTGTTGAAGAGACCATAGTTCTGCTCAAGGCTCTTTTGGCTCATTTTAAAAAAGGTGAGGCTTTTGTCTTTGATTATTCAGATGTTCTGGAACTGCTGACTGAAAGGTTCAGGGCAGATCTTCAGTTTACCACTTCAGGCCATGATCCCGAGGAATCTGTGGATGCTCTTGCAGTAAAATCTTCTGCACGCAGGATTTCAGATGATGATATGGAAATCATGAGCGATTTTGTAACAGAAGCCCTGGAAAATCTTGAAACCATTGAGGTTAATCTCATAGAGCTTGAACAGGATCCATCCAACCGGGATATTATAAATGATATTTTCAGGCCGTTTCACACAATCAAGGGCGTATCAGGGTTTTTATCCCTCACCAAAATCAATACCCTTGCCCATATTACTGAAAATTTTCTTGACAGTGCCCGCAACGGGGATTTCACCATTAATGATGCTGCCACAGACGCCATACTGGCCTCTGTGGATATTTTAAAGCAGCTTATTGCCAGGGTGGAGGATGCGCTTAAAACAGGATATATGGATTCTGACGATGATATTGATATCGATGCGGTTTCAAACCATCTGAAGACACTTCAGGTGGCCCTGGCTGCTGAGGACAAAAAGCCCCTGGGCAGGATCCTTGTTGAAAAAGGAGAAATTTCAGAGCAGACTCTTGAGGATGCACTTGAAGTTCAGAAAATTTATCCTGACAAAAAAATCGGCGAAATCCTGGTTGAGGCCAGAAAAACAGAACCCGGCAAGGTTGCAGCTGCTCTTATGGCTCAGGCAGGGTCCAGGACAAGGTTGTCATCTCAGGTCAAGGTCAGCACAGACAAACTGGATGATCTTGTGGACTATGCAGGTGAGCTTGTTATTGCCCAGTCCATGCTGAGGCAGCAGACTGCTGACAACCCGGTACTTAACCAGAGTGTTGCACATCTTGGCCAGATAGTGACAAATATTCAGAATATTGCAATGTCCATGCGTATGATTCCCATTAAGGCCACTTTCATGAAAATGATCCGGCTTGTAAGGGACCTTGCAAAAAAATCCGGTAAAGAGATCTCTCTTGAAATGGTTGGCGAGGATACTGAAATTGACAGGAACATGGTTGATGCCCTTTATGAGCCAATGGTTCACATGATCAGAAATTCCTGTGACCACGGCATTGAAAAGCCTGATGAGCGTATTGCATGCAGCAAACCATCCATGGGAACCATTACACTAAGAGCCTATCACAAGGGCGGCAGTATTATAATTGAAATTGAGGATGACGGCAGGGGCCTTGACAGGGATGCAATACTTGAAAAAGCCGAACGTACAGGCCTGATCACAGGAAAAGAAACTCTGACCGATGCCCAGATTTATAATCTGATACTTCAGCCTGGTTTTTCCACGGCCAAGACAATTACAGATATTTCAGGCAGGGGTGTGGGTATGGATGTGGTAAAGGCTGGAATTGAAAAATTCAAGGGTCATCTTGGTATTGATTCTGAAAAAGGTACAGGTACAAGATTTACCATAAGCCTGCCTCTGACACTTGCCATAATTGACGGTATGCTTGTAAGTGTTGATTCAAGAAAATATGTCATTCCTACAATTGCCATTCAGAAGGTTTTCAAGCCATGTGAGGATGAATGCTTTACAATAAGCGGCAAGGGAGAAATGGTCAGAGACAGGGGAGAGCTTATACCTGTGATACGTATAAGTGAAATTTATCATGGCTCCACAGCCGGGAAAGATTTATGGGACAGCCTTATTGTGGTGGTGGAATCAAAGGGCGGCAGAAGAGCCCTTGTGATTGATGAACTGCTGGGCAAGGATGAATATGTTATCAAAAGCCTTGGACAGAGCCTTGAAAATATTGATGGTGTGGCAGGAGGTGCCATTCTGGCAGATGGTCGTGTGGGCCTTATTCTTGATGTACACGGGATTTTCAACCTGATTGCTGATGCTGATTAAAAATTTACAGGAATAATGATGAAACATATTGTCGGTGTCGCAGACATGAAAGTGAGCAACAGGCCCGGGGAAACCCTTGTCACATATTCCCTTGGATCCTGCATAGGTGTCGTGATTTATGATCCTGTTGTAAAGGCAGGAGGTATTCTGCATTATATGCTGCCTGATTCCTCAATTGATGAGCAAAAAGCCTTTGCAAAGCCCTATATGTTTGCTGATTCAGGTATTCCACGCTTGTTTAAGGCAGCTTACAAACTTGGGGCTTTAAAACACAGAATAAAGGTATATGTTGCAGGAGGAGCTGAAATTCTCGATCAGAAGGGGTTTTTCAATATCGGAAAAAGAAATTATATGGCATTAAAAAAGATATTTTTTAAAAATAATGTAATGGTGGATAAACAGGATGTGGGAGGCAATGTCAACCGGACGGTCCGCCTTGAGATTGCGACAGGTGATATTTATGTCAAAACCTGCGGATCAGAGGATATGAAAATATGACGAACCTTCAGCAGCTTTTAATGGAAATCAGAAATCTAAAACCTGTGCCCGCGGTTACAGCCCAGCTCATTCAGGTTGCTGACAGACCAGGATCCTCAATGGAGGACATTGCCAATGTGATTCAGTATGACCCGGTCATTACAGCAGAAGTTTTAAAAACATGCAATTCAGCTTATTTCGGGCTTAAGCATCCTGCTGAATCAATCAGGGATGCTGTAAGCATGCTTGGTATTGATCAGGTGACTGAGCTTGCTTTGATGAAATCTGCATCAGGCAATCTGAAAGCAAGACAGAAAGGTTATGGAACTCAGCCGGGCGATCTGTGGCGCTATTCTGTTGCCTGTGCTGTCATTGCAAAACAGTCTGCTTCAATGTTAGGGATTTCCGGTAAAAATACCCTGTTTACTGCAGCATTGCTAAAGGATATCGGTAAAATTATTCTGGACACCCATGTTTCAAAATCAGCTGATTTGATTGACACTCTGGTTGCAGACAAAGGCTTAAGTTTCAGGGAAGCTGAAAAAAAAATATTTGGTATTGACCATGCTGAACTTGGTGCTTTGATGCTGAAAATGTGGAAATTCAGCCCCAGGATGATTAAAATTATCCGCCATCACCATATGTCAGATGAAACAATGATGGATGACAGGGAAACATGCGTTGTCTATCTGTCAGACTGTATCTGCATGATGATGGGAATCGGATTGGGAAGAGACGGGCTTTCATACAGATTCAGGCAGGATGTAATGAAAAAACTTGGATTATCAGCCGATGATATTTCTCTTATCATAGCAGATTTCGGGGCTCAGATGCAGCAGATTGAACAATTGCTGAATATTGTTTGATATTTATAATAAAAGGGAGGAGTAAAATGTCCTATTCAGTTTTGATTGTGGATGATTCCCTGCCAATGCGTTCTGTCATTAAAAAGACCCTAAAGATTGCAGGATATGGCAAATCCGTGTTTCACGAGGCTGACAATGGAAAAACAGCCCTTGAACTCATGGAACATGAATGGATTGATATAATTATAACGGATTATAATATGCCGGTCATGAACGGACTGGAATTTATCAGGACTGTCAAGTCCAGTGAACTTTTCAAAGATATCCCGGTTGTAGTTATTTCCACGGAAGGCAGTGAAGCCAGGGTCAGGGAATTTACTGACAGCGGAGCAGCAGGTTATATTACCAAGCCTTTTGCTCCTGAAACAATAAGGGATTTAATTACCAGCCTGCTGGGAGAATCAGATTATGATGAAAAAGCTTTTGAAAGCGATGATGGATTCGACTTCTGAGGTCATGGAAACAATGTTTTATTTCCCGGTTGAATTTGAGGAAGAATCAGAATTCCTGAACATTGCTGCCATGGCGGAAAAAGAACCCTGCCTTGCCTGTTTCATTGGATTTTCAGGAGAATTTTCCGGCAGTTTTACATTGGTAATGCCAGAAAACCTTCTCATGGAGATGGCTGTAAATTTTCTGGGAGAGCCTGAACACAGAATTACACATGAGCATCTTACAGGCACCCTTACTGAGACCTTAAACATGATATGCGGCAATGCCCTGACCAGGTTCACAGACAAAGAACCTTTCAACCTTGAGCTTCCAAGGATAACCAGTATCCCCTCAGGATCAGAAAATGATGCCTTTTTTCTTGTCAGAACCCCTGATTCGTGGATGGCAATCAATGCAGCATATGAAACCTGAAAACAGAGGTGTGAATGCATGATGATATAAAAGTACTGGTTATTGATGATTCCGCAGTTATAAGAAAGGTCTTTAAAACCCAATTGTCACGACAGGAAGGGATCTGCGTGGTTGCAACAGCGCCTGATCCTTATATTGCAAGGGAAAAGATAGTGAAATTCAGACCTGATGTGCTGACTCTTGATATTGAAATGCCCAGAATGGATGGACTCACTTTTTTAAGGAAACTGATGAAACATTATCCACTTCCTGTTGTTATTGTAAGCTCTCTGACACGCAAAGGCAGCATACTTGCGCTTGAAGCCATTGCAGCCGGTGCACTTGAGGTTATATCAAAACCTGGTGAAGCCTATTGCGCCGATGATATGACTGTTCAGCTTGCGGAAAAAATCAAGGCAGTATATCGGGCAAGGCTTCCCGTTTTAACACCAAGCAGTGATGTTCAGACCCCATATATGCCGGTCGTTGAATCAAAAGCCCTGTCCTCCACCACCTGCAAAATCATTGCAATCGGAGCTTCAACAGGAGGAACTGAAGCCATAAAGAATGTTTTAACAAAATTCCCGTCAAATATTCCAGGAACTCTGGTTGTTCAGCACATGCCGCCCAAATTTACCAGATCATTTGCAGAACGGCTCAATGAACTGTGTCAGGTACAGGTGGCTGAAGCAAAAAACGGGGATACAATTACAAACGGCAAGGTTCTCATAGCTCCAGGTAATTTTCATATGGTACTGAAAAGACGCGGAGCAGAATATTTTGTTCAGATCAAAAAAGGCCCCCTGGTTCATTACCAGCGGCCTTCTGTGGATGTCCTGTTCAAATCCGTTGCCAGGTATGCAGGATCCAATGCTCTTGGTATTATTTTGACCGGCATGGGCAGTGACGGTGCACGTGGGCTTTTGTCCATGAAAGAGGCTGGTGCTGCCACAATTGCCCAGGATGAAGCTTCATGTGTGGTGTTTGGTATGCCAAAAGAAGCAGTGAAAATAGGAGCGGTTGACCATGTGGAAAATATCAGGGATATTGCAGATAAGGCAGTCTCGGTGATTGCCGGGCATTGATCACAGGTATTTAACAGGAAATCTATTCATGTCAGATAAAACACAATTGACCCTGCCCCAGTTCAGAAAATTGTCAGCCATTGTGTACAGGGAATCAGGAGTTGTTCTGAATGATAAAAAATTCAGTCTTCTTTCTGCAAGAGTGACAAAAAGAATGAGGGCAACCGGAATTTCAAAGGTATCAGATTATATTGAACTTGTGTGTAAAAATTCTGAAGAGTTCTGTGAATTCATTGATGCCACCACAACCAATCATACATTTTTTTTCAGAGAGAACAAGCATGTTGAGTATATACTGGCCAATTGTCCCAGTCAGAAAAAACTTAAAATCTGGAGCGCTGCCTCATCCAGCGGAGAAGAAGCCTTTTCCATAGCTGTCCAGCTTCTTGAAAACTCTTTTTTATTTTCTGTCTTTGGCTCTGATATTTCAGACTCAATGCTTGAGACTGCAAGAAAAGCTGTTTATCCCATGGACAAGGTAAGAAATGTGCCAGTTCCCATTCTGCATAAATATTTTAAAAAGGGCACCAATAAATGGAACAATCATGTAAAGGTAAAAGATTTTGTAAGGCAATATGTGCGTTTTGAGAAATTTAATCTGCTTTCAGACATTCCTGCAGAAAGTTTTGATATTATTTTCTGCAGAAATGTGATGATTTATTTTGATCATCAGACAAGGCAGAGGGTTATAAACACCCTGACAAGGGCATTGAATCCCGGAGGACTGCTTTTTGTGGGAATGTCTGAAAGTCTTCACATGCTTGAACATGATCTTGTGCCGGTAATGGCAAGCGGATATCAGAAAAAGATGATGCAGGTGGGTTAAAATGTCTGAATCACATTATTTTCTGAAATGTGGATATATTTATGTGCCTGATCATGGCACAAGTATTTCAGCGGTTGCAGGTTCCGGTGTGTGTGTATGTGTCTATGACAGAAAAAGATGTACAGGAGGTATGAACCATTTCAGTTACCCGTACATGGATGCCACAGGGAAAACAACAGCTGTGTATGGCAATGTCGCAACCATAACACTTGTGAAAATGATGCAATCCTGTAAATCTTCTTTGAAAAATCTTGAGGCTCAGATATTTGGAGGTGCGTTCAATCCTTTGATGAGTGACAGGGATATAGGGACAGAAAATATTGAGATTGCAAGGAAAATATTGAGAAAATTTAGGATTCCTGTAATATCCGAAGATATTGGAGGAGAAAAAGGAAGAAAGATTGTATTCAATACCCATACCAATGAGGTTGCAGTTTTAAAAGCTGACAGCCTGAGGAAGGCGGACTGGTATCCATATGGATCATGATTCCGGGGAGAGAATATATGAGCAAAAACAGATCAGATATTCAGACAATATTTGTCAATACAATGGTTTTTATTGTTCTGATTTTCATTGGACTGTGGGCTGTTGTCTGGATCCATGGAGAATATTCTGCATTTAAAACAAAATCAGAGGCCTTAAGGCGTGATTATATAAAGACCAGCAGGTTAATGCTGAAAGAGCAGGTTACCAATGTTGTGGATATTGTTAATGATATCAGAAAAAATGCAGAAAATGATTTTAAACATGAACTCATAAAAAGGGTGGACGAAGCCTGTGACATTGCAATGAATATTTATCTTTGCAATGCAGGAACATCAGATACAGCCCGCATTGAGACAATGATAAAGGATGCACTGCGCCCTGTCCGATTCAATAACAGAACAGGATGTTATTTTGCTGTTTCAATGAAGGGCAGGGGAGAATTGTTCCCTTTGAATCCGGAACTGGAAGGCAGGGATCTGACACAATTCAAGGATGCAAGGGGAAAAAGCATCATCCTGGATGAAATCAGGCTTGTAAGGCAGAAAGGACATGGCTTTATCAGACAGTTTATGCAGGACCAGGTCAATGGTGGACCCAGGATACGTGCACGTATATTGTTTGTAAAATATTTCAGACCCCTTGACTGGTACATAGGAGCAGGGATTTATCCTGATGATGCTGAAAACCGGATAAAACAGAATATCATTAAATATCTTGTAAGCTTAAGGTTCAAACCGGATGGGTATTTTTTTGCAAGCACCTGGGATGGACAGCCTCTGTTTTCCAATGGGAAAATTACACAGGGATCCGGGAATATCTGGAATCTTACCGACCCCAAAGGAGTTAAAATTATCCAGGAACAGGTAAGGGCGGCTGAGAAACCTGAAGGGGGCTTTGTAATTTATTCATGGAAAAAACTGAATGCTGCGGAACCTTCACCCAAAATTTCATTTGTAAAGGGAATCGCCGACTGGCAGTGGGTAATAGGGGCAGGTGTATATATTGATACCATTGAAAACCGGATTGAAAATAACAGGACAATACTTTTTTCTGAATTGAAAAAAGATACAATGCAGATAGCTTTTGGCCTTGTTTTTATCCTATGTCTTGTATTCTGGTGGTCAAGGCGGGTGGCAAAAAAAATAAAAAAAGGCGAGGAAAAATACAGGTCAATTTTTGAAAATGCTGTTGAGGGTTTTTTCCAGAGCACACCGGACGGTCGTTTTATCGCTGTAAACCCTGCGTTTGCAAAAATGCATGGTTATGATTCTCCTGAAGAGCTTATCTCAAATGTTTCCAGCATTGGAGAACAGTTTTATCATGACCCTGAAGACAGACAGAAATATCTGGCAATCCTTGAGCGCAATGGATATGTGGAAAAGTTTGAATGCCGTTTTGTACGCAGGGATGGTTCCAGTATATTTGCCTCTGTCAGTTCCAGGGCTGTGCAGGATTCAGATGGCAGAATCATGAGAATCGAGGGCAGTGTGATGGATATCACCGAACAGAAAAAAGCTGAAAAAAAATTGAAAAGATTTGGGATTGCCATGGAACAAAGCCCAATTGCCATCATAATGACAGATATCCATGCAAATATCGAATATGTAAATCCGACTTTCTGCCGTCTTACAGGATATTCTGAAAAAGAGATACTTGGCAAGAAACCCAGCATACTTAAAAGCGGAAAGGTTTCTGTTTCAACTTATCGTAAGTTATGGCAGACAATACTTGCCGGAAGAAAATGGCATGGAGAATTTTATAATAAGAGAAAAAACGGAAGCTTTTACTGGGAGAATGCCATTATATCCCCCATTGTGGATGAAGATGGGAAAATCACCAATTTTCTTGCATTTAAAGAGGATATTTCCGTGCGCAAGGAAATTGAAGCCCGCCTTAACCAGGCCCAGAAAATGGAGGCCATAGGAACTCTTGCAGGAGGAATCGCCCATGATTTTAACAATATATTATTTCCCATCATAGGACATACTGAAATGCTGCTTGAGGATTTTGCAGATAATCTGCCTGCAAAGGAAAGCCTGAATGAAATATACACAAGCGCCTTAAGAGCAAAGGAACTTGTAAAACAGATTCTGACATTTTCACGCCAGGAAAAAAATGAACTTCATCTGTTTAAAATTCAGCCTGTGGTAAAAGAGGCTTTAAAGCTTATACGGAGCACCATTCCTGCCACCATTGAAATCAACCAGGATATAAATAATGAATGCGGGCCTGTGAAAGCAGATCCAACCCAGATTCATCAGATTATAATGAATCTGGCCACCAATGCATTTCATGCCATGGAGGAAACAGGAGGAAAGCTTACAATCACCCTGGATGAAATAGAATTTGATAATATGGATATTTTGAGGCCTGAAATGAGCCCGGGCTCTTATATATGCCTGAGTGTGAGTGATACTGGTACAGGCATGTCAGCGGACATAATGGATAAAATTTTTGACCCGTTCTTTACCACCAAACCAAAAGGTAAGGGAACGGGAATGGGGCTTTCTGTGGTTCATGGCATAGTAATGAAGATGAACGGAGATATCAGGGTATACAGTGAGCCTGGCAAAGGCACCAGATTCAGTGTATACCTGCCGGTTGAAAAAGGCAATGCTGCTGAATCAGGCAAGGCCCATCATGCAGTAATACAGGGCGGGACCGAGCATATTCTTCTGGTGGATGATGAAAAATCAGTGATTGAAATGGAAACACAGATGCTGGAGCGTCTTGGATATCAGGTGACTTCAAGAACAAGTGCCATTGAGGCCCTGAAGTTTTTTCAGGCAGGTCCTTATCAGTTTGACCTTGTTATAACTGATATGGCAATGCCGGAAATGGCCGGGGACAGGCTTGCTTGTGCTCTGGTGGATATCAGGCCTGATATTCCTGTATTGCTATGCACGGGATTCGGTGATATTCTGTCCCGGGACAGAGCTCAGGCCATGGGAATCAGGGCGGTTCTGCTTAAACCGGTTGTAATCTCTGAACTTGCTTCCAGGATCAGGGATCTGCTGGACAATACAATGGGAGAAAAAAACAATAGTAAAGATAATTAAACATAAGTTTTTTCTATATGGTGCCGGTATATCTGCCGGTGCTTTTTTTATTCGTATGTATGATGCCATGCTGTTTCACACTTTTGTTGAAATGGCCTGTGTCAGCATTGCCTGGACTGTGGCAATAAGTGTTTTAAATTCCGGGGATATTATAAAGAATAATTATGTGACTGCAGTTGCAGGAGTATGTATCCTGATCGGAATCTTTGATCTTGTTCATGCTCTTGCCTATATGAGCCCTCATCTTGATGCATTAAAGCACTTGAGTGAAGCCGGCATTTTTATTGTCCTGTCAATGGGGCTGTATTTTCTTGTAACCAGGCGTGCCATGCTTGCATCAGCTGATTTTGTTATATTGTGCTTCTTTATTGTTTTGAATCTGTGTTCTGATTTTATTTTTATCTTTGATCTCAGTATTAATGGCATTTTTTCTTTTATTATACATACCATAAGACTGATTTTATTTTTCTTTGCTGCATATGCTGTTATCCGCGCAAAACTCAGAACATCCAGGAAGCTGATGGAAAAGGAAGAACAGGAAAAGCGAAGGCACAAGATATTGATTTCAAATATATCCGATGTGATTGCTGTTGTGGATAATTCTGCCATGATTACATATATCAGCCCCAATGTTTCTGCTGATTTCGGATGGAGTGCCGATGAAATTAAAGGCAGATATTCTCTTGACTTTGTGCACCCTGAAGACAGAAAAAAAGTATCTGCAAAATTAAATGCGATTCTATGCAAAGACCGTGCAAAATTAAGGCTTCAATGCAGGTGCCTGTGCAGGAACGGAGATTTCAGGCCTGCTGAGCTCAATGCTGTCAATATGGTGGATGACCCTGTGATCAACGGAGTACTTGCCAATTTCTGTGATATTACCTATCGCCTGAAAATGGAAGAAGCTTTGAAAAAAAGTGAGGAAAAATTTAAAAAAGCATTTCACACAAGCCCGGATTCCATCAATCTTAACAGGGCAGAAGATGGGCTTTATCTTGAAATCAACGAAGGCTTCACCAAAATCATGGGATATACAAGAGAAGAGGTAATCGGCAAAACTTCCATTGAACTTAATATATGGCGCAGGCTTGAAGACAGAAAACGGCTGCATGATGAACTTGTCTCAAAGGGTTTTGTTGAAAACATGGAAGCTGAGTTCAGAACACGAGACGGACAGATCAGGACAGGTATGGTCTCAGCCAGGGCCATTAACATTGATGGTGAAGACCTTGTTCTATTCATTACCCGTGATATCACTGAAAAAAAACAGATGGAAAAAAAGCTTCTGCAGAGTGAAGCACGTTACCGCCAGCTTGTTGAAAATATAGTTGAACAGGTCTGGGAAGTTGATACAAAAGGGGCATATACATATATTACGGCAAAGGGTGATCTGGTCTGGGGGCTTGAATCTGAAAAACTCATAGGCAGAACCCCGTTTGAATTCATGCCGGAAAAGGAAGCAGAGAGACTTGCCAAAAGATGGAAAAAGATTGTGGATTCCCGTAAACCATTTAAAAATCTTGAATCTGTATTCAGACATCCTGATGGCAGAATGTTTTATATGGAATCATCAGGAGTGCCTTTTTTTGATGAAAAGGGCAGGTTTGCAGGATACAGGGGCACCTCGATTGATATAACAGAAAAAAGACAGATTGAAAAAGATACCCAGGCCCTTGTGGAGACAAGTGTCGGTATCCTCGGCCAGCAGCTGTTTGACACCATTGCGGAAAGATTGTGCGGATGGCTTGACTGTGAATGCGCCATAATAGGGGAAATCATACCTGGCAACAAAATTCGTGCCCTTGCAATGATGCTGGATGGCAAGCCTGTGAAAGATTATACATATTCCCTTGAGAACAGCCCGTGTGATTTTATAATACGTCAGTGTTACTGTGCATATTCTGAAAATATATGCATGTATTTCCCGGATGATGCAAAGCTTACCAAAATGAATGCACAGGGATATGTCGGAGCTTTGTTGGAAGACAGTAATGGCAGACCCATTGGTGTTTTATGCTGTATTTCCCGCCATTGTCTGCATCTTACCGAATACACCAAAAATGCCATAAAAATAATTGCAGCAAGGGTATCTGCCGAGCTTGAAAGAAAAAATATTCAAAAGGAAAAAGCAAGGCTGGAAACAAGACTGCGCCAGGCACAGAGACTGGAAGCCATCGGAACTCTTGCCGGAGGAATAGCCCATGATTTCAACAATATTCTGTTTCCCATCATAGGTTATACTGAGATGCTGATGGGAGACATGGGCAATAATTCCACATGCAAACCAGGGCTTGATGCCATATATGCAGCCGCTTTAAGGGCAAGGGATCTTGTAAAACAGATACTTACATTTTCACGGCATGAGACAGGCCAGCTAAAGCTGATGAAGATTCAGCCCGTCATAAAGGAAGCACTTAAACTTATCAGGTCAACAATTCCAAAAACAATTGAAATTCACCAGGATATTGACAATGCCTGCGGCCCTGTAAAGGCAGATCCTGCCCAGATACACCAGATTATCATGAATCTTGCTACAAATGCTTTTCATGCCATGGAAGATACAGGAGGAATCCTTAATGTTGAGTTAAGACAGGTAAGATTGTCCAGGGATGAAATCATGATACATGAGCTTGGTGAAGGAGAATATCTGTGCCTTACAGTCTCAGATACAGGTACAGGAATGGATGAAGAAACTGCAGAAAGAATTTTTGAACCTTTTTTTACAACCAAGGAAAAGGGCCGTGGAACCGGAATGGGCCTTTCTGTTGTGCATGGAATTGTCAAACGGATGAAAGGAGCAATACGGGTTTATACCGAGCCTGGAAAAGGGGCCATGTTCAATGTTTATATTCCTGTGTCAAAAACTGTTATACCTGAAGGTGCACATCTGCCTGTGGCTGCCGTAAGAGGCGGTACAGAGCATATTCTTCTTGTGGATGATGAAAAGGATATTGTTGCAATGGAAACAAGGATGCTGGAACGCCTGGGTTATATGGTGACATCACATACAAGCAGCACAGGGGCTCTTGAAATTTTCAGGGCAAATCCAGGTAAATTTGATCTTGTCATCACGGACATGACCATGCCTGGCCTTACTGGAGACAGACTTGCCATACAGCTTAAGGAAATCCAGCCTGATATTCCCATACTTTTGTGCACAGGTTTCAGCAGAAGCATACCAGAATCCTGTTCTGAAAAATTCTGCATCAATGCTGTTTTATCCAAACCCATTGTAATGAGGGATCTTGCGGCAAAAATACGCGAACTTCTGGACGGTACTGGGGAAGGACACAATAATGACGGCAGGTAGCAGTTTTGTTTAATGTGTTCAAAACCAATAAAATGGAAAACCTGGTGGGTGCCCTGGTTTCTGTGCTCAAAGATGTGCCGGATGATCCAATGGTGCCTGAATGGATAGGTGTCCAGTCCAGGGGGATGAAACAGTGGATAACTCTTGAAACTGCTGCCAGCCTTGGGATATGCGCCAACTTTGAATTTCTTTATCCAAGACAGATAATTGACAGGATTCTCAAGATTTTTTCTTCTGACCTGCCGGAGTGGATTGATGAGAATTTTATTTTCTGGTCTTTAATGGGCTTGATCCATGACAGGGATATTACAGATAATCTGCCTGATATCGGGCCATATATAAAGACTGACAGGACAGGCCGCAAAAAATATCAACTTGCAGCAAAGCTTGCAGATATTTTTGATGATTATCAGATTTACCGGCCTTTAATGCTTCTGGATTGGGCAAACGGTAAAAATCACTCCGCCATGAATGACCCTGCTGCCCTGTGGCAGGCAGAGCTGTGGCAGAAGATAGTAAAATCTGAAAACAGGTGCTTTGCATATCAGAGTGTGAAATTTTTAAAAAGCAGTTCTGACCCTGTTGTGAATAACATTGCAGTAACGGATATTCTGCCTGCCAGGATCTGTCTTTTCGGTATTTCAGCGATTCCCGGTCTTTTCATGCAGGTGTTTGAGAAAATTTCTTGTGTTGTGGATATAAATCTTTTTACCCTCTGCCCGTCTCCCCAGTATTTTTTCGACATGAAATCTGAAAAACAGGTGAACAGGCTGGCATTGCAGGACTCCCGAAATACTGAGCCTTCTTCTCTGTATTATGAGACTGGCAATCCTCTTCTGTCATCGCTCGGACTGTCAGCAGGAGAGTTTTTTGCCGGCCTGGAATCCTTTGATTACCATGAACCTGAACCTGATCTGTTCTGTGATCCTTTTGATGACTGCACAGGTCAGAGCACAGAGATAACCATGCTTAAGGTTCTGCAGTCTGATATCTTCAACCTGGTTAACAGAAAAGACAAGTGTAAAGTTCATCCTCCTGTCCATGTGGATTCCTGTGACAATTCAATAGAAATTCATGCCTGCCATTCTCCTTTGCGTGAGGCTCAGGTTCTGAAAGATATCCTGCTGAATGAGCTGGAAAACGATCCTGAGCTTGCATTGCATGATATTATTGTGATGACTCCTGATATTGAAACCTATGCACCTTTTATTGAAGCTGCCTTTTCATGTGAGAATAGTCTTGGATTTTCAATAAGCGACCGCAGGAAAAGGTGTGAGTCACAGGTAATAGCAGGTTTTATTAGAATACTGGATCTTAAAAATTCAAGACTTGAAAGATCTCTTGTGCTTGATCTTTTATCCTTTGAATGTATTGCAGATAAATTTCAGATTTCTTCTGATGAAATACCTGTAATGGAAAAGATAGTGAAACATGCCCGGATTCTGTGGGGGCGGGATTCAGAGCACAGGGACAGCCTTGGCATGCCTGCATTTGAGGAAAATACATGGAATTTCGGCCTTGCCAGGCTTTTCATGGGCATGGCAATGCCTGAGAATTATGATGCACTGGTCAGCGGAGTTCTGCCATGCCAGAGTCTGGAAGGTTCAGAACTTGAGATCCTGGGTAAACTTTCAGCATTCTGCAATGCAGTTTTTACCTTGATTGACAGTTTTGAGGGCAATGCCACATTTGACAGATGGGCCAGGGTATTTATTTCAGTGTGTTCAGATATGATTGACAGAAATTCCAGAACTGAAGAAGATATGTTTTTTCTTGTTTCTGCCATTGAGGATATGAGAAAACAGGCTGAAGCAGCAGGGTTTGACAATAAAATTTCCTTTGACACGGCAGCAGCCCTTGTTATTGACAGGCTTGATCTTAATGTGGCAAGGGGCAGTTTTCTTTCAGGCAGGATAACAGTCTGCAATATCATGCCCATGAGGGCCATTCCCTTTAAAATTGTTGTTCTGATGGGTATGGATGAAAAATCCTTTCCCCGTCGTGCTTTTGGTCCTGGATTTGACCTTGTCAGAAAATACCCTGCACCGGGAGACAAATCAGAGCGCAGCGAAGACAGATATCTTTTTCTTGAAACTCTTTTGTCTGCCAGATCAAAATTTATCTGTACCTATACAGGCCAGAGCATAAAGGATAATTCTGTCATACCATGCTCAGGTGTCCTAAGTGAGCTGATTGATGTAATGAAGAAAAGCTTTATATTTCCAGAAGGATTTTTATTTCATTTTTTTCATCCTCTTCATCCTTTCAGTGAATCCTATTTTAATTGTAAGGCTGCTATGTTTTCCTTTTCTTCTGACAATTGCCGCATTGCACAGGCACTTGCCCGCAGGACAGGAAAAACAGGACAAAAACATTCTGAAAATATAAAGTCTGAGAAGAGTTCTTCAGCTGACAGGCCCTGCATTACTCTGGAAGGCCTGATAAGGTTTTTTAAAAATCCCGTGGCAATGTTCATGCAGGATATACTTGGAATTCAGATTCCAGAGCCAGAAGGCCGGGAAACCGATCAGATTCCGTTTTCACTGGATGGCCTTGAATATTATCTTTTGAGGAAACTCTGGATTGAAAAAAACATGCGCCAAGGTTCTGACCAGGACCTTTATCCTTTATTTAAGGCCATGGGGGTGCTTCCTTCGGGAAACAGATCTGTTGTTGAATATAAGACTGTACAGGAACAGGCAAAATCTCTTGCTGATGCTGTAAATGGTTTTGTTTCACCTGAAATACTGCCTGATATCAGGCATCAGATCAGTTTTGACGGCTTTGATATTTCAGCAGGATTTTCAGATATCAGGAAAACAGGGCTTTATTTTATTACCAGCGGAAATCTGAGCCCGTCAAGGCGGCTGTCAGCATGGATCAGGCATCTTGCCTATAATATTGCAGCTCCCTGTCAATACCCGAAGCAGACCCTGACAGCAGGTTATGAAGGATCAGGAAAAAATAAAAAGGTTGTTGTATGCAGTTTTGCAGAACTGTCCTGTGACCATGCAGAAAAACTTCTTGCAGAACTTGGAAAGCTTTATCTCCAGGGCATGGAACAGCCTTTGTGCTTTTTCTGTGATTCAGCCTGGCAGTTTGCAAAAATTCTTGAAAAAGATGAATTTGATCCCGGAAAATTCAACATGACAGACATTGATTCTGATCTTGTGAACAAAGCCATGAAAAAAGCACTTGATGCCTGGGAAGGCGGATACAGGTCAGCAGGAGAAAGGGATAATCCTTATATTGACCTGCTTTTAAGTGATATTACAGACCCTTTTGAAAGTGTGGAAACACTTTTAAGCTCAGGCTTTATTGAAAATACCGTGAAAATTTATTTTCCCTTGCTTCAGAATATGGAAGTTCTGTCATGAAAGCCCTTGATCCTTTTAATCTTGACCTTGGAAGAACCATTTTAATTGAAGCCAGTGCAGGAACCGGCAAGACCTATACAATTGCCACCTTGTACTGCAGGCTTGTGGCTGAAGGGTACAGCGTTGAATCAATACTTGTTGTCACTTTTACAGAAGCTGCAGCAGCAGAACTCAAGCTCAGAATACGCTCAAGAATCGCAGAAACACTGGGAAGCCTTGCAGACCCTGACCATGACAATGAAAAAGACGAACTTTCAGATTTTTTCCGGACATGCCCTGAAACTGAAACCATTATCCTGAGACTCAAACTTGCCCTGACCTGTTTTGACCAGTCATCAATCATGACGATTCATTCCTTCTGCATGAAGATTTTAAAGGAAAATGCCTTTGAAAGCAGATCCTATTTTGATATTGAGCTTGCTCCTGACAGGTCGAAATTTACAGGACAGGTCAGTCATGATTTTTTCATGACCCATGTGAATGATCTTGATATAGTTTTTTTGAAATTTCTTGATTCCCGCAATATAAGCCCTGAATCTTTGTGTTCTGATTTTGGCAGCGTGATTTCAAGGGCTGATCTTATTATAAAACCATGGGTTGAAAAATTTGAGGACGATTTTGAAGACTACAGACAGACAATTAAAAGAATTCATGAGATTCTTGCATGTAAGCAGGATGAAATATCCAGCCTGATTGCCGGAAACAAAGGTATTAATAAACGCAGCTATTCAAAAAGACATGTTCCTGCCTGGCTTGAGGCCAGTTTTCAGAAGCTTGAAAAAACAGGGGCTGATACTTTTTTTGATATGGGGGAAAACAAGGGGGATCCTCTGTACAGGTTTACCAATACCATCCTTGAACACCATACAAAGCCTGGATTTGATCCGCCTGAACATGAATTTTTTGACCTGTGCGAGCATTTGCTTTCATGGTATGAAAAGTTTGAATCCAACCTGATATGGCTCAAGCAAAGGTTTTTTGTGTTTTTTACAGCAGAGCTTGAAAAAAAGAAACACAGGGATGCAATCTGTTTTTTTGATGATCTGGTGAACGATCTTGCAGATGCGCTTGAAGGAAAAGAAGGCACAGGGCTTGTCAATGCTGTTAGGAAAAATTATAAAGCCTGCCTGATTGATGAGTTTCAGGATACTGATCCCCGGCAGTATGACATTTTTTCAAAATTTTTTTCATGGCCTGGAACCCCTTTTTTCATGATCGGTGATCCCAAACAGGCAATTTACGCATTCAGGGGAGCAGATATTTTTGCCTATCTGAAAGCATGCCAACAGGCCAGGCACAGGTTCACGCTTGAACGCAATTACAGGTCCTCTGCCATGCTTGTGCAGGGTGTAAATGCCGTTTTTTCCTGTCATGAAAATCCTTTTGTGTTTACTGAGATTGAATTTTCAAAGGTACAGGCTTCGCCTGAAGCAGGCTTAACTGTATCTGAAAATGGCAGACCTGTTCCGCCCCTGCAGTTTAATTTTATTTTGAGAAATGATCTTGACCTTGACAAGCAGGGTTTTATTTCAAAGGCAACATGCAAAAAGATTATTCCTGAAGCTGTGGCAGATGATATTGCCGATCTGGTCAGTTCAGAGCTTACCCTGTCCCCATGCAGAAACTGTCACGAAAAACCAAGGAAAACAGGCCCTGGAGATATTGCTGTTCTTGTTAAGACAAATGCACAGGCAGCCATGATACAGAAAGCTTTGTCTCTGAAGGGCATTGCCTCATACCTGTCAGGCTCAGGCTCTGTTTTTGATTCTGAGCAGGCTGTGCATTTGTATGAAATTTTATGGGCAGTGCTCCATTTCCATGACAGGGGAGCTGTGCGGGCTGCCCTGTGTACTTCTGTGTTTGGATTTTCACCGCAAACAATAATTGACCTGGATAGGCAGGATCTGTTTGGAAACTGGCAGGACAGGTTCAGGCAATATCGCAGCATATGGGAAAACACAGGCTTTGTTTCAATGATAATGCAGATTTTTCATTGTGAAGATGGATTTTTAAAAAATGAAAACAATCTGGATGAAAGAGCCCTGACAAATTTCTATCATCTTGCAGAACTGGTTTCAGGTGCAGAAATTGAAAAAAAGCTGACCCCCGGTTTTCTGCTGAAATGGTATATAAAACAGATGAATCCTGAATCAAGGGAAGAATCAGCAGACGAGCTCAGGCTTGAAACCGACCGCACTGCCGTTACAATAGTGACAGTCCATAAGAGCAAAGGCCTTGAATATCCGGTTGTGTATCTGCCTTATCTATGGGAAGTGCATAAAAAAAATAAAGGAAGTGGTATTGTATTTCACGATCCTGAAGATGAAAATCGTCTTACGCTTGACCTTGGATCGTCTGACATGGAGCGTGCAGCCATGCTCTATGAAAGAGAAGATGCTGCTGAACAGGCAAGGCTTTTATATGTGGCTTTAACACGCGCTTCTGCCATGTGCAGGATTTTCTGGGGAGGCTTTAATTCCATTGATGGGTCTGCACTTGGAAAACTTGTGCATTCAGGCTCATGCACAGATGATGCACAGATGGTTCAGAATATTGAAAAATTATGCGCTAAAACTGAAAATTCAATCTGTATCAGATATTATGAGCCCACATCGGAAAAAAACTTTGCTCAGGATTATTCTTTTCAGGCGCCTGACCTGGCTGCAAAAAAAATCACAAGGTCAGTGGAACCATTATGGAAGGTTTCAAGTTTTTCCGCAGTTGCCGGGGATATTCATGTTTCTTTGCCGGAACAGCCTGATTTTTTCCATCAACCAGATAAAAATCTGCCTGAAATCACACTTGCTGAATTCCCAAAGGGCCCGGCAGCAGGCGATTTTTTCCATTCAATATTTGAAAATCTTGATTTTACAGCCTCCAGGAATACAATTGAAGACTGTGTCAATGCTCATATTACCACAGCAGGCCTGAATGAAGCCGGCATGAATAAAATTGCCGTGGAAGCTGTGGAACAGGTATTGTCAACCTGTCTGGATGACGGAGAAAACCCTTTTACTCTCAAAGATATCCCTTTGGAAAAAAGGTTTGCTGAAATGCAGTTCTTTTTTCCGGTGAACTCCTTTTCCATGCCGCATCTGGTAACTGCATTTGAACATTCTGAGACCATATGCAATATCCCGGGATACATTGACATGCTTTTGCAATCAGATTCAGAAAGGTTCTCAGGGTTCATGAAAGGTTTCATTGATCTTGTGATCCTGCACAGAAAAAAATGGTATATCGTGGATTATAAAACCAATTTTCTGGGAAATACATATGACAGGTATTCCAGAAAATTCCTTGATTTTCCAATGGCTGAACATCATTATTTTATGCAATACCATTTTTATCTTGTGGCCCTGCACAGGTACCTTGGCCTGCGCCTTGAAAATTATGACTATGACAGGGATTTCGGCGGTATTTTTTACCTTTTTATACGCGGTATGCATCCTGATTTTGGCTCAGGCTGCGGTGTGTTTTTTGACCGTCCTGCAAAAAAGGTTGTGCAGCTTTTGTCAGACTGCTTCAGCGGATAAACCATGCTCATGCATTTTTGTCTGATCTGAAACAGGTCACAGGGATTGAATTTCAGGCACAGGTATTGTAAATTATTAATTTATATATTGAATAAAGATCTTTCGGGGGAGTTATGAAGCTTGATGCAAGGTATGAAACCGGAGTAGTATGGCAGGACTTTCAGCATGGTCAGCTCATTGAACTGTTTGAAAAAATCAAGGAAGCAAAATCAGGTAATAAGGATAAAAATCTTTACCGTTATACTCTTGCTTTTCTTGCAATGTATGTGAATCATCATTTCAAGCTGGAAGAAGAATACATGGAAAAATATGACTATCCGGCCAGAGATGCACATCGCAGGGAGCACAGGCAGTTTATCAGTCAGATCAAGCAGTTCAGGGCTGAAAACATGGAATATTCCCAGGACGGATCAGATAAGCTTATAAATCAGCTTGGTGAGTGGATACTGAATCATATTCTGGAAGATGATCAGCAGCTTGGGCAGTTCATTAAAGAAGCTGAACATTCAGACTGAATCTGAGTTAAATGATATATTGAATAAAGGAGATTATCATGGATCTGGAACAATATAAAAAAGTTATATCAGATGCAATTGAAGCTGAAATCGAGGCAAGAAAGTTTTATGAGGATGTGGCGTCAAGAATAAAAAATGATGCCTTAAAGGCATTGTTCATGAAATTTGCAAAGGAAGAAGCAGGCCATGAAACAGTTTTGAAAAGTGTGCTGAAACAGGAAAAAATGGATAAATCCTATTTTAATCTTGAAAAGGATTTCAAGGTAGCAGAAACCATTGCAATGCCTGAGGTTACAGAAAATATGGATTTTAAGGCTGCAATCGGTATTGCAATGAAAAACGAGGAAATTGCAATGAAACAATATTCAGACCTTGCAGATAATTGTGATGATGAAAATTTGAAAAAGGTATTTCTTGACCTTGCAGCAATGGAAAGCAGTCATAAGGCAAGAATGGAGGAAAGTTTCATGAATGTTGCCTATCCTGAGGTATGGTAGTATGCCGGGCAGCACTTGCTGCCTACTGACGGTTGCGCTTGTAAAAATAGATGACTGCCAGAAGTACTGCCTTTTTGTCTCCAAGGCTTCTGCCGCCGTGGGAAATGCATGAATCAAAATATATGCTGTCTCCCTGTTCCATTATATAGGTTGTATCTCCATATACAAATTCCAGCCTGCCTTCCATGACATAGAAAAATTCTTCTCCTTCATGGGAATACATTTTGGTAATTTCCCAGGGAGCATGAATGATGAAGGGTTCCATGTTCTTGCCAGGCTTGTTTTCAGCTAAAATTTCATAATCATAGCCTGAAACCTGGGGGCTTTCCCTGATCACCTCGCGATGGGCCTTTCTTGACAGGCACATTCTTTTGTCAGCAGGCAGGCCGATGTTTTCTGAAATAATGCTTGTAACTTCAATACCGAGGGCACCTGCAATTTTTGACAATGTGGAATAGGGCGGGGCTTTTTCAGATCTTTCAATCTTGGACAGATAGCCTTTTGTAAGGCCGGTTCTTTCTGCAAGCTCCTGAAGGGTAATTTTTTTTCCTGTCCTGAGTTGCCTGATATTGCGTGAAATGATTTTTTCGTTCATGCCTGTATATTCTCCTGTTCTTTTACAAGGGGCAGGATATTTTCACCAAAGGGAATGATATATCCTGATCCCTCAAGGGTTCTGATACAGGATTCAGGATCCTTTGTGTACAGGAAACCCAGTGATTGAGTATCCTGTCTGCTTAAATCAGATACAAGAGTTATCCTGAATTTTTTTAAAAGGTCAATTATCCTGAATCCGACATAGGCCGGCATGATGAAGTTTTCAGATAATTGACGCCCAAGTGCATAAGGATTATCCTTAAATTCTGCCAGAGTTGATCCAAAGACTGTATTTCCAACCCCCCTGGAACATCCTGCGACAAAAATGATTCTGCCGCCTTTTTTTACAATGCCTGCTGCGTTGAAAAGCGCTTTTACGGCCTGATACAGGTATTCATCGGTTCTGTGTCCTCCTGCGGAGACAATGACAAAATCCGCTTTCCGGTCGACCTTTACCGTACATGCATCATCAAGTTTTCTGCATCCTTGTTCAAATGTTTCCTTTAACGGGCCTGCCTTGGCATAAAATATTTCTCCTGTTCCGTCTGCTGCAATGGCAGCATAGGTACAGGTTCTGTCTTTAAGAAACATGTCTGCCGCTTCTGTCATGTCTTCATGCACAGGATTGCCTTCAAGTCTTGCCTGACACACAAAAGGGTGTGCAGAACCGTCCCTGTCCATTGCAAGGCTGTGGTTGCAGCATATGGATTCATATCCTGCAATTCCCGGCATTATATATTTTCTTGCTCCTGCAAATCCTGCTGCCATGTGGTGAAGTATTCCGCCGAAAATAATGATATGATCAGCTTCAGCAGCTTCACGGGTAATATGGACAGGAGTGTTTCTATGGGTTGTGCCGAAGTATACAAGCCTTGATCTGTCTTTGTTGGCTGAATTGATAATTTTGATTCTGTCTGCGCAGAAACTTCCGGCAAGTTTCGGAAACTCAGCCTGTTTTACCGGGTCATGGGTGCCAAGGGCAATTATTATTCTGATTTTTTTTTCTGTGACTCCAAGATTCAGAAGGGTTTTTACAATAACCGGGACAAATATATCTCCCCTTGCCCACAGCCTTGTATGATCCGGAATGATAACAGCAGTATCAAAACCTGCAATATCATGAGGGCTGTGATGCCTTATCCCCTGTGACAGAATCTGCTTTATTGTGTCACAGTCAAGCGCCTGAACTGAATTACCGGTTATGATGCCAAGGATTTTGTGCTCAGGAATATCAAAATCAAGGTTCTGCCTTCCTTTTTTCAATCTGATTTTCATCTGTGCTTAAGCCCGGAATAAATAAAGGATACAGGATGGATGATCTCAGGATTGTTTTTGTCATCATCCATGCTGCCGTCAAGGTTCATGCGGCATACAGGGCAGTCTGTAAGCCAGAACTTAGGATGCACAGCCTTTGCGTTTCTGATTTTTTTTTCTGCCATTTTCCGCGCAATCTGAGCAAATTCGTAGAAAAAGGTTCCCCCGCCTCCGCAGCATGCATCAGTGTCGCAGACTGGCCTGTAATCGGCAAATTCAAGTTTTTTGAGCAGGGCCTCAATCATCAGGTGATCCTGGCCGTGATTTTTTGTGTGGCAGGGGGCATGGTAGGTTATTCTTGTTTTCTGCGAGAAATTTCTGTCAAATTCCAGCAGGTCAAAGTGCTGATTAATGAAATCAAGGATATGTACAGTTTTTGATGCAATAAAAGAAGCGGCTTCTGAATCATGACCGTTTTTCTGCATGAATTTTGGATATTCATGTTCAAGTGCGTGTCCGCAGGTTGAACAGTCAACAATTACAGCATCTGCATCCTGTATTGACAGAGCCCTGATGTTTGCCCTGATGTTTTTAAGGGCTTTTTCACAGGCACCATGAAATAAAAGGGGAATGGAACAGCAGGTCTGTCCTTCCGGAATCATGATTTCATACCCCATGTGCCTTAAAATACCAATGACTGCACTGCCTGTATCTTCATAAAGATAATTTGTGGCGCAGCCTGTGAAATAGATAACTTTGCCGCGATTCACCATCCCGTCTGGTGCAACACGGGAGCCAGCAGAACGGCGCAGCGGGGTTTTGTTAAGCCGGGGAAATTTTTTCAGAGGAATGTTTCCAAGCTTGTATGAGGCTGCAAACCTGTCCGGTATTATTCTGCGTCCTGCCTTTGCAAGGCCTGCGCCGAACCTGATCCTGTATTCCCGTCCCAGAAGATAGACAAGGCTTTTTATGGCAGGACTGTGTCCCTGTGCCTTTTTCATTTCAGCCCGCATGTCCATGAACCAGGAAAAGTGATCAATACCGGAAGGGCAGGCCGCAGTGCATGATCCGCACATGAGGCATTTTGAAATTATATCGTTCAGTAATGGAGAAGATTCAATATCTTTGTTTCTGAAAGCTTTTATCAGACGCAGCTTTGCACGCGGAGACACCTGCTCCTGTTTCATCTGTGCATATACCGGGCAGACACTCAGGCACAGCCCGCATTTGCCGCAGTTTTGAATATTATTGTCTGTTTTCATACAAATTTGCCCGGATTAAGAATCAGATCAGGATCAACAGCTTTTTTGATGGTTTTCATCAATTCAATGGAATCAGTGTTCATCACAAGGGGAAGGTATTCTGATTTGGCAAACCCGATCCCATGCTCGCCTGACAGGGTCCCGTCAAGGTCGGCAGCAGCCTGAAAAATTTCGTCAAAGGCTGATTTTACCTTTTCCCATTCTTCTTTATTCTGTCTGTCCGTGGGAATCATGGGGTGCATATTGCCGTCTCCGGCATGTGCAAGTATTCCTGCCTTAAGTCCGTATTTTTCCGTAATTTCAACTATTTTCCGTATCATTTCCGGCACCCTGCTTACAGGAACAGTCACGTCCTCAGAAATTATATCAGGGGCAAGCTTTGCAAAAACACCATAGGCAGAACGCCTTGCTGCCCACAGTTTCTCCCTTTCAGGCCCTGAAGCAGCTTCTTTTATTCCCGTGGCCCTGTTCTGCTTTAATTTTTTGATTATAAGCTGCATTTCCCTGTCGCATGCCTCTGTTATGCCGTCAATTTCAATGAGCAGTGTTCCCTTTGCCTGCCTGTCAAGGCCAAGTCCTGCTGCATCTTCAATGGCGTTTAAAGTGAACTGATCCATGAGCTCCATTGCAGCCGGAATGATGCCTGAGCCTATTATATCGGTCACAGCCCGTGCTGTGTTGTCAAGGTCGTCAAAACTTACCATTACCGTTCTTACGGCTTCAGGTACCGGGACAACCTTGAGAATCGCCTGCGTGATAATTCCCAGGGTTCCTTCTGAGCCGCAGAAAAGGGAAGACAGTTTATATCCTGTGACATCCTTGACATTTCTGCTTCCGAATCTGACCAGCTTTCCTGTGGCAAGCACAGCTTCCATACCGAGTATATAATCCATTGTCACGCCGTATTTAAGACATCTTGGGCCTCCTGCATTCTGGGCTATGTTTCCGCCTATGGTGGAAACAGTCATGGAACCCGGATCAGGCGGATAAAAGAAATTAAAAGGTGCAAGGGCCTTTTGTATGTCTGAGTTCACAACTCCGGGCTGGACAATTATATATCTGTCCCTGGTGTTTATTTCAATTATCCTGTCCATCTTTGAAAAGCACAGCACAATGCCTTTTTCTGCCGGAACAGGAGCTCCGCACACACTTGTGCCGGCTCCCCGTGCAGTAACAGGAATTTTGTGTGTGGATGCTGTTTCAAGTATCTGACAGACTTCCTGCGCTGTTTTAGGGAAAATTACAGCATCAGGGCAGATTTCCTCTGTAAAGGCATCATATGAATAGGATACAAGTTCTTCAATCCTGTCAAGGAATCTGTCTTTTCCGGTTATATCAATCAGTTTGTTTTTTATTTTATCATCAATCATGTGTTTGACCTCAGTTAAGGAACAGATCCGGCAGAACAAGGGAAATCCACGGTACATAGGTTACAATCATGAGGCATGCCAGCATGACACCAAGAAACGGCAGAATGCCCCTTGCAATGTTCACAAGCGGTTCGTCTGTTATGCCGGAAGCCACAAAAAGATTAAGCCCGAAAGGCGGGGTCAGCATTCCAAGCTGAATGTTCAATACCATTACAATCCCGAAATGCACAAGATTGATTCCATAGCGGTTGAGAGTTTCAAGGAAAAGCGGGGCAAGTATGAGCATGGCACTGACATCATCCATGAAACAGCCCAGAACAAGAAACAGAATATTGACGCTGAGCAGAAACATCCACGGGCTGTGAATATGCTGTATTATTATATCGGCAAGCTGCTGTGGAATCTGTTCTGCTGTGAGCAGCCAGATGAATGTCATGGCACATGACAGTATGAACAGAAGGCAGGCAGACAATATAGCAGATGACCGGCATATGGATGTGATGTCTTTTATTGTAAATTCCCGGTGTATGAAAATTTCAACAAAAAGGGCATAAACAACGCTGACTGCGGCAGCCTCTGTGGGAGTGAAAATCCCGGTGTAAATGCCGCCAAGGACAATGAAAGGCAGGGCAAGTGCCCATATGCCTTCCCTTGCAGTTCTTATCAGTTGTGCTGTGGAAAATCTTGTGCTTGTTTTCCAGTTGTTCTTTTTTGCAGTCATGAAGGTATATCCCATCAGGGCAATCCCTATCATGAGTCCTGGCAGTATGCCTGCCATGAACATTTTTGCAACTGAAACGTTCATGACAAGGCAGTACAGTATCATTGGAATTGAAGGCGGGATTACAATGCCTAAAGATCCTGATACGGTTATGATTCCAATGGAGAATTTTTTGCCGTATCCCGATTCAATGAGAGCAGGGATCATGATTGAGCCTATTGCAACAACCGTTGCAGGAGAAGACCCTGAAATGGCTGCAAAAAAAATGCATCCAACAATTCCCGCCATGGCAAGGCCGCCTGGAAACCATCCGACAAGTGCGTTTACAAAGGCGATAAGACGCTTTGCAATACCGCCCCTTGTCATTATGGATCCTGCAAGAATGAAAAAGGGTATGGCAAGGAGCACAAATTTGTCAAGGGCATTGAACAATTGCTGGGTAATGATGTGCAGGGGCGTGCCTGTGAAAAAAACAAGGCAGATGGTTGTCACAATGCCCAGTATAATTGCAATGGGAACGCCAAGCACCAGAAGCAGGGCAGAACATATGCATATGACTGCAATCAATTCATATTCTCCTTATGTTCCTTACCTTCCGGCCAGGAGGGTTTCAGATGTCTTACAGATTCCAGGGCCCTGAAAACAAACCTTGCTGCCATGGTCATGGAAAAGACAGGTATGGGCAGATATGCAATGTACATTGGAATCTGAAGTGTCGGTGAAGTGGTTCCATATCCATGCATACGGAAAATAATTTTCCATGAAAACCATACCACCACAGCAAGAAATCCTGCTGACAGAAGATCGGCAAAGGCTCTGACAATCTCCTGATACGGGGTTTTCATGTGTGTCACCACAAGATCCATGGCAAAATGGTTGCCGGCCCTGACCCCTGCAGATGCTCCCATGAAAGTTATGAACACGCCTGTATATCTTCCAAGCTCTTCAAACCATGTGAAACTGTAGTTGAACAGGTATCTTGAAAAAACCTGCACAAATCCGATCCCTGCCAGGGCAAGAATTGTCCATACCAGGATAAAGTTTTCAGCTTTACTGATGATGTTTTTTGATTTTTGCCAGCATGAAGTCAAAGAGATCATCTCCAATCTGTTTGCGGTATTTGTTCCATACAGGTGTCATGGCTTTTCTGAATGCTTCACGTTCTGCCGCGGTCAGCTCCACAACTTTTATCCCGTGCTTTGCCGTATAATCAGCAATGGAAACATGGGATTTGGGCAGGCTTTTGTGCAGGCCTGCATTTACTTTCCTGTTTGTATCTATGGCAATCTTTGCAGCCTGCCTGAAGATTTTTCTTTCGTTCTTTGAAAGAGTATCCCAGTAGTCTGTACTTACAATAATTATGCACTCGGTAAGACAATGCCGGGTTTTGGTGACATATTTGGTTACTTCCGTGAATTTCATCAGAATGGATGTTAAAAGAGGATTTTCCTGTGCATCAATCACTCCTGTCTGAAGAGCATTGTATGTTTCAGGAAACGGAATCGCAACAGGAGAGGCTCCAAGCTGCCTGAAGGTGTCAAGATATACAGGTGAGTTCATTACCCTGACCTTGAGTCCCTTTATATCGGCAGGAGTATGGACAGGATGCCTGTTGTTGGTAAAATCCCTGAACTCGTTTTCAGTCCACCCAATGGCAATAAATCCTTTTGCAGGGAAATATGAAAAGATTTTTTTCTGGACTTCAGGGTCATCAAGTGTTGCATATGCGGTTTTTCTGTCAGGGAAGATAAAGGGCATGTCAAGGATTGCAGCCTGTGGAACAAAATTTTGCAGAACCGCAGTTGTAATGGCTGCAATCTGAAGGGTTCCTGACTGAACCTGTTCTGCCATGGAGCGCTCTCCTCCGAGCTGTCCGGACGGAAAGGTTGCTATATCGATTTTTCCGCCGGTTTTTTCTTTCACATAAGCGGCAAAGGCATCAATTCCTTTTGCCTGACCGTGGAATGGCGGAGCCACATGACCGAATTTCACCTTTAAGTTTTTTGCGGAACATGGGCTGTTAAACAATGGCCCTGCCATAAAGGCCATGGCAAGGGCAAAAATAAAAATTGTAAATCCTGAAATTTTTTTCTGCATTTAAATTCTCCTTTTACAAATTTTTTGAGATTAAAAATATCTGGACATGTATTCAGATCAGATATGAAAATAAATTCCGGCCCGGCATTAAGATCAGATTCTCCATATTCATGGCAATAATTCAATTGTTTACTGTTTGTCAACTTTTTTTATGCAAAAACAGGATTAAATTTCTTATCAGGAAACTTTTTTGCCTGATACTCCCATGTTGATTTGCCTGGCAATTGCTGTTAGTGTACCTGAACATGAAATGATTTTATCAAAACTGATTTGTGAGGAGAAAACTATGGTTCTGATCCTGAATATTTTATGGTTTATTTTTGGCGGGGGATTGATCTCATCTCTTTTGTGGCTGATTTTAGGTGCCCTGTTTTTCATCAGTGTGGCCGGCATCCCCTTTGGAATTGCAGCATTCAGGATAGCAGGCTTTGCTGCATTTCCCTTTGGCAGACAGCTTGTTGATTCAAGGGAACTTGGAGAAACAAGGATTATCGGCACAGGGCTTGCCAATTTTTTATGGATTGTATTTGCAGGAATATGGCTTGCGATTTCACATATAATTGCAGGTGCAGGCCTTTGCCTTACAATTATAGGTATCCCGTTCGGGTTTGCTCATTTCAGGCTTGCAGGGGTGTGTTTTGCTCCTCTTGGCAAAAAACCGGTTCCAAAATAACTGAAAAGGCAATAAAAGGCCGGGGAAACAGATTCCCCGGCCAATTATGGAGGTTAAAGGGCTGTTTCCGGGTGAAAAACATTAACTTCTTTCAGGTCATCTCCCAGATACTCCCTTTCATTGGGACCCAGTATCCCCAATGACAGGCAGATCAAAGTCCACAGATGGACAACAGGATAATTGCCGCCATAATGTTCACTTAACTCGTGAATCTGAGCATGGCAGTTATGGCAGGCTGCAATGCAGTAATCCGCCCCTGTGGCTTTAATCTGTTCATCTTTCAATCTTCCGTACTGCAGGCGCTGTTCCTTGAATCCTGACTGGAGAAATCCTCCACCGCCTCCGCAGCAGTAGTTATTGGACTTGTTGGGCTGCATATCCACAAAATTGTCTTCTCCTACAACGGATTTGACAACAAAACGAAGATCATCAGCAATGGCATCACCATAGCTTTTTCTTACAATCTGGCAGGGATCCTGTACTGTGAATTTGATTTTAAGATCCTTGTTCCAGTCTGAATTGACCTTAAGTTTGCCTTCACGTATCCATTTTGCATAATATTCATAAATGTTTTTGATTTCAAAATTATGCTCAAGGTTGAATTTTTTCACTCCGGACCGGACTGAAAAGGTTACGTGCCCTCATTCGGTATTGAGAAAGGTCTTGCACCCCAGCTTATTTGCCTGGTCAACACTTGTTGCGGTCACGTGTTTCCAGGATTCATCATCTGCCAGGAACATGCAATAGTTTTCTCCTGCCCATCCACGGCTGCCGTATGTCCAGTCAACCCCTGCAAGGTGAAGTATTTTCCATAAGGGAACAAGCTCGTCCGGTTCAGTTACAGGTTCCCTTGAGTTCTGATTAAGGAAAAATTCAGCACCCTCCTTGTCAATGGGTGCCTGCATGTCAGCAAATTCAGGCTGGGCTTCCCTGTATTCTTCAAGCACATCCTGAACAACAAATTCAAAATCTTCAGGAGAGGCACCCATGGCGCTTGTGCTTTCATTTTTCAGGGCCATGTCACAGGACCCGAGGATCCCTTTGGGTCTTTCTTCTCTTGGACGAAGTGCGCGGGCATTATAGATCAATTGGGGGATATCGATCTTCATGGGACATACATAGATACAGCGCTGGCACATTGTACACATCCACGGCCAGTCAGATGCAATGATTTCATCATCCATACCCAACGCAGCCATGCGAAGAAATTTTCTGGGATCCATATCTTCAAGTCCTGTGGCAGGGCACCCTGAAGCACATGCACCACATGTAAGGCAGGCATTTAAATTGCCGCCTTCGGGCAGAAGCTCTTTCACCTTGTCCAGGAATATATTTTTACGTTTTCTGTTACCAAGTTTGATGGGCGTTTCTGACATAGTTCCTCCCTTTTAAAGTTTAGTGGTAATCATGGGTGCCCATTACAACATCAATACCTGTTTTTTCCCTGAGCAGGTCAGCCATCTGTTCCGGGCTCATATACGGGCAGCCGGGTTTGGCGCCTGCCAGGCAGGAACTCAGGTAGATTTTATCAGGTTTGATCTGTGATAATTTTGATGCCATGCCGATGTTGGGTACAATTGTCCGACCAGGGCATTCGCATTTGACAAAGGCAATCACCTGCGAGGGAGCTTCAAAAGTTCCGTCCCCCATGGCTGCGGCTTTAAGGCATCGCCATTCGCCCGGACATCCGTATCCTGCATCCATATATGCTCCGCATCCCACAACAACAACTTTTTCCATTTCAGATTCTCCTTTCAGGTTCATATTCCTTAAAATTTCAATTTTATCAGAATTAAGCATAATATATGCCAGAGGCCCCATGATAGTTTAAATCATGAGAAAAATCACTGTGTTGTGAAATGGCCACAAGGTAAATGTCTTCAGATTGATTCTGATGGTTGCACCAGTGCAATCATTTTTATATAAAGTGTTTTGAAACTGCGACCTGCCGGAAAAACTGATACTCAGATAAATAAAGCTTGACATTGCGGGTGTGATGTTATAGATTAAAAAAACTTGCGCTTCTCATGCAGAGCAGATGCAGGTGTTTCTTTCTCAAGGTGTATTCCCCGACGAAACTTGGTGTTACCCCCCACAGTCTGGAACGATTTTTTTTATTTATTTTTATTAGGAGACTGCCAGTATGGCTAATGGTATCGTAAAATGGTTTAACGACTCAAAAGGTTATGGATTTATTGAACAGGATAATGGAAAGGACATCTTTGTTCATCACTCAGGCATCAATGCAACCGGTTTTAAATCCCTTAATGAGGGAGACAGGGTTTCTTTTGATGTTGAACAGGGTCAGAAAGGCCCGGCAGCGGCAAATGTTACAGTTGAGTAGTACAACCGTTTTATTCAGTTGATAATGTCAGTTTACTGACTTGCCAAAAGCCCTTTCAGCCTGTATATCTGGCTGAAAGGGCTTTTTTTGTGCCCTGAAGCTTTTGTCCGGCTTAAATAAATATTGATAGAAAAAAGTCAGATGGGGATATGAAAAATACCAATCTTGTGGCAATAGTCCTTGTATCATTCTGTATCGGTTTTGTCTGTGGCGCTGTGTATTCTTCACTGAAACTTGAACCCGGTATCAAGACGGAACACGGGTCAGTACAGAAAGATGCAGATAAATCTGCTGAAAATTCCGGCAGGATTTTCAGGCTTGAGCAATATCTTTTAAAAAACCCTGAAGATGCAGATGCATGGGCAAGTCTTGGCAATATGTTCTTTGACTCGGACCGGGTGAAAGATGCCATTCATGCCTATGAGAAATCCCTGGCCCTCAACCCTGCTCAGGTTCATGTAATAACTGATCTTGGAATAATGTACAGGCGCAGTAACCAGCCCCGCAGGGCAATTGAGGCATTTGACAGGGCAATTGCCATTGATCCTTCCTTTGAATCTGCGCGTTTTAATAAAGGAGTTGTGCTTCTGCATGATCTTAACGACATTGACGGGTGTATCAGAGCATGGGAACAACTTGTTAAAGTCAATCCCCTTGCCACGGCACCTGACGGACACTCTGTTGATGCTCTGGTTCAGGACATGAAAAAACGGCGGAAAAAGGGAAAATCATAACCTGGAAGCCATGACAGCAGCTCCTATGGCACCGTTTTCCTGGGGATAGTCACTTATAACAAGCGAATATCCAAGACGGCGTTCCAGTGCCCGCACCATGCCTTTGTTTTTTGCAACTCCGCCTGTCATCATTACAGGCTCTGCAAGCCTGATCCTGCCTGTAAGAATGGCGATCCTTGCTGCAGCAGACTCATGGATTCCAGCAATTATGTTTTCCCTTGTTTCCTGGTTTGCAATCTTTGAAATAACTTCTGATTCGGCAAAAACAGTACAGATACTGCTGATTTCAGCTGGTCTGTCAGCTTGTGCATCAAAATTTCCAAGCTGATCAGGTTCAAGCTCCAATGCCCTTGCCATGACCTCAAGAAATCTTCCAGTGCCAGCAGCACACTTGTCATTCATTGCAAAATTTTCCACAACCCCGCTGGAATCAAGCGAAATTGCCTTGCTGTCCTGACCTCCCACATCAATTATTCCGCGTATCTTCCTGTTCTGGAAAAATGCTCCTGCACCATGACATATTATTTCGCTTAATGCCCTGTCGGCAAATTTTACACTTGACCTGCCATATCCTGTTGATACAACCGCCTTTATACTGGCAGATGAAATTTTAAGCTCTGATATGAGAAGATCAAAAACCTTTGCGCCTGCACTTAAATGATCATATCCGGTCAACAGGGTATGGGTTCCAAGAATAGAACCTTCTGAAATCAGGGCAGCCTTGGATGTTATTGAACCGATGTCAATACCTGCATAAATGTTTCTTGTACATTTCATGAATCATGCGCTCCTTAAATCTATCATTTCCATGAACGCATCAATGCGTGTTTCAATCTGAGATTCTGCAAAATGTGCAGGATCAACCATGTCCGCTTCCAGCATGAGGACAGGAACTCCTGTTTTTTGCCGCACTGTTCTCATTATATCCATCTGTCCGAATGAATAGGGCTTGCATGAGCGGTTCGAGTGCATCACAAGTGCGTCAGCATCATATTTTTTAATCATGTCAACTACATGCACAGCCATTTTGTCAACCCCGAGATTAAGATAAATCTGTGCATATCCCTGGGCCATTGAATCAAGAAAATTGTTTTTATCAATGTATTTCATGGCGCTGCACCATGCAGAAGTATATGTGTCTGCCACAAAGCAGGCATCATGATCTGAAAATTTTGCTGAAAGCCATTTAAGCTTATACCATACAGGCAGGTTATCCCATAAAAGCCTGTATTTTTCATTGGGTATGATGCTGATATTGTTTTTTATCCTGTCTTTCAGTTCATTCAAAAGCTCATTGTAAAAATCAACAACCACCTTGGTTCCCCTTAAGGTCACTATAAGAGCAAGGAAAAAGAAAGCATCAAATGCTGACATGGGAGAGGGCCTGTGCATTGTTGTGTCAAGAATTTTCTGCCAGAGTTCCTGGGCTTCAAATGAAAGACGGCCGACATCTGCCATTTTGTCGGGATCCATTTTTCTGCCCGTGTTTTTTTCAAGAAACCCAATGTATTCATCAATCTGGGCGCGTACATAAGAGGCAGCTTTTCTGGAATATCCAGTGTGACACACAGGGGTGTCAAGAATGAACAGGGGGACATTATAAAATCTTGCCTGTATTTCATACCATTTTAATACAGTGCCGCAGATATTGTTGCAGCAGATCAGCATGTCAGGCGCTGGCAGCCCTCCTATGGGGCCGGTTTTTGTGATTGAGCATGCAATGTCAGCCCTTGCATATGAACAAAGATCAGCGCTGTAGCCCATGTCAGATGCTTTTGCACAAAGCTCTGACCCCATTTTTGCAGCTCCTATCATGGCCCCGTGATTTTCAGGATATACAGGAATTATATCCATTGCCACAAGAGGCTCAACAGGCCCGCCCGATGTTATCCAGGCGATTTTTTTATTGGCTCCTGCAGCACCCAGTGCTTCAATATAATAGGCTGTCATGATGTCGCGCATTTTTTTTGCGCATTTTATCTTCTGTTTTTCAGGGCTTTTATTCTGCATGGTGCTTCCTTTTTCATATCATATGTATAAAGGTTTCAATTCGGGTGGACACCTGGCCTGGATTAAGGTTTATTCCGTCTGTTTCAATGCAGATGCTTTTGATTTTCAGCAGATCAAGGTGCTCTTTTATGTGCGGGTAGTCAAATGCATGAGGATCACAGAATTTTTGTAACAGAAAAATAACCCCGTCTGCCTTTGTTTTTTCTGCAAGTTCGCTGATATGATCTTTTCTGGCAGAAAGGCTCATATGTTTTGCAGGGCAGGGTATGCGTTTTGTCAGCCTTTCTGAGATCGCCTCAACAGGATCCTGGCCTTCATTTACCATAACCTGTGTGTCAAACCATCTTTGGCCTGTACAAAGATCATCCCCGACAACAGCAGCTCCTGCCTTTTCCACCATGGAGTAAAAATCCAGGCTTTCACATATGGACCCTGAAATTATGATGCGTCTGTGTTTTCCTGGCAGGGCCTGATTCTGCTCAAGGGCTCTTGCAATTTTTTTAAGGAGTGTGCAGGCCTTTTGCCTGTCCATTATCATTGTTCCTTTTACAAGGGCATATATATCCGCAGCTTTCATGGATTCAGGGTTTCTGGCTCTAAGGGCAAAGATATCCGATAGAAGTCTTCTTATTGAATTGAAAAGAGTGATGGATTTTCTGATATCTGTATCAGTGATTTCATGGCCGCAAAGTTTTTCAAGCTGTTTTTTAAAACCTTTCAATACCTGGTCAAGATATTTTTGTGCGCTTTCTGTATCAAGTTTTGCAGGCAGGGCAAGGTCTGAAAAAAAACAGTATTTTCCCTGCATACGCCATATGTCGCTTAATCTCTGCATTGAATCGCAGGTATGTACAAACACGGTTCCATAAAGAAAATCAAGCTTTCCTGCAAGGCTGTCTTCAAGTATCCCTCTTACCGGATGACAGCAGTATGCCTGCAGATGGTTCTCGGCAAGTACAATTTCACCCTGTGAGGAAAAAAGTCTCATGGGATGGAATCCTGCTGCATGGATAAGTTCTTCCGGCACATAGGAACAGGTATATCCAATGATCTTTTTTTGCGCATCCATGGCAGAAAGATGATCAGGATCATTGATGGCCCTGTGGAACTGCTGAATCTCCTCCATATTTTTTCTCCTGTATCTGAATTTTGCGTCCATTGGTTTATATATCGAACGCTGGTCGGCATGTCAACCGATACTTGATTCATGCCTGGGTTTATGGTATGGCCTTGCAATCATAATAAAATTTTTATATCCAGGTTTTTCAATGGCAGACATGGCAAAAAAAGATACCCTGACAAGGCTCAGGGAAAAGGAAAGGCAGCTGAGACAGTCCCTGATTATTGAAGCTGCAAGAAAGGTTTTTGGTGAAAAAACATTTGACAGGGTAAGTATGGCAGAAATAGCTGAAGCTGCCGGAATTGCCAAATCTTCCATCTATACCTATTTTAAAAACCAGGAAGAATTATATGCAAGGATTGCGTTTCAGGATGCCACGGCATTCATATCAAACCTTGAAGCCGGAATATCTGAAAACAGTGCCAACCCTGTGAAACAGGCTGTTGAGTATTTTCTTGATTATTATATTGCCAATGAATCCCAGTGGAAAATGATCACCCATTTTGCCCTGCACGGCAATAAAAACATGGAATCCATTGAACAGCTCAATGAAGTCGGTAGGGCACTTATGAATGTTTTTGAAAAAATTTTCATTGCATCAGGGTGTACAGAGAATACAAGACTTCTGTCCCATACTCTTTTTGCCTGCCTTTCAGGTGTTCTGATCAGCTTCAGAAACTATCCTGGCAGGTCTGAAGATGAACGCATTGCACATATGAAAAAAATAGGAGCTATGATTGAGTCAATGATAAACGCCCTGACAGGTCAGGCAAATTCTGTGCCCGGCACATGAAAGGTATGAGGCAGATGACTGATGTTATTATTGTCGGGGCCGGACCTGCCGGTACTGCTGCTGCTTTTGCGCTTTTGTCAAAGGGTTTTGATGTACTGCTTATTGACAGGCACAGGTTTCCCTGGAAAAAACCATGTGCAGGCGGAATTACCCCAAAGGCTTTCAGGCTTTTTCCCTATGACATAAGAACACTTGTACGGCGGGAGTGCAGGTCTGTTAAAATCATTTCAGGATCTGGGAAGCCTCTTGTCATCAGGACGGAAGATCCCCTGTGCTATATGGTGAAAAGACAGGAACTTGATCTGTTTTCCCTGAACAGGGTAATTGAGATGGGTGCAGACTTCAGGGTGATCAGAAAGATTGAAAATATATGTCAGACTGGTTCAGGAGTAAAGATTTGCACAGATTCAGGCAGATTCAGTGCCGGATATCTCATTGGTGCTGACGGGGCAAACAGTGTTGTAAGAAAATATGTTTCAAGGGATTTTGTCTTTCAGAAAAAATTTGCCATTGAAGCTGATGTGAGGCTTGACAAGTCCGGCCTTTATACAATGGAATTTGATTTTGCCAGGGTAAGGCATGGATATTTCTGGGTTTTTCCCAGAGACGATCATGTCAACATTGGAATATACTGTTTTGATGACAGGTGCAGAATCAGGACTGCTGCACTTTATGAATATGCATTGAAAAAGTTTGGTACAGACAGGCTTGAATCTGTCCGTGGTTATCCCATCTGCACAGGAGGCCACAGGTTTTCATCCGGCTCAGGAAGAATACTGCTTGCAGGAGATGCAGCAGGCCTTGCTGAACCAGTGCTGGGCGAAGGTATCTATTTTGCCCTTAAAAGCGCCATATCAGCTGCCAGGGCAGTTATTGAATCAGAACACGGCAGCCCAGGTTCCTGTGCAGAAAGAATTTATTTTAAAAGCCTGAACCAGATCAGAATGGATTTAAGGGTGTGCAGTATGGCATCAAAAATTTTCTACAGGTTCCCTGGATTCTGGATTGAAATGCTCAGGCTTTTTCCAGTGCATGAAAAATTTGCCAGAGGATATTCAAAGGGCATGTCCATCACTTCCATCATGCGGGGCAGGGGATTTTAACCTGGCGGGTTTGTCAATTATATGCTATCTTTTTGCCTTTATTAAAATGCACGTGCAAAGGTCAATCCATGAGCCGGGTTAAAAGGTCGGTTAAATTCTTTTTGTTTGTTCTGTTTGTTTTTGCAGTCTTTTTTGAAGGTTATAGACATCTTAATTATAACTGGCAATGGTACAGGGTAAAACCGTATTTTTTCACGTTTGAGAATGGCAGGTTTATGCCCGGCCTGCTGCTTGAGGGGCTTGGCATCACCCTGAAAATTTCATGTATCGGGCTTGTTGTGTCATTTGTTCTGGGGTTTTTGTCTGCTTTTGCAAGGCTTGGCCGCTTTCCCATGCTCAGGCTGGTCTCATGGGTGTATGTTGAAACCATCAGAAACACACCGCTTTTGATCCAGATATTTCTGATTTATTTTGTTATTTCACCTGTGTTCGGCATGTCTGCCTTTACATCAGCGGTACTTGCATTAAGCCTGTTTGAGGGTGCTTATTCTTCTGAAATAATCCGTTCCGGAATCATGAATATTCCAAGGGGGCAGTACGAGGCAGCAGAAAGCATCGGGCTTGGCAGGTCTGCCACATATATGAAAATCATAATTCCCCAGATGCTGAGGCAGACCCTGCCCATGCTGGCAGGCCAGGGTGTTTCTCTGATCAAGGATTCAGCACTTGTAAGCACAATATCAATTTATGACCTTACAATGCAGGGCCAGAGAATTGTTTCTGACACCTTTTTAACCTTTGAAATCTGGTTTTCCGTGGCATTGTGCTACCTTGCCGTTACAGCAAGCCTTTCCTTTGCCATACGGATGTTTGAAAAAAGGATTAATTTTGTAAGTCAATAGGAGCTTCATTATTAAATAAAAAACAGGAGAAAAAAATGAAAAAAATCTTATGTATTGCTGCGGCAGTTTTATTGTTTTTAAGTTCATTTGCATCTGCAAATGAAAGTGTGATTGAAAAAATTGAAAAACAGGGAGTGATAAGGGTTGGCATGTCAACATTTGTACCCTGGGCAATGAAAGACAAAAAAGGCAGGCTTGTGGGATTTGAAATTGATGTGGCAAAAAAACTTGCCCAGGATATGGGGGTCAGGGTGGAATTTGTGCCCACTGCCTGGTCAGGCATAATACCTGCACTTTTGACAGGTAAATTTGATGTAATAATAGGTGGAATGGGAATTACACCAAAGCGTAACCTGAAAGTTAATTTTACAATTCCATATGAATATTCAGGCATGTCAATAGTTGCCAGCAGGTCCCGTGCAAAGGGTTTTTCAAGCCTTGCTGATTTTAATAAAAAAAATGTTGTCATTGCAGTCAGAATGGGAACAACTGCTGAACAGGCAGCAAGAAAATATATGCCTGAGGCATCACTTAAATTATTTGACAATGAAAGCCAGGCGATTCAGGAATTAATCCTTGGAAGAGTCCATGCTGTTGTTTCTTCAGCTCCCATGCCTGTGTTTCAGGCTCTTAAATATCCTGACAGGCTGTTTGTGCCCATAAAAGAGAATTTTACAAAAGAGCCCATTGGATTTGCAATCCGCAAGGGAGATCATGATGCACTTAATTTTTTCAACAACTGGATTTTGAACATGCAGGCCAATGGATTTTTAAAGGAAAAACAGGCATACTGGTTTGAATCAAAAAAATGGGAAAAACTTGTTAAATAATAAAAATTTAAGATTCACCATTGTTGATGCTGCAGTGATCCTGTGTATGGTCACTGCAGTATACTGTTTTGTTTCAAGGGCCGGTGATGTGCTTGATTATAAATGGGCATGGAATAAAATCATGCCCTATTTCTTTTATTTTGACAGTGCATCAGGAAAGCTTGTACCCAATGTGCTTGCCACAGGTTTTGCTGTAACCGTCAAGCTGAGCCTTTGGTCAACTGTTCTCGGACTTGTGCTTGGTATATTTTCAGGTATTGCAGGTGCCAGGGGCAGCCTTGAACAGCGCTTCATAAGCAGGGTGTATGTTGAAACAGCCAGGAACATTCCTTCCCTTGTGCTGGTCATTATTTTTTATTATTTTGTATCCAGCCAGTTTCTTGATGCCCTTCATCTTGACACATGGCTCAGGTCTGTTCCCAGGGATACTAAAAAAATTTTTTCGCTGCTGTTTGCAGGCCCTGACCAGATAAACTCGTTCATATCTGCGGTTGCAGCCCTTGGCATTTATGAGGGAGCCTATGTGTCTGAGATTATCCGGGGCGGTATTATTTCAATTCCTGAAGGTCAATGGGAAGCTGCGCTTTCTGTCGGCCTTTCAAGGCGCAGAACCTTTGTGCTTGTCATTCTTCCACAGACCTTGAGAAGGGTTGCCTTTCCCCTTGCAGGCCAGTTCATATCCACCATAAAGGATTCTTCCATAGTATCGGTGATTTCCATACAGGAACTGACCTTTCAGGGAATGGAGCTCATGTCTGCAACTTTTCTCACCTTTGAAATCTGGATCACGGTCACTGTTCTGTATTTTATCCTTACTTTTTCCCTTTCAAGGGCAGTTGCATTTCTGGAAAAAAAATACAGGTTCAGATATTGAAGCCAAGTTTAAAATCAGATGAGAATATTGAGCATGCGCCGTAATGGTTCTGCTGCTCCCCACAGAAGCTGGTCACCAACAGAAAATGCAGTTAGAAACCTGTCTCCCAGCAGCATTTTTCTGATCCTGCCCACTGGAACTGTAAGTGTTCCTGTTACAGCAGCTGGTGTAAGTTCCTTTATTGTATCTTCCTTTGTGTTGGGAACGACTTTGACCCAGGAATTATGTTCTGCAAGCATTGATTCTATTTCATCCAGAGGAACATCTTTTTTCAGCTTTATTGTAAAAGCCTGGCTGTGGCAGCGCATTGATCCCACGCGCACGCACTGACCGTCAATTGGTACAGGATTGTCGCTGCGGCCTGTGATTTTATTGGTTTCAACCTGGCCTTTCCATTCTTCCCTGGTCTGGCCTTTGTCCCATGCTTTGTCAATCCAGGGAATCAGGCTTGCTGCAAGTGGAACCTGCCAGTTTTCAACAGGGAAAGCCCCTGATTTCATGGTTGAAATCACGTTTTTATCCAGTTCCAGTATGGAGGATGCAGGATTTTCAATGACAGGGGCAGCATTTTTTCCTATTGCATGCATCTGTGCAACAAGTTCTTCCATGTTTTTTGCTCCTGCCCCTGATGCTGCCTGATAGGTCATGGAAGTAAGCCACTCTATGAGATCTGCCTTGAACAGCCCTCCTAGCGCCATGAGCATCAGGGATACTGTGCAGTTGCCGCCGATGAAATTTTTTATTCCGTCTGCAAGGGCATTGTCAATGAGGTCTCTGTTAACCGGGTCAAGCACTATAATGCTTTTATCATCCATTCTCAGGGTGGAGGCAGCATCAATCCAGTAGCCTTTCCAGTTCACGGCATCCAGGTCCGGCCTGACTTTTTCAGTGTATGCTCCCCCCTGGCATGACACAATGATATCCATATCAGCAAGGCTGTCAATGTCATATGCATCAACAAGATCAGGAACCTTTATTCCAATATCCGGAGCCTTCTGGCCTGCCTGTGAAGTGGTAAAGAAAACAGGAGTGAATTTTTTGAAATCATTTTCCGCTGTCATTCTTTCCATGAGTACAGAACCTACCATACCGCGCCATCCTACAATCCCAACCTTTTTCATTATCCACTCCTTTCCAGTACATGTGGGGTTTGTGCATGGATACATGTACTGATCTGTTCAAATTGATTTTATATAAAATTTTATATTTACCCTGTTTTTTAAAAAGATACCAGAATTAATCAGCAGATGTCATTAATTATTGATATTGACCTTGAACGGCATTTATGGGATTATCCGGCTGACAGTCCGGCGGATACAGCCGGCCATGCATATGAGTATGATTTATATTGGTGTTGTATGTCTGATTTTAAATTCAAATTATGTGTTATTGTGTCAGTTCTGGTGATGGCTTGTGTTGTGTGCTCAAACGCATGGGCAAAAGCTGATTTCACACCAATGCTGCAAAAAACTCTGGATATCAGACCCCTTGATATTGCATCTTCCAGCGATGGTAAACTGATTTTTATTCTTTCAAGGGGCAAGCTTGTTGTGTATTCTCCTGTGGATAACACCATTGTCAGCCGATCGGATGTGGACAAGGTTTATGACAGGATAAGCTATTCTTCAGAAACCAAAACCCTGGTGCTTGCCAGCACAGGATCCTCTTTGCTCAAGCTGGTTCAGATTGAACAGATATATGAAATATCCACAAAAAACTGCCCTGCTGAAGGACCTGTGGACGCTCCTGTAACCATAGCGGTATTTGATGATTACCAGTGACCGTATTGTGCTCGTCTTGAGCCGTTTCTCCGGCAGTTGTCGGAAACTTATAAAAATCAGTTAAGAATTGTTGTCAAGCAGTTCCCAAGTCCTGGCCATGCCTTTGCCCGTGAAGCATCACAGGCAAGCCTTGCTGCTTACAGACAGGGTAAATTCTGGCAGTTTCGTAAAAAATTGTTTGAAAATTATAAATCCCTTGATGATGACAGAATAATGTACATTGCAAAGGAGCTCAATCTTGATATGACCCGTTTTTTAAAAGACATGAATTCTCCACAGGTTCAGCAGATTATTGACAGGGATATTGCAAACGGCATTAAAATAGGAGTTACAGGCACTCCCACTGTTTTCATAGATGGAAAGATGATTGAGCTTGGTTCGCCTGCTGATTTTATCCGTAAGATTGAATCGGAAATTTTGAAAAACAGCAGATGATTTTTAGTGGTTCTCCGGTATTTTTATTTTTGTGTTGGGTGCTGATCTTATTTATCCTGCGATGATCTGTCCAAGTCTATGACCCTGCCCTGGAGCATTTCCTTTGTCTCATAATCTGTGAGCATGATGAGTCTGCGCGTCATTTTTGCCATGCGCTCAACCTGATCCCTGATCTGCCTTACTCTTTTTTCAACAGTATCTGTATCAATATCGTCGTCCATCAGTATTATCTGACAGTTTCCCAGGATCATCTGCAGGGGCTGGTTCAGTTCGTGAGATACAGCACGGGCAATTTCCATCACTCCTGTCATTTTTTCCCGGGCCTGAAGCTCTTCTTCAGCTCTCAGCCTGTTTTTGATCTGGCGGTGCAGGATGATGATAAAAAGCATGGTGGCAATGAATCCGGCAAACCAGATAATTGTATACATTGTTCTGAAGGATTTTAAATTTGCATGTTCCAGTGCATAATATTCCTTCATTGGTACGGCAACGCTTATACCTCCCCTTATGTCCCCTGTTTTATATCCCTGTTTTGCATGGCAGTACAGGCATTCCTGTTTCGTTAAAAGCGGGCGCATCAGCCTCATATATGGCTGATTTTTTATGATTTCAATGGAACTTGCTTCCTTTTTCCCTTTTGCAAAACTTTCAAGTGCTTTTTTTTCCCAGGGGTCAGGCCTGTTGGCCGGGCGTATGGGGTTTAAGCTTGTAATATGTGATATATATCCGAATTTTTTAAAAGTCATTTCATTAATCTGGCGTGTCATGTAAGCAGGGTTGATCAATGTCAGTTTAACACCGGAAGGAGTCTGGATATCGCGTTCAGGTATATCAAGCCACCGGTTCGGCCGGGTCTGTGCATCTGTTTTTGCATAGACACCTCCATGACCGGCATTCCAGCTTCTGTAAATCACATGGTTTTCAAATGCAGATCTTGCCTCAATCTTTGCTGCTTCAATGACTCCAGCATCCATTGTTTTCTGATGCCAGAACACTGTAATACCTATGAAAAAGCTCCACACAATTATTATACCTGTGCCGTAATATTTCAGCATCGCAGGGGTGAATTTTATTTTTGTGGTTTTGATCATATTATCTTATAAAAAAAATCAGTTAAATGGAAAGAAACAGCTTACAATTGTCATACCATCGCAAGACTGGTTTCCGGCTTTCGGGCATAATTCAACTGAACCGGGGCAGATATCACGCATGTCAGGTATATGGCTGCACCTGTGTGAAACCATTGAAATTTTAAAGCCAAAACGTTCTGAGAATATTTTCATGCGAAGCAGATCTGCTCCTTTGCCGCCTGCATTAAAATCAAAAGGCCTTTTTGATGAATATTTCAAGGTTTCCTGGGTGGTGAAAAAACCTTCAAAAATTCTTTTTTGAGCATCACGGGTAAGTCCGGTTCCATGATCCTTGACCATGAATTCAACTCCTTTGCCTTTTGGATGTACAATCACTTCTATTTTACCGCCATCTGGTGTATTTTCCACTGCATTGCGGATCAGGCCGTCAACGGTTTTTTTCAAAGGTTCAGCAGGAATTCTGACAGGAGATGCTGACTTGAGGCGGGGGATCAGAGCGATTTTTCTATGGGTCATATCCTTTTTCAGGGCCTGTATTCTTTTTTCCACAAAATGGCTCAGTGAAATATTTTCAGCAGGCAGGACAACCGGATTAAATATCTCGTTGATTTTTTCCCCGATTTTTGCCACAAGATCATTTTCTCCTATTTCCTCTGCAAGCAGGGCTTCAAGTTCGTCTCTGCATTGTTCCAGGATAAGGGAAAACATCTTCTGATGAAAAACAGCTTTGTTCTCGACTATATCGTATACCTCATCTTCAATCCCTATTATCCTGTCAAGATTCCTTTCTATTCTGTCAAGTGTTGGTTGCCAGTTTTTTTCAGGGCATTGTTCCAGCCTTTTTGACAGTATTTTAACGCAGCTCATGAGAATTGCCACTGGTGTCTTGAGTTCATGAGCCAAGTGGCTGATCATTTTATCCTTTGCATTGTTAAGACTTTTTAACTCTTCGTATGCTTTTCTAAGCTCCCTTGAAACTCTTGCATTTTCAATTGAAAGAGCCACGGCAGCAGCAATCGTATTGAGCATTTCAAGATCTGTTTCATCAAAATCCCCGTCTTTTTTATTATCCGCAGCCAGGATGCCGATGATGCGTTCCTTGTTTCTGAGGGGGGTCAGAATAACGTTTCTGACCTTGTATCCTATTTTCTGATCTCTTACCCTGTAACGGTTCTGCACCTTGGAAAGGTCATTTACTATCATGGGTTTACCGGTTTTAACGACCTGGCCTGATAAAAGCTCATCCACTGAAAATCTTGCCTTTTCAATGCGTGCCCTTGTGGTTGGATCATCGTGGGTTGCACTCAGAAAATAAAATTGTTTCTGATCCTCATCCAGCAATATTGTATTGGCACTCTGGGTTCCCAGAAGTTTTTTTATTTCAGTATTTACAAAAAACAGAAGTTTTTTCAGGTCAGGGTAGCGGGGAAGAATCTGGCTTATACGATGCATGGTGCTGCGGTTGCGCTTTATCCGCTTTTCCATGGTTACGTCTCTTAGAACAATGATCATGCCTTCGGGATTATTATTCTTATCCCTTTTGATTCCGGCCCTTAAAATCACATCCAGGGTTTTGCCTTCCTTTGTAATGCGCCTGGTTGCAAGCTTGACAACATTTTTATGAACAGGCAGGTTTTTTATTTTTTCTGTCAGTTCATTCTGTAAGGAATCGGGAATATATTCTTTTCCGTATTTTCCCTTTAATTCGCCGGGAGTCCATCCAAATGTTTTTGTAAATGCAGGATTCAGATAGGTGATTTTTCCTTTTGCATCCCTGATTAGAACAGGGTAGGGTAAAAAATTAAGAAATTTTTCATAGTCTTTTTTTGAAGTATCTGATTCTATTCTTTTTTCAAGCTCTTGAATTTTAAGTTCCAATTGTTCATATGTTGGTTTTTCAACCATTGCACCGCCCTGGATTTCCTGTGTGTTTTAATGGATTTTTAAGTGTCTATTGTATTATAGATAAGTCTGATTATCAAATTGATACTCAAGGTGTAAAGAAAAATCTGGAATGTGTGTGCATATATCCTGTATTTCAGGAGGCAGGCAGGATATGGGTGTTTGCTGCTTTTTTGCGCCAGCAGTATTGTTTGCTGCAGCCAGGCATCATATAGGATTTCTGAATTGTCTGTTTGTGGGCAAAATCTTCAAGAAGTTTAAGCGCATTCCCTGTGACAAAGGATATCAGTTTGATGTTGTTATCCACAATCATATCAGCAGGTTTTGTGGAAATTGCACCGCATATCAAAATTGACACCTGTTTTTTTCTGAGCATGTTGACAAGATCCATGGGGTGGTCAGGATCAAAGGAAAAATAGCTCTTCTCAATTACCATTCTGTTCTCGATCCGGGCAATAAGCAGTGTGGCTGCCGCATCAAATACAGGAGAGACCCGGTTGCCCCAGATTGTTATTGCTAATTTCAAATATATCCTCCAGGAATTTTTTTAAATCTTTTGTTAAGATCGAATCTTCTGCAAATCATGTGCCTGAAAATTCTGTGAAATAACGAGAATAAAGATATTATCCTTATATTTCAATATGTTGAAATATAAAAATATCTCGCTGGATATTCAGTTGCAGTGGAGAACGGGTTGCAAAATCAAGACAGTTCAGAGTCCATAGGTTGCATAAAAGGGCTTGGTTATAATTTTATGCCAAGTTTTTTGATTCTTCTGAAAAGAGTACTTTTATGTATGCCAAGGTCTTTTGCTGCGGCAGTTCTGTTATAGTTGTTTCTTGCAAGGGCATCGGTGATTATCTGAATCTGGGCTGATTTGACAGGGTCGCTTCCTTTGCCTTCTGTCTGTGCCATATGTGCGGGCAGGGACAGGAAATCAGGCAGATGATTTATTTTGATATGGCCTTCAGAGCACAGAACAAATGCATGTTCGATTATATTCTCAAGCTCCCTTATATTGCCGGGGAAATCATATGACATGAATATCTGGAGAACTTTCGGATCAACGCCCTGAATAAGCTTTCCCTGGCGTATATTCATTTTATGCACAAATTCATCAACCAGCAGGGGAATATCTTCCATTCGTTCTCTCAAGGGCGGAAGGGCAAGTCTTATTACATTTATTCTATAGTACAGGTCCTGTCTGAATTTGTTTTCTGCCACAAGAAAAGAAAGATCCTGATTGGTTGCAGCAATGATTCTTATATTGGCTTTTTCCTTGTTCAATGCTCCAAGCGGGGTAAACTCATGTTCTTGAAGCACTCTCAGCAGGCTTACCTGAAAAGCCGGGCTTGTATCTCCTATTTCGTCCAGGAAAATGGTGCCTCCATCTGCAAGTGCGAACTGGCCTGGCTTGTCCTTTACCGCATTTGTGAAAGCTCCCTTCTTATAACCGAATAATTCAGATTCAAGCAGGGTATCTGGAAGAGCACCGCAGTTTATGGCCATGAAAGGCTTTTCCTTTCTGGGGCTCATATTATGGATTGCCCTTGCCAGAAGCTCCTTGCCAGTGCCGGTTTCTCCTTCAATGAGCACGGATGAGTCGCTGTCAGCAATCTGGGGCAGGATTCTGAATATATTTTTCATGGCATTGCTGCAACTGACAATATCCTCCATCTTGAACCCGGATGAAAGTTCTTTTCTGAGCTGTTCCACTACTGAATGGTCAGTAAAGGTTTCAACTCCTCCGACCACTTTGCCGTTTTTGTTGATTAAAAGAGATGTGGATACAGTTACAGGTACTTTTCTTTTGTCTTTGCCTATAATATATCCGGAAGAGCTTATAAAAGGGCGGCCCTCTTCCATTGTACGCTTCAGGGCGCAATTGGTTTCACACATGTTTGACCGGAAAACCTCCCAGCAGCGCCGGCCTATGGCATCTTTGCGTGTTATGCCGGTTATTTCCTCGGCAGCACGGTTGAATGAGGTTATGATCCAGTTGTAGTCAATGGTGAATACCCCTTCTGAAATACTTTCAAGTATTATTCTTGTTGTATCTGCATTAAGGGGGGTGGACTTTTTGTTTATGTTCATGAATATGGTTATACCAGACAATTGCATTTTTGCAACCATGAATTTGTTTTTCTGGTTAAACCCTGGGAAATTCTACTGTTTCAGGCATGGGTGCAAACATGCAATCCTGAGATATGCACTTGTGCGCCTGAATCATGTTTTAGAAATTTTTCTAAAATAAATTTAGAAAAATTTCTAAATTTGTGGATATTGCCAATTTCTCTGGTTTGTGGTTTTTTATTAAGCGATTGTTATTAAAGATTAATTGTGCTATACCCTTGCATGGCATGATTCCTGCTGATAAGCAACATGGTTTTTGTGCTGATGGTTTTTAATGCTAATCTAAGAGCTGCAGGAAATTTGATCCTGTGCTTGACTGAGAATAAAAAGGATTATTAGAATGACTCTTCAAACTAAATTTTCCAAAGGGGAGTTTGTTGTCCTTGCTGAAATGAGCACCCCGAAAGGCGTTGATATCTCGGACCTGGTTACAGGTGCAAGGCCTCTTAAATCCAGAATTGATGCTGTTGTGGTTCCGGATATGGATGGCGGTGTCATGCGCATGAGTGCTCTGGCAGGAGGAGCTGTTATCCGCCAGCAGGGGCTTGAGCCCATGATTCATGTTTATGGCAGAGACAGGAACAGAATGGCTTTGCAGGGAGACCTGCTGGCAGCCCATGTTCTTGGAATCCATAATATTGTGGTTGTGCAGGGCGAAAATATTATCCATGGAGATCATCAGAATGCAAAGGTTGTGGATGATCTGAATGAGCTTGGCCTGCTTGCCGCGATAAAGTCACTGCAGGACGGAGCTGATCTTGCCGGATTTGAGCTTAAGGGGAAACCTGAGTTATTTGCAGGAATCCAGGTGTTGCCGATTGTGGATGATGCAGATCTTGACAGCCAGGTTAAAAATGCAGAAGCCAAAATTGATGCAGGTGCACAGTTCATCATTGTACCGCCGGTTTTTGATATGGATCGTTACACCACGATCCTGAAAAAATTTAGTTTACTTGGAGTGCCGGTTATTGCAACAGTTTTTATGCTGAAGAATGTTGGAATGGCGCGCTATATTTCAATTAATGACCCAGGATCCATGCTTTCTGAATCTCTCATAACCCGTATCCGTAAAGCCAAGGACAGGGAAGCTGAATGTATCCATATTGCAGGAGAAATGATTACAGCTCTTAAAAATGAGGTTCAGGGTATAAAAATTTCCGCTCTGGGCTGGGAAGACCGTTTGCCGGCAATCCTGGACTGTGCGGAACTTTAGGCTAAACTAATCAATAGTCCCTTGCCGTCCACACTTTTTTTGAGTGTTCTGGGGGGCATGCGGATATTTGTAAATATATATAGTAGGTCATAAATGCAAACATATAAAGATAATCATCATGACAAGTCTGAGGAGAAGAGTGTGCTTGTTATCGGCGGTGGTGTCGGAGGTATCCGTGCTGCGCTGGATCTGGCTGAATCCCGCCGGAATGTCATTCTCATTGATAAATCATATTCCATTGGCGGGCTGATGACTCAGCTTGACAGGACTTTTCCCACCAATAACTGTGACTTATGCACTATTTCTCCTTATTTATCTGAAAATGCACGCCAGTTTCATCTGGACCTTCGTCCCATGACCCGGCTTGAAAATCTGTCCGGAGAAGCTGGAAATTTTACGGCTGAGCTTGTGACCAGCCCGAGATTCATTGATATTGACAAATGCACGGCCTGCGGGGAATGCCACAAATATTTTCCAGAAGCTGTGAGGTTCACTCCCGGACTTGATCCCAGGGCTCCGACCTGTATGCGTTATCCACAGGCAACCCCATATGCCTTTTCAATTGATATGGAAAAGATTACAGATATTGAGGCATTGAAAAAAGTATGCCGGGCAGGTGCAATCAAACCCGATGATACTGAGGAAAGAACAATGGTCAATGCTGCGTCTGTGATTTTAAGCACAGGAGCAGAACTGTTTGATCCTGCTGCTCTGGATAATTTTGGAGGCGGAAGGTTCAAGAATGTTGTGACCGGCCTTGTTTATGAACGGATCATGTCTGCTTCAGGCCCGTTTCAGGGAAATCTGGTCAGGATATCTGACAGAAAACCACCCAAAAAGGTGGCCTGGATCCAGTGTGTGGGCTCAAGGGGCATTAACAGGGCAGATGTTCCATACTGCTCAAGTGTGTGCTGCATGTATGCCTTAAAGGAGGCCATTGTCACAAAGGAACGTTTTGGAGAAGAGATCGAAACTACCATCTTTTTCATGGACATGCGTACCTTTGGCAAGGATTATGAACTGTATCTGAACCGTGCAAGGGACGAATATGGAGTAAGGTTTGTAAGAAGCCGGCCGCATTCAATTGTGGAAGACAGCAGAACAGGCAATCTTTCCATTACATATGCCCTTGAAGAACAGGCTCTTCAGCAGACCGAAGAATTTGACATGGTAGTGCTTTCAACAGGATTCAGGGTGCCTGGTTCAACTGTTGAGCTTGCAGAAAAACTTGGTATTGAATTAAATACTCATAATTTTGCAGCAACAGATAATTTCAATCCTGTGATGACCTCAAAGCCTGGTGTGTATGTATGCGGGGTCATTGAAAGCCCTAAAGATATTCCGGAAACAATGGTGCAGGCAAGTGCTGCTGCAAGCATGGCAGGTGCAGAACTTCCTGTGACTGAGGATTTTATCGAGGATCAGGATGAACTGCCGCCTGAACGCGATGTGTCTGGTGAAGAACCCCGCATCGGCGTATTTGTATGTGACTGCGGATTTGAGATAGGCGGAGTGATTGATGTTGACAAACTCATAGAATTTGCCGGAACACGCAGGGATGTGGTTGTTGCAAAGACAGTGGGTTATGGATGCAGCAGCGATTCCATGGCAGCAATTGAGGAATCAATAAAATCCAACCGCCTGAACAGAGTGGTGATAGGGGGGTGTTCTCCAAGAACCCATGAAACCAAATTCCAGGACCTTCTGCGCCGCGCAGGCCTGAACAAGCATCTGGTTGAAATTGTCAATTTAAGGGATCAGGATACCTGGGCACATATGGCCCAGCCTGAAGAAGCCCTTGAAAAAGCATTCAAGCTTATTCAGATAGGCATAGGCGGTGTCCGTAAAAGCAGACCTCTTGTTGACCAGACTCTGCCGATGAACCAGAATGTACTGGTTGTGGGAGGTGGTGTGGCAGGGATGACATCGGCGCTTCAGCTTGCACGCCAGGGAAGAAAGGTTTATCTGGTGGAAAGAGGCCCTGTGCTGGGCGGCCTTGCAAAATCCGTCAGAAAGACCATTGAAGGTGAAGATGTAGGTTCTTTTGTCAACACATTGATTGACGATGTAATGGAAAATGAAAATATCCAGGTTCTGACAAGGTCCATTGTGGTTGATCATTCAGGAATTCCAGGCCTGTTCAAAACTGGTATTCAGACCGGTATAAGAATGAACTACATGCAGCTGAATCACGGGGTTACCATACTTGCAACCGGAGCCATGCCCAACAGGCCTGATGAATATGGACTGGGCACCAGCGAAAATATTGTGACCCAGCTTGAGCTTGATGCAGTAATTGAAGATGATCCTGAAAAAATAAAAGCCATGGATCAGATTGTGATGATTCAGTGTGCAGGATCAAGGGAAGGCAGCAACCCCAATTGTTCCAGAGTATGCTGTCAGGCTGCCATCAAAAATGCACTTAGAATCAAGTCCATTAATCCTGATGCCGAAATTTTCATTCTGTACAGGGATATAAGAACATATGGATTCTATGAGGATTATTACAGAGAGGCAAGGGACCTGGGTGTTAAATTCATCAGGTTCTCTGTGGACAACAAACCCGAGGTCAGGGTTGAAGACAATAAGATAAGCGTTTTTGCAGATGATATAATTCTTGGCAGGAAGATTCAGATTGATGCTGACCTGCTTGCTCTCAGCACAGGTATGATTGCTGATGACGAAACAACAGAAGACCTGTCCATGATGTTTCATCTGCCGAGAACTTCAGATAATTATTTTCTGGAGGATCATGTAAAGCTTCGTCCCATTGACATGTCAGTAAGAGGCGTATTCATTGCAGGGACAAGCCATTCTCCAAAAACAATCAGGGAAAGCATAACCCAGGCTCTGGCAGTGGCAGGAAGGGCACAGACCCTGCTTGCCAAAAAGGAAATCAACCTGGGCGCGGCTGTAGCCAAGGTTGACGGAACAAAATGTGCTGCATGTCTGATCTGTGTGAGGGCGTGTCCGTTTGGCATTCCGTTTATCAATGAAGATGGATATTCACAGATTGATCCTGCCAAGTGTCATGGCTGCGGTGTCTGTGCTGCCGATTGTCCGGCAAAGGCAATCCAGCTGCTTTCCTTTGAAGATGATCAGATCCTGGCCAAGCTGGACGGCCTGTTTGAAGAGGTGAATTAATGGAAAATTTTGAACCTGAAATAGTAGCATTTTGTTGTCATTATTGTGCCTATACTGCTGCTGATATGGCAGGCACAAAACGTATATCCTATCCGCCCAATGTCAAGATTATCCGCGTTCCATGTTCCGGAAAAGTGGATGCCATTCATATAATGAAAGCCTTTGAAAAGGGTGCGGATGGTGTATATGTGGCAGGATGCCTTGAAGGGGACTGCCATTTCAAGAATGGAAATATCCGGGCAAAACACAGGGTCGCACATGTTAAAAAGGTACTTGAGGAACTGGGCTGGGAGCCTGAACGTGTTGAAATGGTCAATATGTCAGCCGGCATGGGCGAACTTTTTGCCACTACTGCGTTTGAGTTTACTCAAAAAATCAGGAAGCTGGGCCCGGGCCCTGTAAAAAATATGAATACTGGCAATCATCAGAAGGCAGTCAGTTGATAATTTAAATTTTCGGAGAAAAAAATGATAACAGCAGAACAAAAACCCTTAAAGGAAATCATAGATTATATTTCACCCTATGACCGGATTCTTCTGGTGGGCTGCAATGAATGTGTAACAGTGTGTGCAGCAGGCGGGCGCAAGGAAGTGGGACTTCTTGCTTCTGCCCTTCATCTGCACTGCCTTAAACAGGGCAAAACCCTTGATATCAAGGAGATAACCCTTGAAAGACAATGCGACCCGGAATATGTTGAAGAACTGGTTTCAAGCATTGACAATGCCGATGCCATTCTTTCCATGGCATGTGGCTGTGGGGTGCAGACTATTGCTGAACGTTACAGGGAAAAACCTGTATTTCCTGCTGTCAATACCAAGTTCATGGGAGCTTCAGAAGCCCAGGGCATATGGGCTGAGCGATGCCAGGGCTGCGGCGACTGTCTGCTTGGAATCACAGGCGGCATATGTCCTGTGGCAAGATGTTCCAAACACCTGCTCAACGGCCCGTGCGGGGGAACTTCCTATGGCAAGTGTGAGGTGGCACCGGATATTGACTGTGCATGGTGTCTTATCTGGGAAAGATTAAAGGCCCTTGGCATGGAAAAACGTTATGAAGAAATCATGGAAGCAAAGGACTGGAGACCTGCCGGCGGAGGCGGCCCAAGAAAAATAATCAGAGAGGATTTGTCATTATGAAGACTGAAAGTAAACTGGAAAGAGTATTGGCATCAGGGAACCTTGCTGTAACTTCGGAGTGCGGCCCTCCGCGCGGAGCTCTTCCTGAAAAGATAAAAGAAAAGGCAAATCTTTTAAAGGATCATATTGATGCTGTGAATGTAACTGACAACCAGACCGCAATGGTAAGGATGTCAAGCTGTGCTGCAAGCATTATAATCAAGCAGATGGGCCTTGATCCTATTCTTCAGATGGTGAGCCGTGACAGAAACCGTCTTGCCATGCAGGCTGAGATAATCGGTGCATATTCATTTGGCATCAATACAATGCTGTGCCTGTCAGGTGATCATCCCAAATTCGGTGATCATCCAACTGCCAAGGGTGTGTTTGATCTTGATTCAATTCAGATGCTGCAGACTGTCCGCAAGATGAGGGATGAAGGCAAATTCCAGGGCGGGGCTGACATACTTAATCCGCCTAAAATGTTTATTGGAGCTGCTGCAAATCCATTTGCCGATCCCTTTGAGCTGCGTGTAATGCGTCTTGCGAAAAAAGCAAAGGCAGGGGCTGATTTTGTCCAGACCCAGTGTATCTTCAATCTGGATAAATTTGAAAAATATATGGAAATGGTATGCGACAGAGGACTTGACGAACAGATTCACATACTTGCCGGTATTACTCCCATGAAATCAGTGGGCATGGCAAGGTATATGAAGAACAAGGTTCCGGGAATGGATGTGCCTGACGAGGTCATAGACCGCATGGCAGGAGTTCCCAAGGAAAAGCAGGCAGAAGAAGGTATAAAAATTGCTGTGGAATCCATTGAAAGACTCAAACAGGTCAAGGGAATCCACGGTTTTCATATCATGGCCATTGAATGGGAAGAAAAGGTCCCCGAGATTGTAGAAAAAGCAGGATTATTTCCCAGACCTGTGGTATAGGAAACATTGAGGATGCTTAAGACAACAAAAAGGAGTGATAGCAATGAGTGAAAAACAACTGATTTTAGTCGTGGACGATGATCCCGATCTGGTGGAAGCTGTTTCCATGAAATTGGAATCTCTTTCCTATCGAGTTGCCAAGGCCTATGATGGTGAAGAAGCCATGGAAAAAATAAAGGAAGAAAAGCCTGCTTTAGTCATTCTTGATGTTATGATGCCCCGGAAAAACGGCTGGGAAGTCTGCAACGACATAAAGGAAAGTGATGATCTGAAGGATATTACGGTAGTTCTTCTGACGGCTGTGGCAGATTCAGTAAAAACAACAAGCTATACTCATCATGACGGAAAAACCACCCTTGCAGATGATTATGTTCCCAAACCCATTGATCTGGACAAACTCATGGAGATTGTAAAGGATTATTGCAGCTGATTCTGTGAGACAGAACATATATATGAACGGCGGGCCTGACCATCTGGCTCTGCCCGCCGTTTTACCTCTGTTAAGTTCTTGAATTCCGGGGTTGCTGATGGAAACTTTGTTTAAAATAAACGGAATCCGGCTGAACACAGATTATATCCGGGTAACCCAGGAAAAAAAATACCCAGGACACTGGAAAGATTCTGAGTCTTTTACCCCGCTTTATCAGGGAATGCAGGCAAGGCATATCAATATGGTATTGATGAGCCTGGATTCCATGAATGATGATCTTTTTGTTTCTGGTGTTGTTTCCCGTAAAAATTTGAACAAGATCCCTGATTCTGAAAAAATATGGGATCATCAGAGTCCCGTAACGATCCTGTCTGTTTATCCTCATCATCATAAACTTGAATTGCTTGGTTTTATTCTTCAGATTTTTGGGCTCAATGAAATTTCTTTTTTTCATATGGCATCTTCCAATGCACAGCTTACCTTTGTGATAAATCCTGAAGACTGTGACAGTATTACAGAACTTCTTGCCGCAAGTCTTGATCTGCCTTCTTCCCATGCTCCGTTTGAGCAGGAGGAAAATGAGGAATTAATAAAATTTTTAAAAAAAAAATATCCTGAGACACGTGCAACCTATGTGGAAAAAAAAATCAAGACCTATGGCATTGAGGTGACACAGAACCTAAATCTCTGGTGTTTTGAGGATCTGCTGTCAGGACAGAAGATTGCTAAGGCAGGCAGAAAGATAAGCTCGTATGACAGTGATGGTCAGGCAAGGTTTTTTCATGCCTGCGCACATGGGCTTATATCCGGATCAACCCGTATCTCTGTGCTGACGCATGAGTCTGTGGAATTTGACGGGGCTGTTTCATTGCCTGCTGATTTTATAAGTTTTCACGGCCCTCATTTTGGAGACCGTCACAGTATTGCTGCAAGGGCGCTTGACTGCCTTGCAGCAGATGGTATTCCTGTTCTGCTCATGGACTGCACAGGAGCCAGTATTGCCATGACACTGCCTTCTGGACAGGGTATGGCAGCAAAACAGGCGCTTATGAATGCATTTGAAACTCCCTGAGAATGGAAATGAAAACACTTAATCAACAGGATGTGACTGAAGAGGAACGCTGGAAATCAAAAATATTTGATGCCCTGCCATATCCTGCTGTTGTTGTATCCTGTGACAAGGTGTTAAAGGGTGCCAATAAGAAATTTTATGAGACCTTTAACCTTTCTGCGAACGAAATAGTGGGCAAGAAATGTTTTCATGTCTTTTTATTCAAGGATACACCGTGTGAATCATGTGACTGCACCATAAACAAGGTGGTCCGGGATAAAAAATCACACAGGTTCACAGTAAAACACCAATATAAATGGGAAGAAAGACAATTTTCCCCTGTATTTGATGACAACGGCAATGTGGAATATGTCATTGGAAGCATAAGAGATATCACGCGCACCAAATCGCTTGAAAATCAGCTGCACGATGTAAAGGAATTCATAAGCCGTGTGATTTATTCTTCAGCAAGTGCAATTGTGGCGGCAGATCGCCAGGGGAATATCAATCTCATGAATTCCGTTGCCAAGGAATTATTCGGGGATTATAACGGGGGCGAGGGGAAAATAAAACATACAGAGCAATTATATCCCCCTGGAAAAGCCAAGGAAATCATGAGGATGCTCAGGGATGAAAAAATCGGCGGCAAGGGAAAACTTCTGATACCAAGAACAACCATAGTAAATTCGCGTGGAGAACATATTGAAGTGGAGATGTCTGCTGCCATTATTTATGATGAAAAGGGTAATGAATCAGCCACCATGGCGATATACAATGATCTCAAGGATAAAATCCGTGTTGAAAAGGAATTGAAACTGACCCAGCAGCAGCTTGCCCAGTCTGAGAAAATGGCGTCCCTTGGACAGCTTGCAGCAGGAGTTGCACATGAAATCAACAATCCTCTTACTGGAATTCTTTTTTATGCAAGCCTTCTTCTTGAACGCAATGACATTGATGAAACCATGTCAGAAGATTTAAACTGTATTTTAGAAGATGCAAACAGGTGCAAGGAAATTGTAAAAAGTCTGCTGGTATACAGCAGAAGTGCAGGAACCTGTAAAAATATTGTCCAGCTCAATGATGTTGTCAATCAGAGCCTGAACCTCATACGGGATCAGAAAAAATTCAGGAACATAAGAATCAAGAAAAATCTTTCAAATGAAATGATGCTGATTCATGCAGATTCCAACAAGATCAACCAGGTGGTGATAAATCTTGTCATAAATGCGGCAGATGCAATGCAGGGAAACGGTACCATAACCCTTACAACATATAAGGAGAAAATGCTTAAAAAGATTTTTCTTGAGGTAAAAGATACAGGCAAAGGTATCCCCCATGAAAATCTGTCAAAGGTTTTTGATCCCTTTTTCACCACAAAGGAGGTTGGAAAAAGCACGGGTCTTGGCCTCAGTATCGTACATGGGATTATAGAAGAACACGGAGGCAGGATATCTATCAAGAAAACCGGGTCCAGGGGAACAACCTTTGTGGTTGAATTCCCCATGTATCAGGCCTCAGAAAACGGGACTTTTTTGTGCAAATGATGAAATAACAATTTAATATATGATTGAAAATATGAATAAAAATAGTGAATCTTCCCTTAAAGACAGTGTCAAGGATATTTTTTTCCAGCCAAGGGTACTTGTGGTTGATGATGAAGTAAGAATTCAAAAAGCCTGCCACAGGCTGCTGACAGACGAAGGCTGTCATGTTGAGACGTCTGAAAACGGTATCCAGGGCCTTGAAATGCTGAAGCAGCATCATTTTGACATAGTTCTTTTAGATCTGATGATGCCGGGTATGTCAGGCATGGATGTGCTTGCTGAAATCAAGGCTCATCATCCTGATACAGTCGTGATAGTCATAACAGGCTATGCAACCCTTGAACATTCCATTGAGGCCATGAAAAAAGGAGCATTTGATTTTCTCCCCAAGCCTTTTTCGCCCCAGGAACTGAGGGTTGTAATCACAAAGGCAATTGAATTTATCAGAACCCTTCAGGACATAGCAACGGAAAAATCAAGAATGAGGGTAATGATCAATACACTTACCAATGGTGTCCTGACAATAGACAATCAGAAAAAGATTGCCCTTGCAAACCCTGCTTTTTTAAAGATGATGGGATGCGGCAAGACCTCTGTGATAGGCCGCAATGTTTCTGAAATAATAGGAGATGCCCGTCTGCTTGAAATGATTGATCAGGCCATTGCACAGCCTGAGGATGTTTTTGCTGAAATAACTGATGAAATCACTGTGCAATGCCCTGAAAGGGAGGAAAACATCATAATAGGCGCCAGGTGTATTCCTTTTCGTGACCGCCTGAACCGCAACCTTGGGGTAATAAGTGTTACCCAGGATATCACTGCCTTAAAAAAAATTGATCAGATGAAGTCAGATTTTGTATCAATGGTTGCCCATGAAATAAAAAGCCCGTTAAATTCCGTGCTCATGCAGTTAAAGGTGGTGATGGACGGTCTTGCAGGCGAGCTTACTGAAAAGCAGAAAGAAATACTGGAGAAAAGCTCCAGAAAGATTCACTCCCTTACCACTTTGTCCAGTGAACTTCTTGACCTTTCCAAGATTGAATCAGGTCTTATAAACCAGGACAGAGAAGAGCTTGATATAATAGAACTGATCAGGAACCAGGCTGAGTTTTACAGGGATAAGGCAGCATCAAAAGGGATAATTGTTGAGATCAGTAAGACAAAAGATAAAATTTTCATGATGGGGAACCGTACCAATATAGAAGAAGTGGTTTCCAATTTGATTTCCAACGCCATACGTTACAGCCCGGACGGGGGCAGGATTGTTGTGAGCGCAGATGAAAAAAAGGATTGTGTTAAAATTGTTGTGTCAGATACAGGTCTTGGTATCCCGGAAGATGAGATACCACATATTTTTGACAGGTTTTTCCGGGTCAAAAATGAAAAAACACGACATATTAATGGTACAGGCTTAGGTCTTGCAATCGTGAAAAGCATTGTTGAAGCTCATCATGGATCCATCAAGGTTGAAAGCGAGCTTGGAAAGGGTACAAGTTTTTCCGTATATTTCCCAATCTCAGAATATAAGCTTTAAAAAAAATAAAGCTTCAGTATGTCAGGCCAGGGCCAGACATACTGAAGCTTTGGATATATTTTCTTCAGAAAATGCGGATTCCTGTCATATCAGTTCATGATATTCAGGGTTCCAGCATATTTTGTCAACCAGGGTGTTCAGGCGTTCAACATCATTGTTGTGCTTGAACCTTGCAAAGGCACATCCTTTGTCTGCCACGCCTGCTTTAATGGCTTCTGCTCCCACTCTTTTTGCCACTTCAATTGAAACCTGTCTTAACTGGTCCAGAGGCGGGAATAAAGTCCCGTTTTCAAGATCATTTTCATCCACGTATTCGGCAATGGCATGGGCAGCAGCAGAAAAGAACACAGGCAGCACTTCGCTTGCTCCTGATGTGATGATGCCAAGGCCTATGCCCGGGAATACAAATGCATTATTCATCTGGCCTATTCTGTATTCTCTGCCTTTATAATTGACCGGATCAAAAGGTGATCCTGTAGCCACAAGGGCTTTTCCTTCACTCCATTCATAGACATCCTGGGGAATGGCTTCAGCTTTTGTAGTGGGGTTACTCAATGGCAATATAACAGGCCTTTCAGTATTAAGACCCACAGCTTTTACAATCTGTTCTGTGAACATTCCGCCCTGTCCTGATGTTCCTATAAGAACGGTTATTTTTTCATTTTTAATGATATTTAAAAGAGTATTGTCCTCAGGGGAATTCAGCCAGGCAATTCCTGCTGGATCCTTGGCAAATTTCATTTTATAGGGCTCAAGTTCACGGTCTGTGGTGACAATGCCCCTTGAATCCGTGGTAAAGATACGGTCAGTGGCTGTTTTTTCATCCATGCCCTGTTCCACAAGCTCTGTCCAGATCTGTTCGGCAATGCCTATGCCGCCTGCTCCGGCTCCGCTCACAAGGAAAACCTGATCAGTGATTTTTTCTTTTTTGATTTTCATTGCAGCCAGTATTCCTGCCAGAGCCACTGATCCTGTTCCCTGAATATCATCATTAAAGGATATCAGTTCTTTTACATATTTATCCCTTACTGTGAAGGCAGTCTGTTTTGAAAAGTCTTCCCACTGGCACAGGGCATGGGGAAATTGTTTTTTAAATGCCTTTACAAATTTTTCAATGAATTCAAAATATTCTTCGCCTTTGAGGCGTTTATGGCGCCAGCCAAGATAATTGGGATCATTGAGAAGTTCTTCATTGTCAGTTCCGACATCAAGAGAGATGGGCAGACAATGCCACGGGGCAATACCTGCACCCTGGGTGTAAAGCATGAGCTTGCCAAGACAGATCGGGATACCGCCTGCACCCTGATCTCCTATGCCGAGAATCCCCTGGTTGTCTGTAACCACAGCAATACCTATATCCTGGTCAGTATAATTGCGCAGGATATATTCGGCATAATCTATGTTTCCAGGGTAAAAATGGATACCGTTTGCTCCTCTGTACATTGAAGAATAACGCTGGCAGGCAAGACCCACAGTAGGGGTATATATAATGGGTAAAAATTTGGTGACATCGCTTGCAATCACTGCATGGGCAAGCACGACATTTCTGTCATAAAGACTGCGTATATAAATAAATTTTTCAATATCAGTTTCTTTTTCTTCAATAATTTTCAGGCTTGACCTGACCTGCTCCTCAAGAGTTTTTACCCTTGGCGGCAGAAAACCGCTGAGTTTAAGCTTATGTCTTTCTTCAATGGTAAAGGCCGTGCCTTTGGTGATGTTGTTAAACCTGAGCACGTCAAATCCTCTCAGGTTAATCTGTACTCCGAGAGTTTCACCAAATTCACCGTACTTAAACTCATAATGATTAATTTCCATGACAAAATAATTCCTTAAATTTACAAAGTTATATAAATCAATGTCTCCAAGACACCATGATCACGTTAATATAGATTATGGATTGAATTTATGACAGGCAGAAAAGTGTGAGTCAATATGGATGATTTCTGATTTTCATGTCAAAATATTTCTTACAATACCTGGGCCTGTTAAAGATTGATGTTTATTCCATATGTCAAAGTTACGGGTTTTTAAAATTGGCGGTATTATACCATAAATATATGCAAAAGTGTAAAAACATTTTTGGCCTGCACAGCTTAACGCCGGAACAGGCCTGTATCTCTGACTGGTACGGTTTTACAGGATGCTGGTCAGGAAAATTTTTCCATGTTTTCTCCCTTTTCTATGTCTGATTTGAATTCATTGATATTTTTTTCAAAAAGACAGACTATATTTTTCAGTTTTAAGTACATTGCATCATTTTCACCAAGCATTTTTCTGGCTTTTACCATCATCTTGTATCCAAGATCGAGAAAATCCTGCATTTCATTTAACAGAATTTTTTTGTTTTTCTGTTTCTGGCGTGCAGCATCAATCACAGGGCGTAACCGCCTGAGTGAAAATTCAACCAGGATATCCCTGGGTAATCTATATTTCTTTGCTGTATTATCAATATTGCGCAGACAATTTCTGCTTATAACAAATGTTTTCTGTCTGCGCCTGCTGTTTTTATGATCAGTTTTTACGGCTTCTCTGGCTATTTTATCAAGAACATGCCTGTCTTCAGTCAGGTGATCAAATATGGATTTCTGTTTTATTCCCAGCTGGTTTGCCACTGCGCTTACAAGATCGATTGTTTTGGCTGGAAGTGTAAATGTGACTCGAACTGACTGCATGCCAGTAAGGTCTTCCAGTGATAATTCAGGCTCTTTAGGTTCTTTAATATGTTTTTCCATTTTGCACCTCCTTATATATTAAGGATTAATGCAGCCTCATTACTATGTCAATAAAAAATTAAAAAGTAATAAAAAAATATTGACATGGAATTTTTCGTAATTATTTTACCTGCAGATGAAGTCAGAAACAAATCACAAACAAGGAGGTAACAAATGGATATAAAAAAACTTGCACCATGGAACTGGTTTAAAAAGGAAAATGATGAAACAGGTCATACAATCCCTGTAAAACGTGAATTCAAAAATCAGGCAAATCCCGCTCTGCCCGGCAGTTTACAGGTATTTCATGATGAAATCGACCGTATGTTTGACAATATGTTCAGGGCGTTTGGCCTTTCTCCATTAAAATATCAGAACAGTATTTTTGATACCAATTGCGATCTTTTTCTCAAGCCGAGGCTTGATCTCAGCGCTGCTGAAAATGAATATAAGATTTCCATTGAAATACCAGGGGTCAGTGAAAAGGATGTAAATATTGAACTTGCAGACGATACCCTGATCATAAGAGGAGAGAAAAAACAGCAGACAGAAGAAAAAAACAGGCATTTTTACAGGCTTGAAAGATCCTATGGAGAGTTTCAGAGAATATTGTCACTTCCGGAAGATGCTGACAGGGATGCCATCACAGCTGATTTTAAAAATGGTGTGCTGAATATAACGATTCCGAGAAAAACCGGAACCAGCAGTGCATCAAAGCAGATAGAAATAAATTATGCATAATGTTCACAAAGGCTGTTTCATACAGCAGATAATATAGAATTGATATCAAAGGAGGAAAAAATGTTTACAGGATTAAGCGATATTGACAGACTGTTCGGTACCATGAACCTTCTTCAGAAAAAACTGGACAATCTTTATTCAAATTACGGGAACCCATCAGCTTACAGATGGCAGTTTGAAGAAACTTTACCAAGAACCAATCTTTATGAAAACGGGGATAATTTTGAAGTCCGGGCAGAGGTGCCTGGCCTTGAAAAGGAAGACCTGAATGTTAAAATTCAGGGTAATTATCTTGAAATCAGCGGAACCAGAAATTCAGACAGTCCTGAGGGTTATAAGGTTCATAAGGCAGAAAGGGGCACAGGTTCCTTTTCAAGGAGTTTTACCCTGCCCGCTGATGTTGATTCATCAAAAGCACAGGCCACTTTAAAGGATGGGATTTTATATCTCACACTTCCCAAGGCAGAAGCTGCAAAACCCAGAAAGATTGTTGTTGGCTGATAAATAAAAATTATGTTTCAAAGGAGGTTGATCATGGATAAAAAACAGGAAATCATTAAAAATGAAAATCAGAATGTTGAAAAAACAAGGCAGTTATATGAAGTAAGACCGGCAGTGGATATTTATGAGAATGAGGATGAATTTGTTCTGCATGCAGACATGCCTGGTGTAACAAAACAGGATATTTCCGTGAATCTTGATAATGGCACCCTTTTTCTGTCAGGTGTCAGAAAGCTTCCGGTACAGGGAGCTGCCGGCCTGGAGGAATTTTATGATATTGAATATGCCAGAAGTTTTTCCGTACCCCAGACAATTGATGTGAACAGGATAGAGGCAGAGCTGAAAAATGGTGTCTTAAGGCTGCATCTGCCAAAGTCAGAGGCAGTCAAGCCAAGGCAGATAGAGATCAAAACAGCCTGATCTGCTTGAAATTCAACTTGTTACCCGGAATTTATGATCCTCCTTTGAGGTTTGAATCCTTGAATTTGTGGAGAGCTTTTTCCGGGTAGCTCTCCATAAATAATTTAATAACGACAAAAGGCTTTTGATGAATTCATCAAAAGCCTTTTGTCGTTATTATTATGGTGCCCAGGAACAGAATTGAACTGCTGACACGGGGATTTTCAGTCCCCTGCTCTACCGACTGAGCTACCTGGGCTCGAACAACAACAGGGGGTTTATATTCTTTTTGTTCATTTGTGTCAAGTAAAAAAGTTTGAAATCCGATTTTTTTACAGATCCCCTAAAATGTGCTGGACAAGTGTACAGGCGGAAACAGCTGCGGTTTCAGCTCTCAAAATTCTCGGACCCAGTGACAATGCCATGAAATCTCTTTTTTCTGCCATTTTAATTTCTTGTTTTGAGAATCCTCCTTCCGGGCCTATTAATATGAGAATCCTGCCCGGCGGTCTGAATTTTTTCAGTGTACCAGGCTTTATGCAGGCATTTTCCCAGAAGGCAATTTTAAGATCGTATTCACGGGAATGGTCAAGAAGTTCCCTGAAATTCATGGGAGCAGTTATGGTGGGAACCATGCTTCTGTTGCATTGTTTCAGTGATTCCCTTGCAATTATTGCCCAGCGTTCCATTCTTTTGCTCATGCGTTTTGAATCAGGGCTTGGAATGGAACGTTCACAGAAAAAAGGAATCCATTGGTAAATTCCAAGCTGGGTTGCATTTTTTATGACAGAATCCATTTTTTTGTCCTTGAGCATGCCGCAGCACAGAGTGATATCAACGCATGATTCTGTGTCTGAGCTTATGATTTCAAGTATATTAAGGTCTGTCCTGTCCGCAGAAACTGCGGTAATGCAGGCTGAATAGTCAGTGCCGGCGCCGTCTGTAATTGTAAGGTATCTGCCTGGCTTAAGCCTTAAAACCCTGGAAATATGCCTGGCATCCTGTCCTGTTATGCTTGTTGTTGAAGGTATTGACAAGGGTTTCTGGATAATAAATTTCTGCATCTGCTGAATTTAAAATAAACAAGGATAATTGTAAACAGGTTTTTGACCTGTATCTGGCAGGGCAGGTATGGTCATGAAACAAGGGTCTGCCAATTGAGGATAATGTACGTCCATGGCCTGGTGTCTGGGCACTTCAGCAATATTGATATGGCCCTGGATCTGTGTTTTAAACAGTTGACACTTTGGCCTGGCTCTGATACTTTTTGGTGTCTGAATGAAAAGAACAGGTTACAGGTTTTAATTTCTAATAAAGAGAGGCCTTTATGATTGATTGGGACGATGATATTCCAGAAGAGGATGGAGCTGAAGACCCGATTATAGAATTGACTGATATTGTAAACCCGGATCAGGACAGTGCTGAACCGGAACCTGTCATTGAACTGACCGATATTGTCACACCGGGCAGGGGTGTCAGTGATACAGCTTCTGTGTCGGAAACCGGTATGGATTCTGGTGTCCGGAATATTGATCAGAGCCAGATTGAAGCAGCCCTGGAACGTGTGATTGAAAAAAAGTTTTCCGACAAGATAGAGACTATTCTGTTTGAGGTAATGGAAAAGGTCATTGAAAAGGAAATTGCAGAAATAAGGGAAAGCCTGCAAAGGGATCTTGATCAGATCGGAAACGTTTAGATCCGGGCAGTTTTAATATATTATAAAGGCTTATGGGGATTTATCAATGATCCCCTTTTTATGTTAATAAGGGTTTTTAGGAGTTGATTATGGGTTCTGACTCGCTGGCAAAAGGATACGAGCCGTCAGGTATTGAGGAAAAATGGTATAGATACTGGGTTGACAATGGATTTTTCAAAGCAGAGGATAAAAGTGACAAAAAATCCTTTTCCATTGTCATTCCGCCGCCCAATGTAACTGGCGTACTTCATATGGGGCATGCACTGAACAATGTTATTCAGGATATAATGTGCCGGTACAGAAGGCTTCTGGGCTATAATGTCCTGTGGATGCCCGGAACTGACCATGCAGGGATTGCAACCCAGAATGTCGTGGAAAGAGACCTTGCTGCCCGCGGTAAGACAAGGGATCAGCTAGGCAGGGAAGAGTTCATAAAACAGGTCTGGAAATGGCGTGAAAAATCAGGCGGGGCAATTATAAACCAGCTTAAAAGACTTGGTGCCTCCTGTGACTGGGACAGGGAGCGCTTTACCATGGATGAGGGGCTTTCCGATGCTGTGCGCAGGGTGTTTGTAAGGCTTTACAAGGAGGGCCTGATTTATGAAGGTCAGTATATAATCAACTGGTGCCCGAGATGTAAAACCGCGCTTGCAGACCTTGAGGTTGAATACGAGGAAAAGGATGCCTATCTTTATTATATAAGATATCCTTTTGTCGGGAAAAAACAGGGCCTTGTAGTTGCCACAACAAGGCCTGAAACCATGTTCGGAGATACTGCTGTTGCAATCAATCCAGATGACAAAAGATTTGAAAACCTTAAAGAAACGCAGGTAAAACTGCCTCTGACAGACCGGGTGATACCCATAATCCAGGACAAATATGTTGACATAGAATTTGGCACAGGTGCCTTGAAGGTTACTCCTGCCCATGATCCAAATGACTTCACCTTAGGGGAAAAACATGGCCTTGAAAGAATCAAGGTAATTGACGATGACGGCATGATGCTTGAGGGTGCTGGCATGTTTAAGGGCCTTGACAGGTTTGAGTGCAGAAACAGGGCTGTTGAAGCTCTTTCTGATCAGGGCCTGCTTGTGAAAAAAGAGCCCATGAAGCACAGCGTAGGCCATTGTTACAGGTGCAGAACCGTTGTTGAGCCGTCAGTTTCAAAACAATGGTTTGTAAAGGTTGGCCCCCTTGCTGAAAAGGCTGCCAATGCTGTTCGTGATGGAAAGACCAGAATTATTCCGTCAACATGGTCAAAAACATATTTTGAGTGGATGGATAATATAAGGGACTGGTGTATTTCCAGGCAGATATGGTGGGGACACAGGATTCCTGTGTGGAAATGCAATGACTGCCCTGAGGTCATTGTGGAAGAAAATGATCCTGACAGATGTCCTGCATGTGGATCAAAAAATATTACAAGGGAAACCGATGTTCTGGATACCTGGTTTTCCAGTGCCCTATGGCCTTTTTCAACCATGGGCTGGCCGGAACATACTGAATTGTTAAAAACTTTTTACCCTACAAATGTTCTTGTTACAGGGTTTGATATTCTTTTTTTCTGGGTTGCCAGAATGATGATGATGGGGATACATTTCATGGATGAGGTTCCCTTTGAGGACGTTTATATCCATGCCCTTGTCCGGGATGAGCACGGCAAGAAAATGAGCAAGTCCAAGGGCAATGTCATTGATCCTTTAAAAGTTATTGATGAATACGGAGCAGATGCTTTCAGATTTACCCTGGCAGCGTTTGCTGCACAGGGCCGTGATGTGAAAATGTCGGAGTCAAGGGTGGAAGGGTATCGTCATTTTGTAAACAAATTATGGAATGCTTCCAGATTTGCCCTGATGCATATAACAGAAAAGAACAATAAAATTGATCATGCAAAACTTGGGCTTGTGGAAAAATGGATATTGTCCAGATGTGCCCTGACAGTTTCCCTTGTGAGAGAGGGAATTGAAAATTACCGTTTCAATGAAGCTGCTTCAGCAATTTATCAGTTTGTATGGCATGAATTCTGTGACTGGTTTCTGGAGGCTGTAAAACCTGCGCTCTATGAAAAGGAAGGGGTGGTAAAAAGGGATAATGCAAAAGCTGTTCTTGCCAGGGTTCTGGAAGATATCCTCATCATGCTTCATCCTTTCATGCCCTTTGTGACAGAAGAAATCTATCATATGCTGCCCGCAACTGACGGATCTGTCATGGCAGCTGAATTTCCGGCCTGCGATGATTTCAGAAATGAAACCATTGAAGATAATATGGAGTTTGTATTCGGGCTGATATCCGGTATAAGAAATATCAGAAGCGAGATGAATATCCAGCCTTCCACAAAGGTAAAGGTTCTGGCATGCACAGAAGATGAATCGGAAAAAATTCTTATTGCTGAAAACAAATCAATGATTGTCACACTTGCCGGTCTTGAAAGCTTTTATTTCAGTGAGCCTGGCAATATCCCTTCAGCCAGTGCATCTTCTGTCAGCGGAAATACAACCTGTTTTGTCCTGATGGAGGGAGTAATTGATTTTGACAGGGAGATTTCAAGGCTTGAAAAGGAAATCGCCAAAAACACTAAAGAGCTTCTGGCAGTGCAGAAAAGGCTTAATAATGAAAGTTTTCTTGAAAAAGCCCCTGAGGATGTCATTGCCAAGGTAAAGGCGCGCAACATGGATCTTGAGGAAAAGGACAATAAACTCAAGGCAAATCTTGAACGCATTAAGAAGATGCAATAATGGATATAATACAGGATATTATCAGGCTGGCTCTATCAGAAGATTCAGGCCTTGGAGACATTACAACAGAATCCATTGTGAGCGAGCATTTTTCAGGCAAGGGAGTTATCGTGGCAAAACAGTCATTTGTCCTTGCCGGAATCAAGGTTGCAGAAAAGGTTTTCAGGCTTCTGGACCCTGAATCCGAGTCGTTCTCCAGTTTTTCTGACGGGGATTTTGTCACCAATGGTGATATTATTTTCAAGGTCAAGGCAGATCTTCTGTCTCTTTTAAAGGGAGAAAGGGTTGCCTTAAATTTTTTGCAGCGCCTTTCAGGTATTGCCACATTGACCCGCCAATATGTGGATACACTTGAATATCCTGATGTCAAGCTTGCAGACACAAGAAAGACAACACCGGGCCTTCGGCATCTTGAAAAGGAAGCTGTAAGGGCAGGGGGGGCATGCAATCATCGCATGTCCCTGTATGACGGAGTGCTGATAAAAGACAACCATATTGCAGTTGCAGGCTCTGTTACCAATGCTGTTAATGCCGTAAAAAACCGGGCTTCCCATCTGATGAAAATTGAGGTTGAGGTCACAAACCTTGATGAGGCGGCAGAAGCTGTGGAAGCAGGAGCCGACGTAATCATGCTGGACAATATGAACTGTGATGAAATGAAAAAAGCAGTTGCCCTCATAAACGGACGGGCTGTTGTTGAGGCCTCGGGCAATGTCAGCCTTGGAACATTGAATGAAATTGCAGCAACGGGTGTTGATGTGATCTCATGCGGTGCATTGACTCATCAGGCACAGGCAGTTGACCTGAGCATGAGAATAACAGGAGAAACCTGAGAGGTGATATTTTAAATTCAGGGCACAATATAGGTCAGTTTGTTGCGGCCTGTTTCCTTGGATTTGTAAAGAGCCCTGTCAGCTCTGCTGATCAGGGATTTAAAGTCTTCTTTTTCTGCAAGTTCAGTGGCTCCGATACTTATGGTGATGGATGTTTTTGTGCCTGGTTCCGGCTCAAATATCTGGGAATTGATATTATCCTTTATCCTTGCTCCCACAACACAGGCCTTCTGAAGCCTGGTTTCCGGCAGTATGATTGCGAATTCCTCTCCGCCATACCTGTATGCCGTATCCATTGATCTCATGCAGGAATTAATGACTTTTCCGATTCTCATTAAAACCTTGTCCCCTTCAAGATGACCCCAAGTATCATTATACTGCTTGAAAAAGTCAATATCCAGAATAAGCAGTGACAGGGGCCGGGAATAACGCTTGTAGCGTTTTATTTCAGTTTTAATCTGGGAAAAGAAGTGACGGGAGTTGTAAAGGCCTGTCAGAGCATCTGTAATGGCAAGCTGTTCAAGTTCCTTTAAAAGCTTAAGGCGTTCGCGTTTAAGGCCGGCCTCCCTTAATACCCTTTTGATGCGCAGGTCAAGCTCCTCAAAACGGAAGGGTTTGAAAATAAAATCACTTGCTCCGGCCTGCACAGCTTCCTCGTATGAATAATCAGCACTGTATCCGGTCATTACCATGACATCAATATCATATAATGATTTTACCCTTCGGGTGAGTTCAAGGCCGTCCATACCCTGCATCATGATATCGGTAATCACAATGTCTGCCCTGAAGGATTCAAGAATTTTAAGGGCCTGCTCAGCATTAAGAGCACTTTTTACTTCATATCCACGAAGAATGAGATATTCTTGCACAGAGTCCTTGATCGCAGAATCATCATCAACAATGAGAATTGACACAGACATATATAGTTCTCCAGGATTATCCGGGTTTGAGGCTGCAGCTTTTCTTGACACTTATCAGCTCAATTGGTAAATATATAAAATTAAAATTTAGCTGGATACATAGTATTTGTCAATATATTAGTTTGGAGAAAAATTGAAGCTCACCCAGGAAAAAATCCGTAATTTCAGTATAATTGCACATATTGACCATGGCAAATCCACTCTTTCCGACCGCCTGATTCAATTGTCAGGAATCATAGCAGAAAGAGATATGAAGGAACAGATTCTAGATTCCATGGACATAGAAAGAGAAAGGGGAATCACAATAAAGAGCCAGACAGTTTCCCTGCCATACAGAGCAGAAGACGGTTCTCAATATCTTCTTAACCTGATTGACACTCCGGGGCATGTGGATTTTTCATATGAGGTGTCAAGGGCCCTTGCCTCCTGTGAAGGGGCTTTGATCATTGTGGATGCAACCCAGGGGGTTGAGGCACAGACCCTGGCCAACCTGTATCTTGCAATGGAACACGATCTTTCCATTATTCCTGTTATCAACAAGATTGACCTTCCTTCTGCTGAGATTGACTGGGCAAAGGAACAGATAGAAGAAGACCTCGGCCTTGACCCTGAGGAGGCACTTGCTGTGTCTGCCAAGACCGGTCAGGGAGTGGACAAAATTTTTCAGGCAGTGGTTGATCTGATTCCGCCTCCTGATTCTGATCCTGATTCTGCGCTCAAGGCGCTTGTATTTGATTCCCATTATGATGCTTTCAGGGGGACAATAGTTCATTTCAGAATTTTTGAAGGAAAGGTCAAAAAGGGTGATAAAATTCAGTTCATGTCAAACAATGCCAGATACAAGGTTGAAGAGGTCGGGCTTTTCCAGATTGAACGCAAACCCATGGATGAACTGATTGCAGGGCAGGTGGGATATCTGATCGCAGGCATCAAGAACATCAGCGATGTAAAAATCGGCGATACCATAACCCTTGCTGAAAATCCATGCACCAGTGCCGTGGGCGGGTTCAGGGAGCCGACTCCTGTGGTTTTTTCATCTATGTATCCTGTGGCTTCAGATGACTATGAAGAACTGACAGAAGCCCTTGAAAAACTGAAATTAAACGATGCTTCGCTTATCTACGAAAAAGACAGTTCCGCAGCCCTTGGATTTGGATACCGGTGCGGTTTTTTAGGCCTTCTTCATCTTGAGGTTGTACAGGAAAGGCTTGAAAGGGAATATAATGTCTCCCTTATTTTAACATCTCCTTCTGTAATGTATGAGATCACATTTACTGACGGCACAGTCAAAATAATTGACAATCCTGTCCAGTATCCTGATCCTGTTGAGATTGCAAAGGTAAGGGAGCCTTTTATCAATGCATCAATTATTGTTCCTGACAGGTATATGGGCAATGTTATGCAGGTCTGCCATGAGTTCAGGGGAGTCAGTAAAAATTATCAATACCTTACACGCAGCCGCATGGAAATGAAATTTGATCTTCCTCTTGCCGAAGTTGTATATGAATTTTATGACAGGCTTAAAAGTGTGACCCAGGGATATGGCTCCTTTGATTATGAAATTTCAGGATATAAGGAAACTGACCTTGTCAGGCTTGATTTTTTGATAAACGGCGAACGTGTGGATGCCCTGTCTCAATTGATACACAGAGACAAGGCAGAGGCAAGGGCAAGAGCTGCCTGTAAAAAATTAAAACAGGAAATTCCAAGACAGCAGTTTAAAATACCCATTCAGGGAGCCATTGGAGGCAAGATAATTGCGAGAGAAACCCTGTCTGCTTTCAGAAAGGATGTGACTGCAAAGTGCTATGGCGGCGATATTTCAAGGAAACGCAAACTGCTTGAAAAGCAGAAAAGGGGTAAAAAGAGAATGAAAATGGTGGGCTCGGTTGAGATACCCCAGTCTGCCTTTCTTTCTGTTTTAAAAACAGATTAACCTGTATTTGAGCAGATTATACTTAAAAACCAAGGGTGATCAGGTTAAAAAAAGAAAAAGATTGAATTTTCAGTCGATATGAGTATAATCAGCAAAATCGTTAAAGGTGTGGCACCGGATTTTCATGCATGGTGCGCTGAAGATTAATATTTGTTGGAGGAATCGTTATGGGCGACGATGACGGCAGTCATAGTTTATTTACCATGACCCATGAATTGACGCAAAACGAACCAGATGAGCCTGGATCGCGGCATATTGGCATCGCGACCGCACAGGTGCTAATCCGGCCCCGGACATTTCAAGCCTAAGCTGCCGGTTCACCTTTGGCCGCTGTGCTTTTTATGCTGCGGCTGAAACGGAGGTGAACCATGAGAACGAAAAATCCCATCCTTGTCCCTGAACTGCGTGAAATACTTGCAGCAGGGAAAAAAGAAATCCTTGAAGAATTCTGCAGATCCAGCCATCCTGCCGTAGTTGCAGAACTTATCTGTGCATTGGAGGGGGATGAAGTATGGTCTGTACTCACCCATGCGGACCAGTCTCTGCGGGCCGATATATTCAGTCATCTGGATGAAGACCTGCAAAAGGAAATTGTTGGAAGACTTGACCGCAGGGAAATTGCCGATCTTTTCACTGCAATGTCTCCTGACGACAGGGCAGACCTTTTCAAGGAACTGCCTGAAGAACTGCGTGACACTGTGCTTCCGGCCCTTGCTCAGGCTGAGCGCGAGGATGTGAGAAAACTTGCAGCATTTGAGGAAGGAACCGCAGGTGCTGTAATGACATCTGATTATGCAACCATTCCTCCCCATCTTACTGCTTCCCAGGCAATTGAACATTTAAGACAGATAGCTCCTGACAAGGAAACCATTTACTATGCCTATGTTGTGGATGATGACCGCAAGCTGCTCGGGTTTGTCTCTTTAAAGGACCTGATTGTTGCCCGCCGCAATACAAAGGTTGAAGACATAATGCAGCCTGAGGTTATTTTTGCAAGGGTAGGGGATGACCAGGAGGATGCAGCAAGAAAAATCCAGAAATATGACCTTCTGGCTCTGCCTGTAATCAATGGGGGAGATGCACTGGTAGGCATTATCACCCATGATGATGCCATTGATATCATCACCCAGGAATATACCGAAGACATGGAAAAATTCATGGCCATTTCAGGAAGCCATGAAGATGCAGTGTATATGAAAATGTCAATCTGGGAACATTTCAGAAATCGCTGCCCTTGGGTAATCGCCCTTGCTGTGCTTGGAATGGTTTCAGGTTTTATAGTACAGAGTTTTGAAGGACTTTTAACCCAGTTTGCAGTGCTTGCGGCTTTCATGCCCATGCTTGCAGATACCGGCGGGAACACCGGCAGTCAGTCAGCTACCCTTGTTGTCAGGGCCCTTGCACTCAAGGAAGTTTCTCCAAGGGATATTTTAAAAATTCTGGCAAGGGAGTTCCGCATCTCCCTGCTTCTTGCAATTTTGCTCGGTGTCATTGCCTTTGGCCGTGTGGTATTGTTCGGCGGCGGTTCAAATATTTCCGATACAGCTTCTCTTGTGCGCATCGGAATTGCCATTTCATTTGCACTTGGACTTCAGGTTATCACCTCAACACTTGTGGGAGCCCTGCTGCCCCTCGGGGCTGCCAGGATGAAATGGGATCCTGCTGTGGTTGCAAGCCCTGCCTTGACAACAATTGTAGACATCACAGGGCTTCTGATTTATTTTTCAATTGCAAAAATGTTTCTGGGTATTTGATCCGGGTAAGGTGCAGGCGGCCCTGTTATTGTGTCATCAGATATTCAGCATGGGACATGATGGCTTTTTCAAGCCCTGTTTTAAGTGCATTTAAAACATCAGGATAAATTGTTCCTGTTGTCTCATTCATGTATATTTTTGCAATTTCAGTGGGCAGCACAAGAATACGGTCGTCCATGGCTGTAAGGCGGCGGCATAATTCTCCTTTTCCCTGGAACACAAGATTTTCAGCAACACTTGTTTCAATGCCCGGAAGTTCAATGGAACCAAGAAGGTCAAGCCAGAGAGCAATGGCTTTTTCCCATTTCAGGGTATCCACAAGGGCAGTTCCAAGATTGAAAACCGGTACAGGATCAATGCCTGAGGCTTTCTGCCGTAAAATATTGAATGAATGGATATCATATATTATGCATGTATTGAATTTTTTCAGCATCTTTTTGACACATGTTTGCACAAACCTGTAAAACATGGCATAACGCTCAAGGGTTTGGGCATTCATCTGTTCTGTGGGCACAGTATTATACACTTTTCTGCCCCAGAATCTTTCGGCAGTCAGGGGAATGGCCCTGTCAGGCGGGCGGTTCAGGTCATATACAATCCTTGATTCAAGGGCTGCAATCCTGTTTGAAAGCCCGCTGATCATGAAATCTGTTGCAGTGTCTTCCTCAAGACCCTGCTGTGTGCTGTCAATGGCAAGGCGGCATGCAAGTTCCGGCCTTACATTGTGACCTGCATGTATGGCAAGTCCGATAAAAGGGGAGGAAAAATCAAGTTGCCATGAACAGATTTCAGGCAAAACGCCTGAGGCTGAACGGTTTGATATTGATTTCAGGTTTTTCTCCATAAATCATGCTGCTTACAATTTTTCCGGTTCCGGTTGCAAGGGTAAGACCCAGCATTCCGTGCCCTGTGGCAATGACAAGGTTTTCATGTTTCCGTGCCCTGTCAATTACCGGCATGTCATCGTAGGTCATCGGGCGCAGCCCTGCCCATTCTTCAATTACAGGAGAGCCCATGGGCTGTTTTAAGAAAGCTTCTGCTCCTGAGATGAGCCTGTCAAGGCGCCTGCGGTTGAGATCGAGGCTGAATCCTGAAAATTCCATTGTGCCGCCCAGGCGCCATCCTGTTTTCCAGGGAGTTGCAACCATGTTGTTTTCATACAGCAGACATGGAAATTCAGGGCAGATTTCAGGTCGTTCCATTGTGATACTGTATCCTTTTCCCGGGTGGACAGGAAGGCGCAGGTTCAGCTGCTCTGCCAGCTTCTGTGTCCATGCGCCTGCTGCAAGCACAAACTCATCAGCTTTGAAGCTTCCCTTTGAAGTATTCACACCTGTAATTGTTCTGCCCCTGACCTGAAAATCAGTCATTGTACAGTTTTCCATGAAAATTACCCCTTTTTCTGCAAGCAGGTGTTTCCAGGCTTTCATGAGCATGTCAGGCTTAAGATGCCAGTCATCATTAATCAGCCATGCGCCTGCAAGGCCGGTTTGAAGAGCAGGCTCAAGCTTTTCAAGCTCTGTGCCGGCAATCTTTTCAGGTCTGAATCCATAGGTTTTAAGAAAATCTGCAGTGGCTTCATAGTTTTCAAATTCTTCTTTGGTCCTGAAAACAATTAAAATGCCTTTTTTTTCAAGCTCACACTGCATGTTTTCAGATTTCAGCACCTGTTCAAACAGGGCAGCTGAATAATTCATGATTTCAAGTTTGTCTGTGCTTGCTTTTTTCATATGGGATTTTGTGCAGCAGGCAGCAAATTTCATGAGCCAGATCATGCGCTTTATATCAGGGGAAGGTTTTATATATAGGGGAGAAGTGCCTTTGAAAGTTCTTATGATTTCATTTGTCACAACCCCTGGAGCGCATAATGGAATTATTCCGCTGAAATGCAGAAGGCCGCAGTTGCCGTGGGATGCACCGCTGCCTGCGGTATTCTGTTCAATAATTGTTATTTCTGAAGTTTTTTTACTTAAATAATGGGCACAGGCAAGGCCGATTACTCCTGCGCCTATGATGATAATTCGTTTTCCCGCCATATCAGGACTTTCCTTATTGCCTAAATTATTTTATAAAAATATGAGCAGATTAAAAGGCTTTGTTCAATAAATCAATCAAAAAAAGGATAATCCAATGGTAAAACAGTTGTTTTCTTCCTGCCCGATGGACTGTTTTGATCTTTGCAGGTTCAAAGTAAGCGTGGAAAACAACAGGATAGTAAAAATTGAAGGAGACCCGCGCCATCCTGTTACAAAGGGTTTTATATGTAAAAAGGGGAAAAAACTTGTGTCAAGGTTTTCCCATCCAGACCGTCTTGTGCACCCGCTTATGAAAAAAAACGGGGCCTTTGTCGAGATTTCCCATGATGAAGCTGTGGATATTATTGCTGAAAAGCTTTTGTCCATAAAGGAAAAATACGGACCCAGGGCTGTGCTGAATTATGTAAGCGACGGATACGGAGGAATAAAAAATAATATCCAGAATATTTTTTTTGACTGGTTCGGAGGATCCAGCAGGCCTGTGGGAAGCCTGTGCTGGGCTGCAGGCATTGCTGCCCAGACCTATGACTTCGGAGTTCCAAGGGGGCATTTTCCTGATGATGTCTTAAATTCTGATCTTGTTATTGTGTGGGGCAGAAATCCTAAGTTTACAAGCATTCATTTTTATTCTCTCTTAAAAAAAGCTCAGAAAAACGGCACACGCATCATTGTGATTGATCCTGTGAAAACTGCAACTGCAGATGCCTTTGACTGCCATATCCGTATCAGACCCTCGTGTGACGGAGCACTTGCACTTGCAATGTGCAGTTTTATCATTGAAAATAATCTTTGTGACAGAGAATTTATTGAAAACCATGTAACAGGATTTGAAAGGTTCAAAGCTGCTGTTTCAGAATTTACCCCTGAAAAGGCTGCACAGATTACAGGGATCGGAAAGGAAACAATAGAACAGCTTGCTCTTGACTATGCAAAGGCAGACAGGGCCTCCATCTATATTGGATACGGCATGCAGCGCTATCGCAACGGAGGAAACAATGTCCGGTGCATTGACGCTCTTGGCGCTGTCACAGGTAAAATAGGAAGAAAAGGATGCGGTGTGAATTATGCTGCAAAATCCATTTATCCTTTTTTAGCCAGGCCAAGGCCTGAGACCTGCGGGCAGCGGCAATGCAGCAGGGAGTTTGCCTATGGGGAGCTTGGGCGGTTTTTAAGGGATGCCAATGACCCCCCTGTAAAGGCAGCCTTTGTTGCAGGGGGCAATCCGCTTAACCAGGTGCCTGACCTTGAAACAGCAGTAAAATATTTTGCACAGATTGAGTTTAAGGTGGTTTTTGATCATTTCATGACAGACACTGCAAGGCATGCAGATATTGTGATTCCTTCGGCATCTGTATTTGAGCAGGATGATATTTTCACAACTTCAATGTACTGTCCTGTCTTGAACTATTCAAAAAAGGCAGTTGATCCGCCTGAAAATGTGATTCCTGAATTTGAGTTTTACATGATGCTGGCTCACAAGATGGGAATGAAGCCGGGTGGATTCGGATTCAATGATTCAAAAGATTATCTTGAGAAAAGTGTTGCCCCCCTTCTTGAAAATTTTGGTATCAGCCTTGACCGGTTATATGATGAATATTTTTTTATAGATGACCATTATATTGCATTCAGGGACAGAAAGTTTGAAACCCCTTCAGGCAGAATTGAATTGTACAGCTTTAGTGCAGAAAAAGACGGAGTTTCTCCTCTGCCGTGCTTTATTGAGCCTGAGAAGGGAAAGGAAAGATTTCCCCTGCGGCTTTTAACCTGCCATACAGATAAATCCATGCATTCACAGGGTTTTGCATTTTATGATGAAAAACCTGTGGTGCGCGTGAACAATAAAACCGCCATGAAACTCGGCCTTGAAAACAGGTCTGATGTCAGGGTGGAATCTGAATCTTCAGGTATTGATGCCTGCCTGTGCATTGATGACGCAGTCTGTGATGATACTGCATTCATTTATCAGGGATACTGGCATAAAAACGGGGCAGTCAATTTTCTTACCAGGCCTGTTCTTTCTGATATGGGAAAACAGGCAGCCTATTATGACAGTTTCTGCACCATTGTAAACAGGAAGTGAGCCCTGCCGCGCCAGGGCCTGTATATAAATTTTCAAACTCCCTGTGTTTCTGGATCTGGTGCAGATGGATTTAATCAGGCCTGACCCATGTCTGTGTTTTGAAGAAAAAGGCAATATAGCCCCTGACTTTGAGCTGTCCGTTTTCAACCCATAATTTGCAGGTGTATATCTTGCCATCCTTTGGGTCAAGTATGGTTCCGCCCTTGTATACCTTGCCCTTTTTCACCAGGTTCTGGATAATGACCATGCCCTTTGTGGGCTGGTTTTTACGCGGATCATTGTCAGGGCATTTGTCGCATACAGGGTCGGGGTCTTCTCCCGGTTTTCTGAACAATTCCACGATCTGTCCGAAATATTTGCCGTCTTTTTCATAGATATTGACAATGGACTTGGGTTCGTGGGTTTTGTCATCAATGGTTTTCCATCTTCCCACAATGGAAGTGTCAGACGATGGACTGTCCTGTGAAAATGCGACACCCGCAAGGCAGAAGGAAAAGACAATCAGAACAATTAAGAATTTAGCCGTGATTCTCATGATTCACCTCCGAAAATTCTTATTCATATCTTTAAAGCCTTTTGGGTGTCAAGCATAAAAAATCCGTTAGAGGGTTTCAGCTTTCACAACAGGATGTTCCTTTAAATATTCCAGCCTGTTGAGCCCGTTGATGTAGGCAAGGGCGCTTGCTGTTATTATATCGGGATCAGCGCCCTTGCCCAGTGCTACAATTCCGCCTTCCTGAAGGCGTACAGTAACTTCTCCCTGTGCGTCAGTGCCTTCGGTAAGTGCGGAAATTGTAAACCTGAGTAGTTCTGATTTGGTTCCTGTAAGCTTGGAAATAATATTATATACAGCGTCAATGGGGCCGCTGCCTTCTGTTGCACCCTGGACAGACCTGCCGTTGATGGCAAGTTTTACACTGGCAGTGGGGAAAACAGTATTTCCTGACAATACATGAATGTATTCAAGCTTGAATACTTCCGAGCCCCTTAGAACACCTTCGTTGATCAGGGCTTCTATGTCCTCGTCAAGTATGCTCTTTTTCTTGTCTGCCAGAAGCTTGAATTTTTCAAAAACAGTGTCAAGCTCCTCCTTTGAAAGATTGTATCCCATCTGCTGAATATGGGTGTTAAGGGCGTGCCGCCCTGAATGTTTGCCAAGCACAAGATTATTGGTCGAAAGCCCTATGGTTTCAGGCTTCATGATTTCATATGTCATGGGGTTTTTCAGAACCCCGTCCTGATGAATGCCTGCTTCATGGGCAAATGCATTGGCTCCCACAATGGCACGGTTGGGCTGAACCAGGATACCTGTTATCATGCTTACAAGCCTGCTTGTGGGATAAATTCTTGTGGTGTCAATGGAGGTTGTTTCAGGAAAGAAATTGGGCCTTGTGTTCAGAGCCATTACCACTTCTTCAAGAGATGTGTTTCCTGCTCTTTCTCCGATTCCGTTTATTGTCACCTCAACCTGCCTTGCTCCTGCCTTGATTGCAGCAAGGGTATTGGATGTGGCAAGGCCCAGATCATTGTGGCAGTGAACGCTCAATACTGCTTTGTCCATATTGGGTGTATTTGCCATGACATATTTCACAAGCTGGGCAAATTCTTCAGGAATGGCATATCCGACAGTATCGGGCAGATTGATTGTTGTGGCTCCTGCATCTATGACAGCTTCAAACACCCTGCACAGAAAATCTGGATCAGAACGGGATCCGTCTTCTGCTGAAAATTCAACATTATCAGTGTATGAAGCTGCAAGCCTGACTGCTTTTACAGCCTGATCAAGCACCTGGTCAGGTTCCATCTGGAGCTTGTATTTCATGTGCAGGTGCGAGGTGGCTATAAAAGTATGAATCCTGGGATGTACAGCATTTTTTACAGCTTCCCACCCCTTTTTGATATCATCTTCTCCAGCCCTGCACAATGCTGCAATCTGGGCTGTCTTAAGAGTGTCGGCAATGGCTTTTACTGCCTGAAAATCTCCTTTTGAAGCTGCCGGGAACCCTGCTTCAATCACATCAACTCCAAGCAGTTCAAGCTGGGTTGCGATTCTGAGTTTTTCAGCCTGATTCATGCTTGCTCCAGGGGACTGCTCCCCGTCTCTCAATGTAGTGTCAAAAATAATAATTCTGTTTTCTGTTGTCATTTTGAATCAACCTTGTTTTTATTGGTATCCAGTGCAAGTTTGTATTGAAAGCTGTCAGCCAGTGCCTGCCAGCTTGCTTCTATGATGTCCTCTGATACTCCTATTGTGGAGAAAATGCTGTTTTCATCCCTTGATTCTATGAGAACCCTGACCTTTGCGTCTGTGCCGTCCATTCCGTCTATGACGCGGACCTTGAAATCCACAAGATGCATGTTGTCAATATTGGGATAGATGGTGGTCAGGGCCTTTCTCAGGGCATTGTCCAATGCACTTACAGGGCCGTCTCCTTCAGCTGAAGTGATTTCAGTTTTCTTTCCAACCCTTATTTTTATCATTGCATGGGAATAGCATGGCCTGTCTCTGTCCTTTTCCACCACCACTCTGAACGATTCAAGCTCAAAATGGGGCACAAACTGATCAGTCAGTTTTTCCATGATAAGTTTAAGAGAGCCTTCAGCAGCGTCAAATTCAAACCCGTAATCCTCAAGCTCCTTTATGGTTGCTGCAATCTGGTGTCCATTGACCGCGTTGTTTTCAAGATTTATCCCAAGCTCTTTTGCCTTGTATTCTATATTGCTTTTTCCTGACTGCTCAGACACAATGACACGGCGTTTGTTTCCCACCGCCTCAGGCGCCATGTGCTCATAGGCTCTCGGGTTTTTCATGATTGCAGATACATGGACTCCTCCCTTGTGGGCAAAAGCGCTTTTTCCCACAAATGGCCTTGAATTCACAGGCGGCACATTGGCGGTTTCAGAAACAAAACGCGACAGATTAAGCAGTTTTGCAAGATTTTTTTTGCTGATGCATTCCTTTTTCATCTTGAGAGCCAGAACAGGAATAACAGCAGTGAGATCGGCATTACCGCATCTTTCTCCGTAACCGTTTATTGTGCCCTGAACCATGCATGCTCCTGCATGAACCGCTGTAACTGAATTGGCCACTGCCATGGCACAATCATTATGGGTGTGAATTCCAAAAACAATATCAGGATAATCCCTGAAATGATCAATGGCATTGCGCGTGATTTCCTCGATTTCACAGGGCAGAGACCCTCCGTTTGTGTCACACAGCACAAGACATCTGGTTCCTGCCTCAACAGCAGCCTCAAGTGTTTCAAGCGCATATCCAGGGTTTGCCTTGTATCCGTCAAAAAAATGCTCTGCATCAAAAATGACTTCCCTGTCATGGTTTAAAAAGAACTCAATACTGTCCTTTATCATGGCAAGATTTTCATCTTTTGTGTTCTGCATTATGGATTCAACATGAAGATCCCAGGATTTTCCAAAAAGCGTGATAACAGGAGCTTTACTGTCAAGCAGAGCCGCAAGATTGGCATCTTGGTCACAGGTCTTGCCAGGCCGCCTTGTTGAACTGAATGCTGCAAGTTTTGCATTTTTAAATTCAATGTCTTTTGCCATCTCAAAAAAATGCTGTGCCCCTGGATTGGAACCTGGCCATCCACCTTCAATATAGTGGATGCCTGCGTCATCAAGCCGTCTTGCAATCTTGAGCTTGTCTTCAGGAGAGAAAAATATGTTTTCTCCCTGCATTCCGTCCCTTAATGTTGTGTCATATAAAAATACCTTGTTCATGACTTTGTCCTTTTTTCCCTTGCAAGGGCAATTGATCCTGTGGATGCAATTTCAATGATTCCCATTGGCTTTAAAAGGGAAATAATGGCCTGATGCTTGTCATTGTCTCCTGAGACTTCAATTGTATAGTGGGAAAGTCCCACATCAACAATCTTGCATCTGAAAATGTCCACAATTCTTAAAATTTCAGCCTTTTTTTCGTGCTGGGCATTCACCTTTATGAGTGAAAGCTGACGCTGAACATATCTTCTGTCAGTGAGATCATCCACCTTGATGACGTTTATCAGCTTGTGAAGCTGTTTTTTTATCTGTTCAATGATGGGGGGCTCACAGGTTGTAACCATTGTAATCCTTGACACTTCAGGCTCTGCCGTGGTGGCAACGCTCAGGCTGTCAATATTGAAGCCGCGGCCTGAAAAAAGACCGGCTATTCTTGAAAGAACACCTGGCTCATCATCAACAAGGATTGAAAGCAGGTATGAGTTTGTATCCATTTGAGAAATATCCTTATATAATAATGTGTTTTTAAACCAGAAGCATTTCCGTGATGGCTCCGCCCGCCGGAACCATGGGGTAAACTGATTCTTCTTTGTCCACGGCAAACTCCATTATCACCGTTCCTTTCATATCAAGGCCTTTTGTAAGTGTTGCTTCAACCTCATCAGGCCTTGTGCAGCGCAGGCCATGGGCTCCATATGCCTGTGCAAGTTTTACAAAGTCAGGGGCATGATCCATGACAGTGGCAGAATATACCTTGTCATAGAACAATTCCTGCCACTGCCTTACCATGCCAAGAAATTTGTTGTTCAATATTACAATTTTAACATCGATTCCAGCTTCAATGGCAGTCATCAGTTCCTGAATATTCATCTGTATTGACCCGTCCCCTGCAATATCAATGACAAGCTTGTCTGGACAGGCAGCCTTTGCTCCAATGGCTGCAGGCAGGCCGAATCCCATGACCCCAAGCCCTCCTGATGTTATAAAATGATTGGGCTGGTCAAAATGATAATACTGGGCAGCCCACATCTGGTTCTGCCCCACTTCAGTTGTGATGATTGCCTTCCCCTTTGTGATTTCATAAAGCTTTTCAATGACAAACTGTGGTTTGATTATTTCAGAATTCTGATCATATTTAAGCGGGGTTGTGTCCTTCCATTCCTTAATCTGCGCCAGCCATTCAGGGCGTTTGTTCTTGAATTCTTCAGGATCTTTGTCTTCCATCAGGGATATGAGTTCCTTAAGAGTGGTTTTGCAGTCACCCACAATGGGGCATTGAACAAGTACATTTTTATGTATTGATGTTGGATCAATATCTATTTGAATGATTCTTGCATCAGGGGCAAATTTTTCAATATTGCCTGTTACCCTGTCATCAAAACGCACTCCTGCCGCTATCATCAGATCACAGTTTCCAATGCTCATGTTGGCACGGTAGGTTCCGTGCATACCAAGCATTCCAAGCCATAGAGGATCAGACCCGGGAAAGGCTCCAAGGCCCATCAGTGAAGCTGTCACAGGGATCTGCGCCATCCTGGCAAGCCGGGTGATTTCTTCAGATGCCTGGGAAAGTATTACGCCTCCGCCTGCAAAAATTACAGGCCTTTCTGCTTTGCGGATCAGGTCAATCACCTTGGTGAGCTGCTTGTGATTGGGTCTGTAGTTGGGTTTGTAGGATTTAAGGTTGATTTTTTCAGGTTCCTTAAATTCAATCTGTGCCTGCACAATATCCTTTGGAAGATCAACCAGAACAGGGCCAGGCCGCCCTGATCTTGCAAGATGAAAAGCTTCTTTTATGGTGGACGCAAGCCTGTCAGGGTTTTTCACAAGATAATTGTGTTTGGTGCAGGGCCTTGTTATGCCAACAATATCCACTTCCTGAAATGCATCATTTCCAATGAGCCCGGTTGGAACCTGGCCTGTGAACACCACAAGGGGGATGGAATCTGAATGTGCATTTGCAATTCCGGTCACTGTGTTTGTTGCACCGGGGCCTGATGTGACAAGGGCAACTCCCACAGATCTGTTGGCCCTTGCATAGGCATCTGCCGCATGGACAGCACCCTGCTCGTGACGTACCAGAATATGCCTTAAGCCGTCCTGCTTGGCAATGGCATCGTAAATATCAATGACAGCACCGCCCGGGTATCCGAAAACAGTATCAATTCCTTCAGCTTTAATCATTTTAATAAGAATCTGGGCACCTGTAAGTTTCATTGTATTCTCCTGTAAACTTTATTTAAAAACAGCTCCGGTGGAAGCAGAGCCCACCATTGCGGCATACCTGGCCATATATCCGGTTTTTATCTTGGGTTCAGGTTTTTTCCATTTATCAAGCCTTGCCTTTATTTCATCTTCAGGCACAAGAAGCTCTATGGTTTTTGCTCTGATATCAATTCTGATCTGGTCATTTTCCCTGACAACTGCAATAACTCCTCCCTGCGCTGCTTCAGGTGAAATATGGCCTATGGATGCTCCCTTTGTGCCTCCTGAAAACCTTCCGTCAGTGATCAGGGCAACGCTTGCGTCAAGCTTCATGCCTGCAATGGCTGAAGTCGGGGTCAGCATTTCTCTCATGCCGGGACCGCCTGCAGGGCCTTCATAACGGATCACTATGACATCACCTTTATTGATACGCTTTTCAAGAATTGCGCTGGTGGCCTGTTCTTCTGAATCAAACACCCTTGCCGGGCCCTGATGGCACATCATTTCATCGACAACAGCAGACTGCTTTACAACACATCCCTGTGGCGCAATATTGCCGAACAGGACTGCAAGGCCTCCTCTGTTGTGATAAGGATTTTCAAGGGAACGGATAACCTGTCTGTCTTTTACAACTGCATTTTCAAGATTTTCCCTGACATTTTTACCTGTGACAGTCATGCACTGCCCGTCAATCAGGTTCCGGGATGACAACTCCTTCATGACAGCAGGGATGCCGCCGGCATTGTTGAGATCCTCTATCCTGTGATCACCTGCCGGGCTGAGCGAACACAGATGAGGGGTTTTTCCACTTATCTCATTGATGAGTTCAAGATCAAGATCCACATCAGCTTCATTTGCAACTGCCTTTAAATGCAGCACAGTATTTGTGGAACACCCGAGGGCCATGTCAACGGCAAGTGCATTCATAAAGGCATTCTGTGTCATGATTTTTTTTGGGGTCATGTTTTTGTTAAGCAGTTCCATGACCTGTATGCCTGTTAGTTTGGCAAGCCTGATTCTTTCTGACATGGGTTCGGGAATGGTTCCGTTTCCGGGCAAAGCCATGCCAATGGCTTCTGTCAGGCAGTTCATGGAATTTGCAGTGAACATTCCTGCACAGGAACCGCATGTGGGACAGGCACAGTCTTCAATTTCAGCCAGTTGTTCCTGAGTCATTCTGCCTGACCTGACAGCTCCCACAGCTTCAAACACAGTGACAAGATCGATTTTTCTGTCTCTGTCTTCAGGGTCACGGCCTGCAAGCATGGGGCCTCCGCTGATAAAAATTGCAGGGATATTCAGCCTTGCCGCTGCCATGAGCATGCCGGGTATGATTTTGTCGCAGTTTGGAACCATTACAATTGCATCAAAAGGATGTGCAGTTGCCGTGACTTCAATGGAGTCTGCAATGAGCTCTCTTGAGGCAAGTGAATAATGCATTCCGTCGTGGTTCATGGCAATACCGTCGCATATCCCCATGGTTGAAAATTCCATGGGGGTTCCTCCGGCCATTGAAATGCCTGATTTGACAGCTTTTACAATGTTGTCAAGATGCATGTGGCCGGGTATGAGCTCGTTGGCTGAATTGGCAATGCCGATAAGGGGCTGGGAAATTTCCCTGTCCGTGTACCCCATGGCCTTTAAAAGGCTTCTGTGGGGAGCTCTTGCAAGTCCTTTTGTTGCAATGTGGCTTCTCATTTTAATTGTGTCTCCAAACTGAAAAAGCCGTTATCTGCCCTGTTCGGGCTGATAACGGCTTGTAAGATAATTTAAGGTTTATGCCACTAAGAGCCCTGTCGTATGGGGGTGCTGATCACGACCCCCACGATAATGATAAGGACTATTAGTATGCAAAGTATATTCATGTTCATAATTTTTATCTTAAGTTTATCTAAAAAAGATTTATTATATATAAATTTTATAAATGTCAAGAAAAAAATAAAAAGATATTTTATGAAATCCGGCAGAAAAGCCCCTGGTTTTTGTCTTGCAAAACTGTGTAAAATGTTATAAAAATGCCAAGATTATGCCTGGGTGGCGGAACTGGTAGACGCAAGGGACTTAAAATCCCTCGGAGAAATTCTCTGTACGAGTTCAATTCTCGTCCCAGGTACCAGACAATATCAAGGGTCGGCTTTAATCAAGTTGACCCTTTTTTTATTGGTGTGCCAGGATGAACCGGAAATGTTTTCATAAATTATTGCAATTTTCAGAAGACTTTATATAAAAACTGGGATATAACACAATGGTGTATAATTCTTAATATGGTTGAACTTTGATATGGATAAAATTCAGATTACAGGTGGCAGGCAGCTGCATGGTGAAGTGAATATAAGCGGGGCCAAGAATGCTGCACTGCCTCTGATTGCTTCAAGTATTCTTGTAAACGGCACAACCTTTCTTAAAAATGTGCCAGACCTTATGGACATAAACAGTATCCGCCTTCTTCTTGAAGATCTTGGTGCAGAATGTGAAACATCTTCCGGCTGTCTTGCCGTGGATGGTTCCAGTATCAATAATACTGAAGCAAGATATGATCTTGTCCGTAAAATGAGGGCTTCCATTCTTGTGCTTGGCCCTCTTGTAGCCCGTTTCGGCCATGCAAAGGTTTCTTTGCCGGGCGGTTGTGCCATTGGTGCAAGGCCTGTTAATATTCATCTTTCAGGACTTGAAGCCCTGGGCGCTGAGGTGAGTATCAGTCATGGCTATATTGAGGCTAAAGCATTGAAGCTTAAAGGCAATGACATATATTTTGATGTTCCAACAGTCACGGGAACTGAAAATCTGATGATGGCGGCTGCCCTTGCACAGGGGACAAGTGTGCTGAGAAATGCTGCAAGGGAGCCTGAGATTGTAGCCCTTGCCGATGCATTAAACACCATGGGAGCAAGGATCACAGGGGCAGGCACTGCTGTGATCACAATCGAGGGTGTTGATGAGCTTTTTTCTTCTGAAATCAATATAATACCTGACCGCATTGAAACAGGGACTTTCATGGCTGCTGTTGCGGCAACAGGCGGTGAAATACTTATAAAAGACTGCTGCCCTGATCATGTGGGCGGTGTGATAAGCAAACTGCGCAGCGCAGGAACCAAAATTGAAGTTTTTTCTGACATGATAAAAGTTGCCGGCAGAAAACCTGTCAGAGGTGTTGACATAAAAACATTGCCGTATCCGGGATTTCCAACTGACATGCAGGCTCAGTTCATGGCGCTTATGACCATTGCAGACGGCAGCAGCACAATTCATGAATCCATTTTTGAAAACCGCTTCATACATGCAAATGAACTGCTTCGAATGGGAGCGGACATATCAATTGTAAATGGTAATCTTGCAACAATAAGAGGAGTGAGAAAACTTCAGGCTGCCCAGGTAATGGCCTCTGATTTAAGGGCCAGTGCTTCTTTAGTTATAGCCGGCCTTGTTGCAGAAGGCACAACTGTCATATCAAGGGTATATCATATGGACAGGGGCTATGAAGCTATTGAGGAAAAATTCTCGCAACTGGGTGCTGATATCAGACGGATCAGGTGATATGAACCTGTTCAGGACAAAATGATGGGAAAACTTTATCAAGACCTTTAAGGCCGGTTTCTGCGTGGATTTTTGCGTTCCTGGCATCAGGCATTGTGCTTGGTTCGGTTCTGCCTGAGCATAAGAGTGCTGCCTGTACCGGGGTTTTATTGTCCATTGGTTTTCTTTGCATATCCTTATATTATAAAAAGCCGTATTCAGGTTATCTGCTTGTCTGTCCTGCTTTCTGCCTTGGGTTCTGGCTGATACAGTCAGCTTTGTTTCCTGTTCTGCCACGTACTCATATCTCAAATTTTTATGGCCATGGAAAAATGCAGATCACAGGCCGGGTCATATCCTTTTCAAAACGCTACAGAAGAAAGTCCAGAGTTGTTCTTAAGTGCCGTAAAATAAAAATTACAGACCAGGCTGAAAGAAATGTATGCGGAAATATCTATCTGAACATTTTTGCTGCTGCTGATGAGCATCTGCCTGAATATGGTGATGTAATTGAATTTGTCTCTTCCATAAGACCTGTGCGCAATTTCATGAATCCGGGAGGGTTTGACTATAAAAGGTTTTTAAAGCTTAAAAATATTTATGGATCAGCTTATGTAAATGCATCTGCAATTTGCGTGTGCAATCTTGCCTGTGATATTGGTTTTTGTGATGACCTGATCAGAAAAACACAAAAATTCAGAAACAGATGTGAAAATTTCATATCTGCCAGGACAGATGATTCAGTGCAAGGCAAAATTCTTGTTTCTCTTATTACAGGTCAAAAAACCTTATCTGGTTTTTCTGCAAGAGACCTGTTTTCAAAGGCTGGCATAAGCCATGTTCTGGCAATTTCAGGGTTTCATCTGGCAGTGGTAAGTGTATTTTTTTTCTATGTTTTCTATGCACTTGCAGGATTGATACCCTCTTTTCTGATCAGCGGGCGTGCAAGGAAAACCGCCTGGGCTGTCAGCATTGTCCCATTGATAATATATGCTGTTTTCACTGGATTTTCAGCTTCAACAAGGCGGGCCCTGATAATGATAATAATGCTCTGGGGAGCATTCATAAGTGAAAATGAAAATGATTTTCCATCAAGTATTTCCCTTGCAGGGATATTGATCCTTCTCATGGATCCTGGGGCGTTTTTTTCCATTTCTTTTCAATTATCATTTGTTTCAGTTATTTTTATTGTTGCAGGGCTTTGTATTCCAGGCAGGGATTCATTCATATTTTCCTCAAAATTGGCTGCAAAGGCAGGGATCATGGCGCTTGTAACAATGTTTGCAGGATTTGGAACCTTTCCTCTGACTGCCCGTTATTTTCATATTGTTTCTCCTGTAATGGTGGTGTCCAATCTGATTCTGATCCCTTTGATAGGGTTTGTTGTTCTGCCGCTTGGCCTGATTGTTCTTGTAACTTTTATGTTTTTCCCCTGGCTTGCAGGATTGCTGGTATTGATATGTGAAAAAATTATTTTTCTGGTTATTGAAATATCAGAATTTCTTGTTTCCCTGCCAGGTGCGTTTTTCAGGACTGTTACATGGCAATGGCAGTATATTGCACTGATATATCTTGTGATGGCTGGTATTTTTCTGGTTTTAAAGGGCAGAAGAAAAACAGGGTTATTCTGTATGGCTTCTGTACTTATTATGGTTTTGTCTCTGGTAATTTATCATGGGATTCAAAAAAAGGAAAAAATATTGCAGATAAGTGTGCTGGATGTGGGGCAGGGCAGCAGCGCCTTTATACAGGGACCCTGTGGAACTGCCGTTCTGGTGGATGCAGGAGGATTCTCCAATGCCTCCTCCTTTGATACAGGAAGATATATTGTGGCTCCGTTTTTGTGGCATAATAAAATTTTATCCCTGGATTATGTTATTTTAACCCATCCTGAATCAGATCATTTAAACGGGCTTATTTTTATACTGGAAAATTTCAAGGTCAATTGTCTTGTCAAAAACAGGGATAAAGCAGGGACACATAATTATAAAAAACTTGTAAGGATATGCACTGACAGACATATCAGAATTTACCATCCTTCACCTGAAGGAGAATATCTTGCAGCAGGCAGTATCATTATACAATTTGCAGGCAACAGACCCAGGTATATGAGGGACAGACTCAATGACAATGGCCTTGTTTTCAGGATAAGATATAAGGATTTTTCCATGCTGTTCCCCGCTGATATATCATGGCGCAGGGAAAAACTTCTGTGCTGCGCAAATGGTCCTGATATACTTTCCACAATACTTATGGCTCCTCATCACGGCAGCCTTAGGTCAAGCAGTAATTTATTTCTTGATAAAGTCAGTCCTGAAAGTGTAATAATATCATGCGGGTGGCATAACAGATATGGTTTCCCCCATCCCAAAGTAATTGAACGTTATAAAAAAAGAAAAATCCGTATTCTGCGGACTGATCAGGATGGAGCAGTTCTTGTATTCAGTAATGGAAGTAATTATCAGATAAAAACATTTAAGGGGATGTGAATTGTATTATCTTTATTTTCCATATACAGCACTTGTTGCCGGTGCAGTATTCTATGAATCATGGCGGCGTAAACTTCCCAGATGGTGGGCTCTTGCTGTTTTCTTTGCACCGGTGACCACTCCTTTTTTCATTTACAGGGCAAAAAAGGAATCAGGTATTATACTTATCATGATTTTTCTGGCTTCCTTTGCTGCAGTCTGTGCAGGTGAGGTTTTTCTTTATTCAACCTATATGAAAAAACACCAGTATTCCGACCTTCCTCCTGTAACCCGCCAGATGATACATCTGAGCAATGAGCTGAAACTGAGCACGCTCAGGCTTGACAGGGAACTTGCAAAGCTCGAGGGCCTGAGCAAGGTGGAATCAAGAATTGAAGATCTTAAAAGCACCATTGAATATATTCATACCTTAAGAAAAAGTATCAGGGAAAATCAGTCAGCAATACAGAGGCTTCTTGACTATACCGAAAAATATCATAGTTTTTTTTCTGAAAAAGAACTTGCCTGGGTGTCTCATATCAGAAAATTCTATCATAACAGGATTGTAAGTCAGCATTATAAAAGCCTTCAGAAATATCTGGACGCTTTTGAGGCTCTTTTAACCTATACCTATGTTAATTTTTACAATATCACCCAGGTAAAGGATGAAGAGCACCTTAAAAATTATGATGCATATTATTTAAGGTACAGAAGAGCCGTTGACATGCACAATAAATTCAATGTCAGGCGTATTGAATTTCAGAATTCATTTTTGAAAAAATATCCTGATGTCAAGCCCTATCTTCCTGGAGAACGTCAGACAAAAGCTTTCAGGCTTTGGAAATAATGCCTGTTCTGATGCCCTTTTAAAAATGGAATGATAACCCTGTTTTTATTTCCTCCTGAGATATCATAGGTAATGCTTACTATGGGCACGTTTATTTTTTCCTCTATCTTCTGTGCCATGGCTTCGGTGATAAGACCGGGACAGCAGAAGGCAGGGTTTGTCTGGACAAGAAGCGCAAGATCAGGATGTTCATGCATAAGATGGTGAATTTTTAAAATATTGTCCATTGATTCTCCTGTATGTTCCTGGAGTATGCCGTATTCACCAAGAATATTTTCATCAATATCTTTTACTTCAAACCAGGATTTATCCAGAACAGGTTCAAAATATTTATAATATTTCTTTTCCATGGCCTGCATGACCACAAAAAGAGCACGGTTGGAAATCAGACTGAAGTATTTTTTTTCCTTGAACCATTTCCTGAAATAGGAATTTGCAATGATTTTGACATATTTATAATAAGGAGTGGTGATGACTTCTCCACCATTGTCTTCAATATAATGAATAAGATCCTGATTCATTATATCGTTTTCCCTTACATAAAGATCACCGAAAATACCTATTTTGGGACGGTTTTGCTTACGGGTTCTGATGGCTGCCACCAGCTTGACTGCCTGTTCCAGTGCCTTTTCCCTTGAGGTTCCGTTTTCAAAGGCATTGCACAGAATTTTCAATGCCTTTTCAAGAGCCCTGTCTGTTTCTCCTCTGTTGACCTCATAGGGTCTTATCCTGCATCCCATGCTTCTGAGAAGCCCTCCGAACATATAGGCAAAATATGTATGAGTGCATGCTTTAAATGAAAGATCAATCAGGGACAGCTCACCCACATACACGCCAGCCTTTTCAAAGCCCATGCCGGTCTTTTCAAGTATTTTCTTTATGTGGTATGGATACATTTTGATATTGCAGGCAATCTCAGAATCATTAAGCCACAGCACACATCTGGACGGGTCAAGGCCTTTTTTTTCAATTGTATGGATAAAGCCTGCGGCAAGGGCATTTAAAGGAATACACTGTCCTGTGTTCGTTAAAATACTTTTTTTCAGCGTATGTTCAGATTCTTCCATTAAAATGGCATTGAATCCTTCTTTTCTCAGAACAGAAACCACAAGGCTTCCGCTGAACACATCCCAGTTTGGCATGATAATGGTTTTATCTTTCATGCTGGAAGTGAAATTGGGATGAAGATGCGACATATTGTTTCCTGAGCTGTTTTTCCGAACACGGGATCTGTGATGATTGTGAAAAGCCTGCACTGCTGCTTCAACCCTTGTTTCATATCCCACACTTGAATCATGTTCATCAAGAGTCAGGACAAGGTATGGCTTGTCACAGGCTTCCATTATCTGTTTGAAGTAATCAATTCCGAATGAATCAGGAGAACAGCGGAAAGAGCTTATGTAAACAGGATAAAGGTTGTCTGTTACAGCGGCAATGTGGGCAGCTTTCAGTATCTGTGCCAGGTATTTCCAGTGAATTTCACGTAAAAGCGGGTCAATGGATGAAAAATCATGGTTTTCAAAATCCAGCATATCCTGAAAAAAGGTCCTGACTCCAAGATTCTCAAACAGGCCAGGTATATTGTTGTTAAGAGCCCTGTTTAATATGGTGTATGGCCTGCCGACAAAAACCACATTTATATCACTGGTGCCGGACATCTGAGTTTTAAAGACAGCTTTTTGTTCTGCCTTTATTTTTTCTTTGAATTCCAGTGCATTGTCATATGCATTTGAAATATCAAAAAAGGAAAAATCAGAAGATATCTTTTTCAATGCTTTGTATAATTCAAGCTTTGTATGAAAATTTGTATAAAGATATCTTATTATGGGGGAAACCAGCCTTGTCCTGTCAAATCCCGGAATGCAGGAAATGATGGACACGGAAAACTGGGTATAGTAGCAGTGCTGGCGCCGTCTGTCTTTTTTTTCGGATTTTTCCTCAAAATAATAGGGCAGAAAAATATAATCTGAATTCTGTGCAAGATATTGGACCTGACCGTGCAGCGCAACAATTGGAGCACAGAATTCAGCACCAGCATGTGCCTTGCCCATCTTTACAGGATTTTTCAGACCTGAAGGTGTTTTTGTCCTGACTCCCAGCAGCCTGAAAAAATGTACCCAGAATGCATTGTCTTCGGCAAGGTGCAATGTGTCTGGAATTCCAATTGTAAAATCATGCTTCACTGAAGGATATTCATATGATGGAACAGCTTTGCGCCTGAGTTTTAAAAGATTATGGGTATTTTTTTTCACAACCTTTTTCTTTGTCTGATAGTCTCTGCCGCATAAAAATCCATAGGCAAGTGTGTGCCCGTCAATATCGGCAATGGTGATCTTGCAGTGATTTGTACATAACTGACAGGTCTCCTGGCGTACGGGAATATCATGCTTCCACAGGTCAAAACCCCTGAAACCTGATTTTTTGATGTTTTTCTCCCTGGCAAGAAGTGCAATGCCAAGGGCTCCTGTAAGATGGCAGTACCGTGATACATGAATGGGTTTTTCAAGTTTCTGTTCAAATGCTGCAACAAGGGCCCTGTTCCTGGCGGTGGCTCCCTGGAAAAGAATACATCTGCCTATTCTGCCCATGGTGGCAACCTTGGTCAGGTAATTGTCACGCACAGAATGCAGAACAGATGCCAGAATTTCATTTTTCCGGTATCCTCTGGCAAAATAATAATTTATGTCCCTTTCCATGAAGACCGTGCATCTGTCGCTTGCCACAGGAGATTCAACACCTTCTGCAAGTTTTGAGTATTCAGAAAGGGGGCAGTCAAGTTTTAATGCCTGCTCTTCAATAAAACTGCCTGTGCCGGCAGCACATACTGTATTCATCACAGATGAAGTTACAATACCGTTTTTGACCAGGGTGAATTTGGCGTCCTGACCCCCGATTTCAATGATAGTGTCAACATCGGGGTTTAAGTGAACTGCTGCCCTTGCATGGGCTGTGATTTCGTCAGGCTCGATATCAGCGCCTATGATTTTTGCACTGAGACGTCTTCCTGAGCCTGTGGTTCCGCATCCTTTTATCCGTATGTCAATGCCATGGGCGTCAAAGAAATTTTCATATGCCCTGAATATTTTCTGAACAGCCATTACAGGTCTTGAGGCCGTTTTTGTATAAAAACCTGCAATGGGCACAGCTTCTTTGTTTATCAGAATGCTTTTGGTACTGGTTGAGCCCACATCCAGCCCGAGATACCCTTGTGAAGTGTCAATGCAGGAAGGATCCTGATATATTTCCACTTCCACCCCATGGTGAATATATGAGTCAAAACTTGTGAAATCAGGATAATCTGAAAGTTTCAGTTCAAGGCCGGGGTAGGACATTATGGTTTCAGTGTCAGAGGAAGTAAAAAAATCATCAGGACAGGAAAATCCAAGGGAATCCATCTGTCTGTTTTCTGCAAGATCATCCAGCAGACAGAGTGCTGCTCCTGCTGCACAGAAAAATTTTGAATCTTCGCTTGTGATGAATTTATATCCGGTTATTTTTTCAAGATGGTTTTTAACGGCCGTGTTTTCAGATACTCCTCCGCAGAATATGATTTTTTCACCTATATTGCTGTGTTTGAAAAGCGTATTGAATATATTTCTGGCAAGCCCGTAACAAAGACCGTCACATATCTGTTCAATACTGTAGCCTTCCTGCTGGGCATGTATCAGGTCAGTTTTTGCAAACACAGCGCATCTTGTGGCAATATCAGGAATCTTGTCCTTGTTGTGTTCTGCTTTTTCGCTTAATTGTCTGGACCCTCCGGCAAGGTTCAGTCTTCTTGCCTGCTGATCCAGAAAACTGCCTGTGCCGGCTGCACAGGATGTATTATGCCTGGCTCCTATATAGTTATTATCGCAGTCAAACCTGCTTAAGGAGAATTTTTCACCCCCTATGTGCAGAATCGCATCAAATGAATCATGAAAATACTGTGCAGCACGGATAATGGTTAATTGTTCATCATATGACCTGTCTGCTCTGATAAATGACGGGACAGCATCTGTTGCTGCAACATGTGAGACCTGTTCAAGGTCGATTTCTTCCAGAATATGTATAAGACTGTGTTTTATTTCCCCATGGTGCATACAACTGCTTTTGTATGCGATTTTACCGTCTGAATCCAGAACAACAGCGTAAATACTGACAGAACCGATATCAATTCCCAGAACATTATTATGTGTTTTCATTATTATAATTTTTCCTTTACATGATTCCAGAATTCCATTACACCCTTGAACCAGCCGTCCATGAACATCATTTCCCTTGCTTCAGGATCAGGATATTGATCCTGTGAAAGGCATGCAGATTCATATACTTTTGCAAAATAATCACTCATCTTCGGATCAGAAACAAGCTTGCAGGCTCCAGTGCACTGCAGTACATATAAAAGGTCCTCATAATGTGCTGTCCTGGCCCATTTAAGCCCTTCTTCCCTGCCAAGCTGATAAAACTGCTTTTCCCAGAGCATCTTTTCCTGTTTCAGGCGGCTGATGATTTCAGACATATTGTGATCCTTTGAGAAACGCTTCTGAAATTCCTCTTTTTTCTGAATTGCATCTGCAACAGCTTCCTGGAACATTTTGGAAAGGTTAAAAGAAGTTCTCCATTCCTTGAGTTTTTCATACAGCATATCAGGAATACTTAAAGTTATTTTCTGGGCCATGCCTTTGTGCTCCTTTAAAATTAATCCTGCTGTCATAACCTTGCCGGTTCATTTAATCTGATACGTATAATCGGCACTAATACGTATGCACTATCTTAATACGTGTCAAGAAAAATATTACGTAATCTTGTTTTTTTACGATTTAAACGATATATAGGCTCCATGATATCTGAACTGGTTGAAAAATTCGGTGCGGCAATTATAAAGTATGTGGAATCAATCGGAAGAATCTGCCTTTTTTTTGCCAAAGGTGTGGCTGGAATTTTTATTATTCCTTTCCAGTTTTCCAAAATCTTTGATCATACCTGGTTTATAGGTACAAAATCTGTTTTTGTCATTACTCTGACCGGCCTTTTTACAGGTATGGTGCTCGGACTTCAGGGCTATTATTCACTTGTGAAATTCGGATCAGAAGCAGCCCTTGGCTCTGCTGTGGCTTTAACTCTCATAAGGGAGCTTGGCCCTGTTCTGACTGCAATTATGATAATAGCAAGAGCAGGTTCTGCAATGACAGCCGAGATAGGTGTCATGCGCATATCAGAACAGATTGATGCCCTGAAAACCATGCATATAAATCCGGTCAGATTTCTGTTCAGCCCGAGAATTGTGGCTTCAATAATAAGTTTTCCTCTTTTGACAGCATTGTTTGACGTCATAGGAATTCTTGGCGGATTTGTTTCAGGTTCTGTAATGCTTGGAATCAACCGCTATGTTTATCTTGATACCATAGTTAAAAGTGTTGACACAGCAGATATATCAGGCGGATTTTACAAATCCATTGTTTTTTCACTTGTGGTCACAACAATATGCTGCTACCGCGGATATTATACACACCTGTTCAGCGGTTTCGGTGCAAGAAGTGTAAGTCTGAGCACCACAAACGCTGTTGTTCAGGCATGTATTTTTGTTTTGATCACAGATTATATTATTACTTTTTTTCTGGTCTGATGGTTATGGCTGACCCTTTGATTCAATTGAAAGATGTAAGAAAAAGTTTTGGAACCCATGAGGTACTCAAGGGAGTCAACCTGTCCATATACAGGGGGCAGATTCTTGCTGTTATCGGCAAAAGCGGCACAGGCAAATCCGTACTTTTAAAACATATTATAGGGCTTGTACGCCCGGATTCAGGAAAAATCCTGATCAAAGGCAGGCCGTTTTTTGAATTGTCAAAAAAGACGAGGCGGGCTTTTCAGAAGGAACTAAGTTATATGTTTCAGGACAATGCTCTGTTTGATTTTTTAACCATTTATGATAATATTGCCCTGCCTCTGACTGAAGACCCTGATTTCCCAAAGGATAAAATAAAAGAAAAAGTCAGTGCCCGCATTGAACAGCTTGGCCTTTGCGGGACTGAATCAAAATTTCCTGCACAATTGTCCGGAGGAATGCGAAAACGTGTGGCCCTTGCAAGAGCACTTGTAACAGATCCCAATGTTGTGCTTTTTGATGAACCAACCACAGGGCTTGATCCTGTAAGAAAGAAAAAGGTTCATTCCATGATACAGGAATATCAGGAAAAATTCGGATTTACAGCGGTTATTGTAAGCCATGATATTCCGCAGATCTTTGATGTTGCCCAGAGAATCGCCATGCTGGATAACGGGATTATCAAATTTGAAGGTTCAAAACAGGATATTCTCAATTCGCACAGTAAGGTTTTAAACGCTTTTCTCAGGGGAGAAAATATTTAAAAGGGAAATTCAATGAAGAAACTGAAAATAGAATTTTATGTCGGGCTTTTTGTTATACTGGGCCTTGCCTGTATTATTTATCTTTTTGCGGCTTTTGGCGAAACAGGGCTTATGAACAGGCCGCAGTATAAGGTTTATGCATTTTTTACTTCGGTTTCAGGACTTAAAAAAGGGGCAAGGGTGGAGATGGCAGGCGTGGAAATAGGAAATGTCACCTCAATCAGTATAGACAAGGAACGCATGCTCGCAAAGGTTGAGCTCAGTATTGACAAAAACATCGAGCTGTCAGAAGATATTATTGCTTCTGTAAAGACTTCTGGTATAATAGGTCAAAAATACATTGATATCCTGCCCGGCGGCTCCGATACCATGCTGGAACCCGGCGATGAGATCGTTAATACGGAATCATCCCTTGATATTGAATCCCTGGTCAGGAAATTTATCTTTAACAAAAACAAATAAATCTTGTACAGAACAGCAGTCTGCATGGGGAAAAGAATGGGAAAAAAAATCTGTTTTTCGTTTCTGATGTTTTTGTTGTCGTTTTCTGTTTACCATCCATATGTTTGTGCGGAAAATGACCGTATTATTCATCCTGTGCTGTCCCCGGACTGCATTGTATCTGAATACCGGGAAAAAGGCAGTGCCCATCAGGTCCTGCTGGCTGCAAATACTGATAATTCATATGATGAAGACAGCAGTGATGACATTGATGATCTGGATGATGAGCTCATGCAGGATTTTGAGGACAGCTCTGCAACCCAGTCTGTTGCTGATCCTCTGTATTATTTCAACTATGCCATGTATTCGTTTAATGATTTTCTGTATTTTGCTGCCATCAAGCCCGTTTCACAGGGATATAAGGCTGTCACCCCGGTCATTGTAAGAAAGGGAGTTCGCAATTTTTTCCACAACCTGCTTTTTCCCGTGCGTTTTGTCAGTAACCTGCTGCAGGGACGCGTAGTCAATGCAGGCAGGGAAGTTGAAATTTTTGTGATCAATTCAACAATAGGATTTCTGGGATTTGCCAGGATTGCCCAGGATCAGTTTGATCTTCAGACTTCAGATGAAGATCTTGGTCAGACTCTTGGTTCCTATTCAATTGGCAATGGTTTTTATCTTGTACTGCCTGTGCTGGGCCCTTCCACCCTGAGGGACGCCATAGGCCGGGTGGGGGATTATTTTTTAAATCCTGTGACCTATGTTGAGCCATGGGAACTTTCAACCGGAATCAAGGCATATGATTCCATTAATACCACCTCTTTTCATATAGGCGATTATGAGGCCATTAAAAAAGCCTCGATTGATCCGTATCAGGCCATTAAAAACGCCTATATTCAGCACCGGGCCAAACAGGTTGAAAACAGGGAATAATACTCAGATCTCAAAAAGATCACCGCGCCTGTTGGGAAGAAAATATTTCATCCTGTGTGATCTGATTTTATCAAGCATGGCTTTATCTATTGTTACCACATGGATCTTTTCCTGCCCGGTTTCAGAAACTGAACGGTCAATTATATTTCCATCAGGCCCTATCAGAAGACTTAGTCCCGGAAAATCAAGATTTCTGCCGTTTTTTCCGGTCTGGTTTAAGGCTGCAATATAAATTCCATTGTCAAAGGCGCGTGCAGTAAGATGCCGTGTCCATGAAATAAATTTTTCTTCAGGGTTACCCCTGGGAGAGGCATGGGCAATGAAAATAATATCAGCGCCTTTCAAAGACATGGACAGGGACAGCTCAGGAAAATGGGCATCATAGCACAATTGAACCGCAAACCTGAAGCCATGGGTTTTGAAAATCCTGATTTGATTTCCAGGACACAGAAAATTCTGTTCAGGGGGAGAAAGGTGAATCTTCCTGTATTTTGACCACCTGCCGTCTGGACTAAAAACAAGGTGGGTCGCATGGACTTTTTTATTCTGTCCTTTTTCTGCAAGGCCGGTCAGTATGGTTATGTTCAGGCTCTGTGCAAGGGTGGTGAAAATCCGGGTCAGGCTTTCATCAATAGGCCTGGCAATGGAACAGATATCTGCTCCTGTTACATAACCTGTAAGGTTCATCTCCGGAAAAACAGCAAGATGAGCGCCCTTTGCCGCTGCTTTTTCAATGAATGAACAGGATGATTCAATGTTCTGTTCAAACCGGCCTGCAATGCAGTTCTGGATTACAAGAGCAGCTTTGAGTTCTGTCATAGTCTGAAATTTGCACTGATTTTAAACACCCTGGTTGCAGGCAGATTTAAGATTTTTTGTACTCCTGCCTTTTTTCTGATCTGGTCAAGGCTGTTTTCTATAATCTGTCTTGAAGGGGCAATAAAAGTAAACCAGATATTGAACCTGTGATCCCTCCTGTAATTATGGGTAACTCCAGGATAGGAATTGACAATATCTGTAAACAGATCAATTTTATTTTCAGGTACCTGTGCTGCACACAATGTGGATACATAGCCTAATCTGTCAGGGCTGAAATTTCCGCCAATGCGTCTGATTACCATATCTTTTTTCATCTGCCTTATTCTGGTGATCAGCTCGTTCTCACTAAGTTCAAGCCGGTCTGCAAGCACTTTGAATGGTCTTGGATGGATGGGGAAATTTGTTTGAATGAGATTTAAGATTTTTTTGTTTATTTCATCAATTGCCGGCATATTGAATTGCTCCAGTTCCGGGTCTTTAAAAAAACAAAGGCTCTGCAAAACCATGATGCAGAGCCTTTGGAATTTAATAAAAACTATTGAAAACGGGTATGATTAAACACATCCGGTCGGTTTTGGAAGACCTGCCATCTTACAAGCCCCTTTTCCTGGTCCTGATGGAAACAGTTCATAGATGTGTTTGAGTTTGAACTTGGTGAGTTTTGAAAGAACACGAACCATTGGTGCAATACCGTTCTTTTCATAGTAGTCCTGGAGAACTTTTACAAGTGTCCAGTGCTCATCAGTAAGTTCTTCGATACCTTCCTGGCTTTTGACATATTCTACCCATTCTTCACAATAAGTATTGTAGTCAAGAAGGAATCCATCTTCATCAATTTCGAATGTTTTCCCGTTAAATTCGATTGTTGCCATTTAAAATTTCCTCCTGTAAAATGTTTTTCATTTTATCGTTTTTAAGACCTATTGTCTTTACTTCAATAATTTGAAGACTAACCATATCTTAAGCAATAGTTCTTTGTCAATATAAAATACGCCCTTATCAATATTCTTTGGGAGTCCTGTTAAGTTCGGCCAGAGTGAATACAGGCCCGTCCTTGCAGACAAGTTCCCTTCCTATATTACACCTTCCGCACATGCCTATTCCGCACTTCATTCTGTTTTCAAGGGACATGATTATCTGATCTTCAGTATATCCGAGTTTGGTAAGTGACGGCTGGGTGAATTTGATCATTATGGGAGGCCCGCATATGATTGCATATGTGTCCTTGTCAGCCTTTGGAGCATGATCTTCCACAATCTGGGGTACAAAACCTGTATGATATTTCCAGTTCGGGTCATCTGTTCCGTCAACTGTTATATGCATATTGATGTCATCGCGTTTTTCCCACTCAAAAAGCTCTTCACGGTACAAAAGCATTCCAGGTGACCTTGCTCCATATACCACGTCAATATTTTTGAATTTTTTTCTGTTTGCAGGATCCAGCATGTAAATGATTGATGACCTTAAAGTGGTGAAGGCAAACCCTCCTCCTATGATCACAACATTCTTGTTCTCAAGCTTGTCCCATGGATACCAGTTGCCCAAAGGCCCCCTGATTCCCATGATATCACCGACTTTCATATTATGAAGATGGGATGTGACAACACCGGTTCTGAAAACGGTAAATTTTACAAATCCCTTTTCAACAGGAGATGATGCAATGCCGATCGGAATTTCTCCAACTCCGGGAATTGACAGTTCTGCAAACTGTCCTGCCTGATAGGCAAACTTTTCTTCATCTTCCTTGTTTAAGAAAACAAATTTGAATGTTTTCAGCGACCTGTCTTCAGTTGCAATCTGTATATCATCAATGCGAACCGGATAAGGCATATAGGGGTTTTCCATGTTTCCTCCTTTGTCCGCTAATCTTGTTTTTCATATGAATTCATTTTTTTGCACACTTCCCGTATATCAATATTCACAGGACAGCTTTTAACGCATCTGCCACATCCAACACACATGATTCCCTGGTCATATTTGTCCAGAAAATATTTGAGTTTATGCATGAAACGCTGCCTTAGTCTCTGGGTTTTTGTTGCCCTTGGATTATGGCCTGATGCATGAAGGGTGAACAGAGGAGACATGCAGGTATCCCAGTTCCTGAATCTTGTGGTCTTGCTGCCACTTGTTTCATCCTGGATATCAAAACACCAGCATGTGGGACAGACAAAGGTACAGGTTCCGCAGTTGATGCATGCAAATGCAATATCATCCCAGAAATCAGCACCGTGCAGATCAAGAACATCCACATCCTTCAGCCTGCCGGTTTCAATGGAAGAATTTATGTTCTTTTCAGCTTCTTTCCTTAAAATGTCAAAAAGGGCTGATGATTCCTTTTCATCGGCATCGGTTCCTGCATTGAAACAGTCCATAAAAGCCTGGCCTCTGTCAGTGAGCACTTTGGTAAGGTATCTGTCATCAAGATCTGCCAGGAGAACATCAAGGCCGTCTTCACTGAACGGGCCTGAACCTGCTGAAACCGAAAAATCAAAAGGCCCTGGCTTGTTTACGGCAAGCCCTATGAAAACAGTTGCCTCAAAGGCATCACAAAAATATGGATCACGGTATTCTTCTGTGTCAAAGTTCAGCTTCACAAGAAGCATTGCCTTTGCATCATATGGCCTTATGCCGATCACAGCCCTGGGCGAATAATCAGCTTCAGCTCTTTTCATGATATGATGGTCCTTTGTTGATTCATCCAGGTCTGCTGTCAGCATCTTTTCAGTCTGGGGAAACAGGATCGATTTGGGCGACATCACAGTATCATTGTATTCCATGTCAGGCATGGCGTCATTTTCAAGGCTTTTGATGAAAAAGCCGTTTTTTTCTTTAACAGGGCCGAAAAGCCGATAGTTCTTCCTTGCATTTTCAATGCCTTTGGCCCAGTCTTTTTTATCAATATTTATAAATTTCATGGTTTGCCCTTTTTATTTATTTGATAAAATCGTTGGGATCATCAGGACTGTAGACATCCAGAGGCGGACGGTCTGTTATGTTGAGCCCGGCCTCCCAGCCAAACAGGTCAAAGGAATCCTTATTGAGCTTTCTTGTAAATTCCCTGACATTAATATTCATGGGACAGGCCTCAACACAGGCTCCGCAGTCAGTGCAGCGTCCTGCGCAATGAAAGGCCCGAAGAAAATGAAATGTGGTGATATCGGTTTCATCCTGGCCTTTGCCAACCCATTGAGGGCCTGATTCATCCACAAAGCATATGGGGCAATAGCACAGAGGGCATGCATTCCTGCACGCATAACACCTGATGCAGTTTTTCAGAAGAGCCTGAAAATGCTGCCATTTTGCATCACAGTCCATGGCCTCGATTTTTTCAACATCAGGGTAGGGGTTGTCAAGTTTCTGCTCTTCCACCTGGTCTGCTGCCAACACATCATGAATCACAGGGTTTCTGTGAAGGCATAAAGAGCAGTTCTCTCTTAGATAATCTGCCTTTGCAAGTTCTTTTTCCTCTGAAGGCGTGCCAACCTTCAGCACCCCGTTTTCCTCTGAAAAATATGTGATATCCTCTTTAAAAAGAGCAGCTATTTTAACCTTGTCAACCATGCCTGTGCAGGGCACCCCGATTATATAAAGCTGATCCCTGTCAAGCTGGTTTTCCACAATGTGATTGGCAATGTTTCTGCTGTCGCAGCCTTTTGCCACTACTGCTGTTTTCCCTTTAAGACCCCTAAGATAGTTGGCAAGATTAAGTGTGCAGCCTGAATCAAAAACAAGCTTGTCAACATCATGTTCCGAGGTTATTACAATGGGGTTTGACGCCATGGGAAGAGTCCCTTTGGCAAAACCCACCACCCTGTCCACTTCCTTGTTTTTCAGAAGATTCAGGGCAATTTCTCTGATTTTATCTGTACAGGTATCCATAAGCTTACCTTTATTTATGATAGTCTTTTACAAATTTTCTGATTGGCCCCAGTGCCCTGACCCTGTTTGAAATTTCCGTGACAACATCCACGAACTTGGTGGCTTCTGCAGATGAAATCCAGGAAAAATGAACCCGGTCTCTTTCTATACCCATGTGCTCCAGAAGATTTCCCATTAATGCAAATTTTCTTCTGGCATAATAATTACCATCCAGGTAATGACATTCACCAGGATGTCAGCCTGATACCCATACAGCATCGGCTCCTTCCCTGAATGCTGAAAGAATGAATTTGGGACTCATCCTGCCGGAACACGGGATTCTTATCACCCGTATATCAGCAGGATATTCAAGCCTGCTGACTCCTGCAAGATCTGCTGCTCCGTAACTGCACCAGTTGCAAAGAAAGCTTACGATTTTAATATTTTTATCAGCCATTATTTATTTTCTCCTTTAAACAGCTTCTCCAAGTGCAAAGATCTGTGAAAAAATCTGGTTGGTATCAAAACCCCGAAGGTGCAGCGCACCTGACCTGCATGATGCAACGCAGAGCCCGCAGCCCTTGCACAGCACCGGGTTGACTTCTGCCGTGCCCACGAACCTTCCTTCAGTGGCAAAATGCGGTGCAGAATATGGGCAGATGGATATGCACACACCGCACTTACTGCATTTCATGGGGTCAACGCTTGCAATCGTGCCGCTGGTAAATAAGGAATCCTTTTTGGCAAGAAGGGTCAATGCCCTTGAAGCAGCAGCTCTTCCCTGGGTTATTGCCTCATTGACAGGCTTTGGATAATGGGCAGAGCCTGCAAGAAAAACCCCGTCTGTGGCAAATTCAGCAGGGCCGAGTTTGGCATGTTTTTCAACAAAAAAGCCTTCATCGCTCAGCGGTACCTTGAAGAAATTTGCAAGCTTTTCATCTTTTCTCGGCACAAGTGCAACTGCAAGGGTGAGAAGGTCGGCTTCAATTTCAATTTTCTGATTCAGAACATGATCATTGAGGCTGATTGAGAGTCTGTCATTTACAATCGTTACAGCGGGTTTGTCATTAACATCATATCTGATGAAAATAACTCCCAGTTCTCTTGCTTTTTTATAAAGAAGCTCCCTTTCTCCATATGTCCGTATATCCCTGTACAGGATAAAAACATCCATATCCGGCCTGCGTTTTTTAAGTTCAATTGCATTGTCTATGGAATGGGTGCAGCATACCCTTGAACAATATGGACGGTCAGGCTGTCTTGAGCCTACACACTGGATAAAAACAGCACAGTTCACATCATCAAGCTTTTTATTGTTTTCCATGAACATTCTGTCCAGTTCAAGGGAAGTGATGATCCTTTCATCATTTCCATATTCGTATTCAGACGGCTCATAGGCCTTTGCGCCTGTGGCAAGCACTGCCACTCCATATTCAAGCTCAGATTCAGTATCACCGGTTTTAAGGATGGATTTGAAGTTGCCCACAAAGCCTTCAACACTTTCAAGCGTGGTGTTGCAGTGGACAATTATATTGTCATTGACTTCAATTTCCTTTATCAGTCTGTCAAGTTTTGATTTTACATCTTCTCCCTGGGCAGTTCTGAAAAGTTTGTGAGCCTCTCCTCCAAGCCTGTCTTTTTTTTCAATGATATGGGTTTTATATCCCTGTGATGCAAGGCTTCTGGCTGCTGCCATGCCTGCAAGGCCTCCGCCTATGACAACCACTGTATCATTGACGCTGATTTTTTCTTCCTTAAGCGGTTCAGCAAGGGCTGCCTTGGCAACTGCCATTCTTACAAGATCCTTGGCCTTTTCAGTGGCAATTTCAGGGGTGCTTTTGTGAACCCAGGAATTATGGTTTCTTATATTGGTCATTTCAAACAGGTACTTGTTAAGGCCTGCATTGGCCAGTGTTTCCTGGAACAAAGGCTCATGGGTCTTGGGAGTGCATGCTGCCACAACAATCCTGTTGAGATTCTTTTCCTTTATATATTCAACCATTTTGTCCTGGGTGTCCTGACTGCATGCATACATGACTTCTTCTGCAAATTCCACATAGGGCAGGGATGCAGCATATTCAGTCACTGCTGTACAGTCCACAACTCCCTTGATATTTGAACCGCAGTCACAGATAAATGCCCCGATTCTGGGTCTTTCTCCGTTGACATTGATTTCAGCAGGTTTTTCAAGCTTTTTTGTGAGAGTGTCTCTTGCATCGCTCAGGGCATCTCCGGCAGCAGATGCTGCAGCGCTGGCATCCAGAACCGATTCAGGTATATCCTTGGGATTGTTGAACACGCCTGAAACATAAATTCCGTCCCTTGAACTTGTAACCGGCTCAAATGAGTCAGTTCTGCAGAAACCATTGTCAGTAAGATCAATACCAAGTTTCTGTGCAAGCTGTTTTGTTTCTTCTGAAATTTCAAGTCCAACGGAAAGCACGATCATATCAAAGCTTGCATCAACTATCTGTCCCAGTTCATCAACATATCTTACATTAAGATCGCAGGTTTCAGGATCCTGGGTTACAGAATGCACTTTTGAGCGGATAAAATTGATCCCGTGTTTTTCCTTTGCATTCTGGTAGAATTTTTCAAATTCCTTGCCAGGCGTTCTCATGTCCATGAAAAAGATTGAACAGTCAAGATCGCTTCCTGCGTGTTCCTTTGCGATGATTGCCTCTTTTACGGCATACATGCAGCATACAGAAGAACAATAGGGATTGTCGCATTTATTGATATCCCTTGATCCCACGCATTGGAACCATGCGATCTTTTTCGGATCTTTCCTTTTTTCCGCCAGCAGTTTGTCCTTTTTCTTTTTGGGATTGAGCGGCAGTTTTGGAAAGGTTGTGATGTGACCCATGGTGGGCCCTGTTGCAGAAAGGATCCTCTCAAATTCCATTGAGGTTATGACATTTGGATAGGAACTGTAATTGTAGTTGTCAAATTTTGAAGGATCAAAGGGCTTGAATCCCGGTGAAAAAATAATCGACCCTGCGTCAATGGTTATTTTTTCCTCTTTCTGGGTATAGTCTATTGCATTGGCAGGACAGACTTTTTCACAGTTTCCGCATTTGTCCTTTGTCAGTTTGAGACAGACATCAGGATTGATTGCGTATTTCAAAGGTACAGCCTGGGGATATTCAACATAGATCGCTGTTCTGGGTTTTAAGCCTGCATTGTATGCATCGTCCCATTTTGAGGGACATTTTTCAGCACATGCCCCGCATCCCACGCAGCGGTTTAAGTCAACATACCTTGGTTTTTTCAGGATTTCTACTTGAAAATTGCCTTTTTCGCCCTTGACATCAAGTACTTCTGACAGGGTTAAAAGTTCAATGTTTAAATGCCGGCCGACCTCGACCAGTGTAGGTGAAATAATTCACATTGCACAGTCATTGGTCGGAAAAGTCTTGTCAAGCTGGGCCATTACTCCGCCGATGGAAGGGCCTTTTTCAACAAGATAAACGTAATACCCGGAATTTGCAAGATCGAGAGCTGAAAGCATGCCGGAAATACCGCCGCCAATCACCACTACTGATCCGGTTAGTTTGTTTTCCATTTTTTTTGTTTCTCCTATGAATCGAACCGTTTGAACATTAAAATTTTCCCGCAATCTCTATATTTTATTAATAGAAGTATTATGTTATAAAGCGATATTGTAAAGCTTGTCAACAATTAAGGAAATAAAACCAGACACTGCCAATGAACTCAATTATAGTGATCTGCGGGCCCACAGGCATTGGTAAAACATCGTTTGCAATCAGGCTTGCAAAACAGTTTAATGCTGAAATTGTCGGGGCTGATTCCATGCAGATCTATAAATATATGGATATCGGCACAGCCAAGCCTTCCTGTGAGGAGTTAAGCCAGGTGCCGCATCATCTTGTGGATTTTGTTGAACCTGATGAGGAATTTGATGCAGGCAGGTATATGGCCCTTGCTGATGAGGCCATAAAACAGATCTCAGAACAAAAAAAAAATGTAATAGTTGCGGGTGGAACCGGATTTTATATCAAGGCACTTTTATATGGGCTTTTCAGAACATCGGGTGTCTGTCAGGATACGATTGAAGCCCTGACCTGTGAGCTTGAGGAAAAAGGAAGCAGATATCTTCATGAAAGACTTGCCCTGTGCGATCCTGAAGCAGCCCGGAAGATACACCCGAATGATTCTTTCAGGGTGATACGTGCTCTGGAAGTTTTTGAAACAACAGGCAGAAAAATTTCAGATCGCCAGCATTCCCATAATTTCAAGAAAAAAAGATATGAATTTCTGAAGATCGGGCTTTATATGGACAGGCAGGACCTGTATTCACGTATCAACAAAAGGGTTGACATGATGCTGGATCAGGGGCTTTTACAGGAAGTTGCCGGCCTGATCGAAAAGGGATATCCTTTAAGTCTTAAATCAATGCAGTCCATAGGGTACAGGCATATGGGCATGTTCATTGAGAACAGGGTTGACTGGCAGGAAGCTGTACGGCTTCTGAAACGTGATACCAGAAGATATGCCAAGCGCCAGTTCACCTGGTTCCGCAGGGATGATCAGATTCACTGGCTTTTACCGTCCCAGATATTACAGGCACAGGAACTTGTAAAAAAATTTCTTGATAATGGTGCATGATTCCGTGCTATATACTTAAATCTTTTTTACAGGAAATATGGAAACAGTGAAATGAAAATGATGTACGGAAAATATTTGAATATGGCTGTGCTTGCAGGGCTTTGTGCAGGCCTTGTCCTTTCGGGATGCGTGAACCGGTCTGTCAGGCTGCCGGTTGAAAAAACATCTGTTCCAAAAAAAACTTCTTCTGAAAAACACAGTCAGATACCGGAACCGGTAAGGCCTGAGCAGCCTCTGGTTAAAATTTTGTCCCGGGAAGCAGAAAAATTTTTTATTCAGAAAAATTATCAGGACGGCCTGCTGATCTATAACCAGGCATTTGCCTCTGCCAGTGAAAAAGACAGGCCGGCCCTGCTTGAGGAAATAGAATCAGCTCTTGCCCGAACTCCTGCTCCTGAAATAGAAAAATTTATGGCAATAAAAAATATTCAGCTTCCCGGATCTTTGCTGCTTTACTGGACAGGCCTGAATTATGCTGCATCCAATGACAGAAAAAAAGCCGCACAGGCGCTTGAAAAATTTTTGACTCTTTATCCTTCCCATCCTTATTTTTCCGATGCAAAAGATCTGCTTCATGTCATAAGACAGTCTTTTTTCAGGCGCGATACTATAGGCTGTCTTCTGCCCCTTACAGGCAAATACGCATCATTCGGTCAAAGAGCACTTTTGGGGATTCAGGTTGCAATACAGGAATTGTCAGAAAAATATCATAAGAAATTCAATCTTATCATAAAGGATACACATGCAGATTCTGTTGTGGCAGAACAGGAGGTAGAACAGCTTAAAAATGATAATGTTGCAGGAATTGTAGGGCCTCTGCTTGCACTTGATTCTGCCGGTGCTGAGGCACAGAAGCTTCAGATTCCCATGATTGCCATGACCCAGAAAAGTGATTTTCCTCTCAGGGGAGATTATCTTTTTTCCAATTTCATTACTCCGCAGATGCAGGTTGAAACACTTGGAGCATACCTGTTTTCCACACTTGGGCTGAAAAAGGCTGCCATTTTATATCCCGATGAAAAATATGGCAGAAAATACATGAACCTTTTCTGGGATGTTGCTGACAGATATGGCGCAAAAATTATGGGTGCAGAAGCCTATGACGGCCGTAAAACAGATTTTACAATTCCCATTCAGAAACTTACCGGTCAGTTCTATCCTGTTCCTGAGTGTCTGATGCCTGAAGATACGGATCAGTCAGGCCTTTCTGAAGATCTGTCTCAGGACATGGCTGTCAGGGAAACTAAACCAAATCCAAGAACAAAAAAACAGCCCTCAAAAATAGAAATTGATTTCCAGGCTCTTTTTATTCCTGATTCAGCTTCAGCTTTGAACATGCTTCTCCCCCAGCTTGCCTATAATGACATAAGGGGAGTCTATCTTGTGGGAACCAATTTATGGCATAATAAAAGCCTGCTGAAAAATTCGGACGGCTATCATAATAAGGCTGTCATTACAGACGGTTTTTTTGCAGCAGGAAAAAATCCTGCCACTGCGCGTTTTGCTGAAAAATTCAAAGCCCTTTTTCACAGGGCTCCCGGATTCATAGAAGCCATAGCCCATGACAGCGCTTCAATTCTTTTTATCACTGCCATGGATGAAAAGATTGATTCGTGCACAGCCCTTAAAAATGCCCTTCAGCAGGGCAACAGGATTTTTGAAGGAGCAACCGGAAACACGATTTTCGATCACCAGGGCAGGGCGCAGAAAAGTCTTTTTCTCATTACAGTAAAAAAAGGCAGGTTTGCTGAAATCACCCGTTGATGAATGTGTTCTGTCCTGTTGCTTCCAGGACTGACTGCCACAGCCTGCCATGGGGGTCTACATTTTTTCTCTTCCCGGCAGCTGCATCCATTGGAACATGGACATAATGATTGTTCCAGAAACTGACCAGAAGCTTGGTTTTGCCTGCCATGCCCGCATGAACTGCCTCACGTCCTAAAAAACCGCAGAACACACTGTCATTGGCATTGGCAGGAAGGCTGCGTATAATATAGCTTGGATCAATATATTTCAGGGAAACGGGAATATCTTTTGCCTTGAACCACTGGGAAATTTTTTCTTTTAAAAACAGACCTATGTCCTGGAGAATAATATTGCCTGACGGGTCAAATTTTTTGCCCTGATCGTCAAACAGATTCTGCCCGGCTCCCTCGGCAACAATTATGACAGCATGTCTTCTTTTGTGGATCCTGTTCTCAAGAGCCTGTAGAAATCCTGTTTTTCCATAAAGAAAGAAATCAACTTCAGGAATCAGAACAAAATTTGCATCCTGCTGTGCAAGGGCTGCTGTGGCTGCAAGGAAGCCGGAGTGTCTTCCCATGAGCTTTATGAGCCCGATACCATTAGGGTATGCAACAGCTTCATTGTGTGCACCCTTGATTGCAAGGGTTGCAACATCAACTGCTGTATCAAACCCAAAGGACCTTGATACAAGATGTATATCATTGTCAATGGTTTTTGGTATGCCGATTACGGAAATTTTGAGCCCTCTTTTTTCAATGCCCTCTGCAATTTTTTTGGAAGCCATGAGGGTTCCGTCTCCGCCCACCATGAAAAGTATGCCGATATTCAGTCTTTCAAGGCAGTCAATAATCGTATCAATATTCTGGGTGCCTCTGGACGAACCAAGAATGGAGCCTCCTGTGTTCTGTATGCCTGAAACCGTGTCTGGATTCAGGTCTATGACATCATGTTCAAATTCCGGGATAAACCCCTGAAGCCCGTGCTGGATTCCATAGATGGTCTTTACATTATATATATGATACAGCTCCAGCACAATTGAGCGGATGATATCATTAAGACCGGGGCAAAGCCCCCCGCAGGTTGCTATGGCACATTTGAGCTTGCTGGGATCAAAATATATTTTTTCCCTTGGCCCTGCCTGGTCAAAACTTAAATTTTTCCTGATATCAGGATCAAGCAGGTCGGTCTGAACATCCACAAGTATCCTTGCATCATCTGACACAAAAAGTTTTTCAGGCTCTCCAGGTGGTTTGTGCAGCTTGAGCGGGGAAGTGATTTTTGCTTCTCCCAGGGTTGGAATGGCAGTATTGAATTTTGGTATTTTCATTGACTCCCTCCGTTGAATTTAAAGGAACCCTTGCCAAGGATATCATGCAGATGCAGAAGACCTTCAAGCCGTTTGGCAGTATCAACTATGGGAAGCACGGTGATCTGGTATTTTTCCATGAGATTGAGAGCATCATAGAGAAATGAATCAGCCGTGAGGGTATGGGGTGATTCACTCATGACATCATCAACGCAGAGCTGATTCAGGCCTGACATGTTTTCTGCAAAAAAATGCCTGATATCTCCGTCTGTAATGATTCCCTTCAGTATATTTTCTCTGTCCAGAATCATGACAGCTCCCAGTCTGAATCTGTCCATTTCCCTGAGAGCCTCATTCATTCCGGTACCTGTATATACCCTTGGCACTTCAGAAGTTTCAAACATGAGTTCTCCCACCCTGGATGAAAGGCGTTGTCCCAGTGCTCCTCCAGGATGGGATTTCATGAAATCGCTTTTCTTGAATTTTTTCTGGGTGATCAATACAACAGCCAGGGCATCTCCCATGGCAAGCTGGGCAGTTGTGCTGGCAGTTGGAGCCATGTTAAAAGGGCAGGCTTCCTTTTCAACTCCTGTGTCGATCACAAGGTCACAGAATCCTGCCAGTGTGGATGAGGTATTTCCTGTGAACCCTGCCAGTGTGCATCCTATCTGTTTTATCATGGGCATGAGATTATTTAGCTCACCTGTTTCTCCGCTGTTTGAAATGGCTATGAAGACATCATCATGGCTGACCATTCCAAGGTCACCGTGAAGGGCCTCAACCGGATGAAGAAAGATTGAATTTGTACCTGTACTCACAAGGGTGGAAACAATTTTTCTTGCGATCAGCCCTGATTTGCCGATTCCTGAAATAATGACTCTTCCTGTTGATTTGCAGATCGCATTGACAAGATTTTCAAAATCAGTGTCAATTTTCTGTACAAGATTTAAAATACTGTCTGCTTCTGTTTTTAATACATATTTTGCTTTGTCAATGATCATGTTCTGTCTTGAAATTTATGAATTAATTGTAAGTTTATAAACCGTATATACTATATCAATGATGTTTTTCATATAAAAAAGATCAGGGATTTTCTTCAAATGATTCTGTCATCAGTCTGACTAATCCATGAGTTTGTCACCTATGGCGGTGCCGTGTTTTACAACAGTCAGTATCATTTTGAATTGTGTTACAGCAGATACGGCATGGGGGACATTGGCCGGCATCACCACAACCTGGCCTTTACATGCTTTTATCTTTCTGCCGTTGATATTGACCAGAGCCTCACCGTCCAGAATCTGTATCATTGCATCGCCCGGTGATGTGTGGGCACTGATTTCCTCATCCCTGTCAAAGGCGAATAAAGTAATGTTCACGTGCGGCCTGGATGCAAGTGTACGGCTGACCACGCGGCCTTCTTCATAATCCACAAGGCTGACAATATCAACCGGGGTGGAAAATTCGATGTTTTTTATAAATTGTTCTTTTTTGTCTGTCATGGCATCTCCTTACCAGGTTGTCCGGTTAAGTTATTTCGAACCTTGCCTGCTTTATAATTTAAATACAGGTGTGAAACTATGATATCATGATATTTACCAGAAATTTTGAAATAATGCATCATAAGAATAAATACCACCTGGCAGGATATATAATTTCCATTAAAGTTGACAATGAACACCGGTGTTTTATATAATTCACACATGTCAAATTCCAGTATACTAAAATCATTTCTACTTCTTTTTTCAGGTTTTCTGGTTTTTCAGGCAGGGCTGTTCACATGGATACATGCATGGTCCCTGGTTGGCCTGAATATTTTTATACTTGCATTCAATATTCTGCTGATGGTTTTTTACAGGGAAACCACTGGCAGTGTGTGCAGACATGCATTTAACCTGTGTTTTCTGTTCTATGTTGCTGTGCTTGGTTTTAAAACAGGAGGTTTTTTCAGCATTGCCATGGTTCTGCTGTTTTTTGTACCTGTTTTTGCAAGTATTCTGCCGGATTTTTGGTCCAGAGTTTTTTACCCTGTACTGGCTGGTCTGGTATTTTTCGGGTTTTATTATGCCCACAGGTTCAGCCCTGAGCTTCTGTCCGGTGAAAGGATTATCAATATAAGCCTTTACAGGTTTTCCAATCTGTTTCTGATGCTGATATTTTTTACTGCTGTCACATGGGCTTTTGCACAGGATCATATTAAAACACGCATACTGCTTGAGAGCGCTCAAAAGGAACGCAGACGCATAGCAGAAGATGCTGAAAAGGCTCTTAAAATCAAGGATGAATTTCTGGCAAATATGAGTCATGAAATCAGAAATCCCATGAACGGTATAATAGGTATGATGCATGTTCTTTTTGATACTGATCTTGATGAAGAACAAAAATCATATGCAGATGTGGTTTACAACAGCGCAAGGGCCTTGCTTACCATCGTCAATGACATTCTTGACCTGTCAAAGATTGAGGCAGGCAAAATTGAGCTTGACATAAGAGATTTCGACCTTGAAATTGCTGTCAGGGACATGGTGTCATTGCCTGCAGTTCAGGCTCATCAGAAGGGTATTGATTTTACATGGCATATTGATTCTGAAGTGCCCTGCCGTTTACAGGGAGACATAGGAAGGATAAGGCAGGTTGTCAACAACCTGCTGGGCAATGCAGTCAAATTTACACAAGCAGGCCAGGTAAGTTTGAATATATCACTTGAATCTGAAACCAAAGACTCTGCCATGGTCTGTTTTACTGTGGAAGATACAGGGATCGGTATAAGTGAGGATAAAAAAGATGTCCTTTTTGAATCATTTACCCAGGCAGATTCGTCAATTACCAGAAAATACGGAGGTACCGGTCTCGGCCTTTCCATTTCAAAGTTCCTGGTTGAAAAGATGGGAGGCAAAATAGGCGTGGACAGCATAGAGATGATAGGCTCCACTTTCTTTTTCACCCTGCCGCTGAAAAAACAGCCTGAAAACGTTTTTTCTCCAGACTCGGACAATCTTGATCCGGGTGACTGCCGTATTCTTGTCGTAAGTGATGATTCATCCCTGGGAGTTAATTTTGAAAAAAATCTTAAAGCTCTTGATATCAGCTATGAACAGGCAATGGATGAAACTGAAGCCGTTGAAATGCTTAAATGGGCCCTTGATGATAACAATCCCTATCACATGGTGATTGCAGAGGCCAAGGAAAATGATGAAACCGCATGGAAGCTTGGAAAAGCTGTAAGGGAAGACAGCAGATTTGATACAACTGGCCTTGTTCTGCTGACTTCTGTGGGGCAGAAGGGCGATGCAAGGCGGTTTGAAGAAGCAGGATTTGATGCTTTTTTAAGCAAACCTGTTCAGAAGTCACTTTTTTATGATTGTATCCGTCAGGTACTGGCCAGAAGATCAAGGGGGCCCAAGCAAAATCTGCCTGTTATAACAAAATATTCCATCCTGGAGACCCAGAAACACAATTGGCGGATCCTGATTGTGGAAGACATGGCAACCAACCGGCTGACAGCAAAGGCCCTCATATCCAGAATGGGGTATCAGACCGATATGGCTGAGAACGGAATAAAGGCAGTTGAAAAATATAAAAACAGTCATTATGACCTTATTCTGATGGATTGTCAGATGCCTGAAATGGATGGATTTGAAGCTACCCGTAAAATCAGGGAACTTGAAAAGGCAGAAAGCAGGGACCATATTCCGATTATTGCAATGACCGGAAATGCATTTGAAGCAGACAGACAGAAATGTTTTGATAATGGAATGGATGATTTCATTGCAAAACCTGTTGAGCCTGATGACCTGATGAGGAAAATAAGTTCAAATCTGAATACAGGTGAAAACACTTGCGCTAAAACAGATACTGATCAGAACATGATTGTACCTGATATAATTGAACGCCCTGAAACGGCCCGGTCAGATTCAGGCAGTTCCTGTATGGTTTTTGATAAGGGTCAGTTATATGATCGTTTTGGAAATGATGATCAGCTTATCAATATAGTGATGGACTCATTTTTACAGGAGGCTCCTGAACTTCTGGAAAACATAAAAAATGCCATTGACAGGGATGATGCAGAATCTGTCAGATCAAATGCTCATGCCCTGAAAGGATGTGCAGCCAATATTAATGCACAATGTCTGAAAAATGCAGCCATGACCCTGGAAAATTATGCAAAGGAAATGAATTTACAATATTTCGCATCCGGGTTTGAAACGCTCACCAGAGAATATGAAATATTTATCAGGGAAACAGATTCATGATTGATATTGAAACCATGTCAATCCTGATTGTTGATGACATGAAAAGCATGCGTCTTACCATAAGGCAGATGCTCAAGAATCTGGGAATTGCCAGGACTCTTAAATTTGCTGACAATGGCAAGACCGGCCTTGAAATACTGGCTCATTCAAAATTTGACCTTGCCATAATTGACTGGAACATGCCTGTAATGAACGGTGTTGAAATGCTCGAAAGAATACGGGCAAGTAAACGGCTGCGCGATATGGCTGTTATCATGGTTACGGCAGAGTCGGAAAGGGATATAGTTGCCGAAGTCGCTGAAATTGAGGTCAATGCATATCTTTTAAAACCGCTTACCCTTGCTTCTCTGGATGAAAAAATACGTGGGGTTGTGGAAAAGGTCAATAATCCTGATCCTGCAACCATACACAGGCTGAAGGCAAGGGATTTTGAAGAACAAGGCGACTATGAATCAGCCATTGAGCAGATACGAATTGCTCTTTCTTACAGACCTACTGCTTCAAGGCTGCTGCGCCTGATGGGGCTGCTGCATTTTAAAATCGGAAAGAATAAAATTGGTGAAAAATGCCTGCTCAAGGCAGCATCTGTCAATAAGCAGGATATTCTGACAAGGGTTTATCTTGCAGAATACTATATTGGAAAAAATCAGCTTGAAAACGCTGGACGATATTTTCTTGAAATTTTAAGCTTAAGCTCACGCCATAATGACAGGGCAATTGAGCTTGGAGAAAAATTACTGGTGCAGGGATCAAGGCGTCTTGCCCTTAATCTTTTTTCCAGAGCCATAACATTGTCAAAAAAACAGAACACCCACAGAGAAAAAGTGATTGACATATGCCTTGCACATGATGAGCTTGAATATCCGCTGGTGCTCCTGGACCAGAGCATGAAAGAAAATCCCTCCAATTATGATATAGTATACAAGGCAGGCCTTGTGAATCTTGAAACAGGCAATATCAAACAGGCTCTCAATTATTTCATTGAAGTTGACCGTCATGTAAGAGGGCATATTGATGCCAAGTTCCAGATAGCAGCAATATATTACAGAGCCAAAAAAGTTATCAAGGCTGATGATTACCTAAGACAGATTCTGAGGATTGATCCGGAAAACAAGAAAGCCCTCGCTCTCAGACGTGCATTGTAATACTTATTTTCTGCTTTTTCCCACATGATTGATGGATGAAGCCATGAATCCTGCTCCAAATCCGTTATCAATATTTACAACTGCAATATTGGGGCTGCATGAATTGAGCATGCCAAGCAGGGCTGTCATTCCTCCAAAGCTTGTTCCATAACCAATACTGGTTGGAACCGCAATGACCGGTTTGTTCACCATGCCTGCAACAACACTTGGCAGGGCCCCTTCCATGCCTGCTGCAACAATGATGACAGATGCCTGATCCATAAGTTTCCTGTGGGCAAAAAGCCTGTGAATCCCTGCCACACCCACGTCAAACAGGGATTCAACCTCATTTCCCATGGCCTGTGCAGTAAGAACAGCTTCCTTTGCCACGGGAATGTCAGAAGTTCCGGCACATATCACAAGAATTTTTCCTGTGCCTGTGATACGTGGCTCATGGTTCTGAATCCTCAGAAGCCTTGCATCCTCAAAATATTGTGCATTCTTGAATACAGGGATTATCTTGTCTGCCTTTTGTTTTTCAATCCGGGTTACAAGTATGATATTTTCCACAGATACCATTTTTTCAAGTATTCCCATAATCTGGGCACTGGTTTTTCCCTGGCCGAAAATAACCTCAGGAAACCCCTTTCTCAAGGATCTGCTGTGATCTATTTTTGCATATTCAATGGACTCAAATGAAAGGTTTTCAAGCCTGTCTGCTGCATCTTTTACAGACAGCGAACCTGTGGACACCTTGCTGAGAATCCTGGTCAGATGATCGTGGTTCATGGTAAAATTCAGTTCTGGCGTCTGAGCCAGGAAAGCCTGGAAGATTTGTCTGAAGCCCCTTCAGTGGTGCCGGGTGTCTTGTCTGAGGCGTCAGAAGAGTTTTCCTGTGGATTTTCATCCGGTTTTTTTCTGCTTTCTTCTGCATCGTGGATATATTTGGAGTATCCCCATTTATAACGCCCGAATTTGCAATAGCCCTGGACATTATTGAAACGGGCATCAATATTTCTGGGTATTGGAATGACATTGCCGTCAATATTCGGGATCAGATACTCAGCCAGTTCAATGCTGCCTCCTCCTGAAAGAATAATGGAATCAATATCCCAGTCATTTTCCCACAGCCTGTTGAGATCTGAGGCAATGGCAGAAGCTGCATGGGTATATACCCGTTTTTTCAGGTTTGTGATATTGTATTCCTTGCCGCGTATTTTTATCAGGCCTGATTCAATGAATTTGAACATTCTGAAAAGTTCAATGGAGATATTGCTTTCCTGTCGTAATTTATTGGCAATCACGGAAAAACATTTGGAGATTCCGGTATCCATAGTGGATGATCCCCTTTCAATGTATTGCAGATGGTCAAAAATACTGAAATCAGTGGTTTTAAAACCAATATCAACAACCCCGAGCTTCTGGGCTGCCAAACCCCTGTCTTTTATTTTTCCCTGATCGTCAAAAATAAGATTGAAAATTGATCCGATTGGCTGGGGAATGATGTGAATTTTATCAATATGAATTTTTTTTGTAATATCCTGACCGTCACTGTGATGAAAGGTTATTTCATGCACGCCGCGGATCATTGACTTGAATTTTTTGCTGTCCCTTTTAAGATAGCCCACCGGCAGTCCTGAAACCACATTGATGGGCGCTGAAGTATCAGTACACACGCCTGCTGCTGCAATGGCAAGGATTTTGACAAATTCTTCAATAAGTTTTTCCTGATTCAGGGTGAATTCACGGATATTGGACTGAAGTTCAGCATAACTGCCCAGAAAATATGATTTATCATCAAGGGTTATGTGAAGATTTGATGTTGCCCCGCTGTCTCCGAGCAGTGAACGGAATTGTATGTCTGCTGCATCGCCTATGACAGATTTGAATATAACTGAATTTTTGCCATTATATGCTTTTGTAAAACCGAACCCGACATCAATTCCAACGATTTCCATTTAGTTTCCTCCTGCAGGGTTGTAATGGTGCACTATGATAAAGAAATAAGCTTTGAAAATAAATACCACCATGAAACAGGCTGAGTCAAGAAATAAAGGATCTGCATGCATGCACGGCAAAAGGCCTTGTTTTTTTTATCTGCCCCCGCCCTGTCCTTGCCTGTGTGACAAATTTATTGCCTGTTCTTTCCCGTCATGATATTTCTCAAACCAGAATAATATCACGAAAATAGTGGTTTTATCCGACCGGGATGGACTGAACTGGAGGATGGTAAAGTGAAAACACAAAAGGATTTTATTGATCCTTTTCTCAAAAAAAGGCTCGACAATTATGATAACTGGCTGAATAAAAACCAGATTTCAGTATCATCAAAGGTTATTCCTGTTGCAGAATCACTTCATGCAGAACATTGGGTGTTGCCGACAGAGCAAGTTATGGAAATACTTGTGAGTGCCAAATCAGTTGCAGTGCAGGATTGTGAATGCAGAACCCATTATAAAAGGTGTGACAAACCTCTGGAGGTGTGTTTCCTCCTGAATAAAATTGGAGATAAACTTGTTTTACAGGGAAAAGCTCGGCATGTTTCCTTAAATGAAATTACCAATATTTTAAAAAAAGCACATGAGAACGGGCTTATTCATCTTGCCTTGTACATGCCAGACCATGAAGTTTTTGCACTGTGCAGCTGCTGTCCCTGCTGTTGCCATGAATTACAGATCCTGAAACTTACTGAACGGAAAGAATTGATGGCTCACTCCGAATACATAGCAGACACAGATTCTGCGACTTGTATCCATTGCGGTAAATGTGCTGACAGATGCTTTTTCGAGGCACGGATTTTTGTTGACAGGCAGATGGAATATAACCCTGAAGAGTGTCTTGGATGTGGGCTTTGTGTTAATGTGTGTCCTGTTGACGCAACAATGATGGTATTGAGATGTATGTCTTAAAATATCGGATCATTGATCACATCTCTGACTCGGGAAATGATGGATGATGTGATGCATGTAATCTGTTTTACACTTGATGCCTGAGACAGGGCTAGGGCTCCAACCCCTCAGTCCATAGATATGAGAGTTCTCCTTCCTGTTTTCTGATGGACATATATTTTCCCACACTCCTGAATAATGCAGTATCAGGACTTGATAGGTCAATACTGAATGCATTATAATGCAGAAGACAAAAAATATAGTGATTCAGACAATGATAAAAGATAAGGTTTTTGCACATAAAATGCCTTCTGTTAAACCATTTGAGTTCAACAATGAGGTTGCAGAGGTTTTTGATGACATGCTGACAAGATCAGTGCCGTTGTACGGAGAAAGCATCAGGCGGCAGGCAGAACTTGCTGCAATGTTCCATGAGAATGGCACGCGCATTTATGATCTTGGGTGCTCACATGGAAATCTGGGCCTGCTTGTTCTTGATAAACTTGCAGACAATGATGTCTGCATGATTGGTGTGGACAATTCAGTGCCCATGCTTGAGAAATATTCAGAACGGCTTGCAGCAGCTCATGCAGGACACAAAGTTGGTCTTGTGTGTGCATCTCTTGAAGATGTGAAAATTGCCAATGCATCTGTTGTGCTTTTAAATCTCACCCTTCAGTTTGTTGATCCCGGCATGCGTGATGATCTGATAAAAAGGATTTATGCTGGAATGTCCCGCAGAAGCATTCTTCTTCTTACTGAAAAAACATTCAGTTCCGATCCTTTATGGGATGATATACAGACACGATTTTACAGATCATTTAAGCTGGACAATGGATATTCCGAGCTTGAAATCAGTCAGAAACGGGATGCCCTTGAAAAAGTACTTGTCCCTGAAACCCTTGAAACCCATTTTTGCCGCCTTGAGAATGCAGGGTTTGACTGTGTTGAAGTATGGCTTAGGTGGTTTAATTTTTCCTCTTTGATTGCAATTAAAAAATAAAAAATGCACAATTTGATAAACAGGCTTGATCTTTTTGGCCCTGGCTCTGCTGCTGTGGAATTTGAAAATCTGATAAAACAGAAGCAAAAATTCATGGACAGGGCAGGGGGCAATATTCTCAAGTTCAGTAATATAGTCGAAAAAATTGAGTGTAATGGCCGTTGCAGCGCTGACCTTACAAAAAAAGCAGTTACACTGACCTGTGAGCCGGAGCCTGGCCCTGAAGAACTTAAGGTTCTGGAAAAAAGGCTGATGCAGCTTGGGCCGTGGCGCAAGGGGCCGTTTGATATCTGCGGGATATATATTGACTCTGAATGGCAGTCCTGGATGAAATGGGACCGCATAGCTCCGCACATTGGAAGGGTTGAGGGCCGCAGGATCCTTGATATAGGTTCAAGCAACGGGTATTACATGTTCAGGCTTGCCGCGGGAAATCCCCTGATGGTGCTTGGGCTTGAGCCGCAGCCCTCGTTCTATTTTCAGTATTGTGCCATACGCAGGTTTCTGGACTTTCCCAATGTGTTCTGCCTGCCTATTACCCATGATGAACTTCCTGAAACTGCCGGATATTTTGATCTTGTTCTCTGCATGGGGGTTCTGTATCACCGCAAATCGCCTGTTTCCATGCTCAAGAAAATATTCAGGTCAATGAGGCCCGGCGGAAAACTTGTGCTTGAGAACCTGATCATTGAATCAAGGCAGAATCTTTGCCTTTTTCCAAGGGACAGATATGCAAAAATGCGCAATGTTTTTTTTATCCCTGATTTTCTTGCAATGGAATCATGGCTTGTGCGTTCCGGGTTCACCAGCATAAAATGTGTGGACGTGAAAAAGACAGACCTGAAAGAGCAGCGCAAGACAAGATGGATTCAGACAGAAAGCCTGGAAGATTTCCTTGATCCTGACAATCCTGACAGGACAGTTGAAGGCTATCCTGCTCCTGTCAGGGCTGTTTTTACTGCAATAAAAAAATAAACACCTTTCTAAAAAAAAAATGTGATGGTAAAATCCCTTTCTTGATTATTCATGAACACACAAGTTTGCAGGAGCATAAAAATGGAACCTGAGATCAAAATAAGAGGATATCATACTGACCAGTACCGCCACGTGAACAATGCCAGGTATCTTGAATTTTTAGAAGAGGGAAGATGGCAGCTCATAGAAGACCATCTTGATTTTGAGTCTCTGATGCGTCAGGGATACATGTTCATTGCAGTAAATATAAATGTGGCCTATAGAAAGCCTGCCAGGGTCAATGACATTGTTGTCGTGCAGACCGGTATCGGTGATATAGGCAATACAAGCGCTGTCATGAAACAGCGGATTGTAAACAGAACCACGGGAGCCGTGTGTGTGGAGGCAGATGTCACCTTTGTGGTGGCTGACCGGAACGCAAAACCTGTCAAACTTAAGGGAGAGATCAGAAAGGTGCTGGAAATGCTCCCTGAACTTGATAAATTCAAAGGATAGACCAGAATGAAAATAACCCTGCTTGATTACGGAGCCGGAAACGTACGAAGTATCATAAATGCTGTGGAAAAAATGGGTGCAGACATCTGTACTGTCAGAAAACCCATGGATATTGCCAATGCCCGGAAACTGCTGTTTCCCGGTGTCGGCAATTATGAAAGCATGATCAGCATTTTAAATGAAAAAAAATATATTGAACCATTAAGGGAATACCTGAATGCTGACCAGCCTTTTTTAGGTATCTGTCTTGGCATGCATGCCCTTTTTGAGGGAAGCCAGGAAGATCTTTCCGGCCATGAAAGCATAGGCTTTTTCAAAGGAATGGTGAAAAAGTTCACAACCAGGCTTTCTGTGCCCCATATAGGATGGAACGGAATCAACAGAAAACAGGATTCTCCGATATTAAAAGGCATAAAACCTGATACCAGATTTTATTTTGTTCATTCATATCATGTGGTTCCTGAAGATGAGTCTGTTATCCTTACAACCACGGATTATGGGTATGAATTTGTAAGCAGCGTGCAGAAGGGCAATGTCACAGGAACCCAGTTTCATCCTGAAAAAAGTGGAAATGCCGGCCTGAAACTGCTTGAAAATTTTATCTATGCAAAGGACCTGAACCCTTCAGGGCCTGCTGATGTCAGGGGCAGGGGGCTTTCAAAACGTATTATTGCCTGCCTTGATGTAAGAGCCAATGACCATGGTGACCTTGTTGTAACCAAGGGAGATCAGTATGATGTAAGGCACAAAGGCGATGTCAGAAACCTTGGCAAGCCTGTGGAACTTGCCGGACGCTATTACGAGGAAGGGGCAGATGAGATCACTTTTTTAAATATTACAGGGTTCAGGGATTTTCCCCTCAAAGACATGCCAATGCTTGATGTTCTTGAAGAAACCAGTAAAAATGTTTTTGTACCGCTTACCATAGGCGGGGGGATCAGGGAATATACTGACAGCAGCGGCAGGTCATATACAGCCCTTGATGTTGCGGCAAGATATTTCAGATCAGGTGCGGACAAGGTGTCCATTGGCAGTGATGCAGTCTATATTGCAGAACAGTATCTGAAAACAGGCAGAAAAACAGGAACAAGCTCCATAGAACAGATTTCAGCCGTTTACGGCAATCAGGCTGTTGTGGTTTCCATTGATCCCAGAAGGGTATATGTGCACTCTGCTGATCAGGCAGAAGGCCGCCATGTGATCAGAACCGGGATTTCAGGCCCTGAGGGTGAAAAATACTGCTGGTATCAGTGCACAGTACAGGGAGGCCGTCAGGCAAGGGATATTGATGCTGTCAGCCTTGCTGCTGCCTGTGAGGAGCTTGGTGCAGGTGAAATCCTGCTTAACTGCATTGACAGGGATGGAACAAATTCAGGGTTTGACATCGAACTTGTCAATGCAGTGAAAAATGCTGTTTCCATCCCTGTGATTGCATCAAGCGGAGCCGGGTGTGAACAGCATTTTCTTGAGGTTTTTGAAAGAACACAGGCCCAGGCCGCGCTTGCCGCAGGCATATTTCACAGAAAAGAGGTGCCCATAGAAAGCGTCAAGGCTTTTCTTGACCGCCACGGCATAGAAATACGCCCGGCCTGACCGGGATTTCAAAATTTCATGCAATCATGGATTTGAGCACATGGTGAAGTATTCCGCCGTTTTTGATATACTCGGTTTCAACATCTGTGTTCAGTTTTGCTGTGACCTGAAAACTGGTTGTTCTGCCATCCTTTTTTGCAATGACAGTTACAGGGCTGTCCGGGGCGAGCCTGTCAAGGCCTTTTAAATCAAAGAGCTCGTCTCCTTCAAGCCCCAGTGACTCAAAGGATTCCCCCGGTCTGAACACAAGAGGCAGAACTCCCATTCCCACAAGGTTGGATCTGTGGATTCTTTCAAATGAAACAGCAATAACCGCTTTTACTCCCAGAAGGCAGACTCCCTTTGCAGCCCAGTCCCTTGAAGAACCGGTACCGTATTCCCTGCCTCCGAATACAATAAGATCTGTGTTCTGTTTCCTGTATTTCTGTGCTGCATCAAAAACAAATTCAATTGTTTTTTCAGGGAATTTCATGGTGAATCCACCTGTTTTGTCAACCAGGGCGTTTTTTATTCTTATATTGGCAAAAGTACCGCGCATCATGACTTCATGATTGCCTCTGCGGGATCCATATGAGTTGAATTCATCCGGCTTTACTTTGTTTTCAATGAGATATTTTCCAGCAGGATAATCCTCAGGTATGGCTCCGGCAGGGGAAATATGGTCTGTTGTAACGGAGTCTTTGAGAACAAGAAGTGCTCTTGCATTTTTGATATCCTTCAGACTGCCCGGCTCAGGTGAAAAATCCCTGAAAAAGGGAGGATTGCGTATATAGGTTGAATCCTGCACAAACCTGAAGGTTTCGCTTTTATCTGCCCCAAGTTCCCTCCAGGCCTTGTCACCTTCAAATATATGCATGTATTCGTCAGTGAAAAATTCTTTTTTCACTGATTTTTTGACAATTGCTGTGATTTCATCCGGATCAGGCCATATATCCTTAAGAAAAACAGGGTTTGAGTTTCTGTCCTTTCCAATGGGCTGGGAGTGAAAATCAATGTCTATCCTGCCTGCAAGTGCGTAAAACACAACCAGGATGGGTGACATGAGAAAATTGCCCTTTACATTCTGGTGGATTCTTGCCTCAAAATTCCTGTTGCCTGAAAGCACGGACATAACCTCAAGATTGTTAGCTGTGACAGCTTTTTCAATGTAGGGGTCAAGGGGCCCGCTGTTGCCTATGCATGTCATGCACCCGAATCCTGTGTTGTTGAATCCAAGTTCACCAAGATACTGCATAAGGCCTGAATCATTGAGATAATCCAGAACCACACGCGATCCCGGAGAAAGGGAAGTCTTGACATACCAGGGAACCTGCAGCCCTTTTTCAACTGCGTTTTTTGCGGCAAGACCTGCCCCTATCATTGTATATGGATTTGAAGTATTGGTGCATGATGTGATTGCGGCTATTACAATGCTGCCGTTGGAAAGTTCAGGAACATCACTGTTTTCAGGAGTTCTCTCAGGTCTGATACCTGGTGAGTTTTTTGTTGTGAAATCAAATATCTTATTTATTTTATCTTTTGCTCCGGACAAAGAAATTTTGTCCTGCGGCCTTGACGGGCCTGCAATAACAGGCTCGATTGCTGAAAGATCTATGTCAATGGTTTTTGAAAACTTAAGATCTGAATCATGAAAATTGAACATTGAACATGCCATGCAATAGGTTTCAACCCTTTTTGCAAGCTGGTTGCGCCCGGTTTTTTCAAGATAATCTATTGTGTGTTCATCAACCGGAAAAAAACCTGCTGTTGCCCCGTATTCCGGGGACATGTTTGAGATCGTGGCTCTGTCAGTAAGGTTTAGATATTTAAGGCCGGTGCCGGTGTATTCAACTATTTTTTCAACCACATTTTCCTTTCTCAAGATATTTGTGACTGTAAGGGCAATATCGGTTGAGGTTATTCCCCTTTCCGGTTTTCCTTTAAAATTTACTCCCACAATACCGGGAAGATTCATATAATATGGCTGGCCTAGCATGACTGCTTCAGCTTCAATTCCTCCCACTCCCCAGCCCAGCACGCCAAGGGCGTTTATCATGGTGGTATGGGAGTCAGTTCCCACGAGGGTGTCAGGGAATGCTTCAGGCCCGTTGCCTGTATTTTTTATGGTTACAACATCTGCAAGATATTCAAGGTTTACCTGATGGCATATACCTGAGCCGGGAGGAACCACTCTGAAATTGTCAAAACTTTCCTGTGCCCATTTCAAAAGCTGATAGCGTTCCCTGTTGCGCTCATATTCCTTTTGGGTGTTTAGAAAAAAGGAATTTTTTTCCCTGAAATAATCCACCTGAATGGAATGGTCAATAACAAGATCCACAGGAACCATGGGATTTATGCGTGCAGGGTCATGGCCTGTCTGTGCAACAGCATCGCGCATTGCTGCAAAATCCACCACAGCAGGAACTCCTGTAAAATCCTGCATTAAGACCCTTGAGGGGTAGAATGCAACAAGCAAAGGCTCATCACTGCCTTTTTCATAAAATTGCGCGGCATTGACAATATCTTCCCATTTTATCAGGCCTGAATCCATGTTTCTTGCCAGATTTTCAATCAGGATTCTTGCTGAAAAGGGAAGGGCACTTATCCTGCATATTCCTTTTTCTTCAAGCAGGTTGATATTATATACAATATGAGTGTCATTATTGAGTAAAATACTGTCCTTCAAGGTTTTATCTTTCATCTGCCGACTCCCGGTGGTTCTGTCTGTTATTTATTGTTTGACCAACCAAACTATTATTAAACAAAGGATAGATCAAGAAAAATAATAAACAGGTAAAACAATTGTGATTGAAATTTTCATATCTTTATGGAAGTATGTTCAAATGATTGAAACACATTTAGTTAATATTCAAGATTCACCAAAAGGGGAAACCAATGAAACAAGTTGATGAAACCCTGCTGAAAGATATTGTCGGGGACCAGAATGTAAAAACAGATCCTTCTGATCTTTATGTCTACGGATCAGATTCTTCTGTCCACCATGCCATGCCCTGGGCTGTTGTAAGGCCTGAAACAATTTCACATGTTCAGGCTGTAATGCGTTATGCCAATGAGAACCTCATACCTGTGATTGCAAGGGGTGGGGGATCGGGCATGTGCGGGCAGACTGTTCCCATAGAGGGCGGCATTGTGCTTGATATGAAGAAAATGAATCATATTCTTGAAATCAATCTCAAGGATGTTTACTGCCGTGTGGAGCCCGGAGTTGTGGATGATGATCTCAACCTTGCATTAAAACCCTACGGGGTGTTTTACCCGCCCACGCCTGCATCTTCAAGAATTGCAACAATAGGCGGTGAAATTGCGAATAATGCAAGCGGTGTAAGATCTGTCAAATACGGTGCCACAAGAGATGCTGTACTTGGCATGAAAGTTGTCATGGCAGACGGCAGCCTTTTAAATCTCGGGGCGCATACCAGGGTTGAAGCCTCGGGATATCAGCTTCACAAACTCATTGTGGGATCAGAGGGAACCCTTGGCATTGTGGTTGAGGCAACCCTTGGTTTTGTACCTGTTCCTGAATTCAGATGCATGGGAATTGCCAATTTTGACACTCTTAAGGAAGCAGGAGAGGCAATAGGAACCATAATGGCATCAGGAACAATTCCATCCATGCTGGAGCTTGTTGATTCCGTGGCCATAAAAGCTGTGAACAAGACAATGAACCTGGGCCTCAAGGAGGTTGCAGCAGCCCTGATTTTTGAAGCAGACGGCATGGTAAAGGAAGCTGTTGACTATGAAATCAATAAGATGGAGGAAATCTGCCGCAAGCTTAACGGCAAGGATATCCGTTCAAGTTATGATCCTGCTGAAAGGGCAAAGATTTTTCTGGGGCGCAAAAAGCTTTTCCCTGCTCTTTCCAAATATGATGACAATCTTGCCAGTACCTCCCTTGCCGATGACATGGCTGTGCCATACTCCAAAATGGCGGAAATGGCAGCCAAGATCCATGAGATAGCCAAAAAGCATGATATTGTCATGACAGCTTACGGCCATTGCGGGTCAGGCTGCATGCACACCAAGATCCTGATGGATACAAAAAGAAAAGATCAGTGGGAATCTGCAAGAAAGGCAATAACCCAGGTATATGAATATGTAAGGTCTGTGAATGGAACAACCAGTGCAGAACACGGTATAGGCCTTTCCAAGGCAGAATCTTTTAAAATTGAAAAATCAGATTCACTTGATTTTCTGGCACGTATAAAAAAAGCTGTTGATCCCAATAATATTTTAAATCCGGGCAAACTCATGCAGGCGCCTGAAAACTGGGTTACAGCAACAAATCTGAGATATTCAGTCACCAGTTAAATTTAAGGATTGATTCCATGAAAAACAATAAAAATAAATTCACCAATCTTGAGAAATGGCAGGGAACCCTGGCAAGCTGTATAAGATGCGGATATTGTTATGAACATTGTCCCATGTTCAAGCACACAGGATGGGAATCTGATGCTCCAAGGGCCAAACTGATTACTGCTTTCGGGCTTTTGTCAGGTCAGATTGAACCTTCAGAAGCTGCGGCAGAAAAATTGTTTTCATGCTTTTACTGCATGAGGTGCGAGGCTGCATGTTCTTCAGGTGTTCCACTGACCCAGATTTTCACTGATGCAAAAAAGGATCTTGCTGCAATGGGGTTAAAAGGGCCTGGAACAACTTCCGTAACTTCCCTTAGCTGTGCAAGATGCCTTATATGTGTGGGAGCATGCCCGCATGAGGCAAGATCATTTACAGAAAAGGGGATCGTGACTGATCCTTCCAAATGCAAGTCATGCGGTATCTGCATTGAAGTGTGCCCTGCAAATGCTGCTAGGATTGAAAACCATTTTGGAACTGCAAAGCCTGACCTGATTGAAAAAGCCTCACAGTTTCTGAATTCTTCCGAATCTGCCAGGGCCATTGTTTTTGCCTGCAACTGGTCATATTATCCTGAACTTCAGGCTTCTGTCCTGCCTGATGAAGAAATAGAGGAAAAGGAATACAAAATTCTTGTGAACATGTGTGGCGGACGTCTTGAAGAACATCTGCTCATGGCTCCGTTTCTTGAGGGCGCCTGGGGGGTTATGGCAGCATGCTGCCCGGATGGAGAATGTCAGCATGATGGTAATCTGAGGGCAAAAAAACTTGTTGCCAGTCTCAAAAAAAGGCTTGAAACCCTTGAAATCAATCCTGAAAGGGTGGAGCTTGTCCAGATTCCGGCCGGGGACAAGGCTCTTTTTCAGGCACAGATTGATACTTTTGTTGAAAAACTCAATCAGCTTGGTCCCATACACTGAAGGAAAACTGTTATGAAAATTGATATTCCCTATGGAAAGGACGGGACAATACAATTGTCCGTTGATGACGATCTTGATGTAAATTTTCTTGAAGCCAATGATGTTGAAATTGCCGAGGAAAAAGAAGTTATCCGGCAGGGTATTGAAAACCCTGTCAACAGCAGAAGTTTCAGGGATTTTTTAGGTGATGCCCAAAAGGTGCTGGTTATTGTGAACGATGCCACAAGGCCCACTCCCACCGCCAGGATTCTTGAATTCATATTTGATGACCTGAAAAAGACAGATTATAATTTCATAATTGCCACAGGGGCTCACAGAGGCCCTTCCCATGAAGAATTTGAGCAGATTTTTGGTAAATTTTATGAAAAGGTAAAGAACAGGATCATCGTTCATGACGCAAGGGTAAAGGAAGATATGGTTTTTCTGGGCAAGTCTTCCAACGGAACACCCATGTATGTGAACAAAGCCGGTGTTGAGGCTGATAAAATCATTATTATTTCTTCTGTTGAGCCCCATTATTTTGCGGGATATACAGGGGGCAGAAAATCATTTCTGCCTGGCATTGCAGGTTTTGAAACCATTGAGCAGAACCACAAGCTTGCACTTGTGCCTGAGGCAAAAGCACTTGCCCTTGAAGGAAATCCAGTGCATGAAGACATGGTTGATGCCATTAAAACCGTTAAGCAGGAAATCTTTTCAATCATGACGGTTTTAGACAAGCATCACAGGGTGTATGCCACCTGCTGCGGCCATATAAATGATTCATTTCATGCAGCCATTGACCGCGCTAATGAGGTTTTTGCAGCTCCTTTGAAACAAAAGGCAGATATAGTTGTCTCTGTGGTGAAATTTCCCCAGGACATTGACCTGTATCAGGCTCAGAAGGGCATTGACAATGCAAAGCTTGCCCTGAAAAAAAACGGAATCATGATCCTTGTCGCCAAATGCAGATGCGGTATAGGAGGCAAGGCATTTGCAGATCTTCTGGGCTCAAGCGCAACCCCGCGCGATGCCCTTGACACCATTGAAAAAGGATATGTTCTTGGATATCACAAGGCTGCCAAAATGGCTGAAATAGGCTTATGGGCGCAGATGTGGGCTGTAACTGATGTGGAAGATGAAGTTATTTCAAAATTATTCATAAGGCCGTTTTCAGACCTTCAGACAGCCTTTGATGAGGCTTTAAAAGAAAAAGGGCGTGATGCCGGCATCCTGTTTCTGATGGACGGAGGCCTTACAGTTCCGCTTATTAAATAAAACTGCACATTTTTTTTTGTTCTGAAGCAGATTCAGGCATGCCGGGCGTATAAAGGCTGCCTGAATCTGTTTTTTTTATCTAATGTAAGAAATATTTTGACACAAAAATCAGAAATCCCCTGAATTGACTCCATCCTCTGCGCCTGTCATAAAATTTGTCCGATAGTGATACTTTTTTATCACAAATTCATGTTTTTCAATATTATTTTAAAGGAGTGAGTTATGAAGTGCGTTAAAATGATGGTTGTTGTTTCCTTGATACTTGCCATGGGGGCTCTCCCGGGCTTTGCCAAGGTCTACAAGGTAAAATTCAGTCATGTTGTGGCAATTGATACGCCAAAAGGTGAGGCTGCCGAGTATTTCAAGAAAATTCTTGAGAAAAGATCCAATGGAAGATTCAAAGTTGAAATTTATCCCAATGCCTCACTTTACGGAGACAGGGAAGCCATTGAAGCACTTAAGATGAATGCCATCCAGATGGCAGCTCCAAGTTTTTCAAAATTTACAGGTTTTGTTCCCCAGCTTCAGCTGTTTGATCTTCCGTTTCTTTTCAGGGATGAAAATCACCTTCACAAGGTACTGGACAGTGAAGTTGGACAGAAAATTCTCAAGATGGTGGGAAAAAGAGGGCTGGTCGGTCTTGCATACTGGGATAATGGATTCAAGGAAATAACCAATGACACAAGACCCCTGATCAAACCTTCCGATGCAAAGGGCCTTAAGTTCAGGATCATGTCATCCAAGGTGCTTGAAGCACAGTTCAAGGTCATTGGTGCAAACCCGCAGGTTCTCCCGTTTTCAGAGGTTTACAGTGCGCTTCAGCAGGGTGTTGTAAACGGCCAGGAAAACACCTTGTCCAATATTTACACAAAGAAATTCTTTGAAGTACAGAAATATATGACCATAAGCAACCATGGATATCTCGGATACATGCTGGTTACAAACAAGATGTTCATGAAAAAGCTTCCAGATGATCTTAAAGCCATTTTCCTTAAAGCTGTAAAAGATGCAACCGCTTTTGGAAGAGAAAAGGCCAAGGCAGTCAATATGGATTACCTGAACAAGATCAAGGCTTCAGGCAAGGTTGAGATTCATTATCTGACCGCTTCTGAACAGCAGGTATGGAAAAAGACCATGATGACCATATATCCTGAATTCTACAAGGTAGTGGGCAAGGATCTCATTACAAAGGCTCTGGAAGAATAATATTCCAGCAATCAGAACAGGCAGCAGAGGATGAATCTTATTTTTCCTGGTCTGCCTGTTCCTGAACCCGGAGAAAACACCATGTTAAAAAAATTTGATGATTTTATTAATTATTTCAGTACTGCTGTCATGATGGTGACCATGATACTTGCCACACTTGTTGCCTTCATAAACGTTGTAATGCGGTATTGTTTCAACTATTCCATGACCTGGGCAGGAGAGCTCACTTCATATCTTTTTATATGGTCTGCGCTTTTCGGGGCTGCATACGGATTTAAAATAGGTATGCATATTGGAGTAAATGCAATTCTTCAGATTTTAAAACCAAGGGTTGCAAAAATTGTTTTAATAATCACGCTTGTTATAATTTTCATATATCTTACCGCACTCATGTGCTGGGGATACAATTTCATTGTATTCAACTATGAAATGGAGCAGGTGTCAGTTGATCTGCAGCTTCCTTTCTGGATAATATATCTTTGTGTTCCCATAACCATGTTTATTGCCGATTATCAGATTCTGCTGAAGCTGCGCAAGGCCATCAGTACCCCGTCTGATAATTTCAGCTATGAGATGATCATGAAGGAGGATATTGTCTGATGGGAACTTTTGTATTATTCGGGCTGCTTTTTTTCCTTCTTCTGATGGGTGTGCCCATTGCTGTATCACTTGGGCTTTCCACCACCATCACCCTGCTTGCCTTCACTGACCAGCCCACACTTGTCATTGCCCAGAAAATGTTTACCTCTCTGGACAAATTTGCTTTGATGGCTATCCCTCTTTTTATTCTTGCAGGCAATTTCCTTTCAAAGGGAGGGGCAGCAGAAAGGATAATAAGATTTGCAAGGGCTGTTGTGGGACATCTTCCAGGAGGACTCCCCATGTCTGCGATTTTTGCATGCATCATATTTGCAGCAGTAAGCGGATCATCTCCTGCCACGGTTGCAGCCATAGGCGGGATAATGATAGGAGCCATAGAAGAAGACGGGTACACAAGCAAGTTTTCAGTCGGCTCAATTGTATGTGCAGGCTCCCTTGGAATTCTCATTCCTCCCTCAATAGTTCTTATTGTATATGGAATAACAGTTGACCAGTCCATTGGAAAACTGTTCATGGCAGGGGTTGTGCCAGGTGTTCTTCTGGGACTGATGCTGATGATGGTAACATATTTTGCAGCAGTCAAAAACGGCCGCAAGATTGAAAAAATGACTCCTGTGCGGGAAATATGGGATTCCTTCAAGGAAGCCTCATGGGGCCTGTTTGTCATTGTGATAGTAATAGGCGGTATTTATGGAGGCATATTCACTCCCACTGAAGCTGCTGCCGTTTCAGCGGTCTATGGATTCTTTGTTGTAAAGTTCATTTACAAGGATCTTCAATGGAAAGATATCCCAGGTGTTGTCAAGTCTTCTGCTGCCACAGCTGCAATGATCATGTTCATTATTGCAAATGCAATGGTTTTTGCCTATCTTCTTACGATTCAGCAGATACCCCAGTCCCTTGCACAATGGATTGTGGACATGCATTTCAACAAAATAGTATTTCTGATTTTTCTGAATGTTCTGCTGCTTGCAGCAGGCAATTTCATGGAGCCCTCAAGCCTTATTATGATACTGGCTCCGCTTCTTTTTCCAGGAGCCATGAAACTTGGCATAGACCCTATTCATCTTGGCATAATAATAACAGTCAACATGGAAATAGGCATGCTGACACCGCCTGTGGGCCTTAACCTTTTTGTTGCAAGCGGAATATCAGGCATGGACATACAGGGTGTGATCCGGGCATCTCTGCCCTGGTTTTTCGCACTTCTGGCAGGCCTGCTTCTGATAACCTATGTTCCCCAGATTTCTCTTTTCCTGCCAAATCTCATGTATGGCAGCTGAACCCTGAAGACCGTGGCATTCTTTCATATTGCACACAGATGCCACGGTCTTATCTGTATTTTACTCCTCTTTATATGCACTCATATGCGAATTAATTAAGGAAATTGCCAGGGAAAGTTTGATTTGATCGTGTTTTTTACTTGACTGTATTACTTATTTATATAAGGGTGATCAAACCAAACTTCAATAAGAGGCTAATATGATTCATAAAACAATTTGCAGACTATGTGTGCTTTTTTTCTTTATTCTTGCTGCCTGTAATACTGCAACAATGCAGAAGAAAATTTTTTCTGGTGACAAAACCGCGGCATTTTCTGATTTAAATCATGAAAATAAATCGGGAATTCAGGGAAGATGGGAAGGGTTGATTCTTCAGGGCCGGCTGCTTATATATATTTCCATGGAATTATCTCCTGCCCGAAAGAAATCAGGGTCATGGCAATACACAGGTAAGGTTTATGCTCAGTCTTTTGATGACTATATCAAAAATTATTCTGTTACACAGGATATCTATTCTGAAAATATGAAAGTTCTGGTGACCTATGATCCTCTGATTCAGACGTTTCGTCTGTGTGGTCTTGCAGGTGGCCGTTCAGGCAGATTGGGGCTGCACACATATTTAAGAAATATTGGCGGTGTTTATGATCATGACAGTGGCGCATTGGCAGGACTCAGACAAAGCGGTATGGCAATGCCTGGTACCAGGGTCAATACAGGTGATCAATATTTTTTATTTTTACGTCCAGGCCCGTTTGAAGACACAGCCAGGGTTTTTAAACGCTTGAAGAAATTTGCAAATCCCGGAAATACACTTAAAATCGTCAAGTCTGCCCAAGGTTTTTTTGCTCAGTTTTCCCGATTCTTGCCATCTGGAGGGCCGGATAAAAACATAATCAGGAATTGGGTAAAGCCCCTGTATGATGAATATCCGGATATGGATTTATGCCGTTCCACCTGTGGCAGGTTTGAGTTGACAGCCATAAAATTGTTCAGAGATCAACATTTTAAAAAATATTTTAACAAACCTTTTGATCAATTAAGCAAAAGCGAACTTGCAGGTATTCAGAAGGCCTTTATTAACCTGAGAAAAACCAGGAACCTTACAGACACAAGTACCAGCGTGCTGGACCGCATGTTCTGGACAGGCAATGGTGATAATGCGGCAATTCAGACGGCACTCTGGCTTAATACACAACGATATATGCTGAACTGGCGCAGAAAAGGCCTGGAAAAATTGGCGAAACTTCCCCTGAAAAAAGATTCCATATTATATACTGACCGGTTTGAAAAGGAATTGGGGAAAATGGCATTTACCCTGGTTTGGCCTTCAGAATTCAGCCTGGACAGGCAGACTCTTGCTGAGTCCCGCCGGCGCATTGCTTTGCCTGCATTAAAGGCAATGCTTGCAGATTTCAGAACAGCTGCCAGAACCCCTTTATTGATGAAGAAAATTGCCACCTGGCAGACCGCGGAAAAGCGTCTGTTCAGTTATCTGAGCAGAAAACAGTCGCAAACTTTGATCAATGATGCACAAAAGCCTTTGAACGATGTAATTGCACATCTTTTATCTCCCTATAAACAGCGCATCCTGGCCATGGGCACTGGTCTGGATGCCGTGAACAAGGGCAATGCATGGTTTGCCGATTTTAGGACAATGTTTGCAAAGGTTATTAAAAACAGGCAGGTGGTGCAGGTTCTTGCGGATTTTAAGCAGAAGCGCAGGAATCATCTGCTTAAGGCACAGAAGGCAATGCTGGCCCGGATACAGGAAAAATTTGACAAACTTTCTACCCGTATGTCAAAATCTGCTGATACAGCACGCCTGACCTATCTGCGCAGATTGAAACGAACCAGCAGAACATGGTTTGCAGTTCCGGGAGACGGTAAAAGCCCTGCGACACGGGTTGTCAGGGCAACCATGACCAGGCTGGGCGGACAGGCAGCAGGATATCTGCCACCGCGTCTGGCCTTCAGAACAGGTTTTGCCCCTCTGCCGCTTCCTTCAAGTGATGCTAAATACAATAAATTTTATAATTCCAGGGTCAATCCTCTCATAGCTAGGACAGGCATTCTTGCTGATCACGATGAATCTGTACGCATTGTCATGCCAAAACCGATCCGCGACCCCAGGGTCAGTTTTAAAAGCAATATTGTCTGGGCATTGTTCCACGGCCGTTTTGATGAACTGGATTATCGTTATTATAATGGCCAGGGTATCGGATCAGACATAACATCGAGATATTCCGGAGAAAACCCGCGTTTTCATTATGCGTTTATTACATATATCGGGCTTTGCAGTAAAAAATTCGGCAGAAAACTGATAGGCCCGTCCTCCCTGGTAGCCTGGACCAGGACTGAAGATGGTGAGGTTGTGCGTAAGGGATTTGGAAAGGTTTATATGCCCAGAATTCTTTTTCCTTATTATGAGCATTCCTATAAAATGGCAACAAAGGTTTCATCCATAGATGCCATGTGGGGGAAGAACGGGCTTAAAATTTTTAAAACTTTACTGGACTTTCGAAGGGGCAGAATATTTCGTCAATCAGGTATCCGGCCTGACGGAGAGATACAGATGGCCAGAGCTGGCTGGGAATACGCCATATATAACGACCTGAACGCTTTGCTTGAGAAATGGCCTCAGCAATCTTATGGATTATGGCAATTACAGGAAAATATTGCCCGTTATTTAAAAGGACGGCCTTCTTTACAGGCCCTGTATAATTATCGGTCCTGACTGATATTTCACTGCCGCCTGTTTTCCTCCATTATTCTCAGATCCTTTCTGAGGATTTTACCTATATTGGATTTGGGAAGTGAATCTGTGAATTCTATTTCAATGGGGAGCTTGTATTTTGCAAGCTTTGTCGCACAATAGTCTATTACCTGCTGCTGGGTCATCTGCTCTCCTTGTTTCAGCACCACAAAAGATTTTACAGCTTCTCCCCTTTTTTTGTGCGGAATTCCTATGCTGCATGCCTCAAGGATTTTGGGATGTTCAAAAAGAACTTCATCAATATCCCTTGGATATACATTGTATCCGCCTGATATTATCATGTCCTTTATTCTGTCCACTATGTAGAAATAGCCCTGTTCATCCATTTTGGCCACATCTCCTGTGCACAGAAACCCGTCTTCTGTCAGGGTTTTTGAAGTTTCTTCAGGATTGTTCAGATAGCCTTTCATTACCTGCGGTCCGCGTATGAGAAGCTCGCCAGGCTCTCCCACCGGCATTTCGCGGGTTTTGTCTTCAAGATCCACTATCCTGCATTCAGTGCCCGGAATGGGAAGGCCGATACTGCCTGGCTTTCTTGTGCCCATGAACGGATTGATATGGGTAACGGGCGTGGATTCTGTAAGGCCGAAACCTTCAACAATTATTGCGCCGGTCTTTTTTTCAAAATTGTGAATTACTTCAACCGGCAGGGGAGCGCTGCCTGAAAAACATCCCTTTATGCATGTAAGGTCTGTTTTATCAAGGTCAGGATGCTCAAGAATTCCAATGAACATTGTTGGAACCATTGGAGCAAAGCTTACCCTGAATCTGCTTATGGCTTCCAGAAGCGGGCCTGGCTGGGGTTTGGGCACAAGTACATTTGCACAGCCCATTCTGACTGCAAGATTCATGGATACTGACATTCCGAAAACATGGAATATGGGCAGTGCGCCCAGCATGATTTCCTTGCCTTTTCTGAATGAGGGAAACCATGCCCTGATCTGCTGAATCTGGCAGCTTATGTTTTTATGGGTGAGCATGACCCCCTTGGATACTCCGGTTGTGCCTCCTGTATACTGGTACATGGCAACATCGTCAAAGCATATGTCAGCCGTGGAATAGTCAGGACTGGCGGAGGAAATAAGCTTTTTGAAACTGTAAAGATCCTGTGCAGGTCTTACTTTTTTGCAAAGCCCCTTCCATGGACCTGCAACCTTGAACAGTATGCGTTTGCCAAAGGGAAGATAATCTCCAAGACAGGTGTATATGATCTTTTTTATTGAAGTCTGATTTCTGAGCCTGACCATTCTGTCTGCAAGAAGATCAATTGTGACAAGCAGGACAGCATTGGAATCTGTAAACTGATGAACAAGCTCCCTGTCTGAATAAAGCGGGTTATTGAGAACAACGACTGCTCCTATCTTGAGAATGGCATAATATGCAACAACACATGGAATGCAGTTTGGAAGAAGAATTGCCACGCTGTCATTTTTTTTTATGCCAAGTTTTTTCAGGGCACCAGCAAACCTTGCCACCATTTCATTGAATTCGCGGTATGAAAGAGAAAAACCCTGAAAAATCAGGGCAGGGTTGTCTGGAAAATCACGGGCAGATTTTTCAAGATTATGGGGGATCAGGGTTTCTTTGAAATCGATTGAGGGCTGAACGCCGTCTTCGTAGGAATCAAGCCAGATTTTTTGTGCATATTCACCTGGAGCTGTCAATTTTTTCTCCTGCATTTTATGTTAAAAACATATGGTTGTATCCTGATAAAAAATAAACAACACAGATGTCAAGGAAAAAATAAACATTGTTTACTTTTGTGAAGAGTGTTTATTCTGCCTGGTATATCTGCTGTGAAATTTCCTGGCAGGATGATGTTCTTGAAAAAAAATTTTTTTCATGATACTGGTGCCTTCCATGAAAGTAATAAAAATTGGCGGAGGCTGTCTCAAGGACGGTCATGCTGCAGGAAAAATCATTGAACTGATCGCTGAAAGGGGCAGGGGCAATATTTTTGTCCTTTCCGCTTTTTACGGGATAACCAATATCCTTTTGAACGGTATTGAAAAAGCTCTTGAAAATGAAGATGAAATCTCAAGAGTCATGACCCGTCTTAAAACCATGCACAACAGCATAATAAAATGCCTGATCCCTGACATATCCACAAGAAAACAATTGTCGCGCGAGCTTTTACCTGTTTTCAGAAAACTTGAGCGCTGCTATTACGGGATTAATTTCACAAGGGAGGCAACCCCCAGAATGCAGGACATGGTTGCCACATTCGGGGAACGCATTTCAGCCGTTATTCTTGCAAAAACCCTGGCATCCATGGGAGAGGATACCTGTGTGCTGATGCCTGAAACAGCGGGTATTGTTTCAGACGGCAGATTTGGTGATGCCTCGGCCCTGATGGAAGAAACTTCCCGTAATCTGAAGGCTGCAGCATCTTCTGCCATGACACCTGCAACAATAGTTTTCATTCCAGGATTTTATGCAGTCAGCAGGGAAGGGGATATAACCACTTTTGGAAGGGGCGGATCAGACTATTCTGCTGCTGTTGTGGCGGCTGCACTTGAAGCTGATGTTCTGGAGATCTGGAAGGACACTCCTGGATTCATGACTGCTGATCCTGACAATATTCCCCACTGCAGGCTGATTCCTGAACTGACCTATGAGGAAGCTGCTGAGCTGGCCTATACAGGTGCAGGCATTCTGCATCCCAGAACAGTTGAGCCGGTGAGAAAGGCCGGGATCAATATTGCCATTAAAAACACATACAGCCCTGATGATCCAGGCAGTCTCATTACCTGCTGTGCTGATAATTCCGGAAGAATTATAAAAAGTGTTTCCTATACCACTGATATTGCACTGCTGAAAATCCATGCCTCAGGTGTGGGTGCAAGATCCGGAATCTTATCCAGAATCACGGCTGAGCTTACATCTTCGGGTATCAATATAAAATCCGTTGTAACATCCCAGACCTGCATCAGCATCATGCTTTCAAAAAATGATATAGCAAAGGCCTGCAAGGATGTTGAAAAAATCAGGCCTGTATTGTTCAGGGAGATTTCATGCCTTGTTGATGTTGCCCTTGTAAGTATTGTGGGAGAGGGGCTTCAGGCAAACAAGGGTATAGCTGCCAAATGCTTTTCAGCGGTCTCAGATGCAGGGGTAAATATAGAAATGATATCATTTGGTGCATCCAATGCAGCCCTGTATTTTCTTGTACGTGAAAATAAACTGGACACCACCATCAATGCATTGCACAATATTTTCTTTGACTGATTTTAAGGGCTTAGATTCAGTCAAGCAGAGATGAGCCGAACCTGCGTTTTTTTCTGGAAACACTGCTGCCCATGATCCAGCCTGCAAGCAGAACCCCGACTCCTGCGAGAAACCATTTTATCATGGCAGTTTTAAAAAGGTTTTTGTTTTTCTGCCGGGCCAGGTCAAGTTCTTTTGCCAGTTTTTTGTTTTCCTTGTGCAGCTCTTTGTTTTCCTTGATGATCTTCTGTATATCCCGTGACTGGCTGACAAGGGTGGAGTATTTTGTGCGGGATTGTGCAAGTTGCTGGGTCAGTTTGTTTTTTTCCTGAACAGCAGATTCAAGCTCAGCCTGAAGTGAATTTATTTTTCTTGTTTTTTCAGATTCAGTGGCCCCAAGCTTTTCATTAAGATCCCTGATTTTATTTTCAAGCTGAACGATTTTGCTTTCAAGTTTTGCGTTCCTGCGCGTCATCTGCTCAAGCAGGACAGCCTTTGGCGGGGTAAAGACAATAAATTTTTTGTCTACCCATCCTGTTTCCCCAGACTGAAGTTCGACTTTGAAAAAACCGTTTTTCTCCTCAATAACATTGACCTTTGTATTGCTTTTCAATGTTTTTGTAACTGCATATGATTTGCCTGGCCCCTGCCTGAATGTCAGTAAAAGCATGTCAGAAACATAACCTGTTTCTGCATGGGAAAATCGTGGAAGCCAGAAAACTGCCATGACCAGAATTATCAGATGAACAAGTATTTTTTTCATATATTGCATTCTCTCCATTTTGTTTTCTAAGTCCATACCAGTACTGCAGGGATTTTACAATAAAAAACTCTTGCCAACCAATGCCTAAAACGGTATCAATTCAAACTCGGGGGGATTAATATCACAAATTGCAGGCTGGCAACAGATGAATCAGACATTATATCACAAATTATGTGTAACAAATATTTTAAAGGGTGTTGAAGAAGGACTTTGCAGGTATTCCGGTTCAAGCAGGGTTGCACTGATCTTTGCGCCTGATCCTGACGGCCCCCTGCTGATTTTTGACCCACAGAACATATTGCGGGGGCATGAATCAAAACTTAAGGAGGTTTTTCTGCATGACCCTGTAGAATGGCGCCAGAATATCATGCACTCCCTCAAGGGACAGCCCGAAGGATATCTGGTACCTGAGAACAGCATGGAACTTGCAGGCCTGATTTCCTATGGTGCATATTCCAATGATTTTTTCTATCAGCGCTGGTTTACTGATCATCATCCTGACATGTGTTCTGTTCATCCCACGGAAAGATGGCTTGAACAGGCTGCCTGCCTTTTGATTCATGATTATAATTCAAGAACTGCCGCAATAAACTCTTCTGACTATGTATTGAAAAACTATGCTCTTCAGGCAATTGCCGACTTCATTGTTGATGAACGGGACAGACACCTTGGATTTGACAGTAAAATCTCCATACCACCCATTTTAAACAATATACTGAATATATCCAAGACAAAAGAAGAAGGTGCCTGGGCCAGGGGAACCATTTTTTTTACCGATCCACAGCGCATTAACGAAATCTCATTTATCACCAAGATCCAGAAACATGAACGCCCTGTGATAAGCAATGTAAAACATATAAGAAAACTTCTGGTGGCTGTGGAAGATTCTGAAAGAAGCCTTGTGTCTGACGGATGCACCATAATCGGAATCACAGGCGACAGTATACCGGATTATGTGATCACAGGCGAGTTTTTCGGGGATCACGGGTTTCTGCGTCTTGGCAATGAGAAAATAGCCTCTTTTTTTGACGGAAGTTTTCATTCAACCACAAGACAGGCAAGAATGGTTGAACTGGAGGAGCTTCTGCTGGATTCAAAATTATGCAGCACAAACCCGACCCTTTTGTTCCAGCTCATAACCCATCTTGTTCACAGTGCCGGCAAGGCAAGGCATGGATGTACCCTTGTGATTGACCTGAATGAGAAACCTGTGAAATTGTCAGGTCATATACTTGAACCGCCGTTAAGCCTGCTGGAGCCTGGAAATGTCAGGCTTGCCTGCTCACTTCTGAAGATAGACGGGGCAGTTCATATAAGATCAGACCTGTGCATGCACGGGTTTGGATGCCTGCTTGACGGGAAAACCATCAACTGGGAAAATATGGCAAGGGGAGCAAGATATAATTCAGCATTGAGATTTTCTGCTGATCACAACCGTATTATCGTGGTTGTTGTGTCTTCTGACAGGCCGGTATCCATAATTTACAACGGGATTGAAATCAATGCATTCAGTCAGTGGAACCCGGCATATCAGCATACACCAGAGCCAGTACAACTTGAAAAATATTTAAATGGAGTCTTATTATGACAGATCATATTCATCATCATCACAGTCATGGTCACAATCACAGCCATTCACACACCCATGGTCATGATCACGGCCATTCACATTCCCATACACACGGGCATGGGCACAGCCATTCACATTCCCATCCTGAAGAGCTCAGTTTTGAGCAGAAACTTGAAAAATTGTTTGTTCACTGGATTGAACACAATAACAGCCATAAGGACACATATACCACATGGGCAGGGCGTGCACAGGAGGCAGGGCTTGACACAACAGCCCTTTGTCTTGAAAAGGCCGGGCAGCTGTCTGACCAGCTCACCCGGCAGCTTGAGGATGCATTAAAGACTCTTAAGGAATAAGTACCTGTTTTATCCTGTCAATGGCCCAGTCAATTTCCTGTTCTGTAATGACAAGGGGAGGGGCAAACCTTATGACATGCTCATGCGTTTCCTTGCACAGCAGTCCTTTTGTCATCAGTTTTTCACAGAAGGGTCTTGCTCCGCCTGCATCATGGTGCAGCTCAACGCCTATCATAAGACCCTTGCCCCTTATTTCTCTGACATATGGGCTTTTTATTCCGGCAAGCTTTTGTTGAAAATATTTACCCATGCGCGCTGCATTTTCAATCATGCCTTCTTCAGTCAGAACCTTGAGGGCCTGCCTTGCAACTGCACAGGCAAGGGGGTTGCCGCCAAAGGTTGAGCCATGATCTCCGGGAAGAAAAACTCCGAGCACTTCTTCATTGGACAATACTGCTGAAACAGGATAGCAGCCGCCTGAAAGGGCCTTGCCTATCAGGGTTACATCAGATTCAACATTTTCATGTTCCTCTGCAAGAAGTTTTCCTGTTCTGCCAAGCCCTGTCTGGATTTCATCAAAAACCAGCGCCACTTTTCTGTCAGTGCAGATTTTTCTTACATCCTTGAGATACCCGTCAGGCGGGACAATTACCCCGGCTTCACCCTGTATTGGCTCCACAAGAAAGGCAACAGTGTTTTCTGTGATGGCATTTTCAAGGGCTTTTGCATCTCCGAACGGAATGGCCCTGAATCCGGGGGTAAAGGGCCCAAACCCTTCCCTGTACTGCTCTTCTGTTGAAAATCCCACAATGGTAAGGGTCCTGCCGTGAAAATTGTTTTCACATACAATGATTTCAGCCTTGTCTTCAGGTATGTTTTTTGTCCTGTATCCCCATTTTCTTACTGCCTTGATAACAGTTTCCACAGCTTCTGCTCCGCTGTTCATGGGAAGCACCATGTGGGAATGTGTAAGCTCACAAAGTTCCTTGTAAAAAAGGGACAATTGATTGTTTCGAAATGCCCTTGATGTTATGCACAGCTTCTGGGCCTGTTCCGTAAGAGCCTGAACGATTTTTGGGTGACAATGGCCCTGGTTTACTGCTGAATATGCTGCAAGGCAGTCCATGTATTTATTGCCTTCAACATCCCATACCCATATGCCTTCACCTTTTTCAAGAACGACATCCAGAGGCTTGTAGTTTTTTGCTCCGAACCTGTTCTCCATTTCTATGATTTCTTTTGTGTTCATTATTGATCCCCTTTGCATTCTTTATTATTTGATTTTAATTATCATAAAAAATGAGTTTTTTCCATCTGTCTGAAATCTGTCATGCCTGGCCTGACCCTGTTTTGGACAATTGTGATACAAGCATGCCTGCAAGCATCATGGCACAGCCTAAAATTGCCCTGCCTGAAAGGATTTCATTCAGAATAAGCCATCCTCCAACTGCCGCAAAAACCGCCTCAAGGCTGAAAATGATGGCAGCATGTGAAGGAGGGCTGTTTTTCTGCCCGTAAATCTGCAGTGAATAGGCAACTCCCACTGACAATACTCCTCCGTATAAAAGAGGTATTGCAACTTTCAGAATATCAGCAAGAACAAAGGATTCAAAAATTCCGGCCACGCCAAGGCTTAGGCCTGCACACACGATACACTGAATGAGTGAAAGCTTTGCCGTATCAAACCTGTTGGACAGCCTGCCTATTATTATGAGATGAAAGGCAAAACATACTGCTGAAAAAAGAACAAGAATATCTCCGAATCCTATTTTCATGTCCTTTGTGACACTTAAAAGATACATGCCGGCACAGGCCAGCAAGGCCCCTGCCCAGGTACCTGTTGATGTTCTGTTCCCTTTAAGGAAAAGCCCGATGATTGGCACAAAAATTACATATAATCCTGTTATGAACCCTGCCTTTCCAGCAGTAGTATAGACAAGGCCGATCTGCTGAAGTGAAATTCCGCAGAACAGAAAAAAACCTGCAATGGAACCGGCTTTAAAAATATTACCCCCGTCAGAAGATGTATTTGACCTGTTGCGCTGAAGCACTATTACAGGTAAAAGAGAAAGACATCCAAGGACAAACCTGAGCCCGTTGAATGTAAAAGGCCCGACATAGTCCATGCCCATTCTCTGGGCGACAAAGGCAAACCCCCATATTGCTGCAACGCAGAACAATATAAAATCTGATTTAAAAGTCTGTGATTTCATGATATCTGATGACATTGATTAAAAAATTAATAAAGACCATGTTCTAATATGGGGCAGGGGAAAAGGTCAAGCAAATAAAATGAAAATCAGGAAAACCGATTGCAGGTATATGGCAGGCCAGCGTTTGATGCTGGGATTCAACGGTACAGACTTCAATGATGAACTGCGCCATATAATTGAAGATATAAAGGCATGCGGAATTATTCTGTTCAAACGTAATATCCAGAGCCCTGAACAGGTTGCAGCGCTTTGCAGAAAATGCCAGGACCATGCCAAAGCATGCGGTATCCCTCCACTTTTCATTGCCATTGACCAGGAAGGCGGAACAGTTTCAAGGCTTGATCCGCCCTTTACCCAGTTTAAAGGCAATCCTTTTATTGGATCTGTAAAGGATGCAGAAAATTTTGCCCTTATTACAGCCAGGGAACTTAAAAATGCAGGAATCAACATGAATCTTGCCCCTGTTCTCGATGTCGTGCCTGAAGGAACAGACAGCATAATGAAAAAAAGAGCCTTTGCAGGAGGCCCTGAAACTGTTTCAGAACTGGGCAGGCACATGATTTCCACATTCCAGGAAAACGGCATCATGGCAGTTGCCAAACATTTTCCCGGAATAGGCCGCACTGTAAAAGATTCCCATTTTTTTCTGCCTGTGCTTGATACGGATTATGCAGTTCTTGAAAATTCAGATCTGATTCCGTTTCAGGCAGCCATTACCGGCAATATTTCAGGAATAATGCTGTCACACATACTTTATACAGACCTTGACAGAAAATGGCAGGCAAGCCTGTCTCAGAATATTGCACACAGGATTTTACGCAGGCAGATGGGCTACAAGGGAATTGTCATGACAGATGACCTTGACATGAAAGCCATTGAGCATGACATGAAAACCTGCATTTACAGAATAATGGTTTCAGGCATTGATATTGCCCTCATATGCCACAAAGGCCCTGATATTGACATTGCATTTACTGAGGCAGCAAGGCTTCTGGAACAGGACGAGAACCTGTTTGACCTTGGTATGAAGTCCTGTGAAAGGATAGAAAAATTAAAAAATAATTATCTGAGATATCCGGTCCAGGTTTAGAAACCTGAAGGATTGATTTTTGCCCTTGAAAAGACATCCTGTTCAAGAGTGCAAAGCCTGCCTTTGCGTATCAGGGAATATCCCCTTGCAGCAATCATGGCCCCGTTGTCTCCGCACAGGTCACAGGGAGGGGTAAAAACTTTTATTCCCTTTTTCCGTGCTTTTTCTGACAGTTTTTTAATAAAGGTTCTGTTGGCAGATACGCCTCCTGCCACTCCTATCATGGAGTTTGCCCTGTGCTGGGCTGCCATGATCACCTTGGCGCTTAAAACATCAATTACAGCTTCCTGAAAAGAGGCGGCAACCTGTGCTTTTTCAGAATCTGTTCTGATATTTTCTGTGTGAATATAGCGTGCCACAGAGGATTTAAGCCCGCTGAAACTGAAATCAAAGCTTTCAGGTTCAAGCATGGTTCTTGGAAATGAAATAAGGCCGGGATCTTTTCCAATGGCTGTTTTTTCAATGACAGGCCCTCCCGGATAACCAAGACCCAGCATTTTGGCCACCTTGTCAAATGCTTCTCCTGCTGCATCATCCCTTGTCTGACCCATGAGTTCAAAATCATCTTCTGAGCTTACATTGTATATATTGGTATGCCCGCCTGATACGACAAGGGCAGTAAATGGAAACTCAGGAGGGTTGTCTGAAAGAAAAAGGGAATGAATATGTGCTTCCAGATGATTTACTCCGGCAAAATCAAGGTTTTTTGCCCATGCAAATGACTTGGCAAACGTGAATCCCACAAGAAGCGCGCCTGTAAGACCGGGCCCTCTTGTTGCCGCCACTGCGTCAATTTCATCGACCCTGAGCCCTGCTTTGCCAAAGGCCTGTTCCACCACAGGCACAATGGCTTCAAGATGCATTCTTGAGGCAAGCTCTGGTACGACTCCGCCGTACTGGTTATGGACATCAATCTGAGATGCAACAACGCTGGACAGTATTTCTCTGCCGTCCCGGACAAGTGCGGCAGCAGTTTCATCGCAGGAAGATTCAATCCCCAGTATAATCATGACATGAATTTAAAAATCAGACCCATTGAGTCTGGGGCTCATTATTGTTTCTGGATTCTATTTTACCTATGAAATATGCTTCAGCATCCATGGCACCCAGCCTGTCCATGATTTCCTGGGCAGAGTCTTCAGGCACCACAAGCACCATTCCTATGCCGTTGTTAAATGTTCTGTGCATCTCAATTTCAGGAACGCAGCCCTGTTTTTCCAGAATTTCGAATATGGGCGGTACCTGCCATGAGCCTTTATGAATAATGGCTTTACAGGCTTTAGGGATTACACGCACAATATTTTCATCAATGCCGCCGCCCGTGATATGGACGATTCCGTGAACAGGAAGGTCCCTTAAAAGACTTAAAAGAATGGGCACATAAATAACAGTCGGCTTGAGCAGTTCTTCTCCGAGAGACACTCCAAGTTCATCAATCTTTGTATCAACAGTGTATCCGCATTTTTCAAAAAAGATTTTTCGTACAAGGGAAAATCCATTGGAATGCAGCCCGCTTGATGCAAGCCCGATGAGCCTGTGCCCGTTTTTTATATATGAACCGTCAATTATCTTGTCATTGTCAACAAGCCCCACTGAAAATCCTGAAAGGTCATATTCGCCTTTTTTGTAAAGGCCGGGCATCTCAGCGGTTTCCCCGCCTATAAGAGCGCATCCTGACTGTGTGCATCCGGTTGCAACCCCTGCCACAATCTGTTCGGCGACATTGTTGTCAAGAACTCCCATTGCAAGATAATCAAGGAAGAAAAGAGGCTTTGCTCCCTGGACAATGATATCATTTACGCACATTGCAACCAGATCTATTCCGATTGTATCGTGCTTGTCCATCATAAAGGCAATTTTCAGCTTGGTTCCCACCCCGTCTGTGGAGCTTACAAGAACTGGATTTGCCATATTGGAAACATTCAGGGAAAAAAGACCGCCAAAGCCACCTATTTCACCCATTACCCCAGATCTTGGAGTGGATTTTGCAATCTTTTTTATTTTGTCCACAAGCCTGTTGGCCTTATCAATATCAACACCTGAATCTGCATAGGTCAAGGGGTCGTTCATATTAAGATCACCTTCTTTGAATTTCATTGATTTCATAGTAAAAAACCTTTTAACAATACTCAGAATGGCCTGAAAAGTCAAAAGCTTTTTGACATCATGATGTGAATATTGTATCTAAATTTAATTTTAACCATAAGGGATTTATCAGGAGTTTTATGGGGATGAGAATAATCAATATCGGAATTATGGGCTATGGCGTTGTGGGCGCTGGTGTTGCAAAACTGATAAAGGAAAAGAAAAAACTGCTGGAATCCAGGATCGGGGCTGTCCTGAACCTGAAAACCATTGCTGATATTGATACAGCAACAGACAGAGGAATCGAACTTGGAGACACAGCACTTGTAAATGATGCTCTCAGCATTCTTGATGATCCTTCCATTGATATCATTGTTGAGACCATTGGTGGAGAAACCATTGCAAAACAGTTTATTGAAACAGCACTGGACAGAAAAAAACATGTTGTAACTGCCAACAAGGCACTTCTTGCAAACCATGGCAATGAGCTTGTGTCCATGGCCCGTACAAACAGGGTTGACCTTGCATTTGAAGCAAGCTGCGGCGGGTGCATGCCCATAATAAAATCCTTGAGAGAATCCCTTGTGGCAAACAATATCAAATCCATGTCAGGTATTCTTAACGGGACATGCAATTATATTCTGACAAAAATTGCAAAGGACGGGTCATCCTTTGAAGATGCCCTTAAGATGGCACAGGAACTTGGTTATGCCGAGGCTGAGCCTTCACTTGACATAGACGGATTTGACACTGCCCACAAACTTGCAATCCTAAATTCCCTTGCCCATGGAATGCATATCAATCTAAAGGATATCCATGTTGAGGGCATAAGGCATATCACTCCTGATGACATTGCATTTGCCAGGGAATTTGGCTATACAATCAAACTTCTGGCAATCGGGAAAATACAGGGAGACCATGTTGAAGCAAGGGTGCATCCCACAATGATACCTGATTCAGATCCTCTGTCCCATGTTGATTCCTCCATGAATGCCATTGCAATTGATGCCGATGCCACAGGCCGGACAATGCTGTACGGGCATGGTGCCGGAATGATGCCCACGGCAAGCGCAGTGCTGAGCGATATTGCCGATATTGCAAGAAACATTATTTCCGGGATTACAAGACGTGTGCCCATCATGGGATACCCTGAAGACAATATAATATCACGGCCTGTTCTTCCCATGTCAGAGCTTTATACAAAATATTATCTGAAATTTGACGCCAAGGATCATCCAGGCGTGCTGGCAGAGATATCAGGTATTTTAGGCGCCCGCAATATCAGTATAAAATCTGTTCACCAGAGAGGGCGTAAAACCGATGGGCATGTGCCGGTTGTAATGATTACACACACAGCAAGGGAGGCATGGGTTCAGGATGCCCTTGAACAGATCCTTGGTACTGAAACTGTGACAGGAACTCCCGTTGTAATCAGGATAGAAGATAACTGCTGAAAAGGAGACCTTGATTTAAATGAAAATACTTGTAGCAGACCTTGAAGGGGTATTTCTGCCTGAAATATGGATTAATGTGGCGGAAAAAACCGGAATTGATGAGCTGAAGCTCACCACACGCGATATAAGCGATTATGATGTTCTGATGAAAAAACGTCTTGCCATATTAAAGGAACACGGGCTTAAAATTAAGGATATTGAAGATGTCATAGCCTGTCTTGAACCGCTTGACGGAGCCCTTGACCTTCTGAACTGGATAAGGCGCAGAACCCAGATTATCATTCTGTCAGACACCTTTGAAGAGTTTGCAAGGCCTTTGATGGCAAAATTGAATTATCCTACCCTGCTTTGCCATAATCTTACAATTGATGAACAGGGTAATATAATAGATTATAATATCAGGATCAAAAACCAGAAACAGCAGGCAGTAAAAGCCCTTAAAAATATGAATTATCATGTGGTGGCTTTTGGAGATTCCTACAATGACACTGCAATGATACAGGAAGCTGACCAGGGCTTTTTCTTTAACCCGCCTGATTCAGTTGTCAAAGATTTTCCGCAGTTTCCTGTGACAGGCAATTATCAGGAACTTAAAACAATGATAAAATCCATACTGGATAATTGATGATGCTGTCCATGATCCAGATAGATGAATTTAAAAAGGTAAAAGCCCTTGTTATCGGCGATCTGATGATAGATGAGTATCTCTGGGGCAAAGTGGAGCGTATATCACCTGAAGCTCCTGTTCCTGTGGTGTGTGTTACAGGAGAAACCCATACCCTTGGGGGGGCCGGCAATGTCATAAACAATCTTACAGCAATGGGGGCAGATGTCATGGCTGTTGGTACAGCCGGAACAGGCATGGCAGGCAGAATGATTTTTGAAAAACTGGAATCCCTCGGCATTGAAACCGATGGAATAATAAGTGAGCCTGACCGCCCGACAACACGCAAGACCAGGGTGATTGCATCAAACCAGCAGGTCATAAGAATTGACAGGGAAATAAAAAAAGACATAAATCCGGCCAGCTCTGAAATGCTGGTCAGGATAATTGAAAAAAAAACCTGCAATGCTGATCTTGTAATTATTTCTGATTATGACAAGGGCCTTGTTACTGATGAACTTGTGCAGGCTGCCGTGTCATTTGCAGGTTTTCATGGGATTCCAGTTCTTGCTGATCCTAAATCCCTTGATTTTTCCAAATATTCAGGGGTTTCTGTTCTGACCCCGAATAAAAAGGAAGCAGCAGCAGCAGCCCATATGCAGATCGGTTCTGAAGATGATCTTTTCAGGGCAGGCAGAAAAATCATGAAGGATGCAGCTCTTGAAAAGCTTCTTATCACCTGCGGCCGTGACGGTATGGCATTGTTTGAATCAGATGCAGGCCCGTACATGATAGAATCAAGGGCACGTCAGGTTTTTGATGTGTCAGGAGCAGGCGATACTGTTATTTCGATTCTGGGCCTTGGCCTTGCCGTGGGGTATTCATTCAGACAAAGCGCCATGATTGCCAATGCAGCAGCCGGAATTGTCGTGGGCAAGGTCGGAACAGCAACAGCTTCCATAACCGAGCTGAAACAGGCACTTGAAGAATTATAAAAAATATCATTGTGTAAATTTTGAAAAAAGGTTGACACATACACAGCAATTTATTATATTGCCTTTCGTTGATGCGGGGTGGAGCAGTCTGGTAGCTCGTCGGGCTCAT